>CAYMIK010000001.1:0-20264 GCA_964390745.1 uncultured Candidatus Saccharibacteria bacterium
TCCGTACAATCGGAAGCGGGCTATTGCTATTGCCGACAGTAAGCTTGAGACGAAACGCGTTCTCGAAAAAAATGAGATCCCCGTTCCAAAGTATCTGGGATCCATAGAAAACGTTGGGCAGATTCTTGATTTTGATTGGCTGGGGCTTCCTGAACGCTTTGCTGTGAAGCCGAACTCTGGATACGGTGGTGAAGGAATTATTGTATTTAACAAAAAAATCCAACGCGAAGATGGGGAAACGGTTTGGGTCACGGGTGCCGGGGAAGAGTGGAATGTAAAAGCCCTCCAGGCGCACACGTTAAATATTTTGGATGGAAGCTACTCGCTTTCAAACTCACCCGACATCGCATTTTTTGAAGAAAAGATTATCAATGCACCAGAGTTTCGAGAAATTTCGCCAAAGGGTATTCCCGATATTCGCGTGATTGTGTTCAATGGTATCCCTATGATGGCCATGCTTCGTGTTCCCACGGAGCGTTCAAAAGGCAAGGCAAACTTAATGAAGGGCGCCATTGGATGCGGGATAGATCTGACGCTTGGTATTACAACGAGCGCTATCATTGAAAAACCTCGAAACATTATTATTGATGAGCATCCAGATACGGGGGCTGATTTGCAAAATGTTCAAATTCCTTTCTGGAATGAGATTTTGAGCATCGCTATCCGATGTCAGGAGGTAACGGGATTGGGATATCTCGGTGTTGACGTTGCTCTTGATAAGTATCGTGGACCGATCATCTTGGAAATTAATGCACGCCCAGGCCTTGGTATTCAGTTTGCGAACCTTGCGCCTTTGCAGGAACGGTTGCGCCGGGTTCAGGGGCTGAAGGTGACCTCGGTGGCCAAGGGAATTGCTGTTGCCAAGGAACTCTTTGGAAGCGAGATTGAGCGTCGCGTTCAAGACGTTACTGGCAAGAAGATTCTTGGTGCAATGGAGCTTATTAAAATCCGTGATAATCAGAAAAATCTTGTTCAGATGCAAGCGAAGATTGATACCGGAAAGAATATTAGTCTTATTGATCCAGAGTTTGCGGAGAAGCTTGGGCTTCCTATTCGAAGCCGATCGTTTTCGCAAACATCTTCCAAGAGAAATGTTGTTGAGGCCGTATTTTATGTTCGCGGTGAACGAATCGAGACACTTCTTGCGGTAGAAAAAATTCCTGAAAGCAAACACAAGGTAATTCTTGCCCGCCGCGATTTACGAAACTTCCTTATTGATCCATCAAAGAAATAGCATGGTTACTGCGTCCGAAAAAAAACTTGATGCCGCTATCGCTGAGGTGTTTTCTCACTTTGATCTGCTGCCTGTTTTGAATCCTATAAACCTCGAAAAAGAAAAAAAGAGGTTTTTTGAGCAACGTGGAAGCAATCCAATTTTTAAATATGCACCCGTTCCGAAAGAACAAATTGCTCGGGACATAAAAAAGATTTCTTCGCTTCAGGATGTAGAGGGCGAATTTGCTCCATTACTTGTGGCGTGCCGCGACGAGCTCATTGCCACACTGGAGCTTTCCTCACTCGTTGGAACGCCGCAGTTTGCTGCACAATCAGCAAAGATTTTTGAACTCCCGAGTGAAGAGGCAACACTTCGCGCACGGAGAATTCTTGAACGGTACCGCTTACGAAACTTCAAGAAGAAAAAAGCAAAGTTTTTGTTGGCCTATGAAGCTAAAGACCGCGCCCTTGATTACCTCCAGGAGATCGGACTGGAAGGGGTAAAAGTAGAGATTCGTTCTGGTCACTCAGTTCGTGTTGCGGTGGCAAGAAAAAGCAACACCGTCTATATCGCGGCTGGATCAAAGTTTGGCCCTTCGAGTCTTCCAGGAGTCTTGGCGCACGAAATTGGTGTCCATGTGATCCGAGGAACCAACGCAAAGGTTCAACCCTTGGAAATCTTTGCCATCGGAACTGCCGCATATCTTGGAACGGAAGAAGGTTTAGCAGCAATCGCCCGAAAGATGGTTACGGATAACCCATATTTTGTAAGCACATCGTACTTTGTTATTGCAGCAGACATTGGAAGTCGCGCCTCATTTCGTGAAACATATAATGTCTTACGAAAACTTGGTGCAAGTGTTGAGAGCGCCTGGAAGTACACCTTTCGTGTGAAACGAGGTTTGGGAGACACGAGTAAGCCTGGCGTATTTGCTAAAGATGCGCAGTATTTGCTGGGAGTATTTGAGATCGAAAAGTTTTTGAAAGCGGGCGGTAAGCTTCAGGATTTGTTCGTAGGCAAAATTAAACCCGCCGACCTCTCGGTTCTCAAAGATTCGACCGATATTGCACCTGCTAAGTTCTTTCCACCCTTCTTCAAAGATGCGGAAACAAAAGTTCTCGATCTGATTGCTAAGAATAGTTGATGGCACGCGAACATTACGAGGCTTACGAGAAGTGTAACCAAGAAGAGACTTACTATGTCCGCTCCTGTTTTGGGAAGCGTTCCTTTGAGTTGTGTGAGTGAGGCTGCGGTTACCACATCCCCTGACCCGCGGGGCAAAACCGCCACTTGGCCATTACTTACGGTAACAATTCCTTGAATAGACGCCGGCTTATTGGTGGTGACGGAGGATGCTTTGAGGCCGCTGCCGTCTCGGAATGAAATGGTGAGTGGCCCGCTTCCGTCATTTATTACAACAGACGTGCCAAGCTTTTTCTCAATAGTTCCAGCGACACTTACGAGCTCTCCTTCGTCGGAGGTTTTGATGCTTCCGGTTTTCTTTTTGTTGGCATGTATCGATTTTGTACTGGTGAGAATCTGAACGTCCTCCTTTGCGTGCGTCAAGATTCGCGTGAGGTTTTCTGTCTTTGAAAGAGTGCCGGTAACGCGCACCTTCTGGCCAACGCGAAGACTTGGAAAGAGCTTCTTGGAAGAATAAACTTGCAATCCCGATGTTCCGTCGTGAATGTAAAAGTATTGGGAGCTCAGCGTTCCTGGTTTTGCGATAATGTATCCTTCTACCATAACGCTGTCGTCATCTTGCAGCTTTTTCGCATCATGAATGGTTGAAAGTTCAAGGGTGTCGTCTTGTTCTGTAGTGTTTCCGGTACCAGAAGGATCATCTTGCGGTGTCTCCACTATTGACATGACGTTCTGGGCATTGGGCGTGAGTGTCGTGGTCCACGCGTAGACGGAACCACTCCAGGCGTAGCTCTGAGATTCTTTTGAGTCAGTGTATGAAACAGACGCGATCACATTGTTTGAGGCATCAAGCACTCGTGCGCTGTCTGCTGAATTATTAAGAGTGATGTGTGTAGTATTCGAGTAAAAAGCCACGAAAGCGCCCGGGGACAAGGTTTGTTCTGGAAGTTTGTAGGGCGAGCTTCCTCCATCGGTGTCATCGAGGGTATGTCCAAGAAGGTTGCAAGGCAAAGTTCCCGTATTTTGAATCTCAATGAACTCCGATGAGGCGTCATCGCCTGCAGGGTTGGGTAAAATTTCAGAAACCTTGAGCGAACAGGGCACGACAACAACCTTTGGTGTCACGGTAACGGTTTCTTGCGCAGTGCTCGATGCATTTTCACTGTCGGTAACCGTGAGGGTGGCGGTATATGTGCCCGGTTCGGCATAAGTATGAACAAACGAAGGCGAGGTTTGTGCGAGCGAAGAAGTTTCATCGCCAAAGATCAAAGAAAATGAAAGCGGGAGACCTTCGGGGTCGGTGGAATCCGAAGCATCAAAGTGAACTTCGAGTGGTGCTTCGCCGGTTTCTGAAGATTTTTCCAAGGCTGCATCTGGACTCATGTTGTTTCCAAAAGCTGGCGATGCTCCCTCTGGTTGCACGGACTTTTTCCATACCTCCGAAGGGGTGCTAAGCATGTATCCTGACCATGAGAATCCATTGGCGGTGTCGCTCGCCCAGGAATGAGTAATATGATACAGCCCATCGGCCGAAGTGAGCGCGATGGTGTCCGAGCTATTCCCTAAACCGTTTCCAAGAGTCGGATCATCAACCGTAAGTATCACAAGCGTAGCGAGATCCGCGCGTGCTTCAATGAGATCATTGTACTGACCAGCGTAATCTGGATCTACAACAAGCGCAAAAGCATGTGGGGCCACCGTTGTCCCCGCAACGCCCACATCAAAGGTACCCGTATAATCTTTTACGGTATCTTTTACATCAACAAGATCGTTTAACACCCAACCATTCAAGTCAACGGGCGAGTCGGACGCATTATACAGTTCAATAAATTCTCCCGTGGACTCATCAAGCGGGTTTGCCATGATTTCAGAAAATAAAATCTGCGGAGTGCCTGTAAGGGCTACTGGTTCCAAAGCAAAAACCTGAAACGGCACGGCTAAAAAGAGACACAAAACAACAAGAATGATTCGTTTCATACATCGAAAAAATTACTGTAGGTGTATTACAGCGGATCAAAATTACATTATTCTAAAAGCGCGATTAAATTCTCTTAACCCAGTGCCTTTTTGAACTCTTCTACGATGTCCACGGGCGAGGGGTCAATTTTATTCATCTGGGAAAGATAAAATGAAACCCAATCGAGATATTCGATAGCCGAAAGCATTTGTGCGAGTCTTGTTTTGCCCTGCATTTCAAAGGAATACACCTTAATGCCGTACTTTTTCATGAGTTCTGCAAGCACGTGAAATCGTTTATTGATTCGAGGATGCGAAAGACGAGAAGTCACGAGCACGGCGGAAAACTTTCCTTGCTTTTGCGAAAACATAAATCCGTTCATTTCATTGTGATTCATCTCTGGGAGAACATTCCAATGACTGAGCATCTTTGAGTTTTCTGAAACTTTTATATGAGAGACACGCGCCACCGAGCCAAACTCTGAATCGATATAGAATAATGGGTATGTTTTGTATATCTTTTTTGCGAGCGAATAACCTTCATCCTCAAAATGGAATCGCTCAGCTTCCTTGCAGCCAGCAACGAGCCGCTTCCACACAGGTTCGATAAGGCCATGCATTTCGAGAATTCGTGCATGATATCCTAGTTGGTACCCTGAAGAATAACGAGGCTGCGAAACGCCAATATTTGAAATCTCAATAAATGGCACCTCGTCCCGCTTTGCTAATTCCGACAACTTTCCGCCATGCGCCATCGCGATAAGAGGAAGTTTTCGCTTTCGTGCTTCTTTGTAGCAGGCAAGAGACTCCTCGGTATTTCCTGAGTAGGAAACCACCACCACGAGACTTCGTTCGTTGGTTTCCTTTGGTAGTGTATAGCTTCGGCCAACGTATATGTGCACGCCGTCATCAAGAAAATCATGCAAAATGTCTACCGCGAGAGAGCTTCCGCCCATGCCACACACAACATAATTTGCAAAAGGAGGTAATTTGTAAGGTGTAAAATCAACGTTGGTCTGATACCCTGCAAGGATTTGTGGCCCCCACTGTTCAATTTGTTCTCTGACGTTTGATGCATCGATAAACTTCATACGAGCCATAGGTAAATTCCCCTCTATTATACACTACAAAATGAGCATTGCATCACCGAAGCTAAAAAAGCGATACTTCTTTCGGATAGCTTCGGCATAGGCAGCCTTCATCAGCTTCTTCCCCGCAAAAGCACAGACCAACACAAACAGTGAAGACTTAGGGAGGTGAAAGTTGGTAATGAGCCCATCAGTAAACTTAAAGGTGTAGCCGGGAGTGATATAGATACTGGTATTTTCGCCTTGCTTTTTAGTGGCATGAATTTTTCCTTGTGAGTTCGCCAGCGACTCAAGTGTCCGCAGGCTGGTTGTGCCACAGGCGATAATTCTTTTGTCATTCTTTTTGGCGGTATTCAAAGCCCGAGCGGTTTTTGCATCCAAGAATATTCGTTCCGAATGAATTTTATGTGCCTCAATGCGCGATTCTGTGATAGGTTGAAAGGTTCCCAGGCCAACATGAAGTGTTGTCTCGTATTTTTCAACTCCGGCACGTTGTAAATGACGAAAAACGCGTGGTGTGAAGTGCAAGCCGGCCGTTGGGGCAGCAGCAGAACCAGAAAGTTTTGCGTAGGTTGTTTGATACTGATTTTTTGTAGCCAGCTTCTTCAAAATATATGGTGGGGTAGGCATTTCACCAATCTTTTCAAGACGTAAGAACAGCGTTTGCTTTGAAAGTCGCGTGTGAAGAAGAATGGTTTCTTCTTTTCGCGTACCAACCGTAAACGTAATGCGATTTTTTCTTCCAAACGTCAACACGTCACCCTGTTGCAACTTCTTGAGGGGGTACGCAAGTGCTTCCCATGTGCACTTTCGAACTTCGTGCAGCAACAAAAGTTCGATCTTCGCCTTCAGCCCTTTTCTGTTTCTGGTTCCAAACAATCGAAAAGGAACAACGCGTGAATTATTTACAACCAAGACATCACGCCCCGAGAGATATGAAGGAAGATTATAAAAAAAGTCGTGCGAAAGCTTGCCCGTAGCACGATCAACAATCAGCAACCGGGAACTATCACGTGGTGAAACCGGATGCTGTGCAATGAGATTTTTTGGTAAATCAAAAGAGAAATCACTCGTCTTCATGCGAACTATTCGTCTTAACTAATCTATTTCGTGTGGGTGGGGGATGTATCGCTTCTTGTCTTGTGCTTGATCCGCCTTGTTTCCCTCGGTGCCTTCGACCTGCTCCATAACCTCTTCGTCCATGGTTTCATGGGAAGCAGATTCGACATTTTCTGCCACAGCAGCAGGATTCGAGTAGAACTTCTTGGCTTCAGCGCTGTACAAATCTTCGTTCATTGCCACCGTTGTGTCAATGGCTGCCTGACGTGCATATTCGGCCTCCAGCGCCTTTTCGTGCAGCTCGATAATAACCTTTTTTACCTGGTATGGCTCGGCAACATCTTCGAAAACAAAACGTTCATGTTCTGCTGCCGTTTGAATGTAGACACGTCCAAAGTTGAAAAAAGTTTGAATGGGCCCTTTCACTTCGGCGGTCACATCTTGTACGCGATACAATCGCTGTTCGGAAATGACGCGATTGAACAAACCATTCTGTTCGATATCGATAATGCGATCATTCGTGACAACCCACGCGTCCAAGTAGTAATCAATCCAACCAACAAAAAAGTAGGTCCACACAAACATCAGGTAGATCCAAAAGAGCAAAACAAGGAAAGGATAAATTGAACTGGTTTGAAGGCCGGGCAAAATACTTCGTAAAATTAAGGCCCCGGCAATCGGAACAATAAGGAGGATAAGGCTCACAATTCCGTGTGCCAGGAGAATAATCCAGTGGCGACGAAGTAACAGTAAAACCGTTTCGTCTTCGCGCTTGCCTGGAAATGAAATGGCTTGGAGATTTTTCATTTAGTTTCCTAAAATAGGAGTGTCACTTTGAATCGTTTGGGAGTTTTGTATCGAAAGATCAAGGGCACTCCAGTCGGTCTTCGCAACGTAGACACTGGAAGCGGTTATGAGCAGAAGTGAAACTATAACAAAAACAATAATCATAAAATGTGTTGCGTCACCTAAGAAGCCATACTTTCGAAGGTGATAAATAATAATAAGTCCCAGAACAATAAAGATAATTGTTGCGAGTCCGTAGATGGCGATAGCAAGAAACTGGGTCATTTTTGTTTCGTTTGAGAGTAGTAAACAAATAAACTAAAGAAGCTTTTGTTGGGCGCTGGGCGTCTTGCCTAAATGTTTGTAGGCTTGCGGACTTGCAACGCGTCCACGCGGAGTTCGTGTGATAAATCCAATCTGGAGCAAAAATGGTTCAATGACTTCTTCAATCGTGTCTGTTTCGAGGCCCGATGATGCCGCAAGCGCGTTCACACCAACGGGTCCACCTGCGTAGTGTTCAATGATCGTCTCGAGGGTCTTTCGGTCGGCTGAATCAAGACCAAACTGGTCAATCTCTAGTCGCGTAAGCGCCTCTTGTGCAACGGTCTGGGATATTTCATTTCCACCTTCCATTTCGGCAAAGTCTCTCACGCGTTTCAGGAGGCGGTTGGCAATTCGCGGAGTTTTTCGTGAACGTTTTGCAAGTTCTTGAATTCCACTCTGATCAATCTCTACACCAAGAATCTTTGCCGATCGTTCAACAATGTCAGCAATATCGCTATCTTCATAGTAATCAAGTTGGTAGTGAGCATCAAAACGGTCACGAAGCGGTGAAGAGAGCATACCAACGCGGGTTGTGGCACCAATGATAGTGAAGTTTGGAAGGTCGAGCCGCAAACTGCGCGCGGAAGGGCCTTTGCCAATGATGATGTCGAGTACGTGGTCTTCCATTGCAGGATAGAGAACCTCCTCCACGGTTCGGTGGAGGCGGTGAATTTCATCGATAAATAAAATGTCGTGATCGGTGAGGTTGGTGAGAATAGATGCCAGGTCTCCGGCACGTTCAATGGCTGGGCCGCTCGTGGTTCGAATAGAAACGCCCATTTCGGAGGCAATGATATTGGCGAGTGTTGTCTTTCCAAGTCCCGGAGGGCCATAGAGCAAAACGTGTTCTAGGGGCTGCTTACGTTTCTTGGCCGCACCCATGAATACGCGAAGGTTTTCTTTGATCTTTTTTTGACCAACAAAATCCTCCAGCTTCTTGGGGCGAAGTGTGTTGACGAGTGTTTTTTCGTCATTGGTTTCCGAAGGGGAAACGATGCGATTTTCTTGGGTATTTTGAATAGCCATAAAGCTTCCATATTATACCACAAATACAATCACCGCCGCGGATCCCCAGGTACGGGGTCCGCGACGGGGCGAGTCGGGCGAAGCGGATTTCCGCATTCGTTGACTGCGCCGGGTCAGGGATACTTCAGAAGGTCGCGAGCGCTTCATGCAACCTCCTGAAGGGGCGAGGTTGCGATCTTCGTTCGGAGCGTTTTTAGCGCGGCGTCGATCTCGGGCCTTTGCCCTACGCGCTCCGTCGTGTCCGCGAGGGCATCGATGAGTGCCTCGGGCCCCAACGGCAGCTTGATGCGGCCGATCCGATCCGAGGGCACTGCTACGAGCTGGTCGTGCCGTTGCCAGGCGAGGACATGGATCGGAACACCAGCGTGGCCTGACATCGCTGCCTGCATGATCTCTTCTCCCGTGCCCTCCCTGAACGCCTCCGCAGGAGCCAGGACCAAGAAGGTCGGTTCATGCTGCATGCGGCGCAGGACGAGATCTTTTCCATGGAACACATGGATCACGTTTCCGATGTGAGAAAGCAGCTCGCCGCCGACCTCGTTCCTTGGGTCCCAGACCACTACCGTTCTTCCGTCGTCGTACCACATGATGTAAGCCTCCTTGTCGAGTGTGATGAATTTCTCCCCCGAGAAACTCATTTCACCCGACAAAAAAATCTCTCGCTTGGGAGTGTGGCGTCCGACTTTTGAAGTGCTCTACAACGCTCAACTACCCAAGCTTATCTTGGTAAAAAAGTAGAAGCTATAAAAGAAGCCTGACTTTTTTGGAGTTGAGATTTGCATAACAAAAATATCGTAGCAAGAAGCCCTGTTTTTCGTCAAGATGGACAATGATCTGTATCGGGGGTGCGACAAAGAGTATATTTCGAAATAACATAAAAAGTGCTAGGATATATTCATGCCAAAAGTACACGTTGCCATACTCGCTGGTGGGAAATCCCTCGAACATGAAATCTCTTTGATTTCAGCTTCGAATATTCAAAAGGCCATCGATACGAAAAAGTATCAGCCATTTGTTGTTGGTATTACTAAAACAGGTGAGTGGCGATACTATCCAAGTGGAACCTTTGCCAAGAATCTTAACGATGCCAACAACACACAACTTCTTCCCGGGAAATCGGTGCAACTCGTAAAGAAACAAAAGAAGGTGTGTATTGTCGATGCAAAGACTTCCGAAGTACTGACTAATGTTGATGTTGCATTTTCGATTCTCCATGGAAACTATGGCGAAGATGGTGCGATGCAAGGATTCTTTGAAATTCTCGGGCTTCCATATGTTGGTTGCGGCGTTGCTTCGTCAGCAATTACCATGGATAAGGTTTTTACGAAACAAATTTTGGATGCAAAGAAAATTCGAAACGCAAAGTACCTCTATTTTTATAAATATGAGAAGAAAAATATTTCCTTCGAAGAAGTTCGGGCTGCGCTTGGGCTCCCTGTGTTTGTAAAACCTGCACGTGCCGGATCATCGGTGGGAGTTTCAAAGGTAAAATCAGAAAAAGAATTTACGAAAGCGTTGGACTGGGCGTTTGAATGTGACGAAAAGGTATTAATCGAAGAAAGCATTGAAGGTCGCGAAATTGAATGCTCTATTCTAGGGTCTGCACCAGACTTCAAAGTTTCACCTTCGGGTGAAATCGTTTTGCACGCTGAGTTTTACTCATTTGACGCAAAGTATGTTGACGCTGATGCAGCCGAGGTTGTTGTCCCTACAAAAAACATTGACCCGAGAACAGAAAAGAAAATTCAAGAAATGTCTTTGCAGATTGCCAGAGCGCTTGAGCTCAAGGGTCTTTCCCGAATCGATTATCGTGTGAAAGCAAACGGTGAAGTATATTTAAACGAAGTAAATACGCTTCCTGGTTTTACTAATATCAGTATGTATCCGAAGCACTTTCATGCGGCTGGGATTTCGTATCCAAAACTTATTGATCTCCTGATCGAGGACGCTCTCAACAAGTAGCATGTTTCTCAGAGAAAAAAGGCCTCTTTCCGCTCTACTGAGCCAAAAAGAGTGGTTTTAGCGCGATTACCCTTGACAGTAAACAAATATCATGCTAAGATCGATCGTTAACCGTGTCGCGTGAGGTTTGAGTCTTTCGCATTATGAAACGATATGAGGCTCAGTTTCGCACAATTATTCAAATCCTCACGGACATGAACAACCCCTCGATAGGTTCGAGGTGACAAACAAAAACAAAAATGGCCCCACGAGTACTTTTATCTCGCATATTTTTCTTGTTCGCAGTCTGTAGACGCCTCAAAAGGCTTCTCATGACCAGGATGTATTCGGCGCTTCACTTCGGTGAAGAGTTGCTGAGACACCCCTATCGTGATAGGCTTTGTCTACAGACTGTGGACCGGAATTGCAGGTAGTGCACTACCGTCTCCTGACGGAGCCGGACGGCATAACACGTTGACCCATTATGACTATAATAGCTTGGGCCAAAGGGAGCTCCACTGGTGGCTCCGTCGTGTCGTAAGGACCGATGGGGTTCTCTGCGGCCACCCTTGCGGATGTACTGGCGTCGAAAGGCGCACGGAAGTGTGCTGGATATTATCCGGAATGGCTCGCAGTCTTGCGTGTAAAACAAGCAGCGAGCAAGAAGCACTGCGTATCCGATTCGGTATCATGCACACCGCGGAAGTAGGCGCGGAGTGTCGAATGTGTTCGGCAGGTTCGGTCGACAATTCGACCACCTCAAGTGCTGCTATAGTGTCTCAGTTTCTCGGATACTGAGGAGGGCGAAGGACAAGCCCAAACCGCCGACGTGCGGTCGATTTCGTCCCCCGGGTTCGCCATTACGGCAGCCCGGGCTTCTTCTTTTTACGAACAATCTAGTTCGTATGCACAAAATCTGTCACCGGCTTGTACGAGCTTCGGAAGACTTTAGTTTTTGTTTCGCCGCTTGCGGTTTTTACAATCTGTGTCCAGGTTGCCTTCATCGCATTACCCGCACTTCGATCGTAAATATAGGGTCCTTGGGTTGTTACACTTCTGCCATCGCTCGTTCCAAAAATATCGAAAGATAATCTTGTTCCATCAAAGCGCGGTTGCATGAGAATGTAACCGGGCGTATTGTTTACGAACTTCAAATCCGGATGCGGAATATAAATAGTCGCATCCATCCCAGGAGTTCCATAGTATGAAACGACAAACGAATGATTCTGTCGCTCAGTGATATCAAGGCCGGCGTACACAGCAGCGCGGAAGAGCGTACTCGAAACCTGGCAAACGCCACCACCAAATTCGGGCGTAATTTTATTACCCTTAATAACAAGTTCGGGGAGGTAGCCTGTGGAAGCATCAACATCGCCTAAGTAGTTTACAAAAGAGAACTCTTCACCAGGCGCCACAAGCACTCCTTCGAAGTGCGAAGCTGCGGTATGAATATTGTGTTGACGATTTCGTGGGCTTCCCACAAAGTTGGATTCACCGGTTGCAAGAAGTTCGCTAATTCCAAGCGAAGCGTAGTTTGCTTCGGTGACTTTTGCAGGAATAGTATTTACTGTCAACGCAACACTTCGTTCTTTGTTATCGTTCACTGCATCTAAGATCTTTTTCAAGGCATCAACGCGATCTACGCCGCGGCCATCCTCGCTTTTTGCGAGCACCACAATGTGTCCGTCTTGATAGGCGAGTTGTGCGTTCTTGCCGGGGATATCAATCGTCTCAGTGATTGGGTCAAACGTCTGATCTAGCTTGACCTTGTCAATCGTTATGGCAAGCACAAATGGGTTGTTTGCCAAAATACTTTTATCCAGTCCAAACTCGCGGTTCATAAATTCGCGAATATTGAGCGGCTTGTCCTGGTTCGCGGAAAGTAAAACGGCTTCCTGAATCTCATCGGCGGTTTGGGCAAGTGTCAGGTTGGTTTGTGGTGTCTTGGTAAAGTCCAATACAGCTTCACTGCCAAGAGTGACCACGGCATTGTTTGTTGCCTGAATATCTGACCCTTCGATTTGCACCTGTGCTGCAACTGGCGAGATCCATTTTTCGATTTGCGTAGAAGGAATACTCCACGTCTTGTCTTGGTAGGTGAGTGTAATAGGTGAAGCAAGAAGCTGAGCAACGCGCTGCCTGCTGGCCCTGGCGATATTGCTCGTCACATCCGGAGTCTTTGCGTAGGTTACCGCAGAGACATTTTTCTTGGTTCCTTCGGCAATTTGTTTTTGAATATTTGTGATAATGAGGTCGGCATCTACGACTCGCCCGGGCTCTGACCCTACAATCTTCATGGCGCCATGTTCATTGAAACCAATAGTTGCGTTCTTGGGAGCCTTTTCGAACGATGCGAGTTTGGTGCTCACAAAGTCATCGAGGGTAGCGGCATCGATGGTATCTACGGGTGCATAGTTGTGATGTGATACGAGCCCAACAAACTGATCTTTGATATTTACGAAGAAGTTTTCTGTGCGCCCAAAGTTCCAAATGATCTCTGTAGTCTTTGAAGCATCGAATGACATGCCAAGGTCTTCGCTTGTGGCATCCGCTTTTTTGTCTTTCAGTGTAATCTGCCACTTCTGACTTGCAGCTTCGTTTACACGTTTCTTGACAACCTTCTCGAGATCGTGTCGCGAAAGATTCGAAACATCTTTTTCCGAAAGCGTTGCGCCCGGAAAGCTGACATGCGCATATACAACAGAGTAGATGAGCCCAACCGTTACAACCAAAAGGGCGAAGAGCCACACGGTTCCTATAACTGAAGCGGCAATTTTCGCACCACACGAAAGATCCAAAGATACCTGTTTCTTTGGTTCTTTGGAAACTTTTGTTACCTTATCACCCGACTTCTTTTTCTTGATGTCCATAAACGCCTATAAGTAGCCAAATTATACGGAAAATGGGAGGGAAAATCAAGCAAGCAATATTGCGACGTGTCACCAACTGTTGTGCTACAATAATGCGGTAATACTCTTTTCTCGTATGAACAAACCAACAACCGAAACTTCTGCCATCGTTATTTTTGATGAGAAGCACGAAAAAGTGCTCACGGTTCAGCGTCCGGTTGATGATGCCGCATTGCCGGGTCACTGGGGGTTTCCTGCTGCCACACGAAAAAATCCGGATGAATCATGGGAGGATCTGGCACGCAAAGCAGCTCGAACAAAGCTTGGGGTTGAAATAGAGATTGTTCGCGATATGGGTGAAGATTTCATCGACAGAGGAAGCTACTACCTGCGTTTGCGAGACTTTGAGTGCAGAATTATTCAGGGCGAACCAAAAGTTCCACAGGCAGATGCCTCCGTCACGCAGTACATAGCAATGAAGTATGCCGATGATTACGAACCACTCAAGGAATCTGCTCGAAACGGGTCACTTTGCACACGAATTTTCTTGCGAGAAAGAGGTATGGGTTGGGAAAAAGAGTAAGCAAAATAAAAAGATCCTACTTTCGTAGAATCTTTTTATTGAAATCTTGGCCTATCTCTTTACGCTCGCCATTTTTTCAACTGGTTTCTTCGCGCGCGCTTTCTTGAACTCAAGTTTTCCATCTTTTCCAAGGTCGGTCTTTACAAGATCGCCGCTCTTGAACGTTCCTTCAAGCAGTGCCATCGAAAGTGGATTCTCAATTTGTCGTTGCACCTCGCGTCGCAGTGGGCGAGCGCCAAATGCTGGGTCAAATCCATCGTCGATGAGCTTATCTTTTACCTTGTCGGAAACTTCGATCTGAATATTTTGTGCGTGCAGCAAGTGGCGAACTTCGCCGAGCATGATTTCAACAATCTGACGAATCTCAGGCTTGGTCAATGCATGGAAGACGATGATTTCATCGATGCGGTTCAGGAACTCGGGCTTAAACGTTCGCTTCAGTTCGCCCATCAATCGATCTTTCAAATCTTTGTAGGCTTTTTCGTCTACCGCAGTATTGTGCATGCGTTCTTTTTCCTCATCTTCCGACATGTCACCGAATCCGAATCGTGATTTTTCAATCATCTCTGAGCCCACGTTGGAAGTGGCCACAATAATGGTGTTCTTAAAGTCTACCGTGCGGCCCTTGGAGTCTGTGAGGCGGCCATCTTCAAGAATTTGCAGCAAGATGTTAAAGACATCTGGGTGTGCCTTCTCAATTTCATCGAACAAAATGACTGAGTAGGGCTTTCGGCGAACCTTTTCTGTAAGTTGTCCGCCCTCTTCGTGTCCAACATATCCCGGAGGCGAGCCAATCAATCGTGAAACCGTGTGCTTCTCCATATACTCCGACATATCAACGCGGATCATGGCTTTTTCATCTCCAAACAAAACGCCAGCGAGTGCTTTGGTAAGTTCTGTCTTTCCAACACCCGTTGGACCAAGGAATATAAACGATCCAACCGGACGATTTGGGTTTTTTAGACCAGCGCGTCCACGTCGGACGGCTTGAGCAACGGCCTTAACCGCTTCTTCTTGCCCAATGACGCGGTCATGCAAACGCTCTTCGAGTTTGGTAAGCTTTTGAACTTCTTCTTCGGCCATCTGCGAAACAGGAACGCCTGTCCAGGAAGAAACAATCTCTTCAATATCGAGCGAAGTAACAACTGCTTGGCCAGTTCCTTTTTCTTTGCGCCAAATTTCTTCGAACTCTTTCTTGATGTCCTGTTTTTCTTTCAACTTTGCCTGAAGTTCTTTGACGTGCTTGCTCTTCGCTTTTCCTGCGGCAGCAACTTCTTTGTTGATACGTCGAATTTCTGTATCAAGCTCCTTGATCTTCGAAGGAGTGGTGATGGTGGCAAGTCGTTTTTTGGCCGAAGCTTCGTCAATCAAATCGATGGCCTTATCAGGCAAGAATCGATCGGAAATATAGCGATCGGAAAGCGAAGCGGCGGCTACAATGGCATCATCGGTAATCTGTACCTTGTGGTGTGCTTCATATTTATCACGCAAACCATGAAGAATAGAGATGGTATTTTCAACAGAAGGTTCACCAACCACAATAGGTTGGAATCGTCGCTCGAGCGCAGCATCTTTTTCGATGTGCTTTTTGTACTCATCGAGTGTTGTGGCGCCAATAGCCTGCAATTCACCACGAGCCAACTGTGGCTTAATCATATTTGAAGCATCAATAGATCCTTCGGCGGCACCTGCACCAACGATGGTGTGAAGCTCATCGATAAACAAGATAACTTCGTGTGCAGATTTTTGAATCTCTTCGATAATCTTCTTCAATCGCTCTTCAAATTCACCACGATGTTTGGTTCCCGCAACCAGTGAACCAAGGTCGAGTGCCAAAACGCGCTTGTCCTTCAGGTTCTCTGGAACATGATCATTGATAATACGTTGCGCTAAGCCTTCAACGATGGCGGTTTTTCCAACGCCCGGCTCACCTATCAACACAGGATTATTTTTACGTCGTCGGCTCAAAACCTGAATGACTCGTTGTACTTCTTGTGAACGTCCTACAACAGGATCGAGTTTTCCTTCGCGTGCATATGCCGTGAGATCGGTGGAGTATTCATCCAAAACAGGTGTTTTGGATTTCGTCTTTACTTTTCCTTCGCGTCCAATCGAATTAATGACGACACCGCGAGCTTTTGTGTGATCAACGGCATACTTTGCCAATGTTTGTGCGGCCAAACCTTCACCTTCACGAATCAGACCCAACAAAATGTGCTCGCTTCCAACATACTGGTGACCAAGTTCACGTGACTCATGAAAGGCGAGTTCCAAAACTCGTTTTGCGCGTGGTGACAAATCAATGTCCTGTTTTTCGGAATTGCCTTTGATGATGTTTTCTTCTAGATATGCTTTCAGTTCATCTGGATCAATTCCTAAATCTTTGATCAGCTTGTTTCCTACTTCCTTTTCATCGATCAAGGCAAGCAAGACATGTTCCGTATCAACGAAGGCAGCCTTGAATCTTTGTGCGATTTCCACCGAATCAGAAACAACCCGCTTAGCTCGTTCAGAAAAGAAGTCGATAATATTCACGCGCTCCTGGGCAGGGAAGCCTGATTCAAAAAATCCATCTGGGCCCATGGCACCCATAGCATTTGGATTCGCGCCGGCACCTTGGTTGTTCTTCATGTTCTCGAGGTTCTTGAAGAACGAATCAAAAAGTGAGCGGTTATTAAATGACATGCGCTCTTCGGCGCATTGATGGCACAGATGCATCTCGTGCGTGCGTCCATTTACATTATGACGAAATGTCACAGCTGCTGGTCGCTGACCACAAGATTGGCACAACATATTATTAAGCATGTGTATTCTCCTTGGTTGTATTATACGGTTTGATGGTAAGCTTGTCGAACCATGCAGAGTGGAGGATTCGCTACCCATATTAGCACTCGAGAGGTTAGAGTGCTAATGCCATTATATGACCCAATGTTTACATCGTCAAGAAACAAAAACTGCCCTCTGGAGGGCAGTTTTAGATTTTGCGAGAACAAAGCTATTTTTGTAGTGCGATAGAGTTCTCAATGAGTCGGGCTTCGGAAGCCTGCGACTTCTCTGTGCTGAACTTTCCTACATAGACTACATTCTTGCCTTTGAAGACGAGGTATTTGAAGGTCTCGTTT
Source organism: uncultured Candidatus Saccharibacteria bacterium (assembly GCA_964390745.1). Taxonomy (GTDB): domain Bacteria; phylum Patescibacteriota; class JAUYIX01; order CAYMIK01; family CAYMIK01; genus CAYMIK01. The sequence continues at coordinate 17,094 of CAYMIK010000001.1, forward strand.
GGATTCTGAATTTCTGTGGCACTCGTTCCGTCAACCGTCATCTTCTTTGATGTTCCGCCTTTCTTCAAGAGCCCGGTTGCCGTATCGTCTACGCTTTCTTGTGAGAACTCAAACGAGGCAACAGGCATAACCGAAGGTCCTTCGGGGCTAAAATGAGGAACCGTGTCCATTACGTACACGCCAAATGTGTCGCCACCTTTATTAAAGTAGCTCACGGTTGAGGTAGTATTGTGATCAAAAGTGAAATATACTCCCGTTGCCTTGTCGGGTGTGAACGTTGATGATTTTACAACCGTTCCAGTGGCACTCGAAAGTGATGCGCTCAAGGATGCTTCTTCTAAAACATCACTTACGCCAAAGTGGACGATGAGGTTGAACAGAAGGAGTCCTGCGAGAAGGCCGATAACTGAGATAAAGAAAAGTCCCAGCCCACGGCTAAAGCCCGTGACAGTCTTGGTGGCCGGCTTCTTTTTCCCCTTCTGAAGATCGGCAACTTTTTTCGAACTCGAACCTTTGGTGTTTTTTGAAACCTTCGAAACTTTCTCAAGCTTCGCAGTCTTTACAGCTTTCACGGTCCCTCCTTTTGGCATTTTTATCCTTTAACCATTATACGTTTTGGTTTTGCTTTTTCTGACTTTGGAATAACGATGGTCAGAATTCCATCTTTGATTTCTGCAGAAATTCCCTCTGCATCAAAGTCTTCGGGAATCTCCACCGATCTACTGAACTCTCCCCAGTAGCACTCTTGGAGGTAGTAGTCTCGTTCTTTCACTTCGTCTTGTTGTATTCGTTCACCACTTACGGTGAGAACGTTGTCGTTTACCGTTACATCAATGTCTTCGGGCCGTACACCAGCAATTGTGGACTTCACAACCAGGTTGTCCTTCGTCTGGTACATATCTAAAGCAAGCTGTCCTTCGAGCTCCTCATCGAGGTTCTCTTCGGTATCAACTTCTGGTTCGGTTACTTCTGGTGTAGTGTTGTTTGTTGGGATTTGCACGGACTCCTCCTCTTTTGTGTTAAACATTCCAAAGAGTTTTCTTTTTTCTCGTGGATTCATGATATTGGTATCTTAACGGGAACGTTTCAGTTACGATTTGCATCCTTAGTATACAAATTTTGACTGTTTTTTTCAACCTCTTTTTCGATTTTGGTGAGCTCGGAAGAACCAATAGCGAGAAAAAGGTAGGAAACAACCAAGAGACCAAAGGTGAGAGCAAGAGAAATGGTAGGGTCGAGGGTTACAAGGAGGTTGTAAATCCCATGGAAGATTGATGCGAGGAGTATTCCTTGCAATGAAAGAATGAAAACTTTTTGTTTGTCGTAATAGGCCAATCCTAGGTAGAAACCAATGATGCCGGCGGTAACCGCATGAAGAAGTGTTGCGGTGATGGCTCGTGTAAAGATGAGCGATGGACTCACGTCCTGAAAGGCGAGCAGTGTGTTTTCCACGGTACCAAAGCCAAGTCCCAGCGCGATGCCAAGGAGGATGCCGTCGTGGGCACGCGAAAACTTTGATGTACCAAAAATTCCTTTTCGAAGTATAACGAACTTCAAAAACTCTTCAATGGGAGCGATGAGCAGTACGGAGCCCAAAATAAATCCCGCAATGTTTGATGCATCTTGTATCCCAAACAAACTCTCGCCACCAACTTCTAAGAGAACGGCAGGAAGAGTGATGAGTGCACCCCAGCCAAAAACTACCAAGACAGTTTTGAGTTTATCGCTTGTTTGTTTTCGAAAGAGCAAAAAGAAAACGGCGAGCCAAATAAGTCCCGGAGCGATGCCAATAGCAAGTGAAAGAAGTGGTTGCATTTCGAATGTATGTTTGTTTGCGTTGATTGTAGCAAGAATAGAGTGTTTCTCCAACCACGAGGAACTTATACACATTCTATGTGGATAAAGGTGTGGAGTAACGGTGGTAATCTCATACAAAAAATGTGTTCATGATTGGACATAATAAGGGCTAATTTTGCCTTTGTTGAGCCAGGATTGAAGGTATCAAATTATAATAATTCCCGCCTGTGGATGCATATGTTACTATCATATTGGAGTTTCTCTCTGCACGCATAGTCGAGTGGGGCAAGGGTGGGGCAACCCGTAACCAGTACTCCCTTGTACTCAGTCAATCTTCGTCGGATGAGAGACATTAAGGACTGTTATAGTCTCTTAGCCTCACAAAAAACTCAGGTCTGCGGATGCTAGGTTTTTTGTTTGCCTAAATTTTGTCCATGGTATAGAGTTTTGCTAAACCCAGAAGTCGCGAAGTGTCAGAAGGGGGCACGTTTCATGGCCGCAGTGGAGTTACGGAACGATGGAGACAGGGGCGTCACTCTCGTGATTCGGAATCCGCCAGCTGGATGGAAGCGGAATCGGTTCCGGGACGAAGTGCAGAATGTGATCCGAGGTCTTCGCCAGCTACCGAGATACTACGAGATCGAGGGCGGTGCGCCCTGGATCTCCGAAGTCGTGTCGGAGGTGATACCGGGAATCCGGTACGCTCACCCACGTGAGCTCGACTGGTCGGAGCGGACCAGCGCCAGTCGCCCGCGCAACTTCTCGTGAGCATCGTGTGGTCAACGAGCCGGGTGCATCAAGGCGGGGATGGTTTCAGACGAAACCATCCCCGTGCTCATTTGTGAATATTGCAGAAATTGTTATAATCAAAGCGAAATATTTAGAGACACCATGTCTCAAAACATACAAGTTGGTTCACGTGTTGAAATCGCTATCGATGGTGAGGAACGCGGATTTTCTATTGTTCAAGATGCCGCCGAAATCTTACCCGGCGACTCTGAAACCATCTCGGCTGGTTCGCAAATTGGAAAGGCACTCCTTGGGAAGCAGGCAGGCGAAACGATAGAAATCGTCATTGAGGGAAAACCAAAGCTCTACCGAATCATTTCGGTTGCATAGTCTTCTGGGCGGAACACCCCCTAATACAGAAAAGAGTCGGGACAGGACCCGACTCTTTCTATAGTGCAGATTTCGTGATCCGGAGGCTCACAAAGCATTGAACACAAAACGTGTTTAATAACACTTTCTGGGGATAAGCCTGGGGGTAACAGGGTGAAAAAGTGCATAAGTCGAGTTTTTCGACGCAAATTGAGCCCTTTTTGTGTTCAAGAAGGGTTTTGGTTAAGCTCAAAACCAAGCTTTTCCACACGACAC
>CAYMIK010000001.1:20274-118010 GCA_964390745.1 uncultured Candidatus Saccharibacteria bacterium
AAAAAGTGCATAACTATGCTTTCTAGTGGCTATCCTGAGTCTTTTTTGTGTTCAAGAAATAATGTGAGAGTATTATTTTGATCTTATCCACACACAATACTTGACATGAACACATTTTTTGTCTACAATGTATGCGTTCAATTTGATTTTCAAAAACAAAAAGACGGATAGAAGGGAAAAATCAAAAAGAACCTGGCTCGCACAAAAGCTATAAGCGAACCCCAGGGTTTAATACCAAAACAAAATTTGCTCTTCTTAGCCTCAAGAGGCAAAAGCCCAGATATTCTGGGTTTTTGTTTATTCTCCAAAAGGGAGCGCGACCCAATAACGTGCATCTCAAGAGAGTGCTGCGTCCGGTCGAGGATTTAAACAAAATGTGAGCGAGTTGAAAAGTACCGTGATGCTGGTGTCGCTCCCAAGAGCTGCGCGGGCTTCCTTGAGTCTCTCGTCTGTGAGGTGTCGCGCAATAGTGAGGTGAGGATTGAACGTTGCGTCGAACCCGGCATACTCGGGATATTGGTACTTCGTAAACTCTTTGCATGTTTCATAGACTTCATTACGAAGCGCATGAAGTTTATCGGCGTTCTTGGCGAGAATCATAATAACGTGCCCGCGTCCCGTCTTACCCTCAATGACGTCTGAGAAGGTCACCTCAAAAGGGGTGTGACGCTTCGCAATTTCGTGGAGTCGCGCTGAAACCCAGGCAGCCTCTTCATCGGTGATTTCTACGACTCTCTTTAAGCTCATGTGATAGGGATATGGTTCGTCGTACTTTGTTCGAAAAGCATCAAGCCACTCGGGCTTGCTCCTAACCTGTGTGTCAGAGCGAATGTAGAGATACTTCATGTGTTTGCTTTTTTGAGTCTGTTAGCCTGCTGAGATTCCACCGCCGCCTCCACCGCCGCCAGAGAAGCCACCACCGCCAAACCCGGAGCTGCCAGATGACCCAGGTTGGGAAGCCAAGCTACTATTTGCAGTGGTTGAGAAGCTATTGAGACTGTTTACGAGGGAGAGTGCCACAAAGGTATTGGCAGAGAAGGGTGTATTCGATTGGTACCAGGATGGAGGCGTTTTGTATATATCTTTGAACTTCTTTGCCCATTCTTTTTCTATCCTGAATACCATAGCAAACGCGAGAAACTTTTCGAAGGTTTTTGGAGTAAGTTTTTGTACTCGATATCGTTCCGCTCGGTATATATACTCCTTTAAACCCAGTGCGTGCTCTTTTGCGGCGACACCTTTGGGCGTTCGCTTTGGCATGAATCGGGCAAAAAGGAGGAGGAGAATGCCATCAATGATGAATGGAGCGCCCAGGCCGTAGAAACTCGCAGTGAAAACGCCCACAAAAAGAACTACAACGCCACCTATAATGTAGCTGTTGCGAACGGTTTGCGGATTTTTCTCAAAGTATCCGCGCTTGGTGGCTTCTTCGTAGACACTTTTTTGAATTCCGGGAAGTTTTTTGTAGAACTTATTTTTCAGTTCAGAAAGCTTTATAGTATTTCTGCCTTCAAAAAGTGCTTCAAGGTATAAACGTTCATACTCAAGCAGCTCCTGATCGCCTTGAAACTCTTTCTTCTTGATGAGTTCGAAGTCTTGACCACCTAGGAACTTTTTTGGAAGTTCTTTAATGGTGAGATAGCCGCGTCTCGCAAGGTCGATAAGTGAGGCGGTGATTTCATGCATCTGTAATGTTTCGTCGAGCAGAACTCCAACCATGGATGGTGGCAGGTTGTCGGGCGAATCGTATTCTGCAATGATGGTGCTTCTTCCTTTTGGATCACGACCAGACCCTCGCCACTTGATAATGAGCTTGATGAGAAAAACGATTGGATGGAGTAAGAATATGATTGCGAGAACAATAAGGATGGGGAACCACCAGGCAATGCTGAGATCTTTGTTGATGGTTTCTCGTGCGTTATCTTTGGGATTGATGGTGAACGATTCAGTTTTGTATCCGAACTTTTTTATTTCTATCGTGTTGTTACCATCCTTGAGATCGTCGCCTTTCAAAAAGATCACAGGTGTTTTGTATGCTGATTCCGTTCCATTCAAAAAGACCTTGGCGTTACTTGGGTTGCTGGTTATTCGATACGCGCCGGGGTTTTTTATGAGATCAATTGGCCAGCCAGCGACAATGGTGAAGTTGCTTGATTTTGGAAAACTGTCACCAGTGAAAAGAAATTCACCGTTGTTATTTGCGAGTGACGTGAGGTTTTGGCCTTCTCCGTATTGTGTGTGTTGAAGCTTGTCGCTCGAGACTTTTTTGTGTAGCTTCACCGCAACTGTTGCCCGGTCAATCGCAACGTCTCGGTTTGATGGAAGAATGTTCCAGTAGAGTTCATCGTGATCTTCAAAATATCCAAGAGCGCCAGTGATAGTGTATTTGAATGTGAACGTTCGCTGTTCGTTTTCGGCAGAAAAATAAATGGTGTTGGTAAACTGGTTGTTGCCTGAATCAAACGTAAGATCGGCGTTGCTTGCAACCTCTTTACCCTTTTCGTCGATTACTGAGTATTGCGTGAGGTCTTTGAATTTTTGGTGGTCTATGGTTCTGGTAACAAACGAAAATGAGCCAACAAAATCAAAGGTCACAACGTCAGTAACGTTGATGCTCGAGTCCTTGTTAACCTGAATATTGGTTTGCCAGTTCGAAATGTGCCAGGATTTTTCTGCGGCAAGGGAAGGGAAAGGGAGCAGGGTGAGCGCAAGCGTGAGGAACAGGAGAAGTTTTTTCATAGACACCACATCTTTTTACCCAGTATAGCACGAAGAATAGCAAAGTTTCTTTACGATGAATTCCTTTTTGACTGATTGAAAAAATCCACAAGAACGTTCAGTGATTGGGGAGTGATTTTGTATTTTGTGACATCCTTATAGGGGACAAACTTCCACTCGGTGTGTTCAGAGTTAAGCTTTGGTTGAGTAAAATCAACCTTCGCGACAAAGGAGTGAATTGCGTATTCTTCTCCTTGAATATTCAATGATTCAATTTTATCGCCAAAAACAATAACTCCATCGTAGCCAGTTTCGTCCAGAAGCTCGCGATGTACCACCTGATCTATATTTTCGTTCTCTTTGATGGGCGCTGCAGCAACGGGAGCCCAAAATTCCGGAAACAACTTTTTGTCCGGAGATCGTTTAAGAAGCAGAACTTCATTGTGTTGATTTATAACCCAGCACTGTAGTCCGTGAATCATGCTTTCCTTTGAGTTTAAGCTCAGATCACAGTCTTTGGTAGACCGTGTTACTAATAGTTGGAACTCTATTATAGTTGAGCTTGAGTATGTATTTAAGCTCAATCTTGATAAGGCAACAGTCTAGTTATTATACTACCGCATTGTATGGGAACAAGATAGTAGCAGTAGTTGGGATTAGCTACTGAGGTGAAGATATGGTGTCTCTAATACATCAACATCAACCTGTACACCAGAACCGTCTTTAGTGGGAGACTTTTTACACCTTGCCCTTGGGGCTACGAGCTCCAAGTTTGAAAAATCTGTTACCCCCAAGATCGATAAAAGTTTTTGTTCATTGTGATACCTCAGGGCAAGGGAGTTTATTTCTGCGCTTGTATCCATCCTTTCGGCGTCATGGGGGGAAAGACAAAAAGACAATGTTTTTATCGGAAACTCTGCCTTCCCTTTTTCAATAATTTCATGCAGCAAATATGTGCTCACAACATCTGACTTCTCGAGTTTCCTAACCAAAGGGTTGGGAAACCGGCGCTTAAAAAAGTTTTGTATTTCATCCATCGTTTTTAAAAGCTCTAAATAGCTCGCAGGCACCTTTGTGGCATTCATGGGAGGTAAGTTACAGATTGGCAGTTCGATACCTTTATCGTAAATAAGTATATCTATTTCATCTTGGTTTATCTTTGAGAAAAAGTTCAGGATTTGATAGGCCTCGTGAACATCAAAACATCTTTCTTTGTGGAGATAGCAGTTAAAGGTCAGTGCAAGATTCTTAATATTAAAAACCAACTCTATGTCCAACGCGGTCTCCCCGCTGATGTTATCAAATGTCACCTCTTCAGAACCTGCTTTAGAAATAAATAGCTCTTTCTCAAGCAAAGTCTGTTTGTCTTTTAGAGTTCTCCATACGAATAATCTTCCAGTCTCTGATGGGGCAGTCCTCAGCTGGAGTGAGGTGTCTTTCTCGCCACCATCGTATATTAGTTTATTCCCCAATTTAAATCTTGCATTTCTTACATTTATACTTGGGATAGAAACGCTGCTACCCGTTCGTAGGTAGCTCTGAAATTCGTTATGCAGTTTTTTGCCTTCTGGTGAATTTGGAAAGGTCAACTCAAACGAACCATTGGGAAGGGCTTTCTTGAAGTCATCTTTTGATTTAGGTGTGAAAAATTGTATAGCTTTCCCTTGTCGAATACTAAAGGCCGCGCCGGGTCTGGTTATTTGACCTTGTTCTGATAGTAGGGTCTCGACATCGTAATGCTCATCAACATTTACGACTTCCGCAACTTCCGAAAGTTTCTTTAGTCGGTCTTCAGCACCAAAAACTTCTTCTAAATCCTTGGCAAAAATGGCGTGATTCCTTTTTGCGGTAATTCCAGCAGGTTCATTGTCTAAGAAATGCACTATATCCGTGACATCAAAGATCGTTACAATCGGACTCTTCAGATCTTTCTGTATCTCAATCTTTTTTATGCCAAGCTCTCGATTACTTACAAAAACAAAACTTTCAAGCCCGGTTTTCCCTTTCCACTTCTTGTACTCTTTCCAAAACTTTCCACCTTTTCTTAGGGGATTTGCCTCTTGAGAGAATTGAAAAATAATTACTTCAATACCGTCACGTAGGATAATGGCATCAATGCCGCCATCGGCCACGTTACCGACTTTTTGTATTTTGCTGTAACCTCTCCCGCGCATAAAGTCATAGCAAATGCTCTCGAACTGCTGCCAACCGAGCGATTGCTGCAAAGTATATTTCGTGGAATCTTTCATTGTGAATATGAATCTTGTTTGTAAATAATAGTACGGTAGCGTGCGCATTACAGCTAGCTCTAGATATTATCACTTCTTGCGAGCCATATATGCTTCACGCTCAGGACTCGTCATGCAATTATTATAGCGCTCAATGGAATCAGGCCAAGGTATGCCACAAAACTTATCACCAACGTAAACAGGTCGTTGTTGAATGGGGGCTGGGCTTTCACTTGGGAGCATAGTGACACCTGAATCATCTTTACTTGCTGTTTTACTACTACCCTTTGAAGTAGTCTTATCTGCAGTCACCATGGGTGCAATAGTCCTAGATTCCTGTCGAGAAGCAGTTTGTTCAATAACAATACCCTCAACGCCGCTTGAGACATTTACAAAGCGGTGTGTTTGGATATGGGCAATTAAAAAGACAATAAAGATGTTCATGGGTATTCTAATGTTAACACCACATGATGTACTTGAATAATCTTATTGTCAAGCAAGTTCGACAAGAAAGTACTTGCCCATATTGTTAGCAAACCTGCTATCTATGGCGAAATGCTTAATCACTGATATTGTTTAAAACAAGCATCCTTGTCTTCTCTGAGCTGTCGGTCGACCCGGTTAGCGTTGTATTCGGGTAGTTTGCAATCCGCCTTAAGGCCTACGGCACTACATTCGTTATCCCAAAATATTGAGTAGTCGTCATCTGCCGTAGAGAGACAGGTGTCCAGATTGTCTTGTCGCTCCGCTGCCTTTCTTTCGTCTGAAGATGCTTTTTCTTGTAGTCGTTGTTCCTTTTCTTGTTGGAGTTCTAGTTCTTGCTTTCTGAGTTCAAGCGCCCTCTCTTGTTGCTCCTGATTCTTGGCATAGCTCCGTGGAAGAAAAAAAGCGAGATAATATCCACCACTAATAGCCAGCACAAGCAAGGCTGTAGCTACAATAATCTTGAAGGGCGTGAAATAATTTCCAAAGTTACGGCCACTCTTTAGATGATCTTTAGGATCTGGACTCAGGAGGTTGTTATCGAAGTTGTCTGCAGCCTTTTGTGCTGTATTGTTTGAAGACTTTTTTGAGCTTGTGTAATTCTTCTTTTCTCTAAAAGGCGGCCACTTTATGCCAAGTTCTTTTTTGAGCTTTTTTGCTTTACTGCCAAGAATAGCAGGGTATATCAAGCCAAGCAACCAAAGAATGGTAACGAAAATAATTATAATGTAAACATCAAGGCCTAGTTTTTGCAAAAATATCGAAAGCAAGATTTTGATAAAAAACGTACCCCATGTGGCTATTAGAAAGGCATTTATTGCCTTAAGCTCCAGCCGCTTCCAAGCATCAAACTTATCTGACTTAATATTGGGGAAATTTTCGCCCTTCAGTTTTTTTAGTTTTGGTTTACGAAATAAATAGATAATTCCAAAGGCGAGTAGCAATAATTCCAGCATAACCAACCCCTTTTAGTAACTCCCTAAGGTTAGCATAATTGAGCGCTTTTGAGTAGAAAATACTCAGTAGGCTCTTGACGAATGCTCGCATGGTGCTATACTGGTCTTAATTGAATACGTCGAGTGGAAGAACCATAGACAAGCGAGTAGTCGCGTCTATGGATTTTTATATATTCTTGGACGCGTGTCGCCAACACAGTAATCCAAATATATGACTCCATTTAACTCCAAAAAACGAGCATTGTATAAGATAAAGCACCCCATAGAGTTTTTGAACTTTGTCGAGTGGTTTGCGCTTCCAAATGCGACGATTCAAGCAAAATCTCAAAGAGAACTAGCCAAGAAGCTTGGAGTAGGTGAAGACACTCTTTCGGAATGGAAAGACAGAGAAGGTTTTTACGAACTCGTCGACGACTACAGAAAGGATTGGGCAAAGGAAAAAACGACAACAATAATTAAGGCGTTTTTCGAGCGTATAGTTAATGATCCAAGCGCTCCCAATGTGAAGCTATGGTTTCAACTATTCCAAGATTGGTCGGAGCCAAAACCAGTTTCAAAAGAGCTTTACGATCTCAAAATGATCCCGATATTAGGTGGTGAGTCTGTTCCCAAAGACGAGAGGCAAGATGGAACGGATAGTTGAAAAACACTTTTACAAGCTTATGGGTAACCACCCCGAGCTAACAAAGGAAGAGGCACTTGCTATCACGGAGCGATTAGTTGCTTTGTCGAAAATTGTAATAGATAGCTACAAAAAGAGTTCCAATGATCCCAGAATACTTGCAAAATAACCTCAAAATGGTACTCTATAGCACGAGGATGCCAAAATGATAGGAATAATCTACTGTCGCGTTTCTACGAAGGAACAGGCCGAAAAAAAGACCAGTTTAGAGAACCAGGAATCGGCGTGTATAAAGCTTGCCGAAAGTATGGGTTATTTAGTTGAACGGAAGTTTATAGATAGAGGTGAGTCGGCAAAGACCGCAGACCGACCAGAACTTATCGCAATGCTTGATTATTGCGCAAAGAATAAAGGGAAGGTTGATGCACTCTTCGTTTGGAAGGTTGATAGACTATCAAGAAACTCAGGTGACCACCATGCTATTACGGGCATGCTTTTGAAATATGGTGTGAAATTTATTTCGGTGACAGAACCCATAGATGAAACCCCACAGGGAAATTTAATGGAAGGAATGCTTGCAGCATTTGCACAGTTTGATAACGAGGTGAGAACTGAGAGAACAAAGATTGGAATGAAGCAGAGGACAAAAGAAGGTAGGTGGGTTTTTGGGAGACCGGCTATAGGCTACCTTTCTGTTAAGGACGAGACTGACAAGACTATTCGAGTTTTAGATCCAAAAAGATACGAAATCATCAAGAAAGCTTTTATCGAGTATTCGCTAGGTGTATACTCGCAAGCTGAGATTCTTCAGATGGTAACCAAGCTTGGTCTTACAACAAGAGCGGGTAAAAACCTTAGCATACAAACACTTAATAGTATTTTAAAGAATCCATTTTATGCTGGGTATATTTTCGATCCATGGGAAAAGAAGCTTGTGAAGGGACAGCACGAAGCCATTGTCACAAAAGAAGTGTTTGATGCTTGCCAGGCCGTAGTCAATGGATTCAAACCATCGCAAGTAACAAGACAGAAATACAATCCAAACTTTCCTCTTCGTGGCCTTTTAGTGTGTCAAAAATGCTCCAGATCGCTCACGGGAAGCATGTCAAAAGGAAAAACTAAAAAGTACGGTTACTACCACTGTTATAAATGTACTGGAGTGAGTTATCGTTCCGACAAGATAAACTCAGAATTCAGGGAGTTGTTAGAAAATGTAAAACCAAAAGATTCGTATGTTAATGATTTCAAAGAAATATGTTTAGATGTTTGGAATGAAGAGTACAAGGAAACAAACTCAATAAGGCGGAAACTAGCTCAAGAGATATTAGATCTCGAAGATAAAAAAGAAAAGATAATTGATCTGGGTGCCTATGAAAAGATCTCTACCAAAGACCTGGAAGATAGACTCAATAAGCTCAATAATGAGATAACACGCAAAGAATTGGATCTAAATGATCTTAGAAAAAAAGAATACAACATTGACGCGTTACTTAGCTATGCAGAATGGTTTTTGACAAGAACCGATAAAATTTGGGCAGACCTGGAACCAGCAGCACAGCAAAAGTTCCAACAGTTCATTTTTCCTGAGGGTTTGAACTATGATAGCAATGGATTTAGTCGAACACCTAAACTATCAAGTATATATGCGGTTTTCCAAACTTCCGACAAAAAGGAATCAAGAATGGTAGCGCCTACGGGAATCGAACCCGTATTAACAGATTGAAAATCTGCCGTCCTAACCATTAGACGAAGGCGCCAAATAGGTATCCACGAAGGGTCAGATACGGCAGGATTCTAACAAAAACGCCCCCTAATGTCAACCGCAAAGGCTTTAAAATCATGCTTAAGTGGGGTATAATATGAAGGCTTTGTTTGCTGAAGTGTAGGAATAAGCGAAAGAATATGAACGAAGAGACTCAGACTTCTCCAATTTCAACGGAACCCAAATCAAACCCACTGCTCAATATTGGTATCATTGTGGGAGCGATTGTATTTTTGGGAGTAGCGGTTTTTCTGTATATTCGCTTTGATGGAAAAAATGCACGCGTACAGAGCAGCGAATCTCAAAGTGAAAGTTCGGTTCAGCTTGGTTCAGCTTTGGGAAGCGTCAATGAGGGACAGCCAGCACCAGATTTTTCTCTCTCGGATGCATCGGGCAAAAATTATACCCTTGCTGATTTTAAGGGTAAGCCAACACTGATTGTTTTTGAGGCAACGTGGTGTACATACTGCCACCAGCAGAATAGCGACGTTGAGAAGCTCAAAAAAGAACTGGGCGATAAGATGAATATTGTAAGTGTGGATGTGAAGGAAGATCTTGGAACGGTTTTGAACGCATGGCAGCAGCGCGGAAATTCTCGGCTCGTACTTTTGGATACCAGCGGCGACGTTGGTGGAGTCTATGGAATTGTTTCGACTCCAACAAATATCTTTTTAGACTCAAATGGCACCGTGCATTTTAAGCATCCGGGCCTTATGGGCTTCGATCAAATGATGGAAGCATTTAATAACCTTTCATAAAACAAAAACTATGAAAAAACATTTTCTCTTTTACCTCGCGCGCGCCTTTTTTGCGGTTCTCTTTGTCTACGAAGTTCTCAACTGGCTTGGTATTTTGCATTACAGCCTTGAGTTCACCTGGCTTGGATTAGTTTTGACGTCAGGCTTAGTGTGGCTTGCCTGTGAACTTGTGATGAAGAAGTTTTCTCACGATGAGATGCCTTCTTCGGTGCAAGGCCTCGCATTTTTGGGAGCAGCAGCGCCAGTATATGCCGATGCACTTGCCGATATGAATCGATGGTATGGATCGATCAGCCACTTTGATAAGTACTTGCACTTCTTAGGGGGCGTTGCGGCCGCAGGATTGGTTATCCTTATTGTCTCTACTCTCGCGAAACGCAAGAAACCGGAGTTTACCGTTTCAAATAACTGGGTTGCTTGGATCTCTTTCTTGATTGCCTTGGCTTTGGGTGTTTTGTATGAATTCGAAGAATACCTAGAAGATGTTTTTACGGGAAGCTCTCGTTCGGGTGGCAGCGCAGACACTGCGAGTGACCTTTTGTTTGATGCCATTGGCGCCGCTTTAGTAGTGGTAACTGTGTGGTTGGTTTGGAAGAGTAAAAAGACAAGAAAGAAATCATCAGGGGCCAAAAAAGCTGCCTAAAAACTCCTCCTCTTGAAAAAAGAGAGAAAGAGTGGCAGAATGTGGCCATTCCAATTTTTGCATTATGAATATACTTGCGCTCGAATCATCGTGTGACGAAACTGCAGCAGCAGTCGTCAAAAACGGCAAAGAAGTTTTGTCGCATGTTGTCTATTCGCAAATTCCAACACACATTACAACCGGTGGGGTTGTGCCCGAAGTGGCTTCACGTGAGCACGTCGCAAAAGTTTTGCCAATTGTTGAGCGTGCTTTGAAAATTTCTGGTCTCACGGTCAAGCAAATAGATGCGATTGCGGTTACGGCGATGCCAGGGCTCATTACTTCTCTGCTTGTTGGTGTTGATACGGCGAAAACACTTGCATATGTTTGGGAGAAGCCATTGATTGCAGTAAACCATTTGAATGGACACATCGCCGCTGCGGGCGTAACAAAAATGCGTATGCCCGATGGCGAATTTCAAACGTTTAAAGTTCAAGAAAAGTTTCCAAGAATTTTGCTTTTGGTTTCCGGCGGACACACACAACTTTTCTTGGAGAAGAACAAAAATCATCGCGTCATGTTAGGCGAAACACTCGACGACGCCGCGGGTGAGGCCTTTGATAAAGCTGCAAGATTTTTGGGATTGCCATATCCTGGTGGGAAATCGTTATCGATTGAAGCAACAAAAGGAAATGTTGCTGCATATGATTTGCCGCGTCCATTGCAACACAGAGATGACTTTATGTTTTCTTTTTCTGGTTTGAAAACGGCGTTCATTGATTTGGCGCGTTCGGTGATTTCGGGTAAGTCGCGAAGTGACGCATCGAAAAATATTTCTGAACTTGCTCCGCTCGCTCGAAATAATAAGGTTCGTGCCGACCTCTGTGCGAGTTTTGAACGCGCGGTAATCGATTCGCTCTATATTAAAACAGAAAAAGCAGTGCTAAAATACAACGCCAAGCAGGTGGTTCTGGCTGGTGGTGTGGCTGCAAGCAAAACCTTACGAGAAGTTTTTTACGATCGTTTAAAATTACATAAAACGAGTTTGCTGGTGCCAGATTTTTCTTTGTGCACCGATAACGCTGCGATGATTGGTGCTGAGGCGTACAAGTTAGCAAAGGCAAAAAAGTTCGTGGATGCAAAGACACTCGAGCCTCAGGCAACTCGGCACGGGAAGTACTAGCTTTTTCATACAACGCACTCAGCCCGAGAGACGACGTCGTCGTCTCTCGGGCGGTTTGTCTGATCGTGAGGTGCTCATGACCCCGTGATATAGGGGATGAGCGTGTCGTTGACCCACGTAATGCTCGGGCGAAGGCCCGCTCGATCTGCCAGCTCGATGACCTCCCTGGCACTGATTGGATTGACCGTGTCGTCATCCTCCTTGATGCCGAACCCCGCGTCTTCGAAGCAGACCAGGCCACTTTCTGCATTGACGAACAGGATCCGCCGAAGCCCCTGGACATTGGTTTCGCCAGTAGGGTCGTGCCATACCCTGCACTGTTCCAGAGCCAAGCGATACTCTTGGCTCTCGGTGTACGTCTCGAGTCGGGCGATCGCCGTTTCTCTTCTCCACTCTCGCTCGTGGGCCTCTTGACGCGAAGCCTCGAGGTCTTCGAACAGCGACACGACCTCCTCCGTGGTGAAGCATGGAGTTGGCGGCGGGCTCTGCCGCTGCCTAAACTCCAGATCGTGTCCGTACGACTCCGCAATCACCCTCGCGACTTCCTCGTCCACTCCTCTCGACATGGTGCCTCCACATGACGGGTTTAGGGACAACTCTTTCAACATCCTGCTATTTCTCGAGAAAAAATGCAAGCGATGGTTGACCAAGATACGTAAAAGTGATAGCCTAAAAACAATCAAAAGCGTTCACCCAAGCTGTCACTTGGGGAGCTGCTGGAAGAACTCGCTCAAGCGAAAGTAGACCCAGCCGTTCGCACACGTTAGCTGCGAAATGAAGAAAAAATTAAGGTGGTACCGTGCTTACAAGGCACCCTTAAAGTGGGTGTTTATTTTATAATGAAGAAAACTATGCCAAAAGAATTTCCATCACAATACACTCCTTCGTTGCACGAAGCAAAAACCTACAAAAAGTGGGAAGATGCTGGGATGTTTTCGCCTTCGAAGACTTCCAAAAAGAAAGAACGATACTCAGATATTTTGCCACCTCCAAATGCGAATGGAGAGTTGCATATTGGGCACATTGTTGGCTATTCCGTTATGGACATGATGGGTCGAGTTTCACGTATGATGGGCAAACGAACGATGCTTCTTCCGGGTAAGGATCATGCCGGAATTCAAACTCAGGTGGTGTATGAGAAAAAGATTAAAAAAGAACAAGGCGTCACTCGATACGATCTGGGACGCGAAAAGTTTTACAAAGAAATTTACGATTTTTGTATTGATCGTGCTCAATATATGCGAGGCCAAGAAAAGAAAATGGGGTTGGCGGCAGACTGGTCACGTGAAAAATTTACCTTGGATCCAGAAATCTCTCGGGTTGTGCAACAAACCTTCGTTAAAATGTATAACGACGGTTTAATTTACCGTGGTGAGCGAATTATTAACTGGTGCCCAGGCTGCATGACGGCCTTAAGCGATGTTGAGGTAAAGTACAAAAAAGAAAAAACGCCATTTTACTACTTCAAGTTCGGCCCGATTGTCATGGGAACAACGCGACCTGAAACTAAGTTTCAACAAACAGAGATCGTTGTTCATCCAGAGGACGCTCGCTACAAGAAATATATTGGAAAAACAGTAACGGTTCCGTGGATCGATGGTGACACGCAGGCAACGTTTATTGCCGATGAATCCATGGATCCAAATTTTGGAACAGGTGCAATGACTATTACTCCCGCGCACTCGTTTGAAGACTTTGCTCTCGCAAAAAAGTTCCACCTGCCCATCATCAAGATTATTGACGAAGAGGGGAATTTTACTTCCGCTGCCGGGAAACACTTTGAAGGAAAGAGCGCCAGAGGGAGTCGCCAAGAAATCGTTTCGATCCTTAAAGATAAAGGTCTGCTCGTTAAAGTTGATGAAAATTATGAGCACAATTTATCTGTATGTGAGCGATCCGATGACCCCATTGAGCCGCTTGTTTCCAAACAGTGGTTCGTTGATGTTGATAACAAAAAGTTTTCATTGAAAAAAGAAGCCATTCAAGCAGTGAAGACCGGAAAAGTACAGCTCTATCCAAAACGATTCAACGAACTCTACATTAAATGGATGGAAGAGCTCTACGATTGGAATATTTCACGACAAATTTGGTGGGGGCATCGAATTCCTGTCTTTTATTGTGCAGACTGTGGCGAAGCAAAGCCGATCGTTTCTGTGGATGCCCCTGTGAAGTGTCCAAATTGTGGCGGTTCAAAAATTTCACAGGACTCGGACACGCTTGATACCTGGTTTTCCAGTGGTCAGTGGCCTTACACCACGCTTGGTTTTCAGCACGACACGAAAGAATCAAAGCAAGCCAAAGATTTTCAAGATTTTTATCCCTCAGATCTCATGATTATGGGTCGCGACCTCATTTTCTTCTGGAACGCGCGAATGATTTTGATGTCGCTCTATGCAACTAAGCAAGTTCCGTACAAGCGCGTGTACTTTACTGGACTTTTGCAAGACAAAAATGGCAAAAAAATGTCCAAGTCGCGTGGCAATGGTATTGACCCAGGTGAAATGATTGAAAAGTATGGTGCTGATGCGCTTCGTTTGGCTGTTCTTTCGAACTCAACGGCAGGAAATGATTTTAGAATGTATGAAGAAAAGATTGCATCGTACCGAAACTTCACCAACAAGCTCTGGAACATTACTCGTTTCATTGAAATGCGAAAAGCACAATCAGTCCAAAAGAAGACAACCAAGAAAACGCTTGCGGATCAATGGATTTTGTCTCGTTTGCAAGATGTGATTGAAAAAAATACCAAAGATCTTGATTTAGATCGTCTCGAAGTTTCTCTTCCTGCAACTCGTTTGTATGAATTCATCTGGAGCGACTTTGCTGACTGGTACTTAGAAGCAAAAAAGATCGAAGACCCCAAAGCTGAGCACAATGATATTCTTGAACAGGTGCTTGAGGCTTGCCTCAAAATGTTGCATCCATACATTCCGTTTGTAACAGAAACCCTCTGGCAAGAAACTGGGCACAATGACTTGCTCATGGCGCAGAGTTGGCCAAAGATCGAAAAGAAGTTGAGGAATGTAAAAGCAGAAAAATCTTTTGAACTCGCAAAGCAAATCATTTCCGCCTTGCGCAACATTCGAACAGAGTATCAGATCCCGCGAAATGAAAAGATTCCTGTTGTTCTTCCAAAAACAGAGAGTGTGGAATTAATATTGGCTATAACAAACGCTGAGAGTATTACGAAAAAGAAGCAAGGGATGGTTTCGCGTGCTGTTGGTAAATCTTCCGTTTCTGCGGATATCAGCGGACTCATCAACATTGAAAAAGAAATGAAAAAAGCCGAAGAAGAGCTCGCTCGTGTCTCGGGGTTTGCCAAAAGCCTCGAAAAACAACTCTCAAACAAAGGCTTTGTTGATCATGCGCCAAAAGAGGTTGTGGCGTTGACTCAGGAAAAGCTTGAAACGCAAAAAGAGAAGTTGAAAGAGCTGGAAAAGCGCACAAAGGAGTTGAAGGCGCTCAAGTAACCTGACATCAGGACCCTTTTCTGTTAAAATCTCCTCATGCCACAACGACACATTGAAGTAAAAACTTCTCGAGTTTCCGACGTATCATTGAGGAGCTCACAAGAAGAAGCAAACACGAAGCAGCCCAAAAAGCACTCCAAGCTTTTCCTCTCATGTGGGATTCTCCTTGGAGCTTTTGTTGTGCTTCTCGTTGCCTTCCTCTGGCTCTCGCAAAACCTGGCACATCAATACCTCATTGAAGGAAACCAAAAGCTTGGAAGCCATCTTTATACAGAAGCAAACCAAGATTTTACTTTCGCGGCCGTACTTTCGTCCTTTGGGAGGCAGACGTCGGCGGATGCGTTTTCACAGTTAGGAACCATAGCCGAGTATCGAGAAGACGATGCATTGGCAGCCTATTATTTTGAAAAGTCACTCGCAAAAAAAGATTCCGACAGTATTCGATTAAAATATGCTGAACATCTTTTTGTGCTTCAAAAGTATCAAGAAGCCGGCGATGTCGCACTGAAAATTCAAAAGCCAACAGACGATGTTTACTTCTTTCTTGGTCACAATGCACTTCGTCAAGATGACTTTGAAAAAGCACAAACTTATTTTGAAAAAGTTACTGCAGAGAAATATTTGGAACATAAAAATGAGCACCTCTCATTTTTTGCACTCAAGAATCACGATGAAAACTTTCTGACACTTTTTCCGGAAGATGGCGATGCAAAGTTTCGTGAGGCCGCAAAAAAAGCGCTTCAAGGCAAAGAATTTACTGCAGTTCAATATGTTCAGCTTGGGAACTTCTTGCTGCATGAGGGGGAAGCGGACTTCGCTTTGAGTTTTGCAAAGTTGGCGCTTGCCCGTGAGAACAACTATCGTGATGCCTTCACCTTGGAGGCACAGAGCCTTGCAGCACGGAAACAGTACAACGAAGCACAAGCAAGTCTTAATGAAGCTTTCAAAACGTCTCCGCTCAACCGAGATCTCTGGAATATTCAAGCCCAGGTCTACGCAGCGCAAAAGGATTATGAGCGCGCGTTTGATGCCTACAAAAAGTCTGAGGAACTTGGTTCTGACACGGCCTTGTTTCACTTTGCTTTTGCAAAGGTGGCTCGAGAGGATCAGAAGTTCGATACTGCTTTGAGTGAATCACAAAAAGCACTCACCCTTGATGCAAAAAATGATCGAATATATTGGCAGTTCATGTTTTGGACGGCGCTTGATGCTGAAAATTTCAAACAGATGGAGCTTGTTGCAAGCCAGTATGTTGCCGCGCATCCAACAGAGGAGTTTGGCGTTCTTGCAAAGGCTTTCGCCCAGTACAAGCTCCAAAAGGTTGGAGGTATTGGCGAGGTGCTTTCGGCAATCAATGAAAAGAACCCAACTTCGGCCTTTGCGCGTTACTTAGCTGTTGTGACAAAGACCGACGACATTGCTGATAACTACAAAGAAAATGCAAAACAGCTTCTCTCCGAAGCCATCGATTATGATACGAACACGGGAACAAATGGAGAGGTGGCAAAGCACGCGCAAGTCATGCTAGGCGACCTATGAAGAAGAACAAAGAGCCCGAAACGTACTATCGAATTTCTGTACTGGGCCTACATTTCAAGGGTAAGAAACTTCTTCTCACGAAGGGCGCAGATGGATATTGGAGAATCCCAGGCGGTGGGCCAAATCACGGTGAAAGTATTCAGCAGTGTCTTATAAGAGAGATACGAGAAGAGCTGGGAGTGGGAATAAAGAAGATTTCCAAGCTCCCTCTTGCGGTTATCCCAACGCACCATCGTGGCGCGTACAGAATTCTTCTCATTTACAAAATCCAACTCGCATCGTTAAAGTTTCGATGGAGCGAAGAAAATACTGACGCCAATTTCTTTTCTAAAGACGAACTTTCGAAACTCCGAACATTCCCTTCCATAAAAATGCTTCCTGAGATACTATAAAGACATGCAAGAAATCTGGAAGGTTATTCAATAATGCACATCAACGATCTTCTCAAACAAGCGCGTGAAATCTGGGGTGAAGAAAAACTCACCGAGGAACAAATCGTTGTTCGAATGGGAAAAGTCTTTGGTGACATCTGTCGACACGCACGAAATGAGGCGAGCGATAAGGAAATGCACACACAAGAAGAGCTCGAAAAGGAGTTCGGGAATATGATATTTTCAACGATACGCTGGGCGGATGACCTCGGGCTTGATCCAGAAACATGTGTTGCAAAGGCGATCGAAACGCAAAGAAAATATACGAAGTAGAAAGCACGATTTTGAACTTCCTGCTGTTTTTTGCTATACTCGAGCCGGAGGAAAAATGAAAAACACAACAAATATTTTAGCTGACAGAGACAAATCAAAGTTGCTTGCAATGAATATTGGAGCAGCGATCTTGCATTTTGCTCAAGGTACCGCAATGCTTGTTTTGAGCAGAAACTTTAAGCTGCCCGTGACTACGGCGTTCGTGGAATTTAGTCCGATGACACAAAAGCTTGAACCAGTACTGAAGACAATTTTTTCTTTGCCAATTGGCCCTATGGTTGCTGGGTTTCTCTTTCTCTCTGCACTCGCACACCTTCTGATTTGTATGCATGGTGTACACGAGTGGTATCTTGCAAATCTTCAGAAGGGAATTAACATCGCGCGATGGATTGAATACTCCTTGAGCTCTTCACTTATGATCGTGGTTATTGCGATGCTCGTTGGAATGTACGATGGCATTAGTCTTATGCTCATGTTTGGCCTGAACGCTATGATGATTCTGTTTGGATGGGTGATGGAGCTCCACAACCAAACAACGGAAAGAACCAACTGGACTTCCTATATCTTTGGAACTATCGCTGGGGCTATTCCTTGGGTCGCCATTGCGTTGTATCTCGCCTTTGCGGGTGGAGATAATGGTCGCGCACCAACATTTGTCTACTGGATTTTCTTTTCTATCTTTGTCTTCTTCGACATCTTTGCTCTCAATATGTTGCTCCAATACAAAAAAGTTGGGCCATGGAAGAGATACCTCTATGGCGAATATACTTACATAGTACTGAGCTTGGTTGCGAAGTCGCTTCTTGCATGGCAGGTCTGGGCAGGAACACTGCGTCCGCTCTAACTACATTCCTGCAACTCGCATCACTTCATCCAGGGTTGTTAAGCCTTGGATAGCTTTCAAGAATCCGTCTTGCTGCATTAAGATCATTCCCTGCGCAACAGAGGCTTCACGAATTTCTGCGACGGTTGCCGATCGCATGATGAGTTTTTCCATATCGGAATTTATTTCAAACACTTCATGGATGCCCATTCGTCCTTTGTAGCCCGTTGCACAATTCTTGCATCGGGAAGGTTTGTATAATTTGAACTCTCGTGTAACGTACTTCTCCATGAGGTCTTTGCCCAGCACCTTTTCTACCAATGCATGATCTTCGGCACTTGGTGTATATTCTTGTCGGCAATCTTTGCATAACACACGAACAAGTCGTTGGGCGATAATAGCGTTCAGGGCTGGCGCAATAACAAACTGCCGCAAACCCATGTTGATCAATCGAGGCAAAACGCCGGCAGAGTCATTAGTGTGCAACGTAGAGAACACGATGTGACCCGTTTGAGCAGCATTGATTGCAATTTCAGCGGTTTCAAGGTCTCGAATTTCTCCAACGAGTACAATGTCTGGGTCGTGTCGCAAGATAGAGCGAAGGCCAGCGGCAAAATCCAAACCTGCTTCACGATCAATTTGTGTTTGCTGAATTCCAGTGAGTCGATATTCGATAGGATCTTCAAGAGTAATAATCTTCACATCGGATTTATTCATGTAGTTCAAAAAGGAGTACAGCGTCGTTGTTTTTCCGGAACCTGTTGGTCCGGTTACCAACACCATGCCGTACGGCTTGTCGAGCTGCTTCATGACAATATTCATGTTGTACTCAGAAAATCCAAGTTGCTTCACGTCCAACGAAACCGCGCCAACACCCAGCAATCGGCACACCACTGATTCTCCATAGCCGGAGGGGAGAAGCGAAACACGAATATCGAGCACACGATCTGGAAGATTCACGCTAAAACGTCCGTCTTGTGGCACATTCGAAATGTTTACCTTCAAGCGAGAGATAAGTTTGATACGTGAGAGAACTTGTTTGTACACCTTTGGGTCGATTCTCATGGCATCCTGCAACACACCATCAATACGGAAACGTAAACGAACTTCTTTTTCTTCGGGTTCAAAGTGAATATCGCTCGATTTGAGCTTTACGGCCGCGGCAAAAATAATATCTAGGATTTGGCTCACGGAAAAATTTGCCAGTCGGTCACGGATTTCCTTGAGCTCTTCTACTTGGTCAGAAAGTTCGCCCATCATTTCTTCGGTAACCTCAACGCGATTGTCGTGAACAACGTCTTTTACCTGGCTCACATCAGCATAGTATCGAAACGCTCCTGTGAAACTTGCCTTTGAAATGTAGTACAACGTTACTAGAAGGCCGCTGTTTCGAAGTTCATCAACGAGTGCGGCTTGTTTGTCGTTCTTGGGGTTTGGTGTCCCCAGCCGAATCTCTATGTCATCAAAAAAGAAAGGAACAACCTCGGCGTTTTTCGCGACTTCTTCGGGAACGCGTTCAAGGGCTTTTGCCAAAATAGGGAAGCCATACAAATTAATGTACGGCATCTTGAGTGATTCAGCAGTCATCGCTGTTTGTTTTTCTTCAATGCGTCGCGATTCCATAGACAACTTGTACTCGTCTACGGTTGTTGTAAGAATTCTTCGTTGCAGCGAGGCGGCATCTTCTTCTTGGTTGAAATCGGAACGTTTTCGTTCTGCTTGCAAAAGGTGTTCACGAGCAACAGGATCAAAGATTTCAAATTCGCTCGTCTTGGTAGGAGTCACGTCTTCCATGTTTTGTCGCACTACTTTTTCGGGAATATGAAAATGAGCCGGTGCTTGCGACTTTTTCTTTTGATCGTCTTTTGTTGGTGTGTTTTGTGAATCCAAAATAACCCTCCAAATTCGTTCCTAGTATAGCAAAAAACGCACCGAAAAGACAGCGCGTTTAGGCAAGGGCGATTTTCTCTTTGATTTGAGTGGTTGCGAGGCTTTCTGCTTCGGTCAGTGTAGTGTCTTTGAGTGTAAAATTGGCAATTTCGAAATCTCCGTGAGCAAGCGGGAAGACTGAAGCGATAGCGAGTGCATCAATGTTTCGTGGCGCGTAGATCTTACCAAAAACGTCTTTTCCGGACTCGTACAAAACAAAGGCGACCTCAAGATTAGGAATAGAGGAAAGCAACTCTTTGAGTGCGCTCTCGATGTCTTTCTCTGTGGTGCCTGAAGCTTCAAAATCTTTTTGCGAAATGGTAGACCAGACCAGTTTATTTGATGCGTCTTGTTTCATGTTGGCTACAATCTGGCCCCACAGGTTGAGTGTCCCGAGTTCTTTGGTTCGAAATAAGTGTCGAACAATATTTTGTTGGTCGCCGCCTTGGTCAAAAAGTTCTGCAGCGGTTTGTAATACAGCGGGAGTTACGCTGTGTGTCTGAAAACTTTCTGTCTCAGAGATGATTCCGGTGAGGAGCAGGGTCGCGATTTCTTTATCAAAAAGATTCTGCGAATCAGAAAGATTCTTGATGCAGGAGAAGAGAATTTGCGTGGTTGATGCAGCGTGAATATCTACGATATTGATCTTGCCAAAATCTTCATTGGAAGGATCGTGGTCAATATTTACTACCGTTGCGTTATAAAACATTTCCGGGTTCTTGTTAAAGATGTCACCCAGTTTTGTGAGGTCAGGTGTGTTGATGGCAATAATAAGATCGTAACCCATCTTCGTTTTCTTGAGCGTTACGTCTTTGTTGGTAAATTCACCCTCGCGCTTTGGTGTAATAAAAACATTCAGCTTGTTACCATCAAGCTTGTAGCTCAATGACTCTACACCCATCTTTGTCACATCGAACGAGACAACAAAGTCGCTTCCAAAAGAAACTTTGTTCTGAATTTTTTTGATGCTTGGAAGAAATGAGAGGTTTTCAGGAGCTTTCTGAACAGCAGCTGCCTCGGCTGATTTGCCAAGTTTTTCAAAAGCAAGGAGAAGCGCTGCGGCGCTCGTGAAATCGTCTACGGTTTTACCCGGAGTGACGATAAAAATACGAGAAGCCCGTGCAACCTCCCGTTTAAATTGTTCGATAGTTGTAAGCATAGAAGTAAAAATAATGCTCTCTTTGCTTGTGAGTTTCGAGGCGCTTGGAGAGCGTTTTAGTATAGCCGAGGGCCAAGTTTCTGTCAACACTTGCCAGAAATCGAACTTTTGATGCTATAATCTCCCTATGATTACCAAGTCCGAAAAAGAAACTCGAGCGTACGCTGCCCGTTTTGCCCGCAAGCTTAAAGGTGGCGAAGTCTTTGTATTCACAGGGGATTTGGGCGGTGGTAAGACGACATTTACGCGAGGCCTGGCAGAGGGCTTACAACTTGATGGTGCCGTGACGAGTCCAACCTTTGTGATAATGCAGATATACAAGCCACGAGCAGGAGCACACAAGAAGTTAACGCTCTATCATTTTGATTTGTATCGAATAAAAGATGCCAACGAATTATTTAACCTGGGTTTTGAAGATTTTTTGAACGATAAAAATGCCGTCATTGTTTTAGAATGGGGCGAAAAGTTTTTAGATACATTGCCTTCGGACACGAAGCATATTTTTTTCAAAAATCTAGGTGGAGAGAAGAGGGAAATTATTGTAAAATAAGGGCTTTATTTTCCCAAAACGCCGTGCTACAATCCAAGCACGAAATTTTTGATTTTTTCGTCCTCTCTCCAGCTAATACTACGCCTCAAAAATGCCCATCAAGAAAGAAAAACTCGCTATCATCGACGGTAACGCACTCATTTTCCGTGGCTTTCATGGTTTGCCACAAAATTTGCGTACCACTGATGGCACGCTCGTGAATGGCGTGTATGGTTTTGCCGTCACGATTTTGAACGTGATGAAGGAGTTGCATCCCGAGTATTTTATCGTCACCTTTGACGCTGGCGGAAAAGTTTTTCGTCACAAAATGTACAAAGACTATAAAGCGAATCGCACCAAGGCGCCTGATGAGTTGCTCGATCAAATTCCTATCGTCCATGATTTAGTCCATGCGATGTCGATCCCAGTATATGTGAAGCCCGGCTTTGAAGCTGACGACCTCATTGGAAGTTTGGCAAAGAAGATTGAAGAGATGAATGCTCAAGATGGCAAAAAAATTGAAACATACATTGTCACGGGAGATGCGGATACATTTCAATTGATTAATGCTAACACGCGCATCTTTAAGTTGCGCAAAGGATTTGCCGACATCGAAATTTATGATACGGCGGGGTATAGGCGCGACTACGGTTTTGATCCCAAGTATGCGGTTGAGTTCCGTGCACTCAAAGGCGACTCATCCGACAACATTCCTGGAGTCCCTGGTGTGGGAGAGAAGACGGCTATGAAGTTGATTCAGCACTTTAATACCCTTGAAGCTTTATACAAGGCAGTTGATAAAACTCCTGATGATGGCGTGATGCAGGCCGGTGATTTCGCCGTGAAGGGTGCAACTTTGAAAAAATTGAAAGATGGCAAAAAACTCGCCTTTATGAGCCGTGAACTTTCTTATATCAAATGCGATATCCCCGTAAAGATTGATTTGGCTGAAAGTACGTTGGCAAAATACGACCGCGATAAAGTTGTTGGCATGTTTCAACGGTTACAGTTTCGAAGTTTGCTAAAACGTCTGCCCGAAATGATGAACGGGGCTGTTTTGGAGGCGCAAAAAGAAGTTGCGAAACATGATGCAAAAGAACAATCTTCGAATCAAACAAATATCTTCGATGTGAAGAAAAAACTTCCGCTCGAAGATATCGATTTTCATGCCAAGATGGAAGATGCGAATTACCACTGCGTTGATACTGAAAGCGACCTGAAAAAACTCGTAGCGGATTTAAAAAAGCAAAAAGAATTTGCACTCGACACAGAGACTTCGGCTTTGAGCTCTACGGATTCTGATCTGGTGGGAATCTCTGTGAGCTTTAAAGAAAAATCAGGTTACTATATTCCTGTTGGTCACACAGAAGGAAAACAAATCGAATTGAAAAAGGCCCTTGATATTCTGCGACCTGTTTTAGAAAATCCCAAGATCGGCAAGATAGGGCAGAATGCAAAGTATGACTATAACGTTTTGATGCGGCATGGCGTAGAAGTGAAAGGCATCACCTTTGATACGCTTCTCGCTGCCTACGTTTTGAATCCCGGTGAACGTGGCTTGAGCCTCGACACGCTTGCTTTTGCCGAGCTTGGCTATGAAATGATGCCGATCTCTGATTTGATTGGTGAAGGAAAGAATCAGTCATCATTTTCTACCACGCCTATCCCTGCCGCAACATTTTATGCTGCGGAAGATTCTGACATTGCCTTTCGATTGAAGAAAATTTTTGAAAAGCGTTTGGAAAAAGACAAAGATTTGAAGAGAATCTTTTACGAAGTTGAAATGCCGATGATTCCTATCCTTGGTCACATGGAATTGAAGGGTGTTTTGTGTGATGGTGCATACCTGAGAAAACTTTCGAAGGAGATGGCGGGGAAGATTGCAAAAATTTCGCAAAGTATTTTTAAGGCTGCAGGAAAACACTTCAATATCAGTTCCACGCAACAGCTTGCTGATATTTTGTTCAACAAGATGGGAGTTTCTACCGAAGGAATTGCTAAAACAAAAACGGGATTTTCAACGGCAGCGAGTGAACTTGAAAAACTTCGAGGAAAGGCAAAGATTGTTGATGACATTTTGGATTATCGAGAACTTACAAAACTTAAAAGCACCTATGTTGATGCTTTGCCACTTTTGATTTCACCAAAAGATAAACGAATTCACACAACCTACAACCAGACGATTGCTGCAACGGGCCGTCTTTCGTCTATTGATCCCAACCTTCAAAACATCCCGGTCAAAACAGCCGAGGGACGAAAGATTCGCCATGCATTTTTTGCAGAAAAAGGAAAAACTTTCTTAGCGCTCGACTACTCGCAGATTGAGTTGCGAATTATGGCACATATTTCCGGTGACGAAACATTTGTTGATGCCTTCAAGCACAACAAAGACATTCACTCAACCGTTGCGGCGCAGATTCATGGCAAAAAACAAGAGGACGTAACTGACGAAGAACGTCGAGAGGCAAAAATTATCAACTTTGCCATCATGTATGGTGCTGGCGCACGCGGTTTGTCACAGCAGACATCGATGAACTTTGCACAAGCGAAAGAGTATGTAGAAAAATACTTTGAAATTCATCCAAAGGTTCGCGCGACCATCGACAAATACAAAAAACTTGCGCACGAAAATGAGTATGCGCAAAGCTTGTATGGACGAAAGCGATTCTTGCCAGATGTGAATGCAAGTTTCCCATTGTTGCGGTCTGGCGCCGAGCGCGCGGCAATTAATATGCCGTTCCAAGGAACCAATGCCGACATTATGAAACTTGCGATGATGAAACTTATTGATGAGATGCCCGAAATTTCAGATATGATGATTTTGCAAGTGCACGATGAGCTGATTTTTGAGATTCCAGATCGTGACCTTAAAAAATATGCATCCAAAATTAAAAAAATAATGGAAAACATTTTTCCATTGTCGGTACCACTGAAGGTTGGTGTTGAGGCGGGGAAGCGCTGGAGTGATCTCGAGGAACTTGATATATAGAGCGGCGTGTGGCGAGCCTCGCGGGGCTGCCACACGGTCACTCAAGCTATCAGCCGATCGACTGCTTGTCTGATCGGTCGTTGCATGTGTTTGAAGAGCTTCCGATAGCCTTCGGCGGTGATGTGAAGGCCATCCTTCGCAAGATCGTGTCGGCCAAGTGCCTCTGCGACGGGGACGAATGTCGCACCCGTAGCTTTGGCCACGGCCTGCAAGTCTTTGCTGTAGTCACGAAGCTGTGCGTTGAGGTAGCGCCAGCCCCAATCGTTCACGTTGGCACGTTCTTCGTCTATGGTATGAAGACCCATGACGAAGACGGGAGCATTGTCTGGCACCATCTTGATGCACTCGCGCACGTTCTTGGAGAAGGTACGGATGCCGGTAACGAACTCCGTTCCACTCACGATCGCGGCGTCGTTGATGCCGATCCAGATCACGACCAGCATGTTGTCGCGGCGTCGGCGTTCAATTTCGTCGTGCATACGTGCGCGGAGCTTCGTAGATGTGTCTCCAGCGACGCCCAGGTTGTACATTCGAAGCCCTGGGGCATGTGGCCAAAGATCGCGACCGATTCGCCCGACGATGCCGCCCAAACCCAAATGGTCGGCGGTACCCAGCATGAGGCTATCACCGAAGAAGAGTGCGGAGGTGGTTTTCGTTGCCATGGTCTCTCCTGAGCTTGAGATTGTCATACTATAACTTTCGCACTTGCGCTTGTCAATGATTTTGGAGCCTGTTATATTCTTTCTATGATCCTTTTTCTTTACGGACCTGACGGATTTCGTCTCTCGCAAGAAATGAATGAACTCAAGGCTCGATTTATCAAAAAGAATGGGCGCTCAAACCTTACGGAAATAGATCTTCACGAAGATGAACCCGTAAAACTTTTTGAGGCACTTACGAATTTGCCATTGTTTGCGGCAACGCGATTTGTCGTTGTAAAGAATGCAACAAACAACCTGAACAAACTCGACCAAGAAAAGCTTCTCAAGATCTTGCCAGAAGAAGAAAAAAATAAAGATCTTGTTGTTTGTTTTTTTGAAAAAGATTCACCGAAGAATACAAAGCTTTTGCAGTATCTCAAAAAACTTCATCATGTGACATTCTTCGAGGAGCTGAAAGGTTTAGAACTCTCAAAGTACGCGAAGCAGCTTGCCAAAGACCGCGACTGTGAAATTGAGCCACAGGCCCTGGAGATGGTGGTGATCCGTTCACAAGGAAACCTGTGGTGGATCGCTAATACGTTGGATCAACTTTGTGCGTATGCAAATGGTAATAAGATCAACGTGCAACACGTTCAAGATCTTACAACACTTAAAGTTCCCTCAACGATCTTTCGAACGATCGATGCTATTGCTGAGAGAAAAAGTAACCTCGCCCTAAAACTTATTCGAGAGCATCTGAAAAATGGCGACACCGAAGAATACCTCCTCTCGATGATCTACTACCAATTTGCCAATCTGATTCAAATCAAAGAACTTCTTGAAGAAGGCAAGGGTGTTGGTGCTATTGAGAAGATTACAAAACTTCATCCGTTTGTGGTGAAGAAGACGAGCGCCCAAGCCTCGCGATTTACGTTGCCATTCTTGCGTGCGGTTTTTGCGAAGCTTGCCGATGCGGACATGAAGGTAAAATTGCGGGAGCTTGACCCAGGCGTTGCGTTGGATTTGATTGTGATGGGTTTAGCGAAGTAACGACCATAGGCTTCACTCCGTCGTCGCGCGGGACGATGGATATGAGCCGCTGTGCAGGTACAGCGTACATGACGGGCAGTTGCCCGTGTTTTTGATTGTCTTGTAGCGTTCGGCTGCGCGGTTCAGGATCTTGCAGCCTTCGTGCGGGCACTAGCCTTGTTCACTGGGACCGGGTGTGCTCGTCTCGTGTCCGCATGATCAGGAATTCGAAGCCCGTGAGGATCCCTCCGTAGATGATCATCAGCGGACATGCCACCCACATGGCCAACCCGATCCAGCCCGGGATCGGAAGGACCTTGAGCTGGGTCAGGATGGAAAGAATAAGCAACACGATTCCGAGCACGAGCAGAGTTCGGTTGTGACGAAGTGCGAACTTCAAATGTGGCTTCATGTTCTCCTCGGCGCTGCGTGCGCTCGTGCGTAACCGGTGACTTTCAAGGTTTCTCGAACACTGGCGTTGTTCGGAGACTCGTACATCGATATGCGCAACTCTTTCTCTTTGTGAGTCAGGTTAATCGCACTGTAAGTATTCTTCAAGTCTTTGTCAAACAAAAAACCCTGGTTTCCCAGGGCTTCGTGTTTGATATCGAGAGATATTACTTCGTAACTTTTTTCAGTGCAGCGTGGAGTCGTGATTTGCTTCGTGCAACCATATTCTTCTTGAAAATTCCCTTAGAATAGCCACGATCCAAGTTCACAATTGCTTTCTTTACGGATTCCTCGGCTTCCTTGAGTTTGCCTTCAGAAACAAACTTGCGAACTTTCTTGATGCTTGCTTTGGTCTTATCGACAACGCGCAAGTTGATTGATCGGCGTCGCTTGCTGTGTCGAAGTGCTTTTTTGGCTGCTTTCTTTATTGGCATAAATGTGTGTTAAGTCAATTACTTTCAAAGTGGCATTATTCTATGATGGTTGAGTGAAATTGTCAAGACTGTTTGTGAAGATATCGAAAGGGGATGAAAAAAATTTTACAGCGCAAACTCACGCCCTCGGATGTAACCATGAGGGGAGAGCGGGCGCCGCGAACATTCCGCGGACTTCTGAATCGGTCACGAACTGCCGGTGCCGATGCCCCGGACCTGCTCGCGGGCTGCTGCGCCGCAAACGATGGCCAGCATGCCTCCGAGGATAAACATGAAGGCGGTTGCCGCGAATACCTTGGGGTATGCGAGGTAGAGCACGCGCAGGCCGTAGCCGGCGATTGCGAGTGTCTCGACGCCGATACCCGCTACGACGAGCCAGAAAGCTCGGCCGACGTTGGATCCAGACTTCTGCTCCTGATCGTCCGTCTTATCTCCCATATTGATCTCAGGCATATGACCCCCACTTCGAGTGAAGAGATCTACCACCCACCCAGCTGCCGCATGCAGCGAAGGAACAGTGCGAAAGCTGCTACTGCACCCATGACGATTGCGAGCACCAACTTCAGGAGCCCCCAGTGATGCATCACGCCCAGCCACGACAGCGTTGCCAGTAGGGCCGCCGTCAGGAGTGGTATGAACCAATTGACCCAGGCAGGCGACTGTTCGGCCAGCTCCATGGCCTCGCGACGATCGTCTTCCGACGGTTCCAAGGGGAGTTTCTTGGATTTACGCATCGAACACCCTCCCTCGTACGACTGTTGCCGCGGCCATCCGAAGAGGCAAAGGATGACCCGACCGCCTCTTCCGATCACGTTGATGATGATCCAGATGCCTCCGAAGAAGCACCCGTACGACATGGCGACTCCGAGCATCAAGATGAAGAGGAATACCGACCAGAAGGGAATGCAGTCGGGGTAATCCGGCTCGCTATACTCATAGCGGTTCATCGTCCCTCCGACGATAGAGCCTTTTCGCTCTCTCGTGATGTTGAGATCCGTTTACCCCACGATACGGACTTGTTTTGCGAATGTCAACAAACGCATAAAAGCAAAACACCCACAAAGGGGATGGGTGTTTTGCGATGAATGCTAGTGGATGATTTTCATCATCCACTTATTGTGTCGAGAGGGTGTTACGCTATCGGCGCTTCTTCTTTTTGCTCTTCAAGAGTAGAATCTCGTCTCGGTACTTGGCAGCATCTTCAAACTGCATATTTTCGGCAGCAACCTGCATTTTGTCTTCCAGTTCATGGATAATTCCTGGGATGTCTTCTTCGTGAATCTTCTTTACGTCAAAGTCTTCATCTTTTTTCTTCATACCCGAAAGGCGATCTTCTTTGATAGCCTTGATGATGGTTGCTGGGGTTATTCCATGTTTAGTGTTGTAGGCTTCCTGAATCTTTCTTCGTCGTTCAACTTCAGAGATGGCGCCTTTCATAGAATCGGTCATGCGATCGGCGTACATAATAACGTGGCCCTCAACGTGACGAGCAGCACGACCCATTATCTGGATCAATGATGGTTTATCGCGCAAGAAACTTTCTTTGTCGGCATCCAAAATGCCAATTAATGAAACTTCCGGAAGGTCCAAACCTTCACGCAAAAGGTTAATTCCAACGAGAACGTCGTACAAACCTAATCGAAGATCGCGCAAAATTTCGAGTCGTTCAAAAGTTTCAATATCCGAGTGCAAATACTGAACCTTGATGCCCGCTTCTTTCATGTAGGTTGTAAGTTCTTCGGCCATCTTTTTGGTCAAGGTGGTTACTAAAACTCGCTGACCTTTTTGAACGCGGTTTTGAATTTCATTCATCAAATCGTCAACTTGATTCTCTGTCTTTCGAACTTCAACGGTTGGATCCAATAAACCAGTGGGGCGAATAATTTGTTCTACGACTTGATCGGATTTTTCCAGTTCGTATTGCGATGGTGTTGCGGAAACATAAATGGTTTGGCCAACACGCTTCAAAAATTCTGTAAATTTCAAAGGACGATTGTCATAGGCTGCGCGCAAACGAAAACCATAATCAACGAGGTTGCGTTTACGAGCTAAGTCGCCCTTAAACATTCCGCCAATCTGGGGAATCGTTTTGTGCGACTCATCAATAAACGTCAGGAAGTCTTTGGGGAAATAATCTAACAAGACATACGAAGGCTGACCAGGCTTTCTGCCATCCATGTAACGTGAGTAGTTTTCGATGCCGGAAACAAAGCCAACTTCGGAGAGCATTTCAACATCGTGGTTGGTGCGTTGCGCTAATCGTTGTGCTTCAACAAGTTTGTTTTGTTTCTCAAATTCACGGACTTCGTATTCCAGATCGATTTTAATCATTTCAACGGCCTTGTCGATAATGCTTCGCTCCGTGGCATAGTGGGAAGCAGGGTAGATGGTGAGTTCGTCGAGTTTTTCTATAATTTCTCCGGTGAGACCATGAACCTTTGAAATGGTTTCGATATTGTCGCCAAACATACTGATCTTGTAGACATTGTCTTCGTAGCTCGGGTGTATCTCAATCATGTCGCCACGGACACGAAACGTTCCACGAATAAAATCAATATCGTTGCGGGAATAATTTACGCCAACCAAAGACTTGAGCAATTCTTTTTGCTTCACGGGAACAGATTTCTTGATCACGATTTTTACTTTTTCGTATTCGTGGGGGTTTCCTAAACCGTAGATACAAGAAACGGACGCAACAATAATGACATCGCGTCTTGTAAGAAGGGACATGGTTGCCGCGTGTCGCAGACGATCAATCTCTTCGTTTCTCTGACTTTCTTTGGATATATATGTGTCAGTGCGGGGAATATACGACTCTGGTTGATAGTAGTCGTAGTAGCTGACAAAATATTGCACAGCATTGTGTGGAAAGAATTCTTGAAATTCGGATGCCAACTGCGCGGCTAATGTTTTGTTGTGCGCAATAACCAGTGTGGGACGCTGCAAGTTTTGAATGACGCCAGCCATCGTAAAAGTTTTACCCGATCCGGTCACGCCTAAAAGCGTCTGGTGCATGAGCCCATCCTTGATTCCTTGGGTGAGCTTTTTGATTGCCTGCTCTTGGTCGCCCTTGGGTTTGAATTTTGAAACGAGTTGAAATTGTGGCATTGGATTACCTAGTATGCCATGCAAAAAAGTTTTTGTCGAGCTTCGAGTAGGAATTTCTGCAAAGCCACATCACCCAGCGAAGAATCTTCGTCGGGTTGATGGGCAAGACGTAGCTTGCACTGTGCCTCGCAGGTTGCGAGGACTTACGGACGCAACTCGCGCGGAGCGTCCAGAACGTAAGACAGCCGCGCGAAGCTCTCGATGATCTCGTCGAGTTTCTTGGAGTCAGAAAGAAGGAGCTGTCGCACCTCTTCCGTGTCCTCCGAGTGCCCGATCGTGTTCGCGGCATGGCCCAGGAATCGATCCTCCAGCCGTTCCGCCGTGATCCTGGACAACTTCAGGGCATCCTGTAGAACGGACACGATGCCGTTAGGGTTGTCCGGCGCTTCAGGTTTGCCGGAGTCTGCCGCAGTTTCAGCCCGTGGCAGACGGTCCGACCCCATGAAGAACCGTTTCTTCGAACTTGGATATTCGAGGCTCATGCCTCCTCCTTGTCAGCGGTTTCTGATCCGCAGAAAGTTCAGCACCATTTGAATGCGCTCATTCCGTTCTGTTCCCTCGAACGCAGTTGCTGCGAGCTGTGCCTGGAAGCAGGTGTACTCGTGCGTCCCAACCAGGTAGACGATGAAGTCGGGCGCCGTGCTCCACGAAGACACGAGGTCGATGTGTTGATCGGGTGCCATGCTGAGGATGTTGACGGTCTCCATGATCTCGAGTCCGATTCTCATTCGCGATGCCGCGAAGCTGGACTCGTCG
Organism: uncultured Candidatus Saccharibacteria bacterium; assembly: GCA_964390745.1. GTDB lineage: Bacteria > Patescibacteriota > JAUYIX01 > CAYMIK01 > CAYMIK01 > CAYMIK01. Next base: position 51,167 of record CAYMIK010000001.1, read on the forward strand.
TTGTCCAACCTCTCGAGCCGTGCCAGGTGCATCTTTGCATCCCGCCTTTTCGAATTGTTGGACATGATTCCTCTCCGTTGGTTCGTGGTGAAGGGTTCTATGAGCATCCTAACGACAACCTTATGCATTGTAAAGCCTTACGACGAAGCCATTTTCCCAATGGCAAAAGTCGCGTGACGGTGTTCAGTCACTGCAACTCCCTCTTGACCCGGTCGTGGTCGCAAGGTGCCTCCTACGCGTGCGAATAGCGAACGCTTGGGTATTTCGCGTGCCGTTATACGGCACGCACTCGTCCTCTCTGCTGCCTGAGCCATACCCGGAATGGCCCATAGTACTGCTGGTACAGCAGGTGGCCCGTGCTCCCTGCGAGACGTGGTGCGACGAGGAGAAGGTTATCCTGCGTCGCGAGATTCTGGAACGAAAGGCGGCTCTTGATGGGCGGGTTGAGAAGCCCAAGTTCCACCGCCACGTACACCGCGAAAAGCGGTGCCCAGTTCTTGGCGACGGAGTCCTTTACCCCGCAGATCTCCACGAGATTCCGTGCGATGTCATCGCGGACTCGGGCCAGATGGTCACATCGACCCAGTGCCTCGGGAACGATTGTTCCCCCTCCAGTTTCGGTGATGTACCGCTGGCTCATGTCTTCCTCCCCCTGTGAAGGTGTGACTGCTCGGTCTACGAGGGTGTTACGACTGCACGGCGACTTCCGCCGGGTTCTCTCGCATGTACTTCCTCACGAGCTCCTGACTATCAAAGAAGTCGCTGCTCTCGAGTTTCCAGGCGCACTCCTCGAGCTGGGCGAGTGAGACTTCGGTATTGGGTGGCAGGTCGTGCCTCCAACGGACGAAGCGATCGACGCTCCGCATCGATGTAAGGCGATCCAGACACGAGTGGGTCTCGAGGTGGAGCCCAATGCTCGTGCGGGCGGCCTGTCGACGTATTTCGCCCGTCTTGAGCGCCATTCGACCCTTCCACTCCCGGACGAGCTGAACTGCATGCTTCAAGAAGTTCGGGTTCGTCGTTTCCTGAGTCACGGTGTCCTCCTCGGCTTGGCCGGTGATTGTGAGGTGGGTCTCGCGGCTTCACTATAGAGGTGACTTTGGCTGTATGTCAATGTGCTCGCAAACCCGCACAAAACCTGCTATTATACCCGCATGATTCGACAACTTACCGGAACGATTATTTCTAAAGGAGCGGGCGAACTGGTTTTGGACGTCCATGGCGTGGGCTACCAGGTCTTTATTACGGTACGCGATGAATCGGCGCTGCCTTTGGTTGGCGAATCTGCCACATTATATACGCTTCACTATATCCGCGAAGCCGCACAGGATTTGTACGGATTTTCTTCGTTGGAAGAATTATCAACATTTGAAATGCTGCTTGAAGTAAACGGCGTTGGTCCAAAGGCTGGCATGTCGATTCTTTCCAAAGCAAGTCCAAGCGAAATTCATCGAGCTATAACGAGCCAAGACACTTCTATTCTCACGAAGATATCTGGCATCGGGAAAAAGACTGCCGAACGAGTTGTCATGGAACTGAAGAATAAAGTAAATGATTTTGCTATTGCTTCCTTGGAAACGGGTATCGACATTTTGACACCCGGAACAGAAGCCCTCGATGCCCTTGTTGCTTTGGGCTGCACAAAAGATGAAGCAAAGATGGCACTTTCAAAGATTATGAAACCTGAAATGAAGATTGAAGATCAGGTGAAAGAAGCATTGAAGTATTTGGGAACGAAATAATTCAAAGACTCATGAGTATATCTTTTGAAGTAACAAAAGAATCGCTGAATGAATTCGTAACAACCCATCCGCACGGTCACCTTTTGCAATCGTATGAGTGGGGAGAGGCGCAAGAAGCTTTCGGTGAACCGATTTTTCGTGTTGTCGTGAAAGAAAATGAAACCATTCTTGCCGCCGCTACGGTTATCGTAAAAACTTTTTACAAAAACTTTCACTACCTCTACTGCCCCAAGGGTCCGCTTTTTGCCGAAGGTGCATCGGAAGAAATTCGCAAACAACTTTTTGAGGCGATACACCACGAAGCTACAAAACGCGGCTCAATTTTTCTGCGTGTTGCCCCCGAACTTCAAGAAAAGCCTGAATGGCTTTCGCATTTCAAGAAATCAAATCAAGAACTTGAGCCCCACGAGACACTCATTCTGGATCTGTCAAAATCAGAAGAACAACTTCTTGCCGAAATGAAGTCAAAAACACGTTACAATATTAAACTCGCAGAAAAGAAGGGCGTGAAGGTTGTTTCGGGAACGGACCAAAAATATCTTGAGGCATTTTTACAGCTCAACCAAGAAACTGCAACGCGAGATAAGTTCACCGTCCATAAAAATTCTTACTACCATGCGCAACTTGAAAAGCTTGGACCTGCAGGATTTCTTAAAATCTACGTTGCCTTCGTAAACGAGAAGCCTGTTGCGGCAAACCTCGTTTCGTTTTTTGGTAATCGCGTAACCTATGTACATGGCGCGTCTTCCAATGAAGCACGAAATCTCATGCCCACCTTTGCGCTCCAGTGGCAGGCAATCAAGGATGCAAAAAATGACAACAAAAGCGAGTACGATTTTTGGGGAATCGATGCATCACAAGACCCAAACCATCCGTGGGCCGGTATTACTCGTTTCAAAACAGGATTTGGTGGAACTGTGGTAAAATATATTGGAGCATACGACCACGTATATCGAAGGGGTCTAGCTTCGTTGTATACATTATATAAACGCATCGCGTAAGAGTAGAAAAATGGAAAAGAAGCTTTTCATTGTCTCGGGTGTCTTTCTGGTAATAGCCATTGTCTTTGGTATTTTTTATTTTATGAATCGAACTCCTGTACAAAAAGAACCCGTAAACTTTGCAGACCCAGCAACCCTCGACTCTGATAACGATGGTCTTACTGACGCAGAAGAGCAGCAAGCAAAAACAGACGTACATCAAGCTGACAGTGATGGAGATGGACTGACTGACTACCAAGAAGTGAAAACATTTTTCACGAATCCCAACTCACAGGATACGGATCACGACGGATATAGCGACAAGGCTGAGATTGATACGAAGCATAATCCCAACGGAGCATAAGAGCCATGAAAGATTTTTTGAAGAAAATTCTTCCTAAATCTGCTATCAAGGTGTATCACAAAGTTTTGGTATTTGCTGCAGCTATGTGGTATGGGTTTCCATCGGATAAAATGATCATCATTGGTGTCACGGGAACAAAGGGAAAAACCAGCACAACAAACTTCATTGCTGATATGTTGGAGTCCACGGGTGCAAAGGTTGCAGCCCTTTCTACGGCAGTCTATCGGCTTCCAGGAAAAAGTTGGGTGAACGCCACAAAGATGACGATGCCAGGCCGAACGCAATTGCAACGATTCTTGCAAAAAGCGCACAGAGCCGGATGCAAGTATGTTGTGGTAGAAACTTCCAGTGAGGGGATTGCTCAGAATCGAACAACCGCCATAAGTTACGACGTTGCCGTTTTTACAAACATCAGCCCAGAGCATATCGAGTCTCACGGGAGTTTTGAAAATTACAAAAAAGCAAAGCAAAAACTTTTCCAGGGGCTTATGCGTTCCCGGCGAAAAGCGGGTGTAAAAAAAGTTTCCGTGGTGAATCTTGACGATGAAGCTGCACAAGATTTTTTGAAGTTTCCTGCTGACGCGCACTACGGATTTTCAATGAGCGGAAAAACACAAGAAGGCGTTGAGGCGATTGAAGCCAGCAACGTTCAAACCTCACGCGCTGGCCTCACGTTTGATATTTCGGTGAACGGATTGAAAGATTCTGTTTTTGCACCAATCTCTGGTGCCTTTCATGTACAAAATTTACTCGCTGCTATAGCAGTGCTGCTTTCACAGAATATTTCGTGGAAAAAAATTCGTGAAGCACTTACGGTGGTCAAGCCGGTTCCCGGCCGAATGCAATTTGTCGCGTACCAAAATCCATTTACTGTTATTGTTGATTATGCGCACGAACCAAAATCACTGGGAGTTATTTTACGCGAAGCACGCGACCTTGCTGGTGCTGATCATCAGGTTATCGTTCTCACGGGCGCACAAGGCGGTGGGCGAGATCACGCCAAACGTCCACAGATGGGCCAGGTTGCCAAAGAAAATGCGGACTTTATCGTTGTGACCAATGAAGATCCTTATGATGAAGACCCACAGAAAATTATTGATGATGTTGCTAGGGGTGTTCAGGATGCTGGTGGGGTAGAAGGCACAGATTTTGTAAAAGTTGCTGACAGAGCCGAAGCAATTCAAAAAGCTATCGACGTCGCCAAGCCCGGTGACGTGGTGGTACTAGCGGGCAAGGGCTCGGAAACGGTTATGGCAGTTCGAGAAAACAAAAAAGTTCCCTGGAGCGACTCAGAGGTGGTTCAGCGAATCCTTGATTCGAAGAAATCCGGGGCGTAACGAATTTGCAAGCCTAGAAAAGCCACGTGAACAAGAAGTAGTAGGCTGTGCCAAAAACGACTCCAGCAATAACGCCGGCGGCGACTTCAGCACGAGTGTGTCCAACGCGGATATGCAGTTGTTCAAATTTCGTCTGTTCTTCCTTGGGCAAAAAGGTGACAAGGTGATGAATATCTTGTAAGCTTTTATTGACGTAGTTTCGAAGTCCGAGTGCATCGCGCACAATGACAAGGCCAAAGACAATAGAAAGCGCGAAAACGCCAGAATTTATACCTTCAGCAAGGCCAATGGCAACAGCAAGGCTCGTAACCAGGGCCGTATGGCTCGATGGCATGCCGCTGTAGCTCCACATACTATGAACGTCTTGGTTGCGTTTCGAGAACTTCTTGACGATGAACTTGATTACTTGAGCAGTGAATGCGGTAAAACCAGCAGCGAGAACAATTATTGGCACAGCCATTTTTAGATCAAATTATTGCGAGATGAAGTATAACAAAAATTATGAAAAGCGAAAATATCCTTTTTGTTGATACGATAACGAAAAAAGCCGGTATGACCATTTCACGAGGCGGGAAGCTTTTTACTGCCCATTTTGGAGAGAGGCACCAATATTCTCGTGATCTTATTAGGGTCTTTGATACTGTTTTGAAGAAAGCGCGTCTGAAACCTGCCAATCTGGCCGGTGTTGTGGTCTTGGTTGGACCTGGCTCATATACCTCGATTCGTATTGGGGTTTCTTTTGCAAACGCACTGGGTTTTGCGCAGAACGTGCCTGTTGCGGCCAAAACTCTCTTTGAAGCGCTGCCTCATGGCTCCAAGGAGACAGTTCTTTTGGAAGCAGGCCGAGGGAATATCTTTTACCACAAAGCTTCCAAGGAAGGTGTATGGACAAATGCTGATTTGGCAAAAAAGACTGGCGAGTTTGTTGGTTTGGAACTTTCCGAAGAAACCCTGGCTCAATTTTCGAAGAAGCCAAAAGAAGCGACCCTTGATATTGCGGCCGTTTTGTCTGATGTGAAATGGCCCAAAAAATTTGCACCCGTTGCCGCGCACTACATCTTGCCACCGAATATTATGGTGAAGAAGAAATAATCAAGAAAATAAGAACCAAGCCGGGCCTTGCGACGTCGCGGATGCGTCGTCGAAAGGTCACCGGCTGGCGCCAAGCTCTTGGGCTTGGCTATTCGCACAGGTTGAGCTGCTTTCGGCACGTGCTGCCGATCAGGTGTTCGGGGTCTAGGCTCGGGAGCTTACCCGAAACCAGGTAGAGAGGGTTGGGGTCCTCATACCCCCTGAGAAGGAAGACCTTCTCCTCTTGCATGACCCCTCCGGGATCGTGCGGGGGCTCGACCCTGCGGGTCGCGACCGCCACCACCTTCAGGTTCTCTGGTGTCTTGGGGTCGTTTTTCAGGTCCCACCAGTCGGTCACGACGGCGGTCTTCTTGGTCTCGAGGATCGCGATCTGCCGCTCGCGCTCCTCGAGCTTCCCGGCCGCGATGACCAACGTGAGCCCCGTGCCCGCAATGGCCAGGATGCCCACGAGGAAGATCATGCGACCGTAGAACTTGATCGTATCCTCGCGGTAATCTTTCTGAATCGCCATTCGACTCTCCCTGCTCTTGTGCCAAAAGGCCGAAGTCGAGGTGATCCCGACATTCGTAAGAGACTCATCAAGGTATCACAAATACCATCTTTTGTCAACCCTCTATTTAACGCATATTTAAGCCATTTTTTAGGGATAATTAATCTTTGGGCCGCACAATGAGTAGTAGCACCAAAGTCGCAATTATTATGCGAGGAGTCGGGGATTGGGAGGTGAAATAAGGACCTCGAACCCACCCATTAAGCTTTGGCTTAACCAAGCCTAATCCCCAGGGGTGTGGAAAAAATGGCCAAAAAAGCCCTTCGTGGAGGCCGAAAAATGAGGCTTAAATAAGCCCAAAAACCCCCTTTTTCTTGACATGAGCCGCCACGCATGATAACCTTCGACCTAACAATTGCATACAAGGTCAAGGCCTAAAGGTTCATAGTTTATTACCTAATTAACCAACGAACCACGAACCAGAAGGTCTTTCGTACAACCCCCGAAAAAGGGATTGTGCACTGTTCTTGTTGTGTCAATTAATTTTAGGAATCCCTATTCGTACTATTCTCTCCTCAGCAAAAAACACCGCTTCGAAGGCTACGTCTGAAATTGCTGCCCGATTCAAACAATTTGAAATCTCATCCCTTATCCGCAAACAAAATATTGTTCCTGCCATTGTCTTCGTAACGGCTGCCATCTTGGTAGGGTTCAATATCTCGAATGCGTCATCTGGGTCTTCTACGGTTTCTGACCGTCCAAATAGTCTTTTGTACGACTATCTTGAAAAAGATGTTGTAACCGAAAAGGCGACTGCGGACTCAGGAACAGCTTCATACCAAACAGTTGCTACGTTGGCTTCGGCCTCTTCGGCAAACATTGGTGTTGCTACTGATGTCTATGACACCTCTGACGATACTACTCCCGACATGGCTGTTTCTCTTTCGGGACAGGTACTCGACAAGCCATTGCTTGCTTCTGCTGATACTATTACGTACCGACGAGACAAAAGTGTTACTCATACCGTTCAACCGGGTGAAACGCTTATCTCTATCGCTCGTAAGTATGACTTGAAGCTCTCAACGGTTTTGTGGGCAAACGGATTGAACACCGGAAGTGTTGTAAAGCCTGGCCAGAAACTTTTGATCTTGCCAGTTAACGGTACGCACCATGTGGTGAAAGAATCTGATACGCTTGATTCGTTGGCTGCAAAGTTCAAGGTGAAAAAAGAAGTTATTGCTGCCTTCAATGACCTTGCTGGTGAGCAACTTCCAAAGGCTGGTTCTGACATTGTTATCCCTGGTGGATCAGATCCTGCTTCACTCGAACCTGCTCCTGAGCCTACGCCAGTTCGTACTACAACTCGAACACGCGTTGCTGCAGCTATTGAAAATCTTGCTCCTGTCGTACGCCTTGGCGGCGGCGGTGGTGGCCATCGATTCGCATACGGTTACTGTACGTGGTATGTTGCGCAAAAGCGTTATGTTCCATGGCCAGGAAATGCAAGTGCATGGCCTGCGAACGCTCGAGCCTACGGTTACTCTGAAGGTAAGACTCCTGCTGCTGGTGCAATCTATGCTGAACCATGGCTTGCAGGTGGCGTAGGACACGTATCATACGTTGAACGCGTAAACCCAGATGGAAGCTTCTTGATCTCTGAGATGAACTATGCTGGTTGGAACAAAAAGAGTTACCGAACCGTCTCTGCTCATCCTCCAGGAATCTTCATCTACTAACGTATCGATACGGCGCCTCACGGCGTCACTCGACATGACAGATAGAAACACTCGGCCCTCTGTGGCCGAGTGTTTTGTTTTCTGGTATAATTTACGCGTGTTTCCAACGCAATTTTTTGCGTAACAGGCAAAGAGGCTATGCCAAAATCAAAAAAGAAAAAACAACTCGAAACTGAGAACACCGAAGTGCTTACGCAGGATTCTACGGATACGAAAGAAACGAATCAAAAAGATGACGACCTGCAACTCTCAGATCAAGACATTTCGCAGATTATGGATTTGCGCGCCAAAAAACTTGGGGTGCTTTTAGCTACCTCTACTATGCCCGACGAAGTAAAAGAGGCATGGGTGGCGCTTCTCCCTGAACTCTCATTGAGCCAGTTGGATCGACTTACTAACATCTTGGAAGCCGAGTATTTGAATAACGGAACAGCACCTATCGATGAATTCTATTCCACCAAGTGGAAAGAGGCGAAGGAAGAGTATTTTGAAGCGATTGAAAAGATCGAAGATGATGCGAGAGAGAAAGTAGCGAAGTTTCAGAATATTCAAAAAGAGTTGCACTGATGGGAATGTTTGAAGGCCCAAAACCACCGAAACCCAAGAAACCAGCAAAGAGTTTGTTTGGAAAAGTTTTAGGTTCGAAAAAACGTAAACAACCGACAAGGGGTCCTGAGCTTCCTGATTCTGATCGTTTGGGTCCCGTAGAAATTTTTGATGCACAATTCGAAGCACCGGATTCGCATGAGCCGAGTTTTGAACTTCAGAGCCGAGGAACCGAGGCTATCGTAGCAGAGTTTCGAGAGATATACGAAGAGCCGGCCGTAACTGATGTCGCAACCGAGGCCCCTGCTGCTCCAAAAGAAACACGCGAACCCGAACGAAGTGAAGAGGATAAGCGCATTGATGACGCAGTAAACTTCCTTCGTGGGAAAAAGGTGAAGATTTACAATCCCGAAAGCGGTGTCGAAGAAGAGTATGACGTTCATAGCCTTCGAGTGCGCAATGGCGTTGGCATGGTTGATGGCTCCTCCTTTGATAGCAAAAACGCATTTAGTGAGATTCCGCTCGATTTGGTATTGGCGCAACACGGGAAGCAACCGTGGGGGCTTAAGACAATGAACGATGCTGCCAAAGAGGGACTCAAAAGATTTACGGCTGACAAGGCGTTGTTCACTCCAGAAAACATTGCAGACATTGAAAGCTTTATGAGCGGCGAGAATACCACTGGTAGTTTGGCGCGCGAGCACATGATGCGGGCTATTTATGATTACCTTTATCATTGTTCTGGAGAGAATGGGAGAGAGGAGCCAGAGAGGTATTTTAGTACCTTTGATGCTTCTGTTACAGAAACAGCCACAACTCCTGACGGATCATTTGGCCATGAGGCGTTACAACCTGAACGTACTGAGGAGCAAAAAAGAATTGAGGAGACGGTTGCCTTTTTCCGAGACAAGAAGGTTAAGATTCCAAGACCAGAAAATGGCAAGGAAGATGATTTTGAAGTTGATAGCATCAAGGTGCGCAATGGTATTGGTATGGTTGTTGCTTCCAAAGAAGGGCCAAATGGCGAAAGAGTGCGTGGCGAATTTCCGCTCGATCTTGCCTTGTTGCAACACGGCGAATCTCCGTGGCGCATTGAGGCAATGAACGATGCTGCGCGTAGTGCAGTCTTGAGATTCATGGATGCAGCACCGCCAGAAATGCAAAAGGAAATTGATCGCTACTTCTTTGGTCACGAAAACCCTGCACCCGAACGTACAGACGCGAGGCTCATTGGATCTGTTTATTTCTACGCGTATGGTGAAAATGGAGCGAATGGGAGCACGGACGTTGAAAGATCATTCGATGTTCATAGCACGGCTGCTCAAGAGGTGGGCACGGCTGCTCCTAGCCCTACAGGCGCAGAAGTTCCACCGGTCGTAGTGACAGCAACCCCAGAAAGCTCAGGAACAGAGACACCACGAACCGAACCTTCTACGGAAACGGCCTCACCTGAATTACATACTCCACTCACTGAAGAAGAGAAAATGGTGCGATCACGAGAGGCGCTTCGGGACGCGATTTCTGAACTTCAGGGAAAACAAATTTGGGCCTACAATGTTGCCACAGGAGAATTTGAACAAAACTTTATTTTAGAGAACGGCACCGTAAACAATGGTGTTGCCATGGCGCGTGTGCGAAAGTTGGGTTCTACCGAACCCATGTCGCAACTTTCTTTGCAAAGCATGGATGAAATTTTGAGTATGAATGGTCTTCAGCCTTGGGGCATGCGATATATGTCACCGGAAGCACAGGCCGTCATAGCAGAGGCAACATGGAGAGATCACGAACACGCAGAACTCATCACTGATGTATTTTCGGGAAGAAGCGACTTTGGCCAACTCACACCAGAGCAACGCCGTGTTATTGAGCAGCTTCGAATTCAGGCGTACAGCGCTAAGCCCGGTTTTCATAATGAGAATACCGGCGCTGCTTTGCCCCAGCAACAAACAGAATCGCAACCACAACAAGAGTCGCAGCCACAACCAAAGAGCGCAGGGTCTCTTGGTAAGAGAATGATCGAGGCATTCAAGAATCTTCCCAAGAATGTCGCTGAACGTGCAAAAAGTATTCCTCAAAATGTTATAAAGTTCTTAAAGGAAAATCCCGAGAGCATCGGCTACTCCGTTGCTGGGTTTGTTGCGTTTCGTGCTATGCACTTTGTAGGTATACAGGCCATACGCGATCTCTATCAGTATGGAAAACAAAAAGCGGTTATCGATGGGTATGCTCGTGTTTTTGAAAAAACCCGTCCGGGCATGGCACATACACTTGAGGATATGGGCCGATACTTAAATCAGCATGGAGAACAAAAGCCAAAGGGCATAAAGAAGGATGCTAACGTAACTTCGGGCCGAAACCAGCTTATTGCGAAACGGAATGAATTCGATACCAGCCCGAAGGGCGCTGAATATCGGGCACTTCGTGAAGCAAAAAGAAACGGTGAGCTATCTCGAAAGGACGCACGGCGCCTGGAAGAACTTCACGAGGAACGTTTTCCTATGCGTGAAAGCCTGGTATCGTTCCGTGAACAACTGGGCGTTATTAAAGGTGGCGACAAGGCTGATTCACCAGAACGTCAGCTTTTGCGAAACTATTTCAATGAAGCCACGACTCTGGAGAAGGGCCAGCTTGGTATTTTGAAGTTGCGCTCAGAAGACATCGTATCGAAGTACATGGAAACAAAGATGAGTGGTGTGCAAGCGCTACGAAGTGCCACGACGGCAGCCATAATGACGTATGTGTACTCGCACCCACCAGTAGCAGTTTGGGCAGGAAAAGCCAGAGTTATGACGATGGGATTCTTTGATGTTTGGCAGAAACGAAACGACGAAGAACGATTCAATAAAATCCAAAACGATCTTCGATCGCAAGAGAAAGGCTACAAAAAACTACCAGAGCAATTGAATATTCAATCGGCTGTAAGCCAAGCTGCGACAAGAATATATCATGAGCTTCGCGGAAAACCAGACGCGTCAGCAGCGGAACAACAAGAGACAAAACGGGCACGTATCAAAGCCTTGGCAGTTGTTACAAACTACGCACTGGCTGGCGGCGCATTGCGACCATTCATACGAATGGGCTCAGAGAGCGCAAGTTGGATTTCAGAAAAGGCTTCGAATGGTATTGATCTTGTTTCTGAAAAGATTCCTGGACACCTCGATCTTCACCCTGGTCACTGGGCAGCGAAAGTAGAAGATGCTCTGCGCCTTCATGAGCACAAAACGGCCATTGATGCTGGTACGACCGGGGATGTTTCCAAATCTGTAGAGTCAGCGAAAAAAGCTCTTGATGCGGCTGCGGCTGTAGGCGCACAAAAACCTGATGCAGAAATTTTGAAACATCTCGCGGAACAAGCACCGCAAGACACAAATGTACGACTCGAAGCGCCCCTAGTAGGTCTCGACGCAAAGAGCGGTGTAACCCCAGAAGACATTTCGCAAACACTTGAAAAACTCAAGGTTTCTCAAGATGATCTTTCTCGTCTAGTAAAGATTGAACTAGCCGGGAACCCATCGTTGCATAATGCCCATGAGGCACTTCAAGTTTTGCGTGAAGCGAAGCCTGCCGAGATTGAACAGTTCAAAGAAATCATGGGAAATCGTGACATCGCTCATGATGTCGTAATTGAAACACAGGCGCGATTCAGAGATCAGGCTGCAGCGCTCGAAAAAGTATTAGGCAAAGATTCTCCAGCTGTTCAGGCAATTATGGCACAAAACAATGATCGACTCTCTGACGTTCTCACGGCACAGGCTGGTGGAGGCAAACACACCGAAGCAGATGTTGAGCGAGCCTTCCGCGTTGCCTTCGGAGAAAATCCAACGCTTCATATCACTGATACTCACGTCCTTGGAACGATGATTCAGAACAGTCCAGAAGTGCAAACATTCTATTCCGCGCATGAAAACGTTCCGATTAATGCACGAAATATTGTCGCTGTTGTAGAAGGAAAGGGGAATCAAGTCTTGCAAGCTATGAACAAACATGTAGATGCGGAATTGTTTGATAATCTTGCAGCCAACGCTCGCCCTAATGCCCTCATGAATGTGCCTGTTGCTTCTGGTGCCGCTGAGGATGCCATTCGTCAGGCAGCAGAGATTAAAACTCAGATGGCAGAAATCACGGGTGGAACTGTTGCGGACGTTGATAACTTGATGCATCGCGTTGGCGCACAAACAAACGAAGGACTCTTTGCAGTGATTCGTCGCGTGCAGCTTGATCGTCATTTGGAAGATCCGCAGCAAGCTCTTCGAATGTTGGCGCACATGAACGATCAACAACTTGGCCCCTATGCGGAAGTTGGAAGAGAGCAAGGCACGCTCCGTCCACTCTCTGCAGCTGAACTGAACACCGTTGGTCAGCCGGTGCCACAGAGCGTTGCTGAAACGGTTGGCTCCGAGGCAGCACCAGAATCAACACCAGAACCTGATGGCGAACCAGGCTCAGCAGGAGTTACGTACCCAGACCAGCCAGGAAGATTGGGCTCCTATTCTCAGAGTGAAGAAAATTTCCTTCGCAACTCCGGTGCCTTGAAACCAGAAGATGGCCCGGCACCATTTGATCAAACACAACGCCAAATGGATTATCTGCGCAATGCACCACGCCCTGATCAGCAGAATTATTTGCGAAATGCGCCACAAGGTTCATCCCGCCCACTCGTTCGTGAACCAATCATGAAACAAAGCGAGGGTGCACGGATGACCCACCCAGCCTGGGAGCCTGGCCAGCATGGAATCCGAAATCCTGAACGCGTCCCTTCGGCTCTTCAGGTTCATGAAGTTCCGGGTCAACCATCGCATATCGACGTTGCGCCTCCACCTGGCCTGCACGTTGAACAAGTTCCTGATAGCGAAATTTGGATCAGCAAGGGAGAACTTGCGCCTATTACCGATGAAAAACTGAATGAGCTGCGTGAAAACTATTTGAAATTGCCACTCGAAGATCGCCAGAAGGCTGAAAATTGGGCGAATGTTGCTGCGCGATACCATCTCCGTCCTGGTGTTTTACGCGACATAACAAACCCGATTGATGGACGCCTTCGTGTAACGATGGATACAAATGGTGATATAGAAATTCAGGATAGATTTGGCAGCCATCCGTACCGAGCTCCGAGAAACGTAGCAGCTGACCCGTATTTCCAACAAGCTTTTGAAAAACCAGTCGAAGAAACCTATCGATCGGCCTATATCTCAACAAGGGGCAAACTGACTGAAGGTGAAACCACGACAACGGATTACGGTGGCGACAAGCAAACCGTTCATCTTGATGAAGACGGCACCTACACGAGAATAAGTCCTCGAGGCACAGAGATCTGGCCTGATCCGGACAATGAAAACCCAATGCAGCCAAGTACGATTCCATTTTCACAAACGGCACCGCAGGAACAACCGCAAAATCAAATGGGGTCACAAGACCAAATGCCACCTCGCGCACGATCTGGTGAACGCCAGCCAATCTTCAAGGAAGGTTCGCGAGGTTCATACGGAAACCAGGGTTATGGCGGTGGCGGAAATGGCGGTGAACGCCAACCCATCATGAAAAACGGCTCACAAGGTTATGGGGGTTATAGTGGTGAACGCCAACCCATTATCAAGAACGGCTCGCAGGGCTATGGCGGAAATAGTGGTGGACGTGGCTACAATAGTGGAGAGCGCGAGCCTGTTCCTCCTGTCTGGCAGCAGCATCCACGAGGCATTGTTCCTCGCGGGGGATCTGGGAGACGAGGGGATGCCCCAAGTATCAACATAAATCTGTAATTTCCCTTAATAAAGCGGAAAAGTCGCCACACCGCGAGAATTGTGGAAAACTGCCCTTGACAAATCCTTGACAATATATCAGAGACTGGTATACTAACTCCATGCAAGTTTTTTGTGTTATCTAGGCCTCAAAAGCCATTTTTTAGCTCATTTCAAAAAAGGAGCCTCTTTTTATGTCCAAAAACGTGACCGTTAGCGCAGAGCATCTGCGTAAGTTTTTCACCAAAAATCATGCGGCTGCACCCCTTCCAGCGCTGATCGAAAACCAAATCACATCATATAACTGGTTCATTAAAGAAGGTTTGCGAGAACTTTTCGACGAAATTACCCCAATTGTGGGTTATACCGGAAAGGACTACGAACTCCACTTCTTGGATTACTACCTCGACGAACCTAAGTTCGAAGAAACCGTAGCCAAAGAGCGAAACACTACCTACGAGGCTCCGCTTCGCGTACAGGTTCGCTTGATTAACAAGAAAACCGGCGAAATCAAAGACCAAGAAATTTTCTTGGGCGATTTTCCACTTATGACCGAACGCGGAACGTTCATCGTGAACGGTGTTGAACGCGTTATTGTATCGCAGCTTATCCGATCTGCTGGTGTGTTCTTTACGGCTGAACATGTTCGCGGTGAAAAGATGTTTGGTGCCAAGGTTATTCCAAACCGTGGTGCGTGGCTTGAATTTGAAATGGACCAAAACGGCGTTATCTATGTAAAGATCGACCGAAAACGAAAAGTTGCCGCTACTTCATTGTTGCGCGCCTTTGGTTATGGAAGCGACGAAGAAATTCTTGAACTCTTCAAAGATGTAGACACCAACCCACAACGCCAATTTATTACCAAAACCCTGAAGAAAGACTCCGCAAAGACCGAAGAAGAAGGCTTGAAGGAAGTCTACAAGCGTATTCGACCAGGCGATTTGGCAACAGCTGATAACGCACGTTCGATGATTGAATCGATGTTCTTTGAGTTCGACCGCTACGACTTCGGTCGTGTTGGTCGATTTATGATCAACCGCAGATTGGGAATCGATGTTGCCAACACCAAAGAAAACCGAGTGTTGCGACGCGAAGATATTGTATTGATCTTGAAACAAATCATTAAGCTCACTAACGAACAAGGTGAAGCAGACGACATTGACCACTTAGGAAACCGACGAATCCGTTCCGTAGGTGAATTGATTCAGAACAAGTTCCGAATTGGTTTGGCACGTATGCAACGAATCGTTGTTGACCGAATGTCTACATTGGATATGGACGCCGTTGCGCCATCTCAGTTGGTAAACGCACGACCAGTGATTGCTGCTGTAAAGGAATTCTTCACCAACTCACAGTTGTCACAGTTCATGGATCAAACCAACCCACTCGCTGAGTTGGAACACAAGCGACGCCTTTCGGCCATGGGACCTGGTGGATTAAGCCGTGAACGCGCAGGATTTGATGTTCGTGACGTGCACCGATCTCACTACGGACGCATTTGTCCTATTGCTACCCCAGAAGGTCCAAACATTGGTTTGGTGGGACACTTGTCTTCATTTGCAAAGATTAATGACTACGGATTTATCGAAACACCTTTTTCAAAGGTTGTGAAAGCTTTGCCGAACAAGGCCGACAAGACCGAAGGCCGCATTGCATCGGAAGATATTAAGGGCATTGTAAAAGCTGGTGAAAAGATCACTGAAGCTGCTGCCAAGAAACTCGAAAAAGAAAAAGATTTGGAAGTAATTCCTGTGAAGCCTTTTGTTTCGAGCGAAGTTGTTCACTTGAACGCCTTTGAAGAAGGGGAATCTATTACCACTCCTGCAACAACACCTATTGATTCTGAAGGATACTTTGTTGATGCGATGATCCCAGCACGTGTAAAAGGTGAACCGGGACTCGTTGAAGCAGAGCGCGTTGACTATGTTGACGTTGCTGCAAACCAGATCGTTTCTATCTCAACCTCACTTATTCCTTTCTTGGAACACGACGACGCAAACCGAGCCTTGATGGGTTCGAACATGCAACGCCAGGCTGTTTCTACGCTTGTTCCTCACTCTCCAGTGGTTGGAACCGGTGTTGAAGGACGAGCTGCTCGAGACTCAGGACAAGTAGTTGTTTCGAAGCATGCTGGTAAGGTTGTAAAAGTTGATTCTGCTCAGATCGTTATTCAGGATGAAAAGAAAAACCTCCACGAATATCACTTGCGCGTGTTTGATCGATCCAACACTTCAACTTGTATCAATCAGCGACCAATCGTCAATATTGATCAAGAAGTTGAAGTTGGCGACGTACTTGCTGACGGTGCTTCTACCCAAGACGGAGAATTGGCACTCGGACAGAACATCTTGGTTGCCTACATGGGCTTTGGTGGTGGAAACTACGAAGACGCTATCTTGATTTCTGAACGATTGGTTCAGCGAGATGTCTTTAGCTCGATCCACATCGAAGATTATTCTATTGATGTTCGTGATACCAAACTTGGACCTGAAGTTGTTACCCGAGATATTCCAAACGTTGGTGAAGAAAAATTGAAAGATCTTACCGAAGAAGGAATTATCCGAATCGGTGCTGAAGTAAAATCTGGTGATATCCTTGTTGGAAAGATTACTCCAAAGGGTGAAACAGACTTAACGGCTGAAGAGCGACTCTTGAAGGCAATCTTCGGCGAACAAGCTCGCGACGTAAAGGATACTTCACTCTATTTGCCTCACGGTGAATATGGAAAAGTTGTTGATGTAAAAATCTTCTCACGAGAAACCGGAGACAAGTTGCCAACCGGAGTTACAAAGACCATTCAGGTTTCTATTGCTCGTATCCGAAGAATCCAAGTAGGCGACAAGCTTGCTGGACGCCACGGTAACAAGGGTGTTATCTCTCGAGTTATGGCCGTTGAAGATATGCCACACATGGCTGACGGAACCCCAATCGACTTAATCTTGAACCCACTCGGTGTTGCAAGCCGTATGAACGTAGGACAGATTTTAGAATGTGTTCTTGGTTTCGCCGCACACAAACTTGGATACAAAGTTGCTACCCCAGTTTTGGACGGTGTTCCTGAAGATGTTATCAAGGGCGAACTTACCAAGGCTGGCTTGCCAACTGATGGAAAGATTCAGCTCTACGATGGCCGAACTGGTGAAGCATTCGACAACAAGACAACCGTTGGAATTTCGTACATCTTGAAACTTCACCACTTGGTTGATGAAAAGATGCACCAACGATCCATTGGACCCTACTCACTTGTTACCCAGCAACCTCTTGGTGGTAAGGCACAATTTGGTGGTCAGCGATTTGGTGAAATGGAAGTTTGGGCACTCGAAGCGTACGGATCAGTTCACACCTTGCAAGAAATTTTGACGATCAAGTCTGACGACGTGGTTGGTCGCTCAAAGACCTATGAATCGATTGTGAAGGGTGAGCCTATTAAGAAGCCAAACATCCCAGAATCATTCAACGTATTAGTACGTGAATTGAAGGGCTTGGGATTGAACGTTGAATTGCTTGGTTATGAAGAAGAACAGCCAGATGAAGATGCTCCGAAAGCAGTAGCAGAAGCGAAGCCAGAAGCAAGTGAAGTCAAAGAAGAGACATCTTCCGAAGTTGTAACCAAAGAGGAGACAAAATAATGACACCCCAAACTGTAACAACTCCAAAAAGAATCCGCGCTGCGCACGACTTTGAAGCCGTTCGCTTGCGACTTGCTTCTCCTGACACCATTTTAGAGTGGTCACACGGTGAAGTTCTTAAACCTGAAACGATTAACTACCGAACCCAAAAGCCAGAACGAGATGGCTTGTTCTGTGAACGAATCTTTGGACCAACCAAAGACTGGGAATGTTACTGTGGTAAGTATAAGCGCATTCGTTACAAAGGAATTATTTGTGACAAGTGTGGCGTTGAAGTTACCCGATCTATCGTTCGACGTGAACGAATGGGCCACATTGGTCTTGCTGTTCCTGTTTCGCACATTTGGTTCTTGCGCGGTGTTCCAAGCAAGATTGGTGCCGTTCTGGACCTCAGCGTTCAACAGCTCGAAAAAGTTATTTACTTTGCAAGCTACATCATCACACAAGTAGATGAAGCCGCAAAAGAACAAGCAACCAAACAAATTGCTCAAGAATTCAAGCAGAAGAAAGGGGAGATCGACAAATTCTTTGACGATCAATTCTCTCAATTGAAACAAGACAAGCTTGAAGCCTTGAAGAAAGCTGGGAGCGACAAAGACAAGAAAGATGTTGAAGGCCGATTCGGCGAAGAAACAGCTCGAAAGAACTCTGAAAAGCAGTTGCAAAATGAACGACTTGAAGAAGCCGTTGAAGTTGCACGCAAAGAATTGAAAGACCTCAAGGCGCTTCGAATTATCTCTGAACTTGAATACCGTGACCTTTCTATGAAGTATGGCCACGTCTTCAAGGCAAGCATCGGTGCTGAAGCTTTGCGCGGCATTGTAGAAAAGATTGATCTTGATGCTTTGGCAAAAGAACTTGAAGAAGAAATCAAACATGCTGTTGCTTCCAAGAAAAAGAAGATTACACGCCGATTGAAGGTTATCAAGGGAATGAAGAATGCCGGTGTTCGTCCTGAATGGATGTTCATTACCGTGCTTCCCGTTATTCCACCAGACCTTCGACCAATGGTTCAGTTAGACGGTGGCCGATTTGCCGCATCTGACTTGAACGATTTGTACCGACGCGTGATTAACCGAAACAACCGCTTGAAGCGATTGATTGAATTGAATTCACCAGAAGTTATCTGCCGAAACGAAAAGCGTATGTTGCAAGAAGCGGTTGACGCTTTGATCGACAACAACGCACGACGTGGTAAGGCTGTTGCTTCCTCAACTGGTCAGAAGCGAACATTGAAGTCGCTCGCAGACCTCTTGAAGGGTAAGCAAGGACGATTCCGTCAGAACTTGCTTGGTAAGCGCGTTGACTACTCGGGACGATCGGTAATTGTTGTTGGTCCTACGTTGCGATTGAATCAGTGTGGTATTCCAAAGAAAATGGCACTCGAACTTTACAAGCCATTCGTTATTCATTTGTTGATTGCGAATGAATTTGCCTACAACGTTCGATCCGCTGGAAAATTGATTGAACAAGAACGCCCAGAAGTTTGGGATATGTTGGAACAGGCAATTGAAGGAACACACGTCTTACTGAACCGAGCTCCTACACTTCACCGACTTGGTATTCAGGCCTTCTCGCCAGTTTTGGTGGAAGGAAAAGCTATCCAGTTGCACCCAATGGTATGTACCGCATTCAACGCTGACTTCGACGGTGACCAGATGGCTGTTCACTTGCCACTCACTGTTCAGGCTCGTGAAGAAGCAAAGAACATCATGCTTGCAACACAGAACCTTTTGAAGCCTGCAACAGGTGAACCAATCGTTTCTGCTACCCAGGACATGGTTTTGGGTTCGTACTATATGACAGGAATTGTTCCAAAACGAAAAGGTGAAGGAAAGACGTTCGCATACTCTCGTGAAGCTATTCTTGCTTACGAATCAGGCGCGATTGATATCAATGCAGAAATCAACGTACGACTTCGCGAAGGTGAAATTGTAAAGACATCTGCTGGACGAATTTTGTTCAACCTCATTTTGCCAAAAGAAATGTGGTTCATCAATGAACAAATGAACAAGAAATCATTGAAGAAAATCATCAGCCGCGTATTTGAAGAATATGGTCGCGATCGATGTGTAGAAGTTATCGACGAAATCAAGAAGACCGGTTTCGAATATCTTACTCGATCTGGTTTGTCATGGGGAATTGATGACTTGCAGATCCCTGAAGCGAAAAAAGGTTTGGTTGATGCTGCCGACAAAGAAATTGACGAAGTAAATGAACACTTCCGCATGGGTCTCTTGTCTGACGAAGAGCGATATGCCAAGACCATTGAAATTTGGTCTCGAGTGAAAGGCCAAGTGGAAATCGAAGTAAAGAAGAAGTTGAACTCAGTAACCAACCCAGTTCACGCCATGATTGAATCTGGTGCTCGTGGTTCTTGGGGACAGACAGCTCAGATGACTGGTATGCGTGGATTGATGGCTTCTCCATCAGGACGCACCATCGAGCTTCCTATTAAGAACTCCTTCAAAGAAGGCTTGGACGTTCTTGAATACTTCGTATCTACTCACGGTGCCCGAAAAGGTATGTCCGATACGGCTCTTCGAACGGCAAACGCTGGTTACCTCACGCGACGACTTGTAGACGTTTCTCAAGATGTTGTTGTAACGGAAGAAGATTGTGGTGACAAAGAAGGCTTCACGGTTTCTCGAAAAGAAGATGAAGATATGGGCCTTGGCTACCCAACCAAATACTTTGGTCGCGTAGCTATTGATACCGTTGTTGATCCAAAGACTGGCGAAGTGCTCGTTCAAGCAGGGGAATACATTGATGGCGAAAAGATTGCCAGAATTGAAAAAGCCGCTGTTGAATCGATTCACATTCGATCAGTATTGCACTGTAAGACCGCTCGTGGAATCTGCCAGAAGTGTTACGGATTCGACCTTGGAAACAACCGACCAGTAAACATGGGTTCCGCAGTTGGAATCGTTGCTGCTCAGTCCATTGGTGAACCAGGAACACAGCTTACGATGCGTACCTTCCAAATGGGTGGTATCGCTGGTGGAGACATTACACAAGGTTTGCCACGTGTTGAAGAATTGCTCGAAGCTCGCGCTATTAAGAAGCCTGCAGCCATTGCAGAATTCGATGGAAAGATTGAAATCGAAGATCGCGACAACCAAAAGATCGTGAAGCTCGTTTCAGCTGATGTTTTGACAGACGAATTCCCAAATGACGATACAATCAAGAAGCTCCGAGTCAAGCACGATCAGAAGGTTCAGAAAGATGATCTCTTGTTTGAAACCAGCGCTGGTGACAAGGTTCGAGCACGAAACAACGGAATCGTTCGTGTATTGAAGAATAAGGTTATGCTGGTTCATGAAACGAACATGGTAAAGGAATACATTGCTCCACGAGGAATTGGTCTCTGGGTTGCAAAGGGTGACTTAGTAACTGCAGGAACGCAGCTTACCGATGGACACCTCGACTTGCGTGAACTCTTTGCCATCTCTGGGCTCACCGAAGTTCAAAAGTACATCATCCGTGAAGTACAAAACATCTACTCGAGCCAAGGTCAGGATTTGAACGACAAGCACATCGAAATTATTATTCGACAAATGTTCTCACGAGTTCGCATTATCGATTCTGGTGATACAGCATTCTTGCCAGATGAAGTTGTGAGCCGACCACGTGTTGAACAAGAGAATAAGCGTATCAAGAAAGAAGGCGGAAAGCTTGCGACCTACGAAGATATCTTGCTTGGTATCACGAAGGCCTCGCTCTCAACCGACTCCTTCTTGGCAGCTGCATCGTTCATTGAAACAGCCAAGGTCTTGATTGACGCTGCTGTGAGCGGAAAAGTTGACTACTTGAACGGTCTCAAAGAAAACGTGATCATTGGTAAGTTGATCCCTGCTGGATCTGGCTACCTCGAGCGACAAAACCGCTTGAAGCGAATGAAGGGTCACGAACTTGTGAAACTCTCCGAAGATTCTCTCATGACAAGCGAGCGAATTGGACAGAGAAATAGAGACTAGTCTTTTTCGCAGAACACTTAAAACCGGCTGAAAGCCGGTTTTAAGTTTGCGTTGAAGTTGTGCTGGAAATGTGTTAGAATAATTTTGGAGTGAAAAGTTAAATTCAAACAAATACATATGAATACGCACCTCAATAAACTTGTACGAGTTACGCTTACGGCGTTGCTGGTAGTTTTTTCAGTACCCGCAGGATTTTTTCTATCGATGAATACAGCATTTGCTTCAACGTATACCGTTGCCAGCAATGGAAGTAGTGCAAATGACAGCGACTGCTCTACGAGTCCGAGTTCAATAACACTCCTCGAAGCGGTGGCATGTGCAAACTCGCATCCAGGCCCAGATACTATTTCGATTCCAGCTAATGGTGCCATGGGTGGCGCAATAACGCTTGGTGGAGGAATTAGTGTGAGCAGCGGAGAGGATCTGACGATTATTGGCGCAGGATCCGGATCCACAACTATTACTTCTGGTGGGATTACTATTGTAGGTGCTGGATTCAGTCTTTCGGGCGTAACGCTCGCTATTAGCGGTACACCTCAAGCTGGTATCGCAGAGACTGACCCTTACACCGGCAACTTTAGCTTAAACGATGTTGTCATGACGGGAACGCCTTCGATTGGCGTATACTTAGGTGCTGACGAAGGATTCACTATCACGGGCAATGTTTCCGTTACGAATAGCAACATAGCTGGTGACCGTGCCGGAGTGGCTATCGGTCTTGGTGGTGGCGGATCGCCGACAACGAAATTGCACATAACTGGTACCGTGGATGTATCAGATAGTACGTTTACTATCGCTCCAACCGATGGAAATGGTTTCAATGCGGGTGTCGCTATGTTCTCTGCGGATGCTGGTGGAGCCGTAAGCATTGATAACAACGTAACTGTACAAGAGGGAACGGCTGAAGGATCTGGTTTTGTGGCTATGGATATGGCCGATTTGGGAACAAGCTTTGGCAGTACGGTTGACATTGTTGGTAACTCAATAACAACTGGCGGAACGGATCTTCTTGGCGCTGGTGTTGCCGATCTTATTCGCTCAGTTGGCCTTACGACGATTTCTGGAAATACGGTTTCGGGTGGCATTGGAGAAAATGCCAACTTCGCGGGTGGAGTACTCATGGCTGATGGTGGATGTATTTTTGGTGGAACATGTACCGGTCAAGAGGATCTGGTAATTTCAAACAATGATATCGACGTGAGTTTTGAGGGAGCGCCCAGCATGCCAGTTATTATGGCCCAAGCAGAAACGGCTACTGTAAATGGAAATACTGTTGATTTGAATGGTGAAGATGCTAATGGTATTGTTTGTTCTTCGTTTACTAGCACGCCAGACTGCACCGTGAACGACAATGTTATCTCGCACGTTGGTGGTCAGTCGGGAATAGTTCTTACCCCAAGTTTTGATGCGCAGATTGTAAATGGGGATATTTATAACAATGTTGTATGGGGCGGTACGAATGATGCGGGTTTTGGGATTCTTGCCGCTTCTGTTCCTATGGGTGGGCCTCAACCAGCAGGGGCAACTATTAATGCCAATATCTTCAACAACTCTGTTGATGGCAATGGACACACGGTAGGTATTGCTGCTGGTGACATGACGGGTGACACGGTTTTAGATGCCGTGGTCTTCAATAACGCTGTCGCTAACTACAATACGGCGAGTTCGGCTGGGATTATGCAGATTGGAACATCGGAAGATGTTTCGTTTGCGCATGATCACAATATGGTTGGCCCATCATCAACGAATTCATTTGTCTCGACTCCGGACGGGATGAGCTTTTCGGACTTATCGCTCGGCACGGGTGATGTGGTGGATGACCCTGAATTTACCAATGCAGCAACGGGTGATCTTTCGATCGATGTAACCTCGCCTGCTGTTGATACTGGTACCTCGGTTTCTAATACCGTGAGTGCCCCATCAACCGACTTTAACGGCGACCCACGACCAGCACGTGATGCATTTGATATTGGAGCTTTTGAGTATCAGAATCAGTCACCGGTTACAGCCGCGGGCGTTGACCAGAATAAATACAAGGGCGCTTCGCTGACAGACTCCGTTACGCTCCACTGTGACGCAACGGACCCAGAAGGCGACACGCCCATTACATATGCCTGGACACGAACAAGCGGCCCTTCATCTGTTTCGTTTACTGGGGCTTCAACTGCTGACGCAAGTTTCACCCCAGGTGCCGTTGGAACCTATGTTATTCGATGTACCGCAACAGACAGTTTATCTGCGCCAGGGTACGACGAGATGAACGTTGTGGTAACGGCAAATACGGCTCCTTCTGCGAACGCTGGCGTTGACCAGGCGGTACATACTGGAGATAGTGTGACGCTCCACTGTGCGTCTACTGATACAGAAGAAGACACGATTACCTATGCCTGGACAAACGTCTCTGGGCCAACAACCCCTTCACTCGCAACGGCATCAACCGCCGATAGCGGCTTTACGGCAGCAGCAGTTGGCACCTATGTTGTGCGATGCACTACAGGGGATTCGTATAACACGTCGGCCACAAATGACACTGTTTCTATAGTTGTCACAGATGCCAATACCTCCCCAACAGCAAACGCTGGTCCTGATCAGTACACAACCATTGGTGATCAGGTAAACCTCACGTGTGCTGCTTCAACCGATCCTGATGTTGGCGACTCATTGACATATCACTGGACGCAAACTTCTGGCTCGACTGTTTCTCTCTCGAGTACATCGAGTGCTACTCCACACTTTACGCCCACAACATTGGGAAATCGAACATTCCAATGTCAGGTAACAGATGCGCACG
The DNA here is from genome assembly GCA_964390745.1 of uncultured Candidatus Saccharibacteria bacterium. Lineage (GTDB taxonomy): Bacteria > Patescibacteriota > JAUYIX01 > CAYMIK01 > CAYMIK01 > CAYMIK01. Next base: position 75,586 of record CAYMIK010000001.1, read on the forward strand.
CAGCAACCAACACCGACTCTGTTGTTATTCATGCGACTGCCCAACGCATTGCTGGCGCAGATCGATACAACACTGCCATCGCGCTTTCCCAGAGCATGTATAGCAGCTCACATACGGTTTCTGCAATGGTGATCGCTTCTGGGGAAAACTATCCAGATGCTTTGGCCTCAGGCCCATTGGCTGCTCTTATCCACGGGCCAGTACTCCTTGTTCAAAAAACATGGGCCCCGGGAGAAGTACGAACGGAAATTGCCCGACTCTGGAATAACAGTGACGATTCCGCAACGGACATCTATATTATTGGTGGTACGAGCGCCATACAGGACTCGGTAGTTGCACAAATTCAAGCTGTGAACTCCAAGCTCGACATAAAACGACTCGCGGGTTCTGATCGAATTGATACGGCCATCAAAGTAGCTCAGGAAATGGACTCTGTTCGTGGGTTAAATCCAAGCAACGTAGCCGTTGCTTCTGGCTATAACTTCAATGATGCCGCAGCTATGGCTGCTGTTGGCTCCGACTCAACGGTAAACTCTCGATACATTCCGGTGCTATTGAATGGCACGGGCTCACTCGATTCTCGCGTTTCAAGCTATATTAACGGCAAAAAATCTTCGCTTTCGAAGGTCTGGGCAATAGGTTCGACAAGTGCCATATCAAACTCGGCACAGACTTCCTTGAACTCGATCGTCGGCTCTTCAAAAGTCACACGACTTTCCGGATCTGATAAGTATGGAAATACAACCGCTATAGCATCACAGTTTTACCCATCTGCTGCAGCGGTTACGATCACGGTTGGTGGAAATTTCCCAGACGTATTGGCTGGTGGTCCATACGCAGCTTCGAAGCATGCGCCAGTGTTGTATGTTTCTTCTTCCTCCGTTCCCTCTGCAAATACAACCTTCCTTGACGCCAAAGCAAGTACCCTTAACTATGTATATGTTTTGGGTGGAACAACTGCCATACCAAACACGGTAAAACAGACCGTTCAACAGCACCTCTAGTCTCATGAGACTATAAAAAAGAGCGCTTCGTGCGCTCTTTTTTGTTCGTTGAAAAACTGCCCTAAAAATGGTATGATCCTGATACGAAAAAACAAAAATACATGAGAAACGGGATTTCCTTTTTTGAGAAATTAGCACGTCTTGCCGTTGTGGCAGGGGTTGTTTTTATGTCTTCAGGAGCTTCGTATATTGTGAAGTTGCCAGTGGCAAAAGCTGTAACGGTCATGACGGTGGAGGATCTTGCGGATGGAACAGGTGACAGTGACTGCACCAATGGTGCGACGCTTCGAGAAGCTTTTGGAACAGGCAATGGCTGCGTAAACGACAGCGAAAGCCCCGATACCGCATACACGCTCAACCTTACGGAAACCGGCACATACCTTACTTCGGCTAGTGTTACCATTCCAGCTAACATTAGCGTTACTATCATCGGCCAAGGTTCTGGCGCAACCACTATTTCAAGCACCTCAACGGATCCATTTCTTACTACCACTGCCGGCACTGGTTCACTCAGTATTTCTGCCCTTACTATCACCGCTTCAACGGAATTTCAATATGTAGTAGGTGTTGCAACGCCGATGGATGGCAACGTTACTATTGATCACGTGACTATTCACGCCGAAGATGCTATCCCGCTGTTCATAGGGGCCGGCTCAGCCGATGGAGTTGAGTCACTTGGCGGAGCTTCGATTACCAATTCAACATTCAATGCAAATAATAACGGCATCTATGTTGGACTCAGGCCCGGAATGTTCGAAGTTTCGCGAGCGCATGTTTTTGACACCGAATTCGACATTACCAATAACGTATTTAATATTGACGATGGTACGGGTGGCATTGGCGCCTCAAACGCCATAACGTTTTTGGCTACAACGGCATCAGCGGATATTGAAAACAATGACATCAATATGACTGGTACGGGCAACTTGGCTGGGGGAGTATATATTGGTAACTTTTACGATGAGGCGGGTACCCTTTTGGGCGACCCAATGATCATCGCGGCTAATAACATCTCGGGCGCTCCAGATCTTGGTGGAGGTATTAACATCCAAATGCCATCCTATGGCGGAGCTACGGTTGGCAGCAATACTATTACGGGCAACATTACCGGCATTAATACGGCTCCTATTGAAATCTTCAACGAAGATTGCTTTTCGGCGGAGTGTGGCAATGTGGGCTCAACAAGTATTACGAGCAATACTATAGATGTCACTGCTGCGAGTGCGTTTAATGTGTTGAGCTCAGGAATTCTTGCCTACGGCAATACCAACACGATTGCATTTAATTACGTTGCGCTTTCTGATGGCTCTGGCGGTGTCATTCCTGATACCAATGGAATCACCTGTGTCGCTTTTTACAATCAAGCCTGCGATGTTTCAGGAAATGACGTGAGTGGTTTTGGGCAGTTTGGAATAGCCGGACTTGTGCCTGTAGATGGCGTAACCTTGAACATGACGGCAACAAATAACCTTGTGCACGATGCGCAAACAAGTACTGCGCGTGGAATCACTATACAGGCCGCAGACTATGGGATGGGGGATCCGGAATCTACAACGCTGAACTTTGACGTCATGAATAATACGATTGCGAATGTCTCAACGAGTGGTGGTGGCGCCATTGTCGCTGATACCGATACGACGTCTGTGACCGGCGACGTTGTAAATGCATCAATCTTCAATAATATCGTTGAGAATAATGCGTATGGCATTGGCACCATAACCGCCGGTGGTTCTGATGAAACGATTGTCATGCACAATGATTACAATTTAGTACATACAACTCTCATTGCACCAGCGGCAGATAACTATTTTGGAACTATGAGTACGGGCGATGTTGCGGCAGGTGATCATGATGTTTCTTCGGCGGCGAGCTTTGTGGGCTCAGGCGACTATTCACTTGCTCCGTCATCACCAGCTCTCAATGCTGGCGCGGGCTCTTTCTACTCGCTTGATGCACCAACCACTGATATTGCTGGAACCACTCGTCCGCAAGGAGCGGGCTATGATATTGGTGCTTTTGAGCTTGCAGTAAATGCTTCACCAATCGCAAACGCTGGATCCGATCAGTACACCAGCATCAACGAAACAAACACACTGAACTGCTCGGGTTCAACCGACCCCGATGATGACACGCTCACGTACTCCTGGTCACAAACTGCTGGAAGTTCGGTGACGCTTTCTTCTGCATCAGCGGCAGCGCCAACATTTACGCCAACAAGTCTTGGCGACAGAACTTTCCGTTGCACCGTGAACGATGGTACTAATCCGAGCGTTTATGACGATGTTGTTGTTCATGCTACCGCAAAGCGCATTGCAGGCGCGGATCGATACAGCACCTCTGTTGCCATTTCTCAGGCCCAGTACACAAGCTCGCATACAGTATCAGCCATGGTAATAGCTTCGGGCGAAAACTATCCCGATGCCTTGGCGGCTGGCCCACTTGCAGCACTCGTTCATGGCCCCGTACTTCTGGTTCAAAAAACATGGGCGCCATCACAAATCCGCACAGAAATTGCACGGCTCTGGAATAATGTTGATGATAGTGCCAACGATATTTATATTGTTGGTGGTACAAGCGCTATTTCTGATTCGGTGAAAAACCAAATTCAGGCAGTGAACTCAAAACTTGATATCAAGCGTCTCGCAGGATCCGATCGAATTGATACGGCGCTCATGATTGCCAAAGAGATGGACAGTATACGTGGTCAGAGCCCAACCAATGTTTCGGTTGCTTCCGGATACAACTATCTCGATGCTGCCGCTATTGCTGTGCCAGGTTCGGATTCGAGCATTAACTCACGATATATTCCAGTTTTGCTCACTGGTACCACAAGTCTCGATTCTCGAGTGAATTCGTACATAAAGAGCAAAAAAAGTAGCATCTCTAAGGTTTGGATTGCTGGTTCTACCAGCAACGTGTCGTCTTCTGCGCAGACATCCTTGAATGCTATTGTTGGATCGTCAAAGGTTACGCGACTTTCTGCCTCGACCCACGAAGACGTAGCTGTAGTCATTGCCACACAGTTTTATGCGGCTCCAGCATCTGTTGGTCTCACCACTACTGAGAGTTTCCCAGACGTTCTCGCGGCTGGCCCGTTTGCTGGTGCTCGACGCATGCCCATATTGTATTCAGACAATGTTTTAGTGAATGATACTCTGGCATCTTACGAAGATGCGCGTGCAGCTTCACTCGCGTCGGTGTACGTCTTTGGCGGCACATCAGCGATATCGAACGGAACGAAGCAAATCCTGCAGCAACACCTCTAAGTCTCGTGGCCCACAGAGTCGGGCCTGTACAAAATCGTTGAAATGTGTTACAATAACGAGTGACTTTTTGGCTTGAATAAAAGAAAAATACATGCCACGCAAAAGAAAAAACAGTTCCAAGATGCGAACAAGGCTTTCTGAAACGAATTCACGAAAGAAAAGCGAACCTGTGAGCCGATTTGATCTCAAACCCGAAACCAGCCGAGCTATTCTTGCGGTGGTGGTTTTCGTTTTGGCACTGATCTCGCTGCTCAGCATTTTCCACGCTGCAGGAACCTTTGGCAGACTGTGGATTCACTATGTTTCATTGCTTTTTGGAATTGGCGTGTATGTAATGCCGCTTTTGCTTGTCGCACTCGCATTTGCTATTTTGAATCTTAAAAAGTTTCCGACCAAGAAGACGACCTATCTGGGATTTGTGTTGTTTGTTGTGGGCTTTGTTGGTTTAGCGCACCTTGCTGCAAACCAAGATCAGGCTCTGGATATTGCCGCACGGGGAACGGGCGGTGGATTTATCGGGTATGGCATTTCTCGTCCCTTGTACCTGCTCTTTGGCGGTTGGGGAGCTTTGGTTATCCTTGTTGCGGATGTTGTTATTTCGCTCCTGTTGTTCTTCAATGAATCGATAAAGCTTATTATGGAAAAGATTCGTCTTGCAGACCGCGAGGTAGACGAAGACGAAGAAGCCGATGAAGAGAAAAAGCCTGCACTTGCATCCGAAAAAGGACAGCCCAAGATGCGAATTTTGGATTTCAAAGATAAGATGGCCAAGAAAAAGGAAGACAACGTGAAGGTTTTGGAGATGCGCGAGAAGGGAAAAGAAGAAAGCTTTGGTCCTGCTATTGAAACGAAGAAAAATCGTGATATTAACTGGGAGTTTCCACCACTCAAGCTATTGGATGATGCATTGGATCGCCCTTCTTCGGGAGATATTAAGAGCAACGCGAAAATTATTCAGGATACTTTGGCCAACTTCGGTATAAATGTTGAGATGGGCGATGTTTCTGTTGGGCCAACCGTAACGCAGTATACCTTGCGTCCTGAAGCGGGAACCAAACTTTCAAAAATTGTAGCCTTGCAAAACGATTTGGCTTTGGCTTTGGCCGCTCACCCTATTCGAATTGAAGCTCCTATTCCTGGAAAGTCTGTTGTGGGTATCGAAATTCCGAATGTTACTATTGCCACGGTCCGTATTCGTGAACTTTTGGAAAGCAAAGAATTTCACCAGGCCAAAGGTGACCTCTTGTTCCCACTTGGTCGCGATGTTTCTGGTGTGCCCATTGTCTCTACCGTTGAAAAGATGCCACACTTGTTGATCGCTGGTGCTACGGGTTCTGGTAAGTCTGTTGCCATTAACGCGCTGCTCATTAGCTTGCTCTACCACAACACTCCAGAAGATTTGAAACTTATTCTGGTTGACCCAAAACGCGTGGAACTTTCACACTACAACGATATACCGCACCTGCTTACACCCGTTATAACCGAAGCAAAGAAAACGGTGAACTCATTGAAGTGGATCGTGGGCGAAATGGATCGACGATACAAACTCTTGCAGGCACACGGTGCTCGAAACATCCAAAGCTACAACGAGAAAAATACCGAAAGTCATTTGCCAAAAATTGTTTTGGTCATTGATGAGTTGGCGGATCTCATGGCGGTTGCAGCACGCGAAGTAGAAGCTTCCATTGTTCGTTTGGCGCAAATGGCTCGTGCGGTGGGTATTCACTTGGTAGTAGCAACCCAGCGTCCTTCCGTTGATGTTATTACGGGTCTTATCAAGGCAAACATCCCAACACGTATTGCCTTTAGCGTGGCTTCTTCGGTAGATTCGCGAACTATTTTGGATACCGTAGGTGCTGATAAGTTGCTTGGAAATGGTGACATGCTGTATCTCCCGCAGGAACTTTCGAAACCAAAACGTATTCAGGGCGCATTCGTCAGTGAAGGTGAAGTCGAAAAAGTTACGGACTTTTTGAAGAACAAGCGCGAACCAGAATATGTTGAAGAGGTTACGGCAAAACAAGGCGCTGTTCCTGGAATCCCAGGAAGCGGTGACGAAGCTGACGATGACTTGTACGGCGAAGCAAAGCAGGTTGTTATTGAAATGGGTAAGGCTTCGGCTTCATTGTTACAACGACGTTTGCGCGTTGGATATGCTCGTGCTGCTCGCTTGATCGACCTTCTTGAGCAAAATGGTGTTGTTGGCCCAGGCGAAGGTGCAAAACCACGTGAGATTTTGATTGGCCAAGAAGGTGAAAATCTTGCAACCGTTTCTGATGGCGAAGGATTTGATGCGCACGATGGAGAGAAGCCTCGAATTGCTGAGGATGATGCAATGGAGAACGAAGAGTCACGTGATAGCTCGAACCATACAGAAGAACGGGAACCTACCCAAGAAACGCAAGAGTCACCCGAAGAAGACAACGATACGCCACCCGATGAAGATGACGATAACAACAACTCATCACGAAGAGACTGGTAATGTCGATTGAAGACTATCTCACAAGGCCGCCCGTACCCGAAGACGATGCAAATCTTCCGGAGGTTCATGAACCTGTAGATACTCGCTGGTATTCTCGAATGGAGCAGTATGGCACATTCGAAGATTTTGCGTACCTTGATGGGGCTGGATGGCGTCGTGAAGAAGAAAAACAAAAGTTCCTTGCCGGCGAAACAGAAAATCCTATGCTGGACTATCCAAAGATTCGTCCAGAGTTTTTGCATAATCGTTTGGTGAATCTTGTAATGCTGCGGGAAGAGATTGAAGCAGAAGAGCAAGATCCCTACGTGAAAAGTGAGTATCTTGCAAAGATCAATCATCGCCTTGCCGAAGCTACTATGCTCCAGGCAACACTTCGTGGAGACATGGAACAATTTGATGAGTGCAGCAAGTTTATCTACGGTGACCCATCGCCAGAAATCTTTTCATACTTTGTTCACCGCAGAAGGGAACAGGCAAAGAAGCTTCTCGAGAGTCCCGATGAATTCAAAAGAGCGGCTGCGCAAGATTTTCTTGATTCGTTTCCCGATGTTGAGAAACCAGACCTCGAACCGGTTCCGGCAGAGTTTGTGAAGAAGGTTGGAGAACAAGTACATACGGAGCTACGAGAAGTCTGGGGAGTTGATGCAAAAGAAGGCGAAAGAGAGTATGCCTCCGAAGAAGTTCTAGAACTCGTCGAAGAGTTGCTTCAAAAACTTGAAGCAGAAGGATGGAGAGCTCGGCTCGCTGATCGGGGAGGATTCTCTATCAGCCAAGAAGAGCGGGCAGTAAATATTCCAAGGAACAAAAGGTACAAAGAAGCTGCTCTCTATGAGCTTTTGACCCATGAAATTTTGACGCATGTAGCCAAGCGTGTCATTGGTGCGCGCACGAATATTCAGCTTTATCAAATCGGCTCTGATGATTACGATATCGGCGAGGAGGGCCTTACGACGCTGAGGCAGTCAGCGCTGTTTGGTAAGTACAAAGAATATGCGGGTGGCGAAAACTATGTAGGAATATCGGTGGCACGTGGATTTGAAAGACAGGAAGATGGTTCTATTCAGGCAACCCACCCACGAGATTTTCGTGAGACATTCGATATGATGAAAAAGTATTCAAAGGTTGGTTTGCTGATAGACAATCCAAAGATATCCGAGCAAGATCTCGAAAAACAATCCAAGGACGCTGCTTGGACGAGATGCGTGCGAACATTCCGTGGAACAGATTGCAAAACCAAGGGTGTATGTCTGAATCGTGACTTATTTTACGCCGATGGAAATATAAAGATGTGGCGACTCTTTCAAGAGAACGGCGAAAACAGCATTCCATACACCATGGCGATCTCTATGATTGGAAAAACAAATCCTACAAACCCGCAAACCCTCAAAGCAGGCTCGCATTTTAACCTCATGATGGTTCGTTTTCAGCGAGACGCCACCAATGCAGAGGTGCAGGCGCTCCGACATCCCCAATAGGTTTTCGCAGCTTTTTACCCCGATTTTAGGCTAAAAAGAGGCTCATTTGATTGTGGAAACCTTTTTATGCTATAATAGATAGGTCAAATTCAGAAAACGAGTGGCCCCAAAGGCCATTTTTGTTTTTCTGCCTCTTTTGAACAACTAGGCAGATGTGAAAAAAAGCCAAGAAACATTTCTTGGCATCTTTGCTTTGAGGTGTCTACGTGTGTTAGGCGAATATTAAATTCGCTGAATTCTGTGGTACCAGATTTGGAAGCAGTGAGGTCCCCGACATCTGTGCTGGTTTTGGGACACCCATGATATCTAAAATAGTTGGTGCAACATCGGCCAAAATGCCTGCAGGCGTGAGCCAGCCTTCATAGACATCATCGAGGTTTTGTGGCTCTTGTAAACCATTGTATGACGAGATCATAATCAGCGGCACAGGGTTCGATGTGTGTTCTTTGTCGATTTGCCCGGTCTGTGGATCAATCTTTTGTTCGGCGTTTCCATGGTCGCCGGTTATGAGCACAACGCCACCAAGCCCAGTTACAAGTTCGGTAAGTCGTCCGATTTGTCCATCAAGGGTTTCGAGAGCTTCAATGGTTGCTGGCAAATTTCCCGTGTGGCCAACCATGTCAGGGTTGGCGTAGTTGATGACAACGAAATCGTAGTACCCGCGCTTTATCGCATCAAAAGTCTTATCCGTTATCTCGTAGGCGCTCATACCGGGAACGGTGGAGTAGTCAGCAACGGGCTTGGATGGAACCAAGATTCTATCTTCGTTCAAGAAGGGTTTTTCTTCGCCACCGTTAAAAAAGTAGGTAACGTGCGCGTACTTTTCTGTTTCGGCAACGTGCAATTGACGGAATCCACGTTCTGATAATGTTTTTGCTAAAGGACTTTCTACCTTCGGGTTTGGAAAGGCAACTTGTACTGGCATGGCTTCTTCGTATTCTGTCATCGTGACAAAATAGAGAGAGCGCACGTATCGAGCACGATTAAATTTTTCGAAACCCGGAAGCGCAATGGCCTTGGTTAGTTCGCGTGCGCGGTCTGCGCGGAAGTTGAAAAACACGGCAGCATCACCATCTTGGATTCTGGTAAGTGGTGCTCCGTTGCTTTGCATGATAACGGTTGGTTCGAGTTGTTCATCAAAAATATTTTGTGCATAACTTGAACGAATCGCATCAAGTGGGTCAGTGGCTTGAACACCAACGCCTTCTGCTATGGCATTGTAAGCTTTCTCAACGCGATCCCAGTTGTTGTTTCGGTCCATCGCAAAGTAGCGTCCGGAAAGTGACGCGATCTGACCCACGCCGATTCGTTTTATTTCCTCCAGAAGTTTTTCGATGTACTGCGAAGCTGAATTGTATGGAGTGTCACGGCCGTCAAGAATGGCATGAACAAAAACATTCTTTAAGTCCTGTTGCTTGGCAAATTCCAAAAGGGCGACACAGTGGTCAAAGCTTGCGTGAACGCCGCCGGGGGAGACGAGACCAATAATATGAAAAGCAGAATTATTTTTTTTGACCTGTTGCGCAGCTTTTTTGAATTCTTTGTTTTCGAAGAATGATCCATCGTCAATGGCCATATTGATACGAGGCTCATTTTGATAGAGTATAGTTCCCGCACCAATGGTTTGATGGCCCACTTCGGAGTTTCCCGGGTCGCCCCAAGGAAGTCCTACGGAAATTCCGGCAGCTTGCAATGAGACACTTGGGAAAAACGAAAAATAGCTCTCCAGATTGGGCATTTTGGCGAGTCGAATAGCGTTTCCTTCATTTTTTGGTCCACAGCCGAAACCATCCAGGACCATGAGAACGACCGGCTTGGGTCGCATTGTTTTTCCGCTCCTTTCGTGCAGGAATTATACCATAAAATAAGCCACTACTTCTGGTGGTCCAAGAAGGGAGAGCCCCACTTGGGTCAGCTCAAAAGCGCTATTTCTGCTTCTTCGATAGCAACTTCCTTAAATCCTTTTTCTTTGTGAGAATGTCAGCCCAAGCATCACCTGATTTTTCGAGTATGTTTGGCACATTTGCCATGGTGAAATCTTTTGGTGAAACGGTTTCCAGCTGCTTCCAGGAAACCGGCATTGAAACAGTAGCATCTTTGTAGGCGCGGACACTGTAGATAGAAGCGAGCGTCTTTCCTAGAGAGTTTTGGTTGAAGTCAAAAAAGATTTTTCCACGACGCTTCGGTACAGACCACTCCATTGTAATCTTTTTGGGGTCAGACTGAAGTATAAAGTTTCCAATTTCTCGTGCCATCTCTCGCGTTTCTTCGTAGGTTACGTCTCGTTTTATTGGAGTGTAGATATGGATGCCAGTTTTTCCAGAAAGCTTCACGAACGGTGTGAGTTGTAGCTGTTTCATAACATCGTACACTTTGAATGCTACCTCACGAGTTGCTTCAAAAGACTTTTTATTGCGCTCGGGTTCAGCATGGGCCTTCTCTTTGCCCGAATATATATAGGGATCCAGGTCAAAGACCATAAAATCTGGATAGTTCAAAATACTTTTCCGAACATTCTCTTTTGAACTGGTAAATTTTGTTGGTTTCTTTGCAGCGTCGGGCGCACTCGTATTCATTCGCGAGTACCATGGGTGAAAATCAACTATACCAAGCTGAACGAACCACAGAATGGTTTGAAGGTTTTCAACAAGAAAGAACGGGAAGTCCGATTCTTTGTCTCCCGAGAACATGTCGAATGTTTTTACGAACTTTGGCACCTCGCTTTGCGGGTGTTTTTGAAAGAACGATAAACCCGTAACACCATGCGGATATCGAACTACTGTCACGGGCCGATCTTTGAGGTGGGGTAACAAGTATGGCGAAACATTTGTGTAGTACGCAAGAAGCTCGCGTTTCGTATACCCCCTGCTTTCTCTGGTCTTGGGCCAAAATGGTTTATCGAGATGTGTCACCTCAATATGATCAGAACCAATCTTTAGCGAGCCGCCCTCATTGGGCAGCTCTTTGAGTTGTTGTAAGGTCGCTTTTGCAACTTTCTTAGAAGTCATTTTGGCCTTTCGAGGATTACGTCTTTTGGCTTTTTATCAACACGAAGCCCCACAAAAACGGGCTTGCGAAGTTTCACGTCACGTGTAACTTCGGCATATTTTACCTCGCACACAAACTGCGGGCGCATCCAGTGTGGGCGCGCGGCCATGAGTCCGTAAGTTTCAAAGGGGGAGGTTTGACGTTCCAGTTTTCGAAATTTTTTCATGAGGTCCAGAAGCATCTGGTCATTAAAACCCGTACCAACATTTCCCATGTGGATGAGTTTCTTGGTTTTTGGATCATGTGTTCCAAGAATCAGCGCGCCAAAGACATCGTTTCGAGCACCTTTGCCTTCTGTCCAGCCACAAATAATAAATTCTTGTTGGTTATTACCTTTTATCTTTTGCCAGATTCGTGTTCCTGCAACGTATTCGCTCTCGGCATGTTTTGCAACCATTCCTTCGAAACCTTTTTGCATCATGAGCCTGAAAAACTTCTTTCCTGTTTTTGGAACCGCCGGAACAAATTGCACCAAACCTTTTTTGGGTACGACTCTCTCAAGAAAGTTTTTTCGCTCAATAAACGGGACACGAACAAAGCTTCGTCCTTCGAAGTAGGGAAGATCAAAGACGAAAAAAGCGACAGGATGCTTGGTGACCAGTGTGGAAATATCTTCATCGGTTCCAATGCCAAGCCGTGGTTGAATGTCTTGAAAGCCCAAGATATTCGTATTCGAGATTGCGGTAATCTCGCCGTCCAAAACAAAGTTTTTGTAAGGAAGTCTGGCGACCGCTGCGGCAATTTCCGGAAACTGATAGGAAATATCATTTCCACGACGCGTAACGAGTGAAACCTTGGGCCCTTTCTTGAATGCAAGCGCACGAACACCATCAAACTTTACTTCAAAGAAAGTTTCAGCGTCATCAAATGGTTCGGCAATGAGCTGACACAGTGCTGGCACAAAAAACTTGGGATAAGCGGCCCGTTTTGCAAGAGATGGAGAAAGTTTTTTGTGAGCCACAGCCATATATTACTTCGCTACCTTTAAGCTTTCTTGCAAGATGCTCATTAGGTCACCAACTTCTACCTTCTTTACGCTCTTGGTTTCTTTTGGAACCTTCAATTTGCCATGACGCTTCTTCTCGATGAGTGCCAACAGTCGTTTCTTGTAGGTGTCAGTATATTTCGTGGCATCAAACTTGTCAGTCATTTGAGAAATCAGCGAGTGCGCCATTTGAATTTCTTTTTTGGAAAATTCTTGTTTCGGTATGGAAACAATTTCTTCTACCGGGCGAAGTGTTTGTGCAAAGTGCATCAGTTCCAACATGAGCGCACCCTTGCGTTCCGTGATGGCTGCTAAATGTTGTTTATTTCGAATGACTACTTTGGCAATGCCAAGCTTATCAGAATCATGAAGTGCCTTGGCGAGCAATGAATACGCGCGTTTGCCACCAGTGTCTGGCGCAAGAGCGTAGGGTTTATCAAATAATAGTGGGTCAACCTCTGATCGATCAACGAACTCCAGGATGCTTACACTTTTTGTGAGTTCTAAGTCTGCGCGCTTAAAATCTTTATCGTCTAAAATGACGTACTTTCCTTTTTTGTATTCATATCCTCGGACAATTTCGTCCCAAGGAATGGCACGATTGGAGTTTTGTTCCACGCGAGCAAAGTGGATGGGTTTCAAATCGGTTTTATGCAAAAAATGAAAACGCAAATTTTCTGTTTTTTGAACAGAGTGCAAAGAAACGGGTATGGAGACGAGTCCAAAACCGATGGTGCCTTTCCAGAGCGGGCGTCCAGACTTCATACAACCTCAAATTATTACCCTTGTATTCTAGCGCGAATCGAGAAAAATGTCTTGAGGTTGGCGATTCTCTGAGCGTAGTTATTTTGCAAAAAGAATCACACCGGCTCGGGGCAGCGAGCCGGTGAAGAAGGGATGCGCGGAATTTCGCGCGATAGTACTGATTGTCATCTGGCCTGCCCGCCAGAGAGCCCAGCTCTCAGCCTGTACGCTGCCGCTGCTCGTTCGCCGAGCAGAGCACGGCAACGGTGCCACGCACATCGCGGAGGTGGGCCTCCGCGTTCGGCATCCTGTCCCTGATCATGAAGATCAGTTCGGGGTAGGCGGGCGTAAGCAGCGTGTCCACCTCGACGATCACGGTCGTTGCGCCCAGCATGAGCGCAGCGTTGGGACCCTGTGCGAACCGGGTCAGTACTGCCGCCAGGTTCCGTACGAGCTCCGGGCGCGCGTGGCCATCCAAAGGATCGGATGGGTCCCGGGCGATGCCCCGCAGTGAGAACCGCGGGCATCCATTTTCGAGACTTCCTTCGGGAATCGTGATTTCCATCGTTTCCTCCAAACACGGGGTTTAACTCAGTATATGAAGGCATTAGCATCCTGTCAATGAACACAAAAAGAGTTCAGCGATCATGGTTGCCCAAAAGAAAGATCCAGGGTATAATTTACAAACATCTTGGGGCTAACTCTTTTCATGATGCAAGCAAAATTTGAACGAAGAAAAATAGTCCGAACCCAAACACTTGGGGAAGTTTTTCGTCGTACGCGGTTAGAGCGTGGTTATCAACTCGATGAAGTTGCCAAGCGTACCATGATCCCAGTGGCCTTCGTTGAATATCTGGAAAAAGGGAAGCATGAAGCACTCCCGGCACGAGTGTACGTGGAAGGCTATGTCAGAAAGGTTGCGGATGCCCTGAACCTCAACGAAAACGCCATGGTGAAAATTTATAAACGAGAAGTGGGAATTCAGGAAAACCTCGCCAAAGAACACAAAAAACACGAAAAGACCTCGCGATTTAAAAACCCGCGGTTTGTTGTTCATCCAACGCTCCTTCGAAATGTTGTGGTTGTCCTCCTTATCTTTGCTGCCGTTGGATACCTCTGGTTTCAGGTCAGTTCGCTTTCAAAGGCTCCACAGATCTCACTCATTCAGCCCAACAGCGATACCCATATTAACACCGACGAACTTCTGGTGCTTGGCAATGTGAGCAAAGGCGCATCGGTAACAATTAACGGGCAGTCAGTTTTTGTGAGTGAATCGGGTGATTTCAAGGAAAATCTTACCCTTGAAGAAGGTGCCAATAGCATTCAAGTGCAGGCGCAAAGCCGTCTAGGGAAGGTAACCACTATTACCCGACAGGTGTATGCCGATGTTCTCACGAACACAAAAGTAGCAACGACGAAGACTTCTGGCTCATCCGGGTCAACTTCCACCACGAATGGCGTCTCGAATACGCCGGCCGGAACACCGATGGTTTTGGGTTCTGAAACAACATCCTCGGCAACGGTTCCTGTGTCTCAAGACGTCAAGGTGGGCGTAGCCATTGCTGATACGGCTACGTGGGTACAGGTTTCAGTAGATGGGAAACAGGCTTTTTCTGGCACGATGTTGCCTGGTTCTTCAAAGTCTTTCACGGGCAAAGACAACGTCACGATTACGAGCGGTAAAGCAAACAAGACGCTTATTACGTTCAATGGAAAAAATATCGGCGCGCTCGACTCTTCTGGTGGCGTAGTGCGTGATGTAAAGTTTGATAAGAATACGAGTTTGTAAATTGCAAAAACGGACAACTCACCACTGGCGAGATTGCCGGCGGGGAGGTATCTTGTATTTTCCCCGCGATCGCTCTGGCTGTGGCCAATGTGGCGTGGGCTAGAGCTTGGTCACGGCGGGGCCGAGCAGAGACCCGGGTGGATCACCGGAAGATTCGGGGTGTCTGTCGGCGAGCGTAAGGCGTAGCGGCCTCTGCGCGACGGGGACTTCGCGAGGTGCGGAGGTGGGCTGCGTTGGGAGCGGAGCCTCGCCGATCCCACTCCCTTGTCGGTTCCGCCGCGTGCGCAAGCCGGATTCGAATTCAGGGGTTCCCACTGCTTTTCCCTCCGCGAAGGTCATCCATGCTCAGGATGAGTTTGGGGTTTGTTAGGTCCACGGCGGGACCGGCGAAGCCGAGTCCACCTCGCCCCTCGACCATCTCCCACGGATCTCGCAGGTGGTAGGGGCGAATTCGTACTTCATTCTCGGCTGTGCGTCCAGAGGATTGAGACTTTTCTCCAGCGGGCTCGTTCTTCATGGCCTCTTCCTTCTGACAGCGATGTGAATGATGCCATGGTACACACAAAACCCCTCTTTCGTAAAGGGTACTTTTCGGCTATAATGAACGTACTTTAATGTCTGCTTTAGACATTTTTAAGGAGGAGCTGGTAGTTTCAAGGAGCGAAGTAATTAAAGAAAGGTTTTATGCCAAAAGCAAGTACAAAAGACGCTTCGATAAAAGTGAGCGAAGCTGAAAACAAAGAGCGAGCAAAGGCAGCACTCAAGGCTGTTGAACAAATTCAGGAGCGTTTTGGAGCTGGTTCGATTATGAAAATGGGAGAAGCAACCACCATGGATGTGGATGTTGTCCCAACGGGTTCGATTTCTCTTGATATCGCGCTTGGCGCAGGCGGTGTTCCTAAAGGACGCATCATCGAAATTTATGGACCTGAGTCTTCCGGAAAGACAACCTTGGCGCAACATATTGTGGCCGAAGTTCAAAAGCGTGGTGGAACAGCAGCATATATTGATGCTGAGCACGCCCTGGATCCAAAGTATGCCAAAAATGTTGGAGTGAACGTTGATGAGCTTCTCATCTCTCAGCCTGACAACGGTGAGCAGGCCTTGGAAATTCTCGAAACCTTGGTGCAATCAAATGCGGTTGACGTTGTTGTAGTAGACTCCGTTGCTGCTCTTACGCCTCAAGCTGAAATTGAAGGCGACATGGGTGAAGCACACATGGGCTTGCAGGCTCGACTCATGAGCCAAGCTCTGCGAAAGCTCACGGCAGCAATCAAGAAGTCTAACTGTATCGTTGTCTTCATCAACCAAATTCGAATGAAAATTGGTGTGATGTTTGGTAACCCAGAAACGACTACGGGTGGAAATGCTTTGAAGTTTTATGCTTCTGTCCGATTGGAAATTCGACGACGAGCAACCATTAAGCGTGGTGAAGAAATGTTGGGTAACCGCGTCAAAGTAAAGGTTGCGAAGAACAAAATTGCTGCACCATTTCAAACTGCAGAGTTTGACATCATTTTCTCAGAAGGAATTTCTCGTGAAGGTGATCTCGTTGACACTGGCGTTATGTATGGCGTTGTGAAGAAAGCTGGTGCTTGGTTCCAGTTTGGCGAAGAAAAGTTGGCGAACGGTCGCGAAGCTACCAAGGAATACTTGAAAGCGAACAAGAAGACCGCAGATGCCATCGAAAAAGCTATCTGGAAAGCCGTGAAAGATGGACAGGTGAAGGCAAAGGCAGAAGAGTAAAATAAAAAAGGCCCTTGCAAAAGGGCCTTTTTCTTGGTAGAGAAACTTTATGAAAATCGTTCGACGAGACCAAACAAAAAAAGTTCAAAATGGAAAATCCTGTTACGCCTTTGAATATCCTATGGGAGACAAAGAAATCAACGGCGCAATCATTGGTATTACGGGGAAATACCCTGAGAATGGGCGTCTTGTGAACGAAAAGGTGCGAGAGATGGTGTATGTTATGCAAGGAAAGGGGTCAATAACCATTGAGGGAGATTTTATACAACTCCAAGAGGGCGACCTTCTCATGATTGAGCCGGGTGAACGCTATGTTTGGGAAGGAAGTATGCGAATGTTCGTGCCGTGTGTCCCTGCTTGGTATCCTGAGCAGCATAAGCAGGTGGAATAATGTACAACCATGAACCAAAAGGGTATCACTGCCCGTTTTGTTTGCTTGCCTCCGGGGTAGAAAACAAAAATGTCCTTACGAAACAAGACGATATTGTGTATCAAGACCGACTCGTAACGGCGTTTATTGCATCACACTGGTGGCCAAAGAATGCAGGCCACGTAATAATCATTCCCAACAAGCACTTCGAAAATATTTATGATCTCCCCGATAATCTTTCTGCACGAATTCACAAAATAGAACGAATGGTGGCCATTGCGTTCAAGGCGGTATACCACTGTGATGGGGTAAGTTCACGACAGCACAATGAGTCGGCTGGAAATCAGGATGTCTGGCATTATCATTTGCATGTGTTTCCTCGTTATAAAAATGATCAGTTGTACGAACATCATGCACAGAAACAAGTGGCGAACCCGGAAGAAAGAAAGAGATATAGCAAAAAAATTCGGACTTACTTTCAAAAGCATCCCGTAAAGTAGTGACTATTCGCCGTACAGTTCTTTGGTGTTCACTGAGAGTTTGATAATTTCATCCATCGAGTCATCGCTGGCGGCTTTGTTGCGAAGGAGTGCGCCGCATCGTTCACACTCGTACAGAATTTTCCAGGCGCCTTTTTTGTTTTTCTGAACGCCGGTTGGTTTCAATAGACCCTCACACGTATTCGCTCGATCCCCAGGATGAATGTCTATATGCTTGCTGTATAAACAAAAAGGGCAGTGGTTACGGTAACCAACTGCTGCCTTTTCAACTTGTTTCCCGCAGTGGGAGCAGGTGAAAGATTCGTTTTTCGGAATGAATGTTTGGGACATTGTTTTGTAATTTCTGGGCTCGCATCTTGCGGCGCCACACTCGAAATAACAACTATGCTCGTTCTACGTACGAACCGTCTCTGGTATCAACAATAATCTCTTCGCCTTCTTTGATGAACAAAGGAGCGTTAACTTGAAGACCAGTTTCGATCTTGATCTGCTTTGATCCGCCTTGCGCAGTATCACCTTTGATTCCAGGAGGGGACTCGATAACACGGAACTTCATTTTAATTGGAAGCTCGATAGCAACGGGCGCACCGTTGTAATACATAGCTTCAAGTTCAAGACCTTCTTTCAAGTAGTCTTTCTTGTCGCCAATTTGTGATGCATCTAAGGTGATGGTTTCATAGGTGTCTTGTTCCATGAACGAAAAGCTCTTGTCGTCACCATACAGGTACTGAACTTTTCGAAGATCCAAGTCGGCGGGTTCCATGGTTTCGTTTCCTTGAACCGTCTTCTCGAGAATTGAGCCGTTGATCATGTTTCGCAGCTTCAACTTCAAGACAGCGCCGCCGCGACCCATTTTGTGGTGCTCGGCTTTGATAATTTCATATGGTTGGCCATTGATGGATACCTCAACGCCCATTTTCAATTCGTTCATTGAAAGCACAAGAACCTCTCACTTTTAAATCTCTATTTATAGATCCTTCGGCTTTTCAAAAAAACAAAAGGCACAAAGGAAGGCTTTTGCTTTTTTGAAAAGCCGAAGGTGATGATTAACGCATCTCGTACGGCAACAATGCCATATATCGAGCACGCTTGATTGCTTGCGTCAACTTTCGTTGATGCTTGGCGCAAACGCCCGTTCGGGTTGCAGCCATAATCTTTCCGTAAGGGGAAAGAAATCGCTTCAAGTTGCGAGAATCTTTGTAGTCGATATCTTTTGCCTGGTCGATACAGAATCGGCAGGCTCGAGCTCGCTGGTAGAATTCAGTGTTCATTTAATTATTTCTTAATACTTATGAAGTTAACGCGTGGCGTGAAAGCAGTTGCCTGCCCCCACGCGACGTTTGTTGATAAAAGTTAGAACGGAATGTCTTCGATGCTAATCTCTTCATCCTTTGGCGCTGCAGCTGCCGTAGAAGCAGCAGGTGCCTTGGATGTTTCGTCAATTGTCATGTTGGTAACAGGAGAGTTGGCAGCAGATCCACCAGATGAGCGTCCGCCCAACATGATCATGTTATCAGCAATGATCTCTGTTCGGTAACGCTTCTTTCCATCGTCGCCGTCCCAGTTGCGGGTTTCAAGGCGACCTTCGATGTACACTTGAGAACCTTTCTTCAAGTACTGACCAATGATGTCAGCAAGCTTTCGCCAGGCAACCACATTGTGGAATTCGGTCTTTTCTTTGTCTCCGCCTGACTGATCTTTCCACTTCATGGATGTTGCTACTGAGAAGTTGGCAACATTTTGACCCGAAGGGGTAGTCTTTACTTCTGGATCTCGGGTAAGGCGCCCGATAATCATGACTTTGTTGAGGTCCATATTGTTCCTCTAAGATTAATTTGCTCTCACTCTAGAATAGCACAGGTTAAAAGAATCTAAACTATTCGTTAAACTACTTATCGATGTCTGGATTCTTGTCCAAGTCGTCTTCTAAGATTTCATCAAGCTTCTTATCGATAGCTTCCAAATCTTTTTCAGAGGTAACCTTCTTTTCGGCCAAATCTTTCTTCATTTCTTCCTTGATCTTTTCAGCTGTTTCTTTCGTCAAAACTTCCAATTCAGGATCAGCGGCAGCAGCTTTTGCTTCTTTCTTCTTGGCTCGTTTTGCATCGCGTTCAGCTTGCAATCGTTTTACC
The DNA here is from genome assembly GCA_964390745.1 of uncultured Candidatus Saccharibacteria bacterium. GTDB lineage: Bacteria > Patescibacteriota > JAUYIX01 > CAYMIK01 > CAYMIK01 > CAYMIK01. The sequence continues at coordinate 95,127 of CAYMIK010000001.1, forward strand.
TTCTCGGAGTCTTTCTTGATGAGCAAGAAACGCATGATTGGTTCAATGAGCTTCAGCTGCTTTTCGAGGTCAATAACCGTCCGAGGTTGCAAGTTGAGTTTCAAAACAACATACACGCCCATGTTGTGACCGTTGATTTCGTATGAAAGTTTTTGCTTTCCCCAAATGCTCTCGTCGGCAATTTTTCCTTCGATTTTCTCAACAATCTTTCGAATGTGTTCAGAAACGGAAGCCTGCTCTACATCGTTCACTGTTGGGGTGAGCAAGTAGGTGAGTTCGTACTGAACAGGTTCTTTATTTTCTTCTGCAGCAAAAAGTTCTACATCGGTAGCTTCGGTTTGAAGTTCCGCGTTGATATCCTTTTTTGCTTCTTCTGCTTCAACTTCTTTCGAAGCCTTGGTCTTTGCATCGGCCATTGATTTTCCTTTATGTATAGCTAAAAAATAGGGTCCAGACATGGGTGCCCCGCGTATAAAGGCGGGATCTGGAAGCCCCCGCAGCTTATCATTTGGGGTGTTTTTTGTCAAGAACATGGGGCAAATTCGAAGCCCCCTCGACCACGCAGTGGCGTGAGCGAAGGAGGCCCCGAAGGACAGCCGTTGGCGGTACAACTTCGGGCGCCGTCTTCTGTCTAGGGCCAAGAAGGCGGCGTTGTGCGGCTACTCGAGCCGCTCTGAGAGAGCATGGAAACCGAGCGCGATGACGAGTAGTGTGAATCCGGTGTAGGGCAGGTCGTGGTCGATGAACCAGCAACCCACGCCTCCTACTTTCTCGCATGCTCGGTTGAGTGAGCTGCTAAGTGTCAGACGGTCCATCGAGCTCCTCTCGTATGAGTCAGGATGTGTAGCTAACCTCGTGTCAGAAACAGACCCAGAACGATTGCGAAGGGGACCAGGATCATCGCGATGAGGTTCACGAAGATCCAAAACAGGTCCCTGGCGGTCAGATAGTTCAGAACAGGCCACCGGCCTCCGAAAAACAACTGATGGAGGCGACAGGCAAAACGATCGTGATGCTTCTCGAGCGGAGTCGCCGTGACGTTGTCGTCCGGCCAGCCTCGGGGAGCAAGCTTTCTGAAGACTCGCATCTTCACTGCGTTGGTCTGGTTCCTTGCACACCTCGAGAGCTTGAACGGGATTGTGGAGGCCACGAGCAGCAGAATCCCGATCATGTTGAACGGTCCCATCTTGGGGTAAGGCCGTGGTAGCCGTGTCCCAGGTGGGTCCAGGTGCATCCACCGCGCGTTGCTCGGATCGTGGGCGTCTTCAAGCAGTGGGATGGGGTTTCCGAATCCCCACGCCATGAAAGCTTCGCAGCCCCATTGAAGGAGGCCGCCTGCGAACATCACGATTCCAGCGAGAGAGTCCAGGAAGGGGGTGCGCTCGTCATGCAGCTTCGCCATCATGAGGCTTCCTTTCGATCGGCTCGAAGCCGAGGAATGAGCAAAACTGCCTGCAGTCTAGCAGGAAGGTGTTTTTAAAATCAAGTTTCTTATGTTAATTCGCAAAGAAGAAGTGCATGACATCGCCGTCTTGGACGACGTAGTCTTTGCCTTCGAGTTTCAATTTTCCGTGTTCACGGCAACCGGCTTCTCCGTTGAATTGAACAAAGTCTTGCCAGTTGATGACTTCTGCTTTGATAAATCCGTTTTCGAAGTCGGTGTGAATAACACCAGCAGCTTGCGGTGCCTTGGTGCCGCGCGTTATCGTCCATGCGCGAGTTTCGGTGGGGCCACTCGTTAAATAGGTGATGAGGTTTAAAGCTTCGTATGATTTTTGAACGAGGTCATCAAGGCCAGACTGTTTGAGTCCGTAGGTTTCGAGCAATTCTTTTTTCTCTGTCTCATCGAGCTCGGAAAGTTCTTGTTCAATTTTGACCGAAATAGCCACGGCTTCTTTAATCTCTGGTTTTTTTGCCATAACGTCTTGAAGAATTTTTTCTCGATCTTGAATCTGTGATTCAGAAATATTCAAAACATATACAAATGGTTTGCTGGTGATAAGCTGCAAGTCGTGAATGATTTTTGCTTCGTCAGCATCTGCAGGCGAAACCGTGTTGGCCAGCTTTCCTTCGCTCAATGCTTTTTGGAGTTTTTCGTAGGCGACAGCTTCTTTGATGGATTGTTTATCGCCCGACTTCGCTTTTTTTGAGACAGCTGAAAGTCGTTTTTCGGTGGTTTCGAGATCTGCCAAAACAAGTTCTGCGTTAATTACTTCGATGTCATCCATTGGGTCAACGCGTCCTGAGACATGAATAATATCGCCGTCTTCAAACGCTCGCACGATGTGTGCAATGGCATCAACTTCACGAATGTTGGCGAGAAATTTATTTCCTAAACCTTCGCCTTTGTGCGCGTCTTTTACGAGCCCAGCAATATCGACAAATTCAATGGTGGTTGGAAGTTTTTTTACTGATTGCGAAACAACCGCAAGTTTTTCAATGCGTTCGTCGGGAACGGTAACGGTTCCAACATTTGGTTCAATGGTTGCAAACGGATAGTTTGCAGCTTCAACCTGATTTTTTGTAATGGCATTAAAGAGGGTAGACTTTCCAACGTTTGGAAGGCCAACAATGCCGACAGCAAATGACATATTATTCAAAAAGATTAAGGAGTTCAGATGGCGAATCTACAATAGCAGCTGGATTGCCTTCTTGCAACAGCTTTCGGTCATGGAAGCCCCAGGTAACAGCAATAGCGGGCACTCCTACTTTTGTTGCTTCCAAGATGTCTCCGAGCGTATCTGTGATAATCACCGAGCTCTCTGGGGATGCTTTATGTTTCTGCAGGAGGTACTGAATTTTTTCGTGCTTGCTTTCATGAAATTCAAAACCGAGAATTTCTTCAAATGATCCTTCGAGTCTGTGCTCTGCAAGAAATTTTTCTACGGAACTCTTTGCACTTGAGGTGACAATGTTCATACGAAAATTTTTTGAGAGACGGGAAACTACGTTCTCCATTCCGGGTACGGGGTACATACCTCGGACCCTTTTGTCATAGTTCTTTGCCCACTGCGGCTTGATGTCTTCTATGGGTACAGATGGCTTCGTGCGTATGCTATCGTAGACATTTCCTGCAAAGTACATTCTATAGTCTTCTTCTCGCGCTTCTGGTATGAATGACTGCCAAATTTCAAAGGATAATTTAAAACTATCGATGATAACACCATCAAAATCAAAGTGAAGAAGTTTTGTGTGCTTAAAAGTCATGAAGATAGGCCCGTTGAATGCGAAGAGTCTATCGTGGTTTGCGGCTTTTGTAAAGCATTATAGCTTTTTCTTCGACTTCTTTGGAACCTTCGCACCAGCTTTCCTCGCCTTCGACAAACCTACCGCAATAGCTTGTTTGCGGCTCTTGAAGCGACGTGTGCGCTTTTGCTCATGCAGTTCTTTGTGCACGTGTAAACCCTTGACACGCTGCTCAATAGGGTATATTGTCTATTACACAATAAATATTGTCTGTATAACAATGAAGAACCTCTTTCGCTCGGAGACGGCCTATGAACTCCTTTCGCTTTTTACTCAAGAACCGGTACAAAAGCGGTATCTTGCGGAGATCGCTAAGGCACTCCAAAAAGATATGGCGAATACCACTCGTGAGCTCGAGAAACTCGTGAAGGAAGAAATTCTTGTCATGACTGAAGAAAATGGAAAGAAGTACTATCGACTCAATAGTTCCAATCCATTCACAAAAGAACTCTCGGCACTTTTTAAAAAGCTCGATGATGTGTACGTGCAGCGATCGTTCCAAAACAAGTGGCTTCTTGCCGAGGATATCCCAAACATGGATCCGTTTTTTAGTATGTTGTGGATGCGCTCGTTTGTTGATGAGTTTAAAAATCCAAGCGGAGTGGCATACAAAGAAGTTGTTGGAATATTTAAGGACTACCACCTATGGTTTTTCTTTGATGAAAAAGATGCCTACAACGTGGGCGAACACATTGTGAATAAAATGGAAAAGTCGCCGGAGTTCATGGAAGAGGTGAATAAAGAGATTGTGAAGCACTCCGATAAGCTTCGAGATTTTGCTCTTACGTTGCCAGAAGAAAACCTCAAGAAACTTTCGAATAAAAAACTTTGGGAGCTGTACAAAAAACACGACGACATTCACACGGCCTACTATCAGTGGGGATGGATTCCGGTAGCTGCTGATATGTTTGGTGGCAACCTCACGACTCGAGGTAAGGAAATTCTGAAGCAAAAAGGAGTCTCCGAAGAAAAGGTGAATGAGTACTTAAATATTCTTACACAACCTACAGCCAAGTCGGCAATCGCGGAGGAGCAAGAAAGTTTAGAGCGCATTGGTGCGTTGGTGCAGGAAGATTCAAAGCAAGTGAAAATATTTGCTGAAATATTCCGAAAGTTTAAGGAAGAAGATGTAAAAAAGTACGGCTTGTATACCCACAGCGAAGAGTATGAGAAATTGTTTGAAGAAACGGTTCGCGTTTTGGAGTCACAGATTGCTCCAAAGATCCTGAAGAAGTTACAAGAACACTTCGCCAAATACTTTTACACAAAGTTTTTGTTTACAGAAGAGCAGGGCGTGTATTCGTTTGAGCACTATCTAAAATCTTTGGTTCGGCTCGTAAACTACGAACCAAATCTGGCTGTAAAGCTGCAAGACGAATCAAAAGAATTGGCAAGAAATGCTAAGATTCGAAGTGAACTTATAAAGAAACTCAAGCTGAATACTTCGGAGATCCGATTCTTTGATGCCTGGGGTGAATTTATGGTGACAAAGATTTACCGAAGATTCGCTCAGCTTTTTGCTCTGTACAAGATGGTTCCCATCCTCACGGAAATAGGTGCGCGTTTTGGTCTTACGCTCAAGCAAACGAAGTTCTTGATGTACGAAGAGATTCGCGACGGGCTCTTGGAGGATCGCGTGAACAAAGAAATGACACGACAACGCGTTGCATTCTCAGTTTTTGTGACGCGTCCTGATTCGAGCGAGTTTATTACTGGGCTTTCGGCGAAGAAGATTGCCGAAGTTGTACAAAAGGAACACATTGAACAGGTGAGTGAGTTTTCAGGCCAATGTGGCTGCCCGGGCATTGCAGAGGGTCGTGTTCGTATCATCAATGAGGCACATGAAATGTCAAAGATGCATGATGGTGACATCCTTGTAGCAATTTCTACGCAGCCCGATCTTGTTCCAGCTATGAAAAAAGCCGCGGCAATTATTACAGACCAGGGAGGCGTGACAAGCCATGCGGCCATTGTTGCGCGCGAGATGCGAACACCCTGCGTGATTGGAACCAAGATTGGATCTAAGTTGCTTCATGATGGTGACTATGTGAAGGTGGACGCAACAAAGGGGAAGGTCCTCATTATAGAGAGCGCGAAAAAGTAACAATGACTCGAAACAAAAATCCTGCCGCACGGCAGGATTTTTTTTGATCGACGTGATTTCGCCTTTAGGTTTCGATAATCACCGGCAACACCATTGGGCGTCGTGCGGTCTTTTGCCAGAGGTACTGGCCGATATCGTTTCGAACCTTATTCTTGACCATGTCAAAGTTTGGTTCACTGTTGGCATCCTTTTTCTCGAAAGCCTTCTTCACAATAACTTTCGCGCCTTCAATGATGTCGGAGTTTTCTTTCATGTAGGTGAAACCGCGAGAAATAATTTCTGGGTCAGAAACCAACGCACCGTTTCGTCCTTCAACCGTCATCATGATCACGAACATGCCGTCTTCGGCAAGTTGCTCACGGTCACGCAAGACAACGTTTGAAACGTCGCCAACGCCAAGCCCGTCAACCATAACGTGATCGGCATTCACTCGTTGCTGAGTCAAAACACCTTTGCCACCATGGAATTCCATAATCTGTCCGTTATCGGGCAAGAAAATATTGGAAGCGGGGAATCCAATGGACTCAGCGATGTCAGCATTAATAGCTCGCATGTACACTTGGCCGTGATTTGGCAAGAAGTACTTTGGGTTTACCAAACGAATCATGAGCTTGTTGTCTTCGCTCCAACCGTGACCACCAGAGTGAACGTCCATCATGCGGTAGTTAATAACTTTCGCTTGTTGTCGGTGAAGGTTGTCACGCAAGTGCTGAACGGTTCGTTCGTTTCCGGCGATAACCGAAGACGAGAACAAAACAGTGTCACCCTTTTTCAAGTGAATGAAGCGGTGATCGCCTGAAGCAATTCGTGAAAGTGCGGCATTCTCTTCGCCCTGTGCACCTGTCGCCAAAACAACCACGCGGTTATCTGGGAGGCGATTCACTTCTTGCGAATCAACGAGAATCTTTGGATTGATGTTAATTTTCTTCAGGGTGTGTGCAATGTCGATGTAATTCTTCATTGAGCGGCCTTCAATAGCAACCTTTCGGCCGTACTTTTCTGCCAAGTTCAAGATCTGTTGAATTCGTCCTAAGTGGGATGAAAACACACCAACAATCAATCGTCCTTTGAGGGTGCTAAAGATGTTGTCGATGTTTGCCATAATTTCTTTTTCAGAAACGGCATACCCTTTGTTTTCACAGCTCGTTGAGTCACACCACAAAGCTATAACATTCATGTCATGAAACTTTGCGATGGCGGCAATATTTGCTGGCTTGTCTCCAACGGGTGAGTGGTCAAACTTAAAGTCACCTGTGAAAATCACGATTCCTTCTGGCGTGTGAACGGCGATTCCCATCGAATCAGGAATGTTGTGGTTCACGTGGAAGAACTCTAATTGCATACGACCAAGTTTTACAATATCACCAGGTTGTACCGCGTGAATGTTGAGTTTGGTGTTAACACTAAACTCCTCATGACGCTTGTCCATGATGCCCTTTGCAAGTGCTGGGGCATACACGGGTGGGTTGCCAATTCGTGGCAAGACATAGGAAGCCGCACCAACATGGTCTAAGTGACCGTGTGTAATGGCAACAGCTTTAATGTTTCGTTCTTTACCTTTGAGATAATCAACATTCGGGATAACGAAATCGACTCCAGGCATATTTTCTTCCGGAAATTGCACGCCAACGTCGATAATAATGATGTCGCCATCATATTCAACGAGTGTGCAGTTTCGACCAACTTCTTCTAAGCCACCTAAGGCCATCATGCGAAGCTTTTTGTCGTTCGGACTTTGCTGGATAAATTTCTTTACTTCCTCTTTTTTACGTCGGGGGAAGAATGGACGTTTTGGCATTTTCTGCCGTGATTGAATCATCATGTGATTCTTTTCTTAAATTAAACTGAATAAATTTTGAGTTTTGAATTCGTGCGGTCTCTTTGGCATTCCCTTTTGCGCCGTGTCAGCTCGCTCCTGCGAGCTCGCCCTCGCTCTTTTTGCCCTTCGGGCAAAAACCGTGCCCGCTCAGGCTCCGGGCGCCGCAAAAAGAAACGCCAAATCGACCGCACTATTCAAATATTTTTTATGATCTGCAGCCTCAACTGCAGAATAACCAACCTTACTTAAAGACTCGCTTTGTCTTCACGTAAAGATCTTTCACATCAATAAACCGGTCGGACGGCGTACTGATATTTGTGATCGAAGTCCCAGAGAGATTTCGATATGTTGGATACAAATAATTAGGGGAGTAGAGGAAGATCGTTGAAGCCCCGTTCGTAATGGTTTTCTGGATAGCTTCATATTTTGCAGCTCGATCTTTTGGATCGGTAGAAGTTCGTGCGGCAACAAGCTGCTTGTCTAAGCCTTCATCCTTCACGAATCCCAAGTTCAAACCCGGATCAAATGCTTGGCTCGAGTGCCAGAACGGATACAGATCAGCGTCTAAGCCAAGATTTTGCGAAAACAATAATGCTTCATACTTTCGTGGGCGAATAAATGTCTGCTGAATTTCGGCGACGCTAAAGGTTTGGACTTCCAAATTTATTCCGGCTTGATTCCACGACTCTTTCAAATAATTTGCCGTCGCAACATTTTGTGGCCAGTCAGTAGTTTGTAAGTGGATGGTAAGCTCTTTGCCGTTTTTGTCGTAGAAGAAGCCGTCATCACGCTGTTTGTAGTCAGCGGAAGTGAGCTGTTTTTTTGCAGCTTCAATATTAAAGTCATACTTTGTAACGTTGTCGGTGTATCCCAAAAATCCTGGCAAGAGTGGGCCGTTCACGGGAATGCCGTGACCCTTCAAAACATTTTGAATCAGGCCGTTCTTGTCTGTCGCGTAGGAGATTGCACGGCGAACTTCAATTTTTGAGAGTGCCGAATTTTCGGAGGGATTCAAAAATACAGAAGTTGCTACCGGTAATCGATATTCGTGAATATTCACTCCTTTGCGAGTAATAGAACCGAGACTTGTTGCATCGATGTAGTTCATACCGTCTATCTTTTTTCGATTGAACGCATTGATCATATCATCGGGCGTTTGGTAGAAGTCGAATTCGATCGAATTGATCATGGGTTGACCACCGTAGTAGTCTGTATTTTTATCCAACGTGAACGACAAGATATCGCCCGCGCTCTTATCTTTTTTCAATTCAGAAAACTTAAATGGACCAGTTCCGATTGGTTTGTGGTTTTCTTCCACCACGGTTGCATTGGTTGCTGGAACGCTCTGCCAAATGTGTGCTGGCAAAATTCCAAAGGTGAGTGTGGTCAAGAACGGAGCAAACGCAGAAGGCAAAACAAACTTTACGGTGTTGTCATCAACCTTGGAAACAGTAATTCCTTTCAAGCTTGGACGAAGTGGGCTCGCGTAGTTCTGATCTTGAATGGCGCCAACAGTAAAGATAACGTCATCAGCGCTGAATGTTTCGCCATCATGCCACTTCACGCCTTTGCGTAAGTGAAACGTATAGGTTTTTTTGTCAGAGGAAATATCGTAGCTTTCTGCGAGGTCAGTCACAACTTGGTAATTTGCGTCTACGCGCATCAAGCCAGAGAAAACAAGCGCCGAAATGTCTCGGTCTGCATCAGTGGTTTGGTTATACAAAGGGTTAATGAACTTTGGTTCACCAACAATGCCTTCTTTGTAGACTCCGCCTGCGATTCCAATCGCGTTTGTTTGCGAGATGTACCAGCGGTAGACCGACAAAAGAGCACCAGCAACGACAACGATAAGTGCGATCGTGACGATCAACTTGTCGCCCGTTTTGAAAAGTTTTGGTGTGTGAACAATCTTTTTCCAAAACGAAGGTTTGCTTCCATTTACAGGAAGCGGTGCAGGATTTTGGGTTGGGGAAGAATTCAACATTAGATAAAGAGAGCTGCTACAGACGCTCCGAAAAAGAGGATAGCGAGTACGATCGTAATAATAAACAGTGCCTTTTCGGGACCTCTTTTTTGGAAAATGATTGTCTCGCCACCAAAGGTGTTGCCAATGCCCGTGCTCTTGTTCTGTAGCAAAACAGCTACAGTCATGAGGACTGCGAGTACAATTTGAGCAATAGTAATGATCTGAGTAATAGGCATAGATTCAGTCGGGGGCGGGTTTCGGACCCGCTTGGGACATTTCAGGTAACACGAAGACAATAGCACGAAGGGTGTGATTTGTCAAGGTTGGAGAGTTTTTTGAGGTACGTTTGAGGGTGAGTTCAAGGGGCGGAAAATGGACGAAAAACAAACACCGAGAAGCTTGCTGTTGCAGGGCTTCTCGGCGGAAGCCGCCTAGACTCAAAGTTATTATAGTTATGGGCTTTTTGCTATAATTCTGGTGAGACGTGAGGGGAAGGATACACGAAAACGTGGGGACTTGACAAAGTCCTTACAATCGTGTATAATAGCCCGTTCACAATCTCTGTTCTGTTCCTTAACATCAATTCGACACTCGAGGTGAACATCGAGTGTGGAGGAACATCGTGGAAAAGCCCAAGCTTACGTGGAGCCAGGCTATGACGATTGGCGCCCTGGCCTGGGCGCAAGAAGTTCAACACGAAGTTCGAACTATGACTCAGGAGGTTCTCGAGCGCATCCAGCAGTTTTCGTGGATCGCGCTTCGGGCTAACCTCGGGGTGTTCGCAAAGGCGTTTCTGAAGTACATCGCGCCTGCGCTCATCCCGCTCGTGCTCATGCTCGTGGTTCCTTCGGCAGTCGGAGGAATCGTGAAGCTGCTCTGTGTGCCCGTCTTCATCGCTGTCGCCCGTTGGGGCTACAAGCGGTTCAAGGCGGCGTGTTGGGACAAGCCGTGGATTTTTCTTGCGGCTTCGATCGCCATCCCTGTGGTGGCGAGCTTCGGGTTCCGATACGCCATCCAGGCGTTCGGGTTCAAGCTCTTGCTCGTCGCGATCCCACTAACCCTGATTCGGTTCATGTGGAGTTTCGGACGTCTCACGCTCGTGCTGTTTGCGGAGACGTTCGTACTGGTTGCTGTTGTCTTCAACTTCGGCTTCCCGCGCGTCTTCAAGTGCGATGCCCAGAGGGGCGTCGAGCCTCTCGTGACTGGGTGCACCATCACCCAGAACCACATCCCGTGGAACACGATGACGATGTCGAGTATCCTCGGGGACTGGTTGAAGACGTTGCCCGGGTTTCCGGGTAACTCCAACGTCTCCGCTACCTTCCGAGACATTTCGGTGTCTTCGGATGGCAAGGCGTTCTGGGGAGTGGCCGGATGGTCGGACACTCAGGTGGAGAAGTCCGTGGCGGTCAAGATCGATATCGCGACCCACAAGGTCATCAAGGCGATCTGGATCTATACGCCATTTACGGTTCGCTGCAGCAAAGAGTTCGGTCTCTGTTCTATCGTTTCGCAGATGGGTAATCGAGTCTATCTGATCGATGACGTCACCAACGAGGTCGTGCGAGAGTACGATCTCAGTGGGGCGATGCCAAGCTACCAGATGGAAACAGGGAGAGGAGAGATCCTTTTCCTGTGCATGCCCTCCAGCGGTATCGACCGAGAGCGCATTGCGCCGCTCGGACCAGTGGAGCAGGTTCGCTGGGAAGACACCGGCGCCTCGCTACTTCTGGGTAAGCTGGAACTGGCGACGGGAGTCTTTACGATCCAGCCGGTGAAGGGCAAGTACGACAGCGCCCTCATGGGTAAGGAGACCATGTTCGCTTCGTATGACCCGGTACATGAGAAGATCATGCTGGGTGCAACAAAGTTGGGCGTTATCGACCTCGGGTCGATGACGTACAGCAAGGTGCCTGGCAGCGGTCTCACGCAGTTTCTTCCGGGAAACACGACGGCCGGTGCCGTGGTGGATACCCGGACCGGGACCATCTACGCAAACAGACCAGCATTCGGCATCTATAGTTACCGCTACGAGAACGGCGTGCTGCGGGTGACGGGGAAGATCTCCGTGGACCTTGGTGGGCGTCTTCTTCTGACCGATCCGCGACGCGGATTGGTCTACAGCGCGAACTATGGGCGTGGATTTGTGGAGGTCATCGACCCTACAGTACCTAGCCCAAAGCCGATGCGATGGACGGTGGGTAACAACATCCGTAGCCTCAAGCTTGATCTCGGCGAGAGCCCGGATGAAGACTGGCTGTATGTTGCCAGCGCGTTCGGATATACGAGAATCAATCTGAGCGAGGCCCTCGGGGAGCGTTACCTCCCGAATGTACAGACCGCGTCGAATTCGGATGCGGTCATACGGTGATGGAGGTTCTGTTCAGGACGCTGTGTCGTCCTGAATTCGCCCGGTGCGCACTCTTTTTCGAAGAGAGCGCCCGGGTTTTTCTTTTGCAAAAAACGCCCTCCCAAAATTTCATCAAACGTGTTATAATATTTTCAAAGGTTCGCCAACTTCCAGGCGAGCTTTGAAACCTTTTTCATGACAAAAACACAAATCAAAATTCGCGATTTTCACATTCGCGCTGCCCAGCTTCACGGAGCATCTCGCGTCTTTTTATTATTGTATGTTTTGGTGCTCGAAATGTTCGTGGCAATTCATAAGATATTTGCACACTTTGTTTTTGGCAAGCACAAAGCCTTTGAAAAGTTTGCGTGCCGCGATGTACAAGGAGCAATTACTGATTCGTATAGTGATCACGAACGGTTCCATAAAATTTCACTGAGCAGTGTCACGATGGTGGCTCTTGTTTCGGTAATGTATGTTTTAGCTGGCGTTCTCGCACCTGGCCCACACATGCTTCGGGCTGCAAGTTTGATCGTGAATGACAACGGTGATGCTGGTGACGGTACATGTGATTCTTCGTGTACCTTGCGAGATGCGATAGAAAATGCCAACTCGAGCCCAGGCGCTGATGTTATTACATTTGACTCGGCAACAGTTATTACGCCTACTTCGCCATTACCAGATATTACAGAAACAGTTTCCATTGATGGCGATGTTGATTCTAATGGCACTCCAGATGTTGTGATAAGTGGTGGCGCTGCCGGTGCAACGAGCGGCATAACGATTGCCTCAAATGACGTTACGATTTCTGGTCTCGTGATACAAGGATTTTCCGGTGATGGTATTTCTATCATTGGTAGCAACAATGTTATTACGCGTAACTACATTGGAACGAACTCAACAGCAACTTCGGCGGCTACGAATACAGGTAGTGGTATTACTATTGCCGATGATACGATTGATCCAAGCTCGAACAACGTCATTGGCGGAACGAGTTCCTCTGATCGAAATATTATTTCGGGGAATACGCAAAACGGCGTAAAGCTGTCCGGAAGCTTTGTGACGGATAACGATGTTCAGGGTAACTACATTGGCACCAATGCTGCTGGAACCTCGGCCATTCCAAACGGACAATCAGGTATCCGAATTGAATCAAGCGCTTCGTCAAATATTATCGGTGGTAGCGTTGGGGCCTCAGATCCTGGAACTGCACCAGGAAACCTCATCAGCGGAAACACCTCAAGCGGAGTCATTCTTTTGAGTGACAACAACCAGGTGGCCGGAAATATTATTGGACTCAATGCGTCGGGCACGGCAGCTCTTGCCAACTCGGACGGATTTACCATTGCCGGATCTGGCAATACGGTTGGCGGTGCAAGCACATCGTTTAGAAACATCATCAGCGGCAATGCGAACGGTGTAACAATTACAGCCGGCGATAACACGGTCCAGTATAACTATATTGGAACCAATATTGCGGGAGACACGGCAAGAGCTAATAGTTCCCGTGGCGTTCGTGTGAGTGGCGGACTCACGAATATTTACAACAACCTCGTTGCCGGAAATCCAACACAGCTGTATCTGCAATCAGATGCAGACATTAAGGGTAATATTGTGGGGTTGAACGCAGTAGGATCCGCAGCATTTGGAAGTCAGCAAAACGGCGTATATATCTTGGCAGGAACAGTAACGGTTGGGAGTACTTCGAGCTCTGATCGAAATGTTATCGCCGGAAACTCAAGCATTGGTATTGCGGTTATTGGCAGCGGTCCCCGCGCAACCATTCAAGGAAACTATATCGGAACCGATGCAACCGGGGCAACGGCCATAGCAAACGGTATGGGGATTGGCATGGTTGGTGGCGCAACGGGCAACAGCATCGGCGATACAAACTCAGGAACTTCGTGTACGGGTGCATGCAACGTTATCTCTGGCAACACCACCGACGAAATTTTTATTGATAGTGGTGCGCATGGAAATACTGTCCAAGGAAATTATATTGGCGTGAATGCTCTTGGCACAAAGCCAATCAGCTGGACAGCTTCGGGAGCTAAGCATTCAATTCACATTCAGGACAACTCCTACAACAACCAAATTGGTGGTTCGCGGGATGAGAATGTTGCTGAGCTGGGCGATGGAAATCTTATTTCGGGAAATCAGCAAAGTGGCGGTGCCGGCATATATATCACACTGCACTCTTTCAACGGCACAACAGGAAATCCGATTCTTGGAAATCTTATAGGTACCAGCCCAACAGGTGCATTTCAGGATTCTTACAACAATACAACCGGTGCCGCCGGCGCTGATGGCATCAATGACTTCCGGAATGCCGTAGGATTTTACTGCATCGATTCTTCGTACTGTTCTCTTGGTGACGGAACAACGGCGCATGCAAACCTCATATCTGGAAACGGCGTGGGTGTTCAGATTTCGAACAATCCATTGTCAACGTATAATCTGAACTACATTGGTACCAATAAAACGGCCACACTTCCGTTTTCGAATTCAGCATATCAGGGCCAGAATGGTCTTCACTTTGGGATCTACTTTAATGGTGGTCACGACGAATCTGGATCTGTTGTTGAAAATAATATTATCTCTGGATTTTACAAGGCCGATCCTGATCTTTCGGGTGGTGTTTCTGCTGCCAGTATGGGCATTGCTGTTGGTCTTGGAAGTTCTGATGGTTCAGGTGAACTCCGCAATATTACGTTCCTTCGAAACAAAATAGGAACTGATATTGACGGCACATCGGTCATAAAAAACAATGTTGGTTTTTATTGCTTCAATGGTGGCAACGTTGAAATTGGGAGCAGTGATATTAATGATCGCAATATTATTTCTGGCAACGGCGAGGGTGGCGTAGGTGGGCCATTTGAAACACTCGCAGCTGATGGCTATTGCCGGGATATTACAATAGAAAAAAATTACTTCGGTACGGATATCAACGGAAACACATCGCTTGGAAACGGTAATTCGTTGAACTTTTTGGCGGGCTCTGGTGCAATAACTGTCCAAGATAACGTTATTGGTAGCTCGGAAGAGGATGGCGTTCGAACGGTTTCTTCAACGAACAACTACATTGGAAACAAAATTGGCGTTGGCGCCGATGGTACGACAAACCTTGCAAATGCCGCAGATGGCATCTCTGTTGATACTTCGGGTGCCATGGTGCTCCAAAATAATGTCATTCGGAACAATGGACAGCGTGGTGTTCATCTTACGGAAGCCTCGGCGACCATTGACGGCAATACTGTAAGTAACAATACGGGTGATGGAATCACTCTGGATGATTCGAACTCTTGTACCATTACCGACAACACTATCACTGATAACGGTAATGTTGGTATTAATATGTCCGGAGTATCCGAATCGGCAATCGGTACAACGGGCCATGGCAATACGGTGACGGGTCATGCGGTAAGTGGCTTGGTACTTTCGAATGTATCACACACCAATACCGTTATCGATAACACCATTTCTTCCAATGACGGCGATGCAAATGGCGCCGGGATATCGATCAATGAAAGTTTTAATAATACCGTTTCGAATAATACCCTCGATCAAAATGCTCGTGGCGTACTGCTCAGGGCAAGCGACTCGTTTTCTACCTACGAAAACACAGTGACGCAAAACGAAATCACCAATAGTACTGGTTCTGGTGTTGTGGTGCAAAATCCACAAACACAAGGAAACACCATTTCCAATAACACCATTTCGGCCAACCATGCCTATGGTATTGATAATGAAACCACCCACTCGTCAGACGATCCAACCCCCACCGGCGGAGACAACGTTATCGACTCCAATACGCTGTCCCTCAACCTCCTTTCGGGAATTCGAAACTATGGCGCATCGCCAGCCATTACCAATAATACATTTACACAAAACGTTAAGAGTGGTGTTTCGAACGTTGTAAATTATGGTGCGAACACCAATCCAAGTACTGCTTCTGATGACACAACGTCGCTGCCAGAAATTACCGGGAATACATTCAACGGAAATCAAGAATACGGAATATACAGTCTTGATACGGCGCCCTCAAACAAAGATACTTTGAAGGATGACAATACCTTTGATGACAACAATACGCTTGGGCGCATTCGCCAAGAGTGGTATGGACTTGTGAAAGTTACAGTAGAAGGCGTGATACAAGATGCTGCTTCTGTTGATATTTTTGATAACACCGAAAGCGATAACCTTGCTTCGTTGGTTACTGCTGCTACGGGATATGCACCTGACACGGCAAGCCTTACCGATGTGCAAACCTGGGAAGTGGTTCCCGAATTTCAAGTATCACCCACAGGAACGCTCCAAGCATTCTCGCCGCACAAAGTTATTGCTGCTGTTGATGGTGACGCTGAAACGGTAACTTTTAAATACAATGGAGTAAATGACTCGGGCGAAGTAGGTCCAACGGGTTTTGGAAATACAAACGGACGCTACCAAGTAGCGTTAGTGAATATCACGAAGGTGCCCAACACCGTTCATGGCACGGTGTTTACTGACGTGAATGAAAATGGCACCAACGATAGCGAGGCTGGCAAGTCTGGTGTTGCAGTAACGTTGTATAAGAGCACGGACACAACCTTTGGAAGCGATACAGCAGCTGCTACAACTACTACGGCAAGTGACGGTACCTACACGTTCAGTGGGGTAGTGCAAGGAAATTATTTTGTAAAGATTTCCACTCCAACGAATTATGCCGATACCACTTCGAATCCAGGAAGTTTGATTACTTTTGCGAGCGAAAATGAAACGAAGACACAAGATTTCGGAGTTGTTGCTGTGCCGCCTCCGCCGCCAACACCAAGCGGAACTATTCGGGGAACGGTATTCCAGGATACAAATAAAAATAAAGTTTTCGAAGGCGGAGAATTGGGCCTTTCGGGAATAGAAGTTTCGTTGTATAACGACTCGAATGCCAACGGTGCGTTTGACTCGGGCACCGATCAACTTTTAGCAACGCGAACAACGAACACGAGTGGTGTGTATCGTTTCATAGGCATAGGACTTCGAAATTACTTCCTTACCGTCCAAACTCCAACGAATCGTTCGCTTACCACAGCAAATAGCCCAACCGATCTTTTGAAACTCGATGTTGACGGCGAAACCCTGACGCAAGACTTTGGTTTTACTGCTTTGCCAGAAACTCCTACTCCGGAACCCAAACCAACCCCCAAGCCTGGCTCTGGTGGTGGAACAAAACCCATCATTAATCCTATTACGGGTGGTTCTAATGTTGGCATTGTGGCACCACGAACAGGTGCCAGTGCAACGAATTCTTTTGTTGCTATTGCAGCTGTTGTCTTGGCCGCCATTAACGTACTCACGGCTGCCGGTTCAGGCTTTCCGCTTTTGTTGCGTCTCCTCTTTGACCTTTTCACTGAGCCTTTGATGGCATTGTTCGGTGCAAAGAAAGAACCATGGGGCAAACTCTTTGACTCCATCACTAATGAGCCTATCGATTTGGGTATTGTTCGTTTGTACGATGCAAATACCATGAAGCTTACTGCAACTGCCGTAACGGATCGAACAGGACGTTTCAAATTTTTCCCAAAGAGAGGCTCGTATGTAGCGAAGGCAGACAAGAAGGGATATATTTTCCCTTCAAGCCTTTTGAAATCCGCTCCAGGATATCAGAAGCCAAACCTGTATTTTGGTGATCGATTTAATATCTCTGACCAAAATCAAACCTTCAATCGTGATGTTCCTCTTGATCGTGAAAGCAAAGAGGGAAGTGAGAAACTTCTTTTGAAGCTCCATGCAAAACGAGTATTGCGAAACGTCTTTGCCTACTCGGGTATTGTTATTGGAATCGTGAATATGGTTGTCTTGCTTTCGTGGCTGACGTTTGGCATCTTCGTTGTGCACGTTATTCTCTTTGCATTCTTCTGGCGAATAACCCGGCCACGTAAACCAAAAACGTGGGGCATTGTCTATGACGAAGAAACAAAGAAGCCTATTGCGGGCGCAGTGGTTCGAATCTTTGACCAACGGTTTGGACGATTACTTGATGCCACGCTCTCGAATCGCAACGGAAAATTTGGATTCCTCATTGGCCCCTCAACGTACTACCTTACCGTAGAAGCCAAGGAGTACATTTTCCCTGGTACGCGCAAATCTCACCCGAATGATTACGTTGGTGGCCCGATAGAGATCAAAGATGCAAATCAGGTGGTAAGCTCAAACATTCCACTGCGAAAAAAGTCGGAATAATACACCCAAAAGAGCAACTCGATTGCCATTGAAGAAAGCTTCAAAACCTGTTATAATTTTATCAAAAATAGACACTTTTTTAGGTAGGGATGACCAAAACACAACTCAAGCTGCAAAGGCTCGAGGCTCGCTGTGCCGAACTTGTCGGAGCGCGTCGTTATTTGCTTCGGTTATGGATGCTCATACTCGAAGTGGTGGTTGCTTTACATAAAGTAACCACGGTTTTTTTCAAAGGAAAACACAAAACCTTCGAACAATTTGCGGCACGAAAACCTGACGGATCATATACAGAATCGTTCACGCAACATGAGAAGTTTCGCAAAGTTTCTGTAAGTGGTGTCACTCTGGGAGTGCTTCTTACCGTCGTATATATTACGAGCGGCATTTTTGTTCCCAATAAAATAAGTATTCGTGCGGCAAGTTACTCTGTGAACGACTTGAGCGACGGTGGCGATGGGATTTGTGATGAGAACTGTACGTTGCGTGACGCCATTGAAGAGGCAAATAGCAGCGGTGACACAAGCAGTATTGGTTTTGATGCCCCAGGAACTATAACTCTCTACAGCGAACTTCCTCCACTCATACATTCTGGGATCGTGATCGATGGTGACTTTGACTCCAATGGTACGCCAGATATTGTTCTCGATGGAACACATGTCTCCTCGGGAAACGGTATAAAGATTTCTGGCGACCACAACACTATCTCTGGTCTTGTTATCAAGAACTTTCCTGGTGATGGAATTCTCATTCACGGAAGCTACAACACCGTCGTTGCAAGTAATATCGGAACCAACGACAACGGCACTGCTGCAGCACCAAACGGTGGCAACGGCATTCACATCGAAGACGTTACCGACTCGATTGCGAGCACGGACAACACCATTGGAAGCGTAACTGCTGGGATGGCAAACACTATTTCGGGAAACCTTGGCGATGGAATTCGTATTGAAGGCGCAACGACCATCGGAAATGATATTATTGGAAACAATATCGGAGTCACGCGCAATGGTTCCGGAGCGCTCGCAAATGGAAATGATGGCGTGAGCCTGTTGAATGGTACAAGCTCTAACACCATTGGAAGAACGAATGTTATTTCTGGAAACGAACGCCATGGAGTATATATTGCTGGTTCGGCAACAAACACGAACTTGGTAAGTGGCAATATTGTTGGCTTGAGCGCCGCAGGTTCTGCTGCAATCGCAAACGGTGGTGATGGCGTGAAGGTAGATACGGCAGGAGAAAGTATCTTGGTGGGTGGAACAGAGCCCGAAGATAAAAACATTATCAGCGGCAACGCGGGTGATGGCGTCAACGTTGTGTCGACGGATGGAGTGTTTGTCCAAAACAACTATATCGGAACGAATCTTGCGGGGGATGCAACTATTCCAAACGGATCCTCGGGAATAAAATTGGCCACTGTAGACAGCCCAACGGTTCGTTTTAATTTGACTTCTGGTAATACGGACGATGGGATTCTGGGTACGGCGGTGACGAATGGAGTGTTCAATATGAACTATATTGGTATGAATATTGCGGGAACGGCGGGGCTTGGGAATGGACGAAACGGCCTCTCGTTGACGCTGGCTTCGCACGACAATACTATTGGTGGCCCATCGGCAAGCGATAGAAATGTTATATCAGGAAATACTGAGTCCGGAATTATGATTGGTGATGATGGCGGTGCGGATCCTGAGACAACAGCGAACACTATCATTGGTAACTACATTGGAACCAGCGCTGATGGTACATCGGCGATTGCCAATAATACCGGAGTGGAATTTCGGGCTCATGTAAGTGGAAACGAACTTGGCGGTGATGATGCATCTACATCGTGTGCGAGCCCATGCAATGTGATTGCTGGTAATACCGAGAGAGAGGTGCTCCTTCACGAAACGGCCCACAACAACACCGTCACGGGCAATTTTATAAACATACGCTCTGATGGCACCCGCCCAGTGGTGCTTCAAGCGCGAAGCCAAGGCATCTTTATTTCCGATGGAGCCTATGGAAATACTATTGGTGGTGATCGAGACGAAAATGTTGCAGAAATTGGTGAAGGAAACGTTTTGGGTGGATATGTCTACGATGTTGACTCTAATGGAGTCTTTGATTCGGGAAGCTCGGTATATGTTGCTTCGACGGCTTTTGATGCTGACAGTTCTACGGGAAATAATTTCTACGGAAACCTCGTTGGTGTTTCACCAGCAGGCAGCAGTCAGGATCTCTACAATAACATTACTGGTGCATCAGGTGCTGATGGGCTGAACGACTTTAGAAACTTTACGGGCATAACGACGCAAGCGAACTTTACACACTTTGGCGATGGTACAAACTCTAAGCGCAATGTGATCTCCGGGAATGTGACGGGTATAAGTCTGGCGGGATCAGCGGATCTCGATGGCATTAGTATTAACAAAAATTACATTGGTACCGAAAAGACGGGGACATCTGCTGCCTCCGGTGCGGGTACCCAGAGACTCGGCGCCTTCTCTGGAACGGTTGGCGTCTTTGCCGTCGGAACAACCAACCTTGAGATCCGAGACAATGTTGTTTCTGGGCAATCATTTGATTTGGGTGCCGGGCGCATTGGGGTTGGGTTGTGGCTGGGGGACAAAGGTCAGACCTTCCCTAATGGGAATACAGAAGATACGGTAGTTGCAGGGAACAAGATCGGCACGAATAAGGATGGCACTTCTAAGGTTGCGAATCTCGTGGGCATTATGTGCGATCGTGCAACACAGCTTACTATTGGTGGCTCTTCTGCTTCAGATCGAAACATTATTTCAGGAAACGGTCAAAGTGGAAATGGTGGTCCCATTAACATCAACGTCTTTGGTAACGGTTCGTATTGTAACCATGTGACCGTTCGAAATAATTACATTGGTTCTAACGCAACGGGAACATCCACCATTGATGATAGTGGCAGCATCCAGTTCAGCGGGGGCGCTCACGATATTACTGTAGAGAGTAACCTTTTTGGCGGCGCAGCTGCTGCGGCACTCGACCTCTCAAATATTGCTGACGTGACGATTCACGCAAATACTTTTGGCATTGCATCTGATGGGAGCACACAACTGACGGCACCAGGCTCGCCATATATGACTATTTCGCAAGCAGATACAATGACCATACAATCGAACCAGTTTGCAGGTGGCCGTGGCCCACATATTACCAATTCGAAGAATGTCACCTTTGATTCTAACTACCTTGGCACAAACACAGCGAAGACGGCAGCGTTCACTGATGCACTGGAAGGTCTATCATTTTATGGCGGATCAAGTATTGCTGTCACCAACAACACGGTTCGACACGGATCAAATCCACCAATCGAGGAAAATTTCCTCACAAACTCTCCGTTTACGTATGATGGTCACGACTACAATGAAATTCTGGGCGCCAATAACCTCACTTGTAGAGATGGTCAGACAGGGGTACAAACTTTTTATTACGATGCGCCGGCTTCTAACTTGAGTCGAGGTGTTATCTGTAGTAAAGAGCAGGTATACCAAGGTCCAAACAATCCGCAACTTGGCCACGTGCTGAACACAAACGTGAGCGCCTTTCTTATTTCTAAGGCGGGTCATCATTACACCTATATATCTTCACAGCCTGATGGTGGACCAGTGACGTGTTCGTTTGTTGCGGCAAGTCTTATCGGTGGTGCTACATGCGATAAAGAATTTACGATTTTCGTGAAGGGCGAATCTGGATACGCTACACAAACTCTTCCGTCGGGTGTGACCTTGGCTCCCGGAGCCCTCGCACCCGCCATGACGCTTCGCGAGTATGCTTCTGGTATCGCACTTTTGGGAATCAATGGCGACACTACGGTTCAAGATAACGAAGTCTCTTCGAACACTTCGCCGGGAATCACTCTTCTTGGTGGTGAAGATGTTTTGGTTGATCACAATACGATTTCGCATAATCACGACCAAGGGCTGCGCCTTGTGGGAACTACCAGCAATATTGCTACTCGAAATACCATAACGAGCAACGGTGAAAACGGTATCGAACTTTCTGGTTCCACCGAGAATACCATTGGTGGTACAACCGAAGATGCAAATACTATCACCGGCCACGCGTTGAATGGTATTGCGGTTTTGAATGCTTCTAACGAAAACACCATCGCTTCAAATGACGTTTCCGATAGTGGTGACGAGGGAACATTGAATGGCGCTGGTTTGTATATTGGCGAGAGCTCAAGCAACGAAGTTACAAAAAATAATTTCAGCGAAAATGTTCGTGGCGTGGCCGTAAGCTCATCCGATAGTCTTGCGTCTTCGCACAACGCTATTGGCGGAAGCGATGAAGCCGACAAGAATACTATCAACGACAACGTCAGTGACGGCGTTTTGTTGCAAGGCCCAAACACCCAACTCAACACCGTGGAAAATAATGAAATTAACGGGAACGGTGGCAACGGTATCTCCAATAGCGATACCCACGATGCAGGCGCTGATGCCCCAGATGCTGGAGACAATATCATCTCGCACAATACGATTAATACCAATACCCTTTCGGGAATCCGAAATTACGGAGCGAGCCCGGCAATTACCAACAATACGGAGATTGCCCACAACACCGAAAGCGGAATAAAAAATCTCGTGGACTATGGAAGCTCAACAAATCCCGACACGGCTTCGGACGATGTTCTCTCGAAACCTCAAATCGAAGGGAATGCTCTTAACGATAATCATCTGTATGGTGTGTACAGCCTCGATACGGCCCCTTCAAACAAATCAACGGTTGCCGATGACAATACCTTCAACAATGGCAATGAACAAGGCCGTGTACGACAAGAGTGGTACGGACTTGTAGAGGCTTTGGCTGACGGCTCAACGCCAGAAGGTGATGCAGTGGTGCAAGTATTTGGAAATGGTCAGTCGGATGCTTTAACGGAATTTACCACAGCAGGAAACGGTTTCGGTCCTTCGAGCTCTTCGCTCACTGATGTGCAAACCTGGCAAGTTATCCCGGAATATCAGGTGTCACCAAGTGGAACGCTGCAAGAGTACTCTCCGCATCGAATCTTCGCAACGGGTTCTGCTGGTACCGCGATATTCGCTTTTGATGGCTCCGAAAAATCAGCTTCTGACTTTGGAAATGTCCACGGACGATATCAGGTTGCTTCGGTTGATTTGACCCAAGCACCAAACACGATCAGCGGAAAAGTTTTCCTA
>CAYMIK010000002.1:0-101137 GCA_964390745.1 uncultured Candidatus Saccharibacteria bacterium
TAAGTGAGTACCAATTTTTGTCCGTGAAAAGAATTCGCGCTTTGGGAAGTATGGTGCTAGAAAAGAAGGTAAAACATGCCATTAACGTGCTGCAAAAGGGCGTTAGTCCATACATGGAGCATGGCGATTGAGTGGCGCGGTCTGGATTAATTGTATTATGTAATATTTCGTGTTATAATTTGCCTCGTCCAGGAAGCCAAAAAGCTCGCTTTTTAGGCATTGAAACCAAACAAAAAATTGGCCATACTCCAAAAAATCTTCAAAAAGAAAGAGAAGCGAAATCTTGCGCTCTCGCTTGATATTGGCACAGAGTTCATCAAGGCTCTCATTTTTGAAATTGATACGAAGTCGAACAAGGGAACGGTTATCGGTGTGGGCAAGCAGCGCCAAGGTCTGGGTGATATGCAAAGCGGTGCAGTCGCAGATATTTCGGGTGTTGTAAAAAACGCCGAAGCGGCCATAAGCAGAGCTGAAGAAATGGCCGGAGCCGCAGCAGACCAAGCCATTATTGGTATCGCGGGTGAACTCGTTAAAGGCAAAACCATTAGCGTTCACTATGAACGAAAAGATCCCACGCAAAAAATCGATCTTCCTGAATTGAAAAACATCATCCACAAAGTTCAGTGGAAGGCCTTTGAACGTGTCCGAAAACAGCTTTCGTGGGAGACGGGTATGAGTGAAATCGATGTGAAGCTTATCAACGCAGCCATTGTCGATGTAAAAATTGATGGCTATAAAATTACCAACCCGCTTGGTTTTCAGGGCAAAGACGTAACGATCAGTATTTTTAATGCGTATGCTCCGCTGGTTCACTTGGGTGCACTTCAAACCATAGCGAACGAGGTAGGGCTTGATTTGCTCTCTATTGCGGCTGAACCATACGCGGTTGCTCGAAGTATCGGAACGAGCGATTCGCAAGAATTTTCGGCCATTTTTATCGATATTGGTGGTGGTACAACCGACATCGCCGTGGTCAACAAGGGCGGAATTGAAGGAACAAAGATGTTCGCCTTAGGAGGCCGCGCATTTACCAAACGAATTGCACAAGAGCTCGATTGTACTTTTGAAGAAGCGGAACGAATGAAGATTAAATATTCCAACAAGCAGCTCCCGGATGACGAAGCAAAAAAAGTTCGCGAAGCGCTCAAGGGCGATGCCGAAGTCTGGCTTGCGGGCGTGGAATTGGCGCTCAGTGAATTTTCCGATCTCGAAATTCTTCCACAGCGAATTCTGTTATGTGGTGGTGGCTCAGAACTTCCAGAAATCAAAGAAGTGCTGACAAAATCCGACTGGAGTGAATCGTTGCCATTTTCGAAAAAGCCCAGTGTTAATTTTTTGAAACCTTCAGACGTAAGCTCGATAAGCGACGCGACAGAAAAGCTCAATTCGGTTCAAGATATAACCCCAATGGGCTTGGCCCATCTCGCACTTGATCTTGCCGGTGACGAAACCATGACACAGACCATTTTGCGCCGTGTTGTTAAAATGATGCAGACCTAATGTCGAAACACAAAACACTTTACATTGAAATTGACGACGAAATAACTTCGGTTGCGGAGAAGCTTCGCCAAACGACCCAAGAAAATGTGACCGTGGTTATTCCGAAGGGCGCAGTATTACTCCAAAGCGTCGTGAATTTACGATTACTGAAACGCATTGCGGAAAAATCTGGTAAACATATTGCTGTGGTTGCGGCTGACGCGACCTCTAAGAATCTCATTGCGCGTGCAGGACTCGTTTTGCAACACGGAGTTTCTGATCCGTTCCCTGAAGGTGCCGAGGCAGACGTAATCGAACCAAAAGAAAAGCCTGTTTCTTCCACGCTCACACTCGAAATAGATGGAAAGCCAGACAAGAAGCTCGCCGTGAAAGGGTATGAGCCCGAAGATGCGGATGATGATTCAGATGAGGATGAAGGTGAAGAGGCGAGAGCCCCGAAGGCCGTGGCAGTAAAAAAACTCACTTCATCGTCTGAGCCGGCTCGAAAAAACTTTGCGCGGGTAACTTCGCTTGATAGAAATGAAAAACCAAAAGAGGATCGCGCAGCCCGGCTTGCGGCGATTAAGTCCAAGCGATCCGTAGGAATGGCAAAGTCGCGGCTTCCAAGAAACTTCGCACGCTTCGCCGTTCTTTTTGCTGGCGTTGCCGCCATCATCGTTATTGTCATTCTCATGATGACACTTCCAAAGGCAACTATTACCATCGTTCCAAAAACAGAAGCAACTTCCGATACGATCAACATCAATGTCTTGGCGTCTGGTAAGCCTTCCGCAACCTTGAACCAGGTGAGTGGAAAATATATCGAGACAACGAAACAAGATAACAAGAACTTTCCAGCAACTGGCCAAAAAGATTTTGGCAAAAAGGCAACTGGTACCGTGAGTCTTTCGAATTTGTACTCCTCGAGTGCGGAAGTTTTGCCTGCAGGAACAAAACTCAAAACGGCCAGTGGGAACATCTATCTCCTTGATGCTCCGGTAACTATTCCGGGTGCCACCGTGGTGAGCGGTTCGTTGGTTGCGGGTATTGCTACCGGAAAGGCGAGCGCGGAAAAATCAGGCGAGGCCTACAACATTGGCACAACCGGATTGACTATCGTTGGACTTCCGACACTGAAGCAAGGGAAAGTTACGGCTGCTTCAAGTGGTTTTGCTGACGGTTCAACGGACGTACAAACGGTAGTTTCGGCAGATGACATCGCCAAAGCAAAAGATGCTACAGAAAAAGAGGCAAAGGATCAAGCAAGAGAAGACTTGAAGGGAAAAGTTGAGGCGGGTGCAACGCTCCAAGATGATGCGATTGCGTACGAAATTAAAGAAGAAAAATCGCTTGTCTCGCAAGACGCGAAAGCCTCAGCGTTTGATTACTCTGTCACGGTAATTGCTAAAGGCATCACTTATGTTGAAAACGATGTGAAATCCGCTGCGGTGACCGCACTTTCCGATAAACTCCAGGGCCAAAAAACATTATTAGAGAGTGATTCCGGCAACTTTGCATACACCGTGAAGAAGTTAGACGTTTCGGTAAAATCACTTCTGCTTGCAACAACCGTACAAAAGAAAGCCGTACCAAATATTGATCTTTCAAAGGCTCCGCAAGAGTTAGCAGGAAAAACTGATTCGGAAATCCGTGGATACTTTGCCAATACGCCCGAAATTGATGCCGTAAAAATCGTATTTTGGCCGTTCTGGGTGAAGCATGCGCCCAAGAATTCGAGTCGAACACAGATAGTACTTGACACACAATAGAATCCTGTTATAATGATCCCACTGCGTCAGCAGGCCTTTTTTAAGCCTGATTTTGCAGCAAATAGGACTTTTTCGACGCTTTTGTGAAAAGAGTCGATGATTCCTCATTTTTAATGTTATTTGAAGCATGAATACGGGCACAAACCCAAGCCAGCCACAAGAAAAAGGCGAAAAGAAGTCTAAAAAGAACGTTATCGAAGTTGAAGGAACGGTTCTTGAGGCGCTTCCAAGTACCCAATTTCGGGTAGAACTTGCGAATGGCCATGTGATTCTTGCGCACATCTCAGGAAATATTCGAAGAAACTTTATCCGTATTCTTCCTGGGGACACGGTCAAGATTGAACTGTCTCCATACGACATGACAAAGGGAAGAATTATATATCGCGGCAAACAATGAAAGTTCGTTCAAGCGTTAAAAAAATGTGTGACCACTGCAAGGTAATCAAGCGAAAAGGCGTGATCCGAGTTGTGTGTTCCTCAAATCCTAAGCATAAACAAAGGCAAGGCTAATGGCTCGAATCGCGGGTGTTGAACTTCCAAAGGATAAAAGAATTGATGCGGCTCTACCGTATATTTATGGTATCGGCTGGTCACTTTCTGAAAAGATTTTAAAGAAATTGAGTATTGATCCAGGTACCCGAACCAAAGACCTCACCCCTGAACAGGAAGGTCAGCTTCGTGATGAAATTGAAAAGAACTACAAAGTTGAAGGTGAATTGAAGCGCGAAGTTTTGATAAACATCAAGCGTTTGAAAGAAATTAATTCATACCGTGGCTCACGTCATGCGAAACACTTGCCAGTTCGCGGTCAGCGAACTAAGACCAATTCACGAACTGTTCGTGGAAACGTCCGAAAGACAGCCGGAAGTGGTCGCAAGTCAGCTAACGAAAAGACATAAACTTAAATTTTGAACTATGGCAACACCATCGACCCCAACAACAACAGAAGCTCCTAAGGCAGCAAAGCGCAACAAAAAGAAGCGCTTGGTTGACCATGGACAGGCTCATATCCTTTCGACTTATAACAACACCACTATTACTATTACCGATTTGAGTGGTAATGCTCTTTCGTGGAGTACTTCTGGAAAAATGGGATTTAAAGGACCAAAGAAATCAACTCCTTATGCTGCTGGTTCTGTTGCCCGAGATGCGATTGAAAAGGCCAAGACCTATGGTTTGCAACGAGTAGATGTATTCGTAAAAGGAATTGGATCTGGCCGAGAATCTGCTATTCGAGGAATCCAGAACAATGGAATACAGGTGCTAACTATTCATGACGTGACGCCCGTTCCTCACAACGGTTGCCGTCCTAAGAAAGTACGGAGAGTCTAATGCCAGGTGAACTTCACGGTTGTGCATCATGCCGATCTGCAGGTGAAAAACTCTTTTTGAAGGGTGAGCGTTGTTTTTCGCCAAAATGTGCTATTACTCGTCGCAACTACGGCCCAGGTCAACACGGTGCCAAGGGTAAGCGAAAGAGCGAATACGGCGTACAGCTTGCTGAAAAGCAAAAAGTAAAGGACATCTACGGTCTTCGCGAACGACAATTTAGAAAATATTTTGAATCAGCTATTCGAAAAGAAGGTGTTACCGGCGATGTTATGCTCGGAACGCTTGAGCGCCGACTCGACAATGTTGTCTACCGATTAGGTTTGGGTGGAAGCCGCCGAGAAGCACGCCAAATGGTTTCCCACAAGCACTTTGCGGTTAACGGAACATTGGTAAACATTCCTTCACAAGAACTTCGTGTTGGTGATGTTGTTACCGTAAAGCCAGCAACTTTGAACACAGCTTCCTTCCAGGAACGATTGAAGAAGCTCGACAACAAAGCACTTCCAAAGTGGGTTGAATTCGACGCGAAAAAAGGTGAAGCAAAGTTGATTGCACTTCCAAGCGCAAAAGAAATCGATCACCAGCCACAAATGCAGCTCATTATCGAATTTTACTCACGTTAATTTAAATTTGAGGGTACCCTCATGTACGAAATTCAGCCACCAACAAAAGTCACGTTCGAACTCGACAAGGAAAAAGAGTTCAAGGCAACTTTGGTTATTGAACCATGTGCTCCTGGCTTTGGGTTGACTATTGGAAATGCGCTTCGACGCGTATTGCTTTCGTCTTTGCCTGGCGCTGCAATTTCTGCTGTAAAGATTGAGGGTGTTGATCACGAATTTTCCGCTATCGAAGACATCAAAGAAGATGCCGTTGAAATCATGTTGAACTTGAAGCAAGTTCGAATGAAGATGCACTCAGATGAGCCAGTTCGCATCAAGTTTGAAGCAAAAGGAAAGAAAGTTTATACCGCAGCAGATTTTGAGAAGTCTGACATGGTTGAAATTGTGAACAAAGATTTGGTTATTGCAACCGGTACAGCTGCTACTTCCAAATTGAATATGGAAGTTATCATTGAAAAGGGCCGCGGTTACATTCCAGTAGAACAGAAAGAAAAGAAAGATCTCGAAATTGGAATGATTTCTATCGACTCTATCTTTACGCCAATCCAGAACGTTGGAATGACTATTACGAATGCTCGTGTTGGACGAATGACCAACTTCGACAAGATTACGATGGAAATCCAGACTGACGGAACCATTACTCCAGAAGACGCTTTGAAGATTTCTGGAAAGATCTTGGTTGATCAGTTTGTTCCTCTCGCAGCTGACCTTATTAGCAAAGAAGAGCTTGATGCACGAATGGCTCACGAAGCCCAGGTAGCAAAAGAAGCTGAAGCTGCAAAGGCTGAAGCAACGGCCACTGAGAAGTCTGCAAGCAGCCTCGATATGTCTGTTGAAGAACTTGGATTTTCTACCCGAACAATCAATGCTTTGCACAGCAATGACATCAAAACTTTGAAAGATCTTGTTTCACGAAGTCGTGAAGAACTTGAATCTATGCAAGGTTTGGGTGGCAAGGCTTTGAGCGAAATTGAAAAGTCACTAAGCGATCAAGGATTTTCCCTCCAATGAGACACCGAATGAAGAATCGAAAATTTAAGATCAATCGACAACGAGATCGAATGATGTTCCGAAACTTGTCGTCTTCTTTGATTCTTCACGAGCGAATCGTGACGACCCTGCCAAAGGCGAAAGAATTGTCACGCGAAATTGACGGCGTTGTAAATACGGCTAAGCGTGGAACACTCGAATCGAAGCGAAAACTGATTGGCTACCTCAATGAGCCAACTGCTTACAAGAAGCTAGTGAAGGTTTTGGCTCCAAAGTATACTGATCGAAACTCCGGTTATACGCGGATCGTTAAAATGGGTCCTCGAAAAGGCGACGCAGCTCCAAAAGTAACTATTGAATTTGTATAAATATGGCAACAGAAGCAACAAAGAAAGCTCCAAAGGCTGTCCAAAAAGAAGAGTGGTTTTTGGTTGATGCAACCGACAAAACTCTTGGCCGAATGTCAACCGATATCGCCATGAAGCTCATGGAAAAAGATACGGCAACCTATCAACCGAACGTTGATTCGCGCCGCCGACATGTTGTGGTTATTAATGCCGCAAAGTTGGCTCTTTCTCCAAAGAAACTTGAAGGCAAGCTGTATCGACGACACTCGCAGTATCTTGGTAACATGAAAGAAGCTACATTGGCTGAAATGATGCATAAAGATGCACGAAAAGTCATTGAATTGGCCGTAAAAGGTATGCTTCCAAAGAATCGTTTGCAGGGTGAACGAATGAATCGTTTGCACGTATACGTTGACGACAAGCACAAACATCCACAAGTAAGTGAGAAGAAGGCATAATGGCTACCGAAACAACGAAAGAATCGAAAATTCCTTTTAACCTGGGCCGTAAGCACCTTTCTGCTGTCGGACGCCGCAAGACCGCGGTTGCACGCGTACGCTTGTACAAGGGTGAAGGTTTGATCTTCGTGAATGAAAAAGAGATGAAGGTCTATTTCCCAACGGCCGAATTGCAGCGAACTGTTATGGAACCTCTCGCTACGGCAAGCCTTGAAAAGAATTTTGATATCTCTGCAAAGGTTAATGGTGGCGGAAAACCTTCGCAGGCCGAAGCTGTTCGATTGGCCATCTCTCGAAACCTGATTCACTTTGATGATGCTCTCAAGACGACATTGAAGCACGCTGGTTTCTTATCACGAGATCCACGAAAGAAAGAACGAAAGAAGTACGGTTTGAAGTCTGCTCGTCGAGCTCCACAGTTCGCGAAACGATAAACTTCCGAAAGATTACAAAAACAGGCGAGCGATCGCCTGTTTTTCTTACTGTGGAAAATATTTCTTTCTCCAGGTTCCTGGAGAGCCTTGTTTTTCTGAGTAGCCTCTGCCTAGGAACATCGGTACAAAAAGCTCATTCCATCGATCTTTGCTAATCTGATATTCCTCCCTAACAATGTTCGTCTCTCGACGTGCTATATGTATGGAAGGTCTTCCGTCTTCGTTTGTTCTGTGTTCAATGTACTCAAGGAGCTTCTCGTATATCTTGATGCCAGTCGCTTTTGGAAATTCTTTTGTTTCATCGACCTTGCTTACTGATGTGCTGAAAAGCATTGCCTTGGCTTTAGGTTTTTTCATGCAGTTGATATCCGCCTGAATGTGCGCACCGCTGGGCGATTCGAGTAATAGTGCCAGATCTTCGGCTGCTTCGTGGCTCGATCGCGTAAGGGTGGCATGAAATACTTTTCCATCAACAACAAAATCGTTTTCCATAACTTCAGAAAGAGCGTCCTCTTCGTATGTTCGAGCCTTGCTCCAGTCAACTGTCTCAAACCTAAATGAATCCAAGTTCCAGGGCTCTGGCCTCTCTTGGATATTTGTTGGCGACTCGATCTTCATTACAAATCGTACATCGTTACTTCGGAAAGCACCTGCATCTTTTTCTTTTCGGTTTGGGTTTCTTCGGAGGCAAAGATAGTTTCTTCGGTGGATCCTGGGAGCAAGAAGGCTCGTGGTGAGGTAAGGCTCCAGCTTACAGAGACCGGAAGGCGAGAATCGGTAATTTCTTGGGCGGCGAGTGTCTTGTTGGAAAGATAAACAACGTGCGTACCCAAAGTGTTTACCAAGAAACTTTGTATAGAATCGGCCGTTCTTGTGAGTAAAATATTCTTGTCAGTGGCAGAAACAAATGCCCAGAGCTCTGAGCCTTTGGTGTAGACGGCAACGTCGCCGCTGGCTGGCTGTGCAGCAAAGGAGACTCGGGTGGTATTTTCACTAAGTTTTTCGAGGCGCTTGGCACGGGTATCGAGGAAATTTGCCTCGTGCGTTGTGGTATTGATAATGAAGAGGTTGTTGTTTGGCGTTATTCGCACATCAAACTTGCCGCAGGTAAGCTTTCCAATTTCTCGTGTGGTACCAATAACATCCAGGGTTTCATGCATCGTGCACACACCATCTTTTTCTCGAATGGTATACGTGGTAATGGCTCGATGGAAAGCATACAATGTTTCGGATGCCTCGGAGAGTGATTTCTTGGAAAGATCAAAAGTCTTGCGCTTACCACCGTCAACATAAAAGAAAACGAACTGATCTTTTGAATCAGCAAAAACGCTGGTATTGGCCGGGATAAATGCTGCCAGGTTGTAAAACGATCCATCTTTGGTGCTGAGCGCGATGGAACTTTTTTCGCCGCTGGTTGTGGAAAAAGGAACAATCAGCCACGAATCATTTTGTGTAAAGAATGCTTGAGGGTAGGCAAATTCTTTGATATTGCCAATAGCTGCTTTGATGGCAGCTTCGGTGACCGAGATCGCAGTTCCTTGCGTTTTTCTGTCGCGAATTTGTATGGTGGCCGAGGTGTCGGTTCCTCGTGTTACTACCAGTGCGAATGAGTTTTCTGTTGAAGAGGGTACGCCGTATACGACGTTGTCCGTAGAAGCAGTAACCGCTGTGCGACCAAGGTTGGCACGATACAAAATTATGTTCGTGAGCCACGTGATCATACCCGGACTTGTTTCAACGTCTTGTTCCCACGTGAAGGCATCGTTCTTGGTAAGCGCAACGTGGTGTGCCGCGCTGGTTATACCGGGGATAATAATATTATCTTTCTTTTCAGCCACGAACCTATCGTCAAAGTAAACTTTGACGCTTTGACCTTCGGGTTCAATACCAATAGTCGCTGTTTTGCGCAGCGCATGAGAGTTGTTATCGTATCGATATCCTAGAGCATATAAAACCAGCACTGGAGCAACAGTGGCAAAAGCGAGCAGCACAAGTGCAAATAAGAAGTTTCTCGGAGCCTTCTTCATGAACCCAACCTTTAATTGCACCGATTATAGCACAAAAAGACCTCCTCCGCACTCTTGCGCGCCCTTGTCAAGGAAGGGGTTTTAAGGTTATAGTAATTTCGCAATCGAAAGGAAAACAATGGAAAAATTTATCATACAAGGGGGAGCAAAGCTCTCCGGAGAAATTCCTGTTTATGGAGCAAAGAACTCAGCAATGAAGTGTTTGGCGGCATGTCTTTTGACTTCCGACGAATGCGTTCTTGATAATGTTCCAGGAATCGTGGATGTTGAGCATTATATAGAGATCTTTGAGGGCATGGGCGTAAAGATAACGCGAAACGGCCGCTCGGTGAAAGTGGACGCAAGCGACATTAACCCAAGCCAGATTAATCAAGATCTTGTGCGAAAGATGCGCGACTCAGTCACCCTTATTGGGCCACTCCTTGGACGTTTTAAGGAAGTAAAGCTTGCAAGTCCTGGTGGCGATAAAATTGGTGCACGACAGATCGATACGCATTTGAATGCGTTTATTGCCTTAGGCGCCGAAGTGGTGCAAGAGGATGGTTACCATATCATTCGAGCAAAGAAACTGGTTGGCTGCGAAATTATTCTCGATGAGATGAGCGTAACGGCAACCGCCAATGCCATGCTTGCTGCCGTGATGGCAGAAGGCACCACAACCATTCGACACGCAGCCGCTGAGCCCCATATTGATAACGTCATGCAGCTTTTGAATGCCATGGGTGCCAAAGTTTCTTGGGCCGGAAATCACATTATCAAGGTTGAAGGTGTCACAAAGCTTCATGGTGCAAACCATGCAGTAAATCCTGACTATATCGAAATGTGGACTTTCTTGGCCTTGGGTGCTGCGACAAAAAGTGCAATCAGCATCAGGCCATTCATTCCCGAGTACCTGGAAACAGAGCTGCTTCATTTTCGAGACATGGGTGGACAGTACGAAATCAAGGGCGCCGTGCTCACGTTGAAGCCAACACTCGAATTGCACGCACCAAAACATCGTGTTCACTCGATGCCATACCCAGGATTTGCTGCTGACAACATTCCTCCCTTTGTAGTTTTGGCTACACAGGCCCAAGGAAGCACGCTGGTTATGGAGTGGATGTACGAAGGACGCCAGAAATATGTCTATGACCTTATTCGCATGGGTGCCGATACGACTATTTTGGATCCGCACCGAATTTTGATTAAGGGACCCACGCCACTGTATGGCCGTGAAGCCACCAGTTACGATGTTCGTGCTGGCGCAACAATGATTATTGCAGCGATGGTTGCCCAAGGTGAAAGTGTTGTAACGGATGTTGAGCAACTCGACCGAGGATACGAAAAAGTTGAAAACCGCCTGAATGCCGTAGGTGCGAATATTAAACGCGTAAAAGGATAGAATGGCTTTCTTCACGAAGCGAATTGGAATTGATCTTGGAACGGCCTATACGCTGGTACATGTGCCAAAGCGTGGAATAATTATCAATGAGCCATCGGTAGTGGCGGTTTCGTTGGATGATAACTCTATTGTTGCTGTTGGCGCAGAAGCGAAAGACATGCTTGGACGCACACCTGATAATATCGTTGCTTCGCGTCCGTTGAAGGATGGCGTTATTGCTGACTATCGAGTCACCGAAGCGATGCTTCGTTACTTTATCAACAAGGCAACCGGTGGTGTTCGTTTCTTCAAGCCTGACGTTATGGTGTGTGTTCCCGCCGGAATTACCTCTACTGAGCGCCGAGCAGTAATTGATGCTACCGTGAATGCAGGTGCCAGGGCAGCCTATATTATTAAGGAACCCGTTGCTGCGGCCATTGGTGCCGGAATTCCTATTGGCGAATCCTCAGGCAACATGGTGATTGATATTGGTGGCGGCACCACGGAAATTGCAGTTATTTCTTTGGGTGGTATCGTGAATGCCTTGTCGGTTCGTGTTGGTGGAAATAAATTTGACGATGCTATTGCTGAATACATTCGAAAAAAACACAGCTTGGCAGTTGGGGATCGAACCGCCGAAAATATTAAGATAAATATTGGAAGCGCATTGCCTTTGGAGCAAGACGAAACAATGGCAGTAAAAGGCCGCGACATGATTAAGGGTCTGCCAAAAACCGTAAAGATTAGCGCCAACGAAATTAACGAAGCGATCCAAGATCAACTTCGTGAAATTTTGCAGGCCGTACGACAGGTTTTGAGCGAAACACCTCCGGAACTTTCCGCTGACGTCATGGATAAGGGCATGGTTCTCACGGGTGGTGGCGGGCTTCTTCGTAACCTCGACCAATTGATTACCAAGGTGACTGGCGTTCCATGTTATGTTGCTGAAGACGCTTTACTGTGTGTTGCCAAAGGCACGGGTATGGCGCTTGAAAACCTGGATGCTTACAAGCGAAGTGTTCTTTCAACACAAAAATAGTATGGAAAAAGATCTCACGCAATTCATGGGAGGCGACCCGCTGAAGTCTTTGCGTTACCTGAAGTTGAAGTATGGTGTTGCCGAAATGAACGACTCGGCTGAAACCCTCGATGCAACTACCTATTTTATTACCGACGCGAGCCTGGCAGCAGCCCCGTATGTAAAAGAACTCGTGCAAATCTTTGAAGGAGTTCGAAAAGATAAGAATTTGAAATCCTCACTCGTTGTCTTGTTTGATAGCGAAAACAAGAAAGCGGGGATTCTCTCTGGCGCGATAAGCAAACATATTTCTTGCGTCGTTCCGCAGGACGAAAAAGAAAAGGCACTCCTTTTGTACGGCGCAGTTGGTTTTGTCTCACTTCGCTACAAAGCTGCAGATGATAGCTATTTCCTGCAAATCATGAAGTTGGGTGTTCCATTGATACTTCCAAAGGTGAGCGATCAGGAAGGCAATTTGGGGCATGCAGCGTACTTCGTTGAGAAGATTGATCCCGAGACAGTAGGGCAAGCAATTGTGAAGCTGGAAAACAGCCCGACACTTAGAGATAGCATCGTAAAATCAGCGCTTGAACAGATTAAAATGCTCCAGGAAAGGTCTTGAAAAAAGGACCTTTTTTTGATAAAATATTTTTATGCAAATAAAAAAACCTTTTCAAGAACTCCTTGTTCAGAGCCTTCTTGGTTCTGACCCTGGCTCACCAATCCTTCTTGAGGGATATAACTTTGAACACATCCAGAATCTTGTAAAACAATTTTGTATTACCGATTCAGCGGAGCCTCTCTTGCTTGTTTCGGCTGAGTCAGGCGATGGCATCGAAGGAGTTCGGCAAATTGTGTCTCGGCTCCACAAGAAGGGAGTAGCGAGAAGGTTTGTTCTATTTGAAAAGGCACACCTTCTTCGAAAAGAGGCCCTTAATGCATTACTGAAACTTTTAGAAGAACCACCACTCGATACGCACATTGTTTTGACAACGTTGCCTTATGCCGTTTTGCCTACGATTCGCTCTCGATGTTCTATTGTAAAGTTTTTTGATACCCCAGAAAAACATGCCGGCGACTTTGAGGTAAACATTCACGCAAGTTCTTGGTTTTCAAAGCTTGGCGAAGTTTCTACGCAAGATGCATTGAAGTTGCTCTCGGCGTTTCTCGAGAAAGCCAGAGCAGACCTCTTACAAGAAAAACGTGCTGATGTTGCGCAGAAAAAAGCTCAAGCTCTTTTTGAAACACTCGAAGTTTTGAATAAGGGTGTGTACTCTAAAATTGCTTTTCAAAATATTTTTGTAAACTGGAAATATGCGTAAAAAAACCCTTCTTCTCGGATTAGTGCTGACGCCACTTTTTGTTATTGGTGCGGGTTGCGGTGGCGGCCCGAAGGACGCCGGCATTTTGCGTTCACTTGATGGCGCACAAACATTTGAGGCGAAAAACAACGTTTCCGGTCAAAATGCGCTTGCTTCACAAAATGTTCTTCGCATCGTGTTTAACCCAAGCAATCCAAAGGAAATTGTTGTTGGAACCCAAGGAGCAGGATTTTACTTTTCTGACAACCAGGGCGACAGCTGGGCTAACGTTGCGTTTCCCAAGGGTAACGGCAATGCGATTGCCATTGATCCTTCCGATGAAGATTTCTTGTACTTTGCGCTTGATACGAAAATTGAAAAATCTTTAGACAGCGGAAAGTCATTTCGAGAAGTATACGTGGATCAAACGGGCGTTGTGAATGATCTCATTATTGATGGTCGCGATCACAAAAAGATCCTTGCTGTTTCTTCGTCGGGAAATTTCTTAGTGAGCGGAGATCAGGGTGAAACATGGCGAGCCACGGCTTTTATCGAAGGAACGCCAAAAAAGATTTTACTTGATCCTAATGACTCCAATCATATTTATGTGACCACGGACAAAAAAGGCGTTGTGCAGTCTACGGATGGGGGATTAAAGTTTAATAATACCGCTTATGCGAACTTTCAAAAAAGTCTGAAGACTTCCAATAACAGTCTGTATAAAATCAGCGATTTGAGCGTGAATCCGTTTGACGCCCAGCACGTTCTTCTGGCATCTGATTTTGGGTTAGTGGAAACCAAAGACGCAGGAAAGACATTCGAGCTGCTCCCAACGCTGGTTATTCCGCAAAGCGTACCCTTGCGCAGCGTAGCGTTTCATCCTACTATAAAAAATGCCGTATTTTTGAGCGCGCTGAATAAGTTTTACACCTCAACGGATTTGGCGCAGTCGTGGTCAGTGGTGGAACTGCCAACATCACGCGAAGTCTACGATATTGCCATAAGCCCACAGAACCCTAACGAGATGTATTTGGCCATTAAGGGAGCAGCAAAGAGCGGCGCACCTATAGATTTTATCAAATTTGGTAAGTAAAGGAGTCATATGAAAGAGTTTGATTCGCAGCTTGCAGAAGTTATCGCACACCTCGAAGGAGAAT
The DNA here is from genome assembly GCA_964390745.1 of uncultured Candidatus Saccharibacteria bacterium. GTDB lineage: Bacteria > Patescibacteriota > JAUYIX01 > CAYMIK01 > CAYMIK01 > CAYMIK01. The sequence goes on from CAYMIK010000002.1 coordinate 14,296, forward strand.
TGAAAAATATTCGAACGGGTCGCGCAACCCCTGGCCTTGTGGAAGACGTTACGGCGGAAGCCTATGGTTCGCGTATGCCATTGAAACAACTCGCAAATATCGTTGCGCCCGACGGTTCATCGATAATTATTGAACCGTGGGACAAATCGCTTATGGGTGCTGTTGAAAAGGGTATTCGTGAAAGCGATTTAGGTTTGGCGCCAACCAACGAAGGTGAGCGTATTCGATTGAAGCTGCCGCCACTCACAGAAGAGCGACGAGGAGAACTTGTAAAAGTTGTCAACGAAAAAATTGAAGAATCAAAGATCAGTGTTCGCAATCATCGTGAAGCTGTATTGAAAGATCTTAAGGCACAAGAACTCTCAGAAGATGAAGATCGAAGAGAGCGCGATGTTGTACAAAAAGCCGTTGATGCCACGAACAAAAAAATTGACGAACTTGGTGCAGCAAAGACTGCTGAACTGATGAATATGAGCGCTGCATGATTTTGACTATCATTTCGTTTATTGTCATTTTGACGCTGCTAGTGTTTGTGCATGAGCTCGGCCACTTTGTTGCGGCAAAGAAGGCCGGTCTTCGTGTCCACGAGTTTGGTTTTGGTTTCCCGCCACGAATTTTTGGAATCAAAAAAGGTGATACGCTCTACTCAATCAATGCGCTTCCCCTGGGAGGCTTTGTAAAGATTGAAGGCGAAGACGGCACGCACGAAAAAGACCCGAAGAGCTTTGCCTCGCGACCTGCTTGGGTTCGTGCGATTATTCTTGTTGCGGGCGTCGTTATGAACTTGATTTTTGCGGCGTTTCTCTTCGCGGTTGCCTATGGCATTGGTTTGCCTCAGGCTCTTCCTGACGAGGCTATTCCTCGTGCCAACGTACGTGATGCGGCCATTGTGATTAGTGCGGTTGATGCTGGTTCTCCGGCAGAAAAGGCGGGAGTCGCAGCAGGTGATAAGCTGAAATATTTTAACGGAAAAGAAATTACAACCGTTTCCGAGCTCCAAGGAATTATTGCTGAGAATCGGGGAAAGAATACCAGCATCATTGTCGTGAAAGATGGTCGTGATACCACACTTTCTATTACACCTCGTGCTGAAGATGTGGAAGGTCAGGGCCCTCTAGGAATCGAACTTTCCAAAACGGGATTTGTTTCGTATCCGTGGTACTGGGCCATTTGGTATGGCGCGAAGACGAGTGTGACATCATTTGGGCTCATTGCTGTTTCAATCTATCAATTGATTCATGACGCCTTTGTTGTCGGGCACGTTAATGGCGATGCGTTTACAGGCCCTGTAGGCATTGCGGTTCTTACCGGTGAATTTGCGCATCAAGGAATTTTGTACCTTGTGTGGTTTGCCGCGTTCCTCAGCGTAAACCTGGCGTTTGTGAACATTATTCCGTTTCCGGCGCTTGATGGCGGCCGCTTGCTCTTTGTTATCATTGAGAAAATTCGTGGTGGAAAAAAGGTAAAACCGGAAACTGAGAACATTGCGCACCTTGCGGGATTTGGAATTCTACTCTTATTGGTCATTGTTATTACCTTCAAGGATGTGCATCGATACTGGGAAGGTTTTGTTCATCTGTGGGAGCGAATCGTTCATTTTTTCGCTCATTGACAGATAGGGTCAAATAACGTACAAATAAGAGACTGAAAGCACGACGGAACACTTCTTCGCATGTCGATTTTTAATAGATTCTTAGGAACTTTTTCGCAGGATATGGGTATTGACCTTGGTACGGCCAATACTTTGGTTTATGTCTCCGGAAAAGGCATTGTCATGAATGAACCCTCGGTGGTTGCGATTAACAAAAAGACCAACCAGGTTTTGGCTATTGGCAATGAGGCTCGAAAAATGGTGGGCCGAACACCTTCGCACATTGTTGCCATTCGTCCACTGGTAGACGGCGTGGTTTCTGATTTTGAAGTTACCGAACAAATGCTGAAGTACTTCATTGAAAAGATTCACCAGGAAACATTTACCCTTTTACCTCGCCCACGTGTGGTGATCGGAATTCCATCGGGCGTAACTGAAGTAGAAAAGCGTGCCGTAGTAGATGCCTCAAGAAATGCTGGTGCGCGACAGGCCTTTCTCATTGAAGAACCTATGGCTGCTGCTATTGGTTCGCGCCTTCCTGTCCAAGAAGCTTCTGGCTCCATGATTGTAGACATTGGTGGCGGCACCACTGAAGTTGCGGTTATTTCTTTGGGCGGAATTGTGGTAAGTAAATCTTTGCGAATTGCTGGCGATGAACTCAACAACAATATCGTTGATTACGCGCGTGAAGAATTCAACCTCTTGCTTGGCGAGCGAACAGCAGAAGATGTGAAAATTGCTATCGGGTCAGCACACGTTTTAGATAAGCCTCTTGAAACTACGATCCGTGGCCGCGATCTTATCACTGGTTTGCCAAAAGAAATTCGCGTTTCAGATGATCAGGTGCGAGATGCCATGGCGAGAAGCGTACAAACGATTGTTAACAACGTGAAAGCAGCCGTAGAAGAAACCCCGCCAGAAATTGTGGCAGATATCATGAAGCGTGGTATTACCTTGGCAGGTGGTGGTGCACTTCTTCGTGGCCTTGATAAACTTCTTCACGAACAAACCCAAATGCCAGTGCAGATTGCCGAAGATCCGTTGACCTGTGTCGCACGTGGAACTGGCCTCGTTCTTGAAGACCTTGATAACCTCAAAGATGTTCTTGTTTCGTCTCAGTACGAAAAGACCTTACGTTAAATGGAATTTAGGAGAATACACAATCAAAAAGTTGTTCGGCCACTTCGCGTCTTTGTTGTGGCGGGCATTGTTGTTGTGCTCATGTTGTTTCATCTCGTTGGGTGGCTTCGGCCTGTAGAAAACGCGATTGTTTTTGTTGCAAAACCCGTTATAACCTTTGCCACCAAAGCGACACGATCCGTGACGGGAACTTTTTCCTTCCTGGGCTCTATTGGCCATCTTGCCTCGGACAACGATTCACTTCAATCCAAGGTTGAAAAGCTCGAAGCAGAAAACGCACGTCTTGCTGAAGTGGACAAAGAAAACTCTGTCCTTCGCTCGCAGTTGAAGTTCCAATCAAAACAAAAGTACGATGAAGAGCCAAGCTTCGTGATTGGTTACGACCCGACAAGTTTTACCGAATACCTTACCATAGACAAGGGAACCGAGTCGGGAATTCAGGATGGCGACCCAGTCATTACGGACAGCGGACTTTTGGTAGGTCAGATTTCTGAAGCCGGTTGGAAAAGTTCCAAGGTCTTGCTCGTGACAGACTCAAACAGCTCTATTAATGCGATTGTTCAAGATTCTCGTGCGTCTGGAATCGTAAAGGGGGATCACGGTATTGGTCTTGAGATGGGGCTTATCCCTCAAGATGAAGTTATAAAAGTCGGCGATAGAGTAGTAACGTCTGGTTTGGGTGGCGAATTTCCAAAAGGCTTAGTGCTTGGGGCCGTTGAGACGGTTTCAGAGCAAGCAAATGAATTATTTCAAAACGCGCGCCTCAAGCCAGCTGTTTCCTTCCGCGATGTTGAAATTGTTTTTGTGATTAAAAGCTTCTAAGATGTTTTATTTAATTGTTGGGCTTATTTCGGTCATAACGTTCTTGTTGCAAGTTTCCGTGCTACCACAACTTGCCGTGCTTCATGTTGCACTAAACATTGTGGTTTTAGTAGCGCTTTTTTGGCTCATTTTCATAAGCCAGCGCTTTGCGGTAACCTTTGCACTTGTGATGGGTTTGTTGCTTGATATATTCTCAGCCGCATTCTTTGGCAGCTTTGCCATAGCACTTGTTGCGACCATTTTCATACTGAAACGCATCATCGACCTATATTTTCAGAAGGAGAGTGTCCTCTCGACTCTTTTCTTGCAGGTCATCGGCATCATTATTTTTAACGGTATTTTTGAACTTATCAATGTGGGTGCTGGTTTCTTGGGCCTTTCGCATGCAACGTTTACGCCTTCCACGTTCTTTATCTATATTGTCCCCATCTCTGCTGTTTGGGCGGCACTTGCCACACTCCTCCTCTTTAAATTTTTCAAACGACTGAGCTCCGTTGTAGAATACTTTCAGGAACGCACACGATCATGAGTAACCTTTTTGAGCCATCAATTGATTCCGGAAAATCTTCGAAGTACGTTGTAGAAGACGCGCTTCCGAGTGTTGGCATTGAAGAATCTCTCCCTGACTCCGAAGGAGCTGCATCGATACTGCGAAAACGTGAAACCCACGCCCTTCGCTGGTTTTTGGTATTTGCCGTTGTCTCGGTGGGGTTGCTGGTGGCACGAAGCGCACACCTACAAATTATTCAGAACGAAACCTATGAAAAACTTGCTGAGGGCAACCGAAATCGCCTTATTCCACTTCCTGCACCCCGTGGAATTATTTATGATCGCTATGGTGTTCCATTGGTAAAAAACGTTCCAAGCTTTGACGCCGTGCTTGTTCCGGTAGACCTGCCTAAGGATCACGGTGAGCGCGACAATGTTATTAAGCAGGCGAGTGTCGATCTCAAGATGAACGTTGCCGACATTCAAGCCATCGTTGATAAAACGGACAAAGCATCGTTTCAGCCTGTTGTGGTCAAGGGGAATATTTCCCGTGACGAAGCTTTGGTTTTGGAAGCAAAGGAAGACAAGCTTTCGGGAATTCGTGTCAGCGAAACCTCGCTGAGAAACTACCCACAAAATGATTTGCTCTCTCATACCCTTGGGTATGTCGGAAAGATTACCAAAGAAGAATTAACTCGTGAGCTTGCTGATGCGAAAGACTATCTTTTGAATGACTCCATCGGAAAGTCTGGAATTGAATCAAGTTATGAAGATCTTTTGCGTGGAGTATTTGGACAAGAAGAAGTCGAGGTTGACTCGAAAGGAAATATTCAAAAGACGCTTGCTACACAAGAACCACTCCCGGGAAAAAATTTAGTACTTACCATAGACGAAGGTCTTCAATCAAAGCTTCGTGATCTTCTTGTGGAACAGGTAGAAAAGGCAGGGGTTACTAAGGCTGCTGCTGTTGCTATGGATCCTCGCGACGGAAGCGTTCTGGCACTGGTCTCAGTTCCAAGTTACGACGACAATCTCTTTTCGAAAGGTATTTCGCAAAAGGATTACGATACATTAAAGAATAATCCAAACGCACCGTTGTTTAACAATGCGGTCTCTGGAGCGTTTCCCCCTGGCTCAACCTTCAAGCCATTCTTGGCGGCTGCCGGCTTACAAGAAAACCTTATTACGCCAGGAACCACAGTGAATAGCACTGGTGGTGTCCAAGTGGGCAACCGCGTGTTTCATGATTACAAACCAGGCGGACACGGCATCACGGATTTGAACAAGGCTATCGCACTTTCCGTGAACACCTATTTCTACTGCCTTGGTGGTGGATGCCAAGGTATCAATGGCCTCGGAATCGATCGTATCGATAAATACGCCAAGCTCTTTGGCTTTGGTGACTATGTCAATATTGATATCAACTCAGAAAGCAAGGGTCTTATCCCAAGTCCCGACTGGAAACAGCAGCAGATAGGAGAGCCTTGGTACATCGGTGATACATTCAATGCATCCATTGGCCAGGGATATGTTCAAGTAACGCCGCTCCAGCTTGCTTCGGCGTATCAGGTTATTGCAAACGGAGGAACATATTATAGGCCACACCTTCTTATGCAAACGTTTACTTCTGATCCAAAGAAACGCGAGACGATGGCCCCTGAGATCGTTCGAAAAAACTTCATTCAACCCGATTTCTTGAATGAAGTAAAAACTGCCATGATCCACACCGTTGACGAAGGAAGCGGCCGCGCACTTGATTCATTGGGTATTGATGCTGCAGGAAAAACCGGAACAGCGCAGTTTATCTCTGGGCCCAATCACAAAGTATCAGAACACGCCTGGTTTGCCTCGTTTGCGCCTGCCAATAATCCAAAAATTGTTTTGGTGATCTTGGTTGCTGGCGCTGGTGAAGGTCACGTTAACTCGGTTCCAGTTGCCAAAGATGCACTTCAGTGGTATTTTTCTCGTGGTGATCTTAAAAGTGCACTCGATAAATAGGTGAACACTTTCATGATAGTTGACGGACCAAAACTTGCTCGTGAAGTCGAGCAAAAAATTACAAAAGAAGTTCAAAAAATTGTTCGAAGTTCAGGAGAAGGCAGCGCGCCAAACCTGATGGTTTTTTCTGCAGGGAAAAATCCAGCGAATGAAGCGTATATCCAAAGAAAGCAAGCCTTTGCTGAAAGGGTTGGGATCCGACTTACACACGTTGTGCTTCCTACCTCTTCCACCAAATTGGCACGATTAGCCATCACGAAGGCCCTTGCATCGCAGAAACCGGATGGTGCCATCGTGCAACTTCCTGTTGCAAAAAAACTTGATACGAAAGAACTTCTTTCAGCTATTCCTCACGAAAAAGATGTTGATGCTTTGGCTGAGGGCGGCAGGTTCTTCCTTTCTCCGGTAGTACTTTCTCTTCGGGCCGTTCTTTCGAAGTACAAAATAGAAACACAGAGTGCCAATGTAGTTATCATTGGTGCTGGTCCGCTGGTTGGTAGACCGGTTTCGAAGTACTTCATTGCAGAAGGTCGCGCAACGGTTATGGTCTGCAATAAGTTTACTAAAGACCTGATAGGCTTCACCCGCAAGGCAGACATTCTTATCTCCGGCGCAGGCGCCGCTCATATTATTTCCGCCAAGATGGTAAAGAAGGGCGTTGTTGCGCTGGATGTTGGTTTTTCTGAGAAGAATGGAAAAATCGTGGGAGATCTTGAGTCAGGCATTGCAAAGAAGGCACGCGTCTTTGCAGGCGTACCTGGTGGTATTGGATCGATGACGGTAGCCTACCTCTTCTGGAACGTTCTTGAGGCCAAAAAACGGCAAAAATAAGCCAAAATTGACAATTTTTCACCGCTCAGGTATATTTATCACCCGAAAATACTAGGAAATTTCCATGTCCCAAAATCTCATTCTTACACCTGCTGGTCTTGCGAAGCTTAAAGAAGAGCACGAACTTCTTACGAAGACTCGAAGAAAAGAAGTCGCTCAGAAAATCAAGGAAGCCAAGGAACAGGGCGACCTCTCAGAAAATGCTGAATACGCTGCTGCAAAAGAAGAGCAGGGTCTTATTGAGGCTCGTATTGCCGAATTGGAACACACCATCAAAACAGCTTCTGTTGCTGATCAGGGAAGCGCCGAAAAAGGAAAAGTCTCGCTAGGGTCAAAAGTCACCGTAACGACGGATGGAAAGACCTCAACCTTTGAAATTGTTGGAACCAACGAAGCTGATCCATTGAACAAGCGAATTTCGAACGAATCTCCTCTTGGTGCTGCGCTCATGGGTAAAAAGTCCGGAGAAGAGACGGAATACGTTACCCCTGCCGGCACGATCAAGGTTTCGATCGGCAGCATTCAGTGAAAAAAATCAGAATATTTGCTATAATCCCAGGTAGCCAGGCTACTCGATTTTATGAATATGAAAAATCCACAAAGAAATAGCGAACAGGAGCTGGAGCGAGCGTATTGCAAGGTATGTGGAGCGGTCTACTTTGGAAGGGCTTGGCGCTGGAACAAAGCAAAGCGCGACAATTTTGAAAAGAACAAAATGCCGCAAGTGCTTTGTTCGGCTTGTTATAAGATCCGCAATGATTTGCCAGAAGGGATCTTATCGCTTATTGGGGTGAAGGATAAGTCAAAACGGGCAGAGATGCTGGAAGACATTCAGGAAATTGTTCTCTCCACGCAAGAGCGCGACCCTTTGCAGCGAATCATTCGTGTCAACGAAAAGAGTGATGAAACAGTTGTCTACACAACTGAGGCGTCACTTGCTAAAAAAATTGGCAGACACTTAAGCAGAACCTACACGGGAAGCTTGTCTGTGGATGATACATCCCAGAATCTTGCGCGCGTTGTATGGATCTCAAAGGAATAAATATGTCAGAACAAACTCGTAAGGTACGTTTTGTCATCAATGACCACATGACGTCCTACCTACGCTTTTTTGCAAAGCTGGGTTTTCCGTTTTCAAAAAAAGCTTTACAGATTACGGAAGGTAAGTCGGAAATCGTTTTTCCTATGTCACCTTGGTTTACCGACGACTGGAAGATAAATGAGAACTACTATACGAAGTTCGAGGCACTGGGGCTGCAAAAGAATCTTGGATCATTCCACAGCATTATGGAATTTCATCCTACGCATCCGGTATATTATGCTGATTACGATAATGAAGCCGAACTCGAGCGAAATACGGCGTTACTCAAAGTTCAAATCGAACTTGCTTCTCGCCTGGGTGCTTCGTATGAAGGACCAAAATTCCTCGTATGTCACCCCGCGGGATCCTACGATTCCGACCCAAATGTTTTCATTGACCGCTTGGTGAAAGTATTTGGCACGGTTTTAGAGTATGCAGACGAAAAGAACGTTATTATCACCTTTGAACCAGATATCGGCCGCGGTGAAGTGTACTATCACGGAAGTGGCCGGTACTTCAATAACGTTGCGAAAATTGTTGAGAAGCTTACTGCCATCGCTCCAAAAAAGAATTTGCAGACGCCAGCTTCAATCACCTTTGATTTTTCTCATACGATGCTTGAGAATGATCGAAGCTTTGACAAGATGCAGGCTATCATTCGAGAATATGGAAATCTCATTACCTACGCGCATATCAATCATCCACTGAAGTACTTCTTCCACAAAGTTGGTGTTCCTGTTCTGAGTAAAAAGCTCCACCAGTCGCATGCGGTTGCTCAGCTGTGGCACATCTTTATGTACACCCAAGATGGTCATAACCCAATTTACAACACACCAAATCACGAGAAGGTTGTGGAAACGTTGCGCATGCTGAAAGAAAAAACTCGCATTCCAGAGTTTGGCCGAATCAACTTGGAAGTAGGAACCAGATGGGACCGCGGATTCAACTTCTTCCGCTCTGGTGCGTCAGGGTACGGAACCTACAAGAGCTTGCAGCTACTCGATTCGATTTTTAATTCGTAGTTGTATGGAAGAACTTCGCGCTCTTCTTGTTGATCTCAAACGTCGCGCAGAGGCAGTTCTGCCTTCGTTGAATTTGGAACAAAAAAAGCAAAAGCTTTTAGAACTTGAAGATGCCTCTTCGGCTTCGGATTTTTGGAATGATCGAAAAACGGCTGAGAAAACGATGAAGCGCATAACGGAGCTACAAGACGAGATTCAGTACTGGTCTGGTGTTTTGGGCGAAATTGATTCGAGTGAAAAACTTTTAGAAGAACTCGAGGCTGCACATGATGCCGATATGCTGCGCGATGTCGAAAATGACATCGACCGAATTGCCAAAGAATTTCGTGTACGCGAACTTGGCGCGCTCTTTTTTGGAAAGTATGATACGGAAAATGCGGTGCTCGCGATTCATGCCGGTGCAGGCGGTGTAGATGCGCAAGATTTTGCTGAGATGCTCCTTCGCATGTACCTCCGATTCTCAGAAAATATGCACTTCGATGCCAAAGTAATTAGCGAGTCTCGTGGTGATGAAGCTGGCCTGAAGTCTGTGGTGCTGGAAATTCGTGGAGCCCATGCGTATGGATATTTGCAATCAGAAAACGGAGTGCATCGTTTAGTTCGTCAGTCGCCGTTTAACGCAAATAATCTTCGCCAAACTTCATTTGTTTTGGTAGAAGTTATTCCGTTACTTGAGGATCTCAAGGAAATTCAGATTGATCCCAAAGAACTACGCATCGATACATTTCGTGCAAGCGGTGCTGGCGGACAGCATGTGAACAAGACAGACTCCGCGGTTCGTATTACGCATCTTCCTACAAGCATGACCGTTGAAGTGCAGTCGGAGCGCAGTCAGGCGCAAAATAAGGAACGTGCAATGGCAATCATGCAATCGAAGTTGCATGCTTTGCATGAATCGGAATTAGCGAAAGAAAAGCGCGAGGTTCGAGGTGAAGCAAAAAGTGCCGAGTGGGGAAGTCAGATTCGTTCGTATGTTTTACACCCGTACAAGCTGGTGAAGGATCACCGAACAAACCACGAAGAGCACAACGCCGAAGGCGTTTTGGATGGCGATATTTTCCCGTTTATTGAGGCATTTTTGAAAGACAAGGCGACGAAGAAGAACGCAAAGATGTCGTAGAAACCCAAAAGAAGACGTGTGAAAACCGGCAAATCGTGGTATAATTTTCGAGCACACGATGCTGACTATACAAAACGTTACAAAAAAATATGGGAGTGAAGGCAAAGCTCTTAACGATATTAACCTTACGATTGAAAAGGGTGAATTTGTTTTTTTGGTCGGTCGTTCCGGAATGGGGAAATCCACATTGATCAAGCTGATCATTGGAGAAGATAAGCCTTCGAGCGGCAAGATTATGATTCATGACTGGGTTATTAACGAACTCACCAAAGATCAGTTGCCATACTATCGAAGACAAATTGGCGTGGTGTTTCAGGATTTCCGACTTCTCGAAAAGAAAACCGTCAAAGAAAATATTGCATTTGCTATGGAAGTGAGCGGTAGTGCCGATGAGGCAATTCAAAAGAAGGTTCCTGAAATGTTGGACCTGGTTGGCTTGCGTGAAAAGGGCGACCGATTTCCTGAAGAGCTCTCTGGTGGCGAACAGCAACGTGTTGCAATTGCTCGTGCACTCGTGCATGATCCAAAAATGTTGATTGCTGATGAACCAACAGGAAATCTTGATATTCACAACTCGTTGGAAATTATGGAGCTCTTAGATTTGATTAATCAGCACGGCACGACCGTTCTGGTGGCCACGCACGATAAGACCATCGTTGATGCGATGCGTAAACGCGTGATCACTTTAGAGAATGGACGAGTGGTTCGTGATGAAGCGAGAGGAAGTTACCGCGTATGATTCTCTCCCAAAGCCTCAAGCGACTCGTCGTAACCGGCGTCACCAACTACTGGCGCAATATTGGCTTAACGGTAGCAACAACCTTTGTTATGTCATTGACGCTCTTTTTGATTGGCGTTGTCGGGCTCTTGAACGTGATTGGAATTGTTTCACTGAATACTATCAAAGAAAAAGTTGACGTTTCGGTGTATTTTTCCTCCGCGGCCAGTGAGGTGCAAATTCAACAAACCCGTATTGATATTGAATCTATTCCCGAAGTGGCCTCAGTAGACTACATAACCGCGGAGCAAGCACTGGAACAGTTCAAGCAACAGTACAAAAATAACCCTACCATTGTTGATTCACTTTCAGAGCTTGATCAGAATCCGCTGCAACCAACACTGATCATTAAGGCAAAAAGTCCACAAGACTACGAAAAGATTACTTCCATTTTGGAATCAAAAAAGAAGTCGGGTGTGATTGAGCGCGTAACGTTTGATGACAATCGTGCCGTGATCGATCGTTTGGATCGGGGAGTAAATATCATTCAAAATGGTGGCGCCGCTCTGACTATTCTGTTTATTCTTATCGCGATTATCGTGATGTTCAACACGGTTCGTCTCACGATTTTTAGCCGACAAAAAGAAATTACGATTATGCGCTTGGTGGGTGCGACGGCATGGTATATTCGTATGCCATTTATCATTGAAGGTCTGATGTATGGAATCTTTGCGAGTGTCCTGGCCTTTGCTGCGTTGTATCCGCTACTCAAATATGTTGGGCCAAAGCTTCAAGACTTTTTCCAGATTACTACTTCTACCTCGCTTTTGCAGTTCTTTATGAATCATGCCTTTTTGAACTTTGGAATGTTGCTCGTGGTTGGCCTCGTTATTGGGGCGATTTCGAGCGTTATTGCTATTCGAAGACACTTGAAGAGTTAGTACGAATAAAAGCCTTGATTTCCTCGTGGAAAGCTGGTATTCTAAACCCGCTCGATTTATCATTGGGGAGTAGCCAAGTGGTAAGGCAATGGACTCTGGCTCCATCATCGAGGGTTCGAATCCTTCCTCCCCAACCAAAAAAAATGAGAAATGACATGAGCGACAAAGCAAAAGAACTCCGTGACGGCGCTCGATGCGAGGTTGTGAAAGGCACACATTCGGGAAGTTTGGCGTGGTGCGGGATATTCATACAAGCAAAACTGGCCATATTACCATAACGGTTTTACAAGCCAGCGGTGATCGGTTCAAGACACTGGCATCAAATATTCAGATACAATAACAAAAGGATACTATGCGCGACGATCTCAATTTCATTAAACAATATCCCATTGTTGCCGCCGTTGTTGTCATTGGAATGATTGGCCTTATTTTGCAAATTTTTGGATTTGGCGAGATTGCTCGTTGGATCTTAAGTATTTTTGCTGTTGCCGTCGCCTTGAAGCTTGGCTGGGGAATGATAGAAACATTACGGGAAGGGAAGTATGGTATTGATATCTTGGCCTTTGTCGCTATTTTAAGCACCGTTATTGTGGGTGAATACTGGGCCGCAACGGTTATTGTTCTGATGCTCACTGGTGGCGAAGCACTGGAAGATTTTGCCGAACATCGAGCAACGCGAGAGCTAACCGAACTTTTGAAACGTGCACCGCAGACTGCCCACCTCAAAAAAGAAAATGGAAACATTGAAGATGTTAAAATCGACCAAGTGAAATTGGGCGATGTTCTTATCGTGAAGCCAAATGAAGTTGTGCCTGTTGACGGAAAACTTCACGATGCTGTTGCTGTTCTCGACGAGTCTTCCCTCACGGGCGAAAGTCTTCCTACCGAGCACACCAAGGGAGAAGAGCTCATGTCGGGTGCAATAAATTCTGACAAGGCTATTACCATTACGGCAACACAAACTGCTGAAAAAAGTCAGTACCAACAAATTATCGCTTTGGTGAAAGAAGCCTCGCAGTCCGAGGCGCCATTCGTTCGCTTGGCTGACCGTTACGCTGTTCCATTTACATTGGTTGCTTTTGTGATTGCAGGAATAGCCTGGGCAATTTCTGGTCAAGCCCTTCGATTCGCGGAAGTTCTTGTGGTAGCTACTCCGTGTCCGCTTCTGCTGGGTGCTCCTATCGCTTTTATCTCCGGCATGAGCCGAAGTGCGAAGCATGGGGTGATTGTCAAAAATGGTTCGATCTTAGAGCGGCTCGCGCAAGTGAAAACCGCTGCCTTTGATAAAACAGGAACGCTCACTGAAGGTAAGCCAAAGGTGGTCAGTGTGCATCCTGAAAAAGAATTTACTGCGGATGAAGTTCTGAAAATTGCTGCAAGTGCTGAACAATCGTCCAATCATATTCTCGCTAAGGCCTTGGTGGCTGATGCAGCGAAAAAGAATGTGCAACTTATGATTGCGCACGACCTCAAAGAAGTTATCGCGCAAGGAATTTCTGCAACGCTCGATGGCAAAAAAGTTTTAGTTGGTCGTGCAAAGTTTTTGAAAGATAACGGTATTGCCATTCACCAGCAAGCCGACAAGATGGGCGAAACGATTATTCATGTGGCACAAGAACATATTTATGCTGGAAGTGTTATCCTTACCGACAAGATTCGCGACAACACACATGAAACCGTTGAAAGATTATACAATCTTGGCGTAGAAAAAACGCTTATTGTAACCGGTGACGAAGAAGAAGTTGCAAAACGCATTGCCAAAGAGGCAGGAATTTCCGATGTTCGAGCAAAACTCTTACCTCAAGATAAGGTGAATGCCATCAAAGAACTCAAAGAGCGTCCGGTTCTTATGATTGGCGATGGTGTAAACGATGCACCGGTCTTGGCAGCTGCGGAAGTTGGTATGGCCATGGGAGCAAGAGGCTCTACGGCTGCAAGCGAGGTTGCTGATGTTGTTGTGCTTGTTGATGATATTTCACGGGCAGCAGAAGCGGTCAAGATAGCGAAAAATACCCTGAAAATTGCTCTTCAGAGCGTCTGGTTTGGTATTGCGCTCTCTGTGGTCCTCATGATCGTTGCGGCTACTGGAATCATTCCTGCGGTGATTGGTGCAGCGCTCCAAGAAGTAGTAGACGTTGTAGTCATTTTCAACGCTCTTCGGGCACATCTTGCCTAACCTCCAAAGTAGGAAGCGAATCAATCTTCTTGATTTATTCGCTTGTTTCTGCTAGGCTCAAGGTGTAAGGAGTAACTATGTACGCGCTCAAAGGTAACCAACTTTATGCGCAGAGCCTCGAAACAGTGAACTCCACCGGGTACGCAAAGCGTCTCGCACACGGACTTATACAATCAGCAATGAAGGCAGACCCAACGCTTGCGACATATCTTGTGGAGATGAAGGCAAGAAGTGCGCATCATGATGAAATTGCGAGGAGCAATCCTCTCGAAGCCTTCGTGCGTTATAGAAAAAGAAGTGAGTCGATGAGAAACATCGACCAATTTTTGCATGCGGTTTCACCGCGATTTTTGCAACGACTCATTCCGTTTTTGCGAAGTCGGGGCTACGAATGTGTCCTTGGCATATTTCCTTCGGGCGCAGAATCATTGATCATGTATGGTGGAACAACGCACGAAATTCAGTTGTCGCTGTGGATTCATTTGAAAAATATTGGAAATGTCTTCATGGCTGAATCGCAGACACGAAACAAGCACGACGTGGTGAATGTCATTCATTCTATGAACACGGAACGAAAAACCAGAATAGGAGAAGGGGATCGTGCATTTGACGTGTACGAATCAGATTCGCTCAACATTCCACGAAGATTTCGAATGTGGGATTCGTAATCTCATATCATAGCTTGCGAAAAACACTGAACCAGTTATGATGGATGCATGAAAAAACCAGACAACGCTGAACGAGTACAAAAGATTCTTTCACAAGCGGGCTTTGCTTCACGGCGAGCGGCTGAGAAGTTGATCGAAGAAGGTCGCGTGTTTGTTAATGGGCAAAAAGTTTCGTTAGGAATGAAGGCCTCACTCTCCGACGATATCCGTGTTAACGGGAAAAAGATCTCACTTACTTTTGCTACGAAGCATGTGTATTTTGCGTTTCATAAACCGCGAGGATACATCGTTTCGGAGGTGCAGCAGGGCGATGATCCGATTATCTTTGACCTCCTCCCGAAAAGACCACGAGTTTTTGCCGTCGGGCGGCTCGATAAAGAGTCTGAGGGATTATTGCTTCTCACAAATGATGGTGACTTTGCGCAAATGATCATGCATCCAAAGCATGAAGTAAAAAAGATCTACAACGTATTGCTCGATCGGCCACTCGCTACTGCCGACAGGAACGCCATCGAGAAGGGTATTGATATTGTTGACGAAGACCACACGAAGTATTCAACCCAAGGAACCAAGATATTGGCTCAAAGTGGCGCTAAGAAGTTTCGGGTTGAAATTCGTATGGGAAAGTATCACATGATTCGAAAGATGTTTGGCCATTTTGGATATGCGGTTAGCCGTCTCCAGCGTGTTGCGATTGGTTCTGTGAAGTTGGGAAATCTTGCCTCGGGGAAGTTTCGTGAACTTACAGAAGAAGAGCGAAATTCACTTCGTGCGTAACAAGCGTAGATCTCTTCGCGACCAGGCGCTTCCGAAAAGGCCCTCATTTTGGTATAATCGGTGCAACTATTAAACTCCACGAATATGAAATCAGTAGAAACTCATGATGACGTTCCGGAATCTGGTGCGCTTTTTATTACCATCGTAATTTGTATTTTGCTTGTCATTTTGGCCGCTGGTCTTGCCTACAATCTTGGACAGGCAAACCCATTTGTTCCAGTGCCGGTTGGTGATGTGGTGAAAGTTGAACCAACGGATCTTGCCAAGAAACTCAAGATGGACAATGCTGATGTGCATGTTGTTTTGAATCTGAACAATGGGTACGCGAATGTTGAAATCACACCAAAGGATGGTTTTGTTATGCCCGCTGGTGCAACTATTGAAGCCTATCTTGTTGATGGTGGCACCGTGGGAGACTTTGGAACCTCGTCTGAAACCAAGGCTGATGAATTCTATGGTCAAACGCTCTCGAACGGTGATGTTGACACGTTATACGATCAGATCCCGTACGCGCTTTCTTTCGGAAGAATCAAACGAGAAGACAAAACAAACAGATACGCAATAACATACAATGTTCAGAACACTCTGACCCCGTATGATCAAATTGTTTTGACCCTAGAAAGCGACACGGAACGATCCGATTTTGACCCTCGTCCCGGTGCCGTGCTCTTTCGAGGTTCAATTCCCAACACGATGAAATCACAAAAAGCCTTGAATGAGGCTGACGAAGCGAGTGATGCATCACGTAAGTAGGTAGATTATGCCACTTCCCACACCCAGTCCGATGCCAGGACAAATGCCTATTGGAAACCCACAACGTCCCGTGGGTGGTTTTGGAGGTAATCCGCTTCCGCCTGCAATGGGTGGACAGATGCAGCAAGGAATGGCGGGAGCGCAACAAAGCAGCATGTCGGGCGGAATCCAGGGAGGAATGGCAGGTCAGTATCAGCCGCAAGGTATGGCGGGGCAATCGCGCATTGACTACGCAGGGAGACAGCGAGAAATTTTGAATGCACACTTGCAGCGCCAAGGACAGGCCGCCATGAATGCTGCGTCACAGAATTCTGGCGGATTCTTCTCTAAAATTTTTGGTGGCGGTGCGGCTACTTCGGCTAGTGGTGCTTCTGCTCCACGTTCAGCTACGGCACAACAAGCACAGGAGCAAGGAGGCACAAAGCCCGGTGGACTTTTATCTACTTTGGGATTTGGCCGTCCATCGCAAAATGCAGCGCAGACACAATCGTATGCTGCACGCAGAGGCGAAGCCTACTCCTCCTACAAAAAAGCTACGATGCAGCAATCCAAAATGCAAAAAGATATGGCATTTCGCCAACGCCAGATGGAGCGTGCAAAAAGTTCTTCCATGCAGCGATTCCATGCTTCGAAGCTTGAGAAAATGCAGAAATCTTTTGACAAAAGCTCCAAATCGACGAAAAAGAGCTACCTCGATTACAAGTACACAAAATAGTGCTTCCATACTACCAATTCACAACCTATCATATTGGACCCGTGGTCTTGCAGGTATGGGGAACATTTGTCGCGCTGGGTTTTGGTGCTGCGCTTTGGCTGGGTTTTCGAGAAGCACCAAAACGTCGTCTCGATACGGATTATTTTCTCTCTCTGTCGCTTTGGATGGTTGTCTTTGCGCTCATCGGCGCGCGGCTTTTTTATGTTCTACTTTTTTGGGGTGACTATCAGGGCAATCTCTTGCAGGTTCTGGAGGTTTGGAATGGGGGAATGGTAGCGTATGGCGGTATTATAGGGGCTCTTGTGGCACTGTATGTCTTTCTTCGACGCCACAAGCTTCCTATTCTCGAATACCTGGATCTGGTCGCACTTGTTTTTCCTGCGGGGTATGCTATTGGACGGATCGGTTGTCACCTCATCAGGGATCACATGGGAAAACTTACCAATATGCCATGGGGATTCGTGATTGCACCCGGCGAAGTTCGTCACGATACGGCTCTCTATAGTATCCTCGGCGGGATAGTTTTATTTGCGATCTTCTGGTTCAATAGAAAGAGATTTCGTACTCCGGGTGTCATCGCCCTTGCAACGGCTGGTCTGTATGCCCTCGAACGCATGATTATTGATAATTTTCGGGCTACGGACATTACCGGCAGTGACCCAAGGTTTTATGGCTTCACTCTTTCGCAGTATATTTCTGCTTTGACTGTTCTCTTTTGCGCTGTAACACTTTTTTATCTACTTAGACACAAATCATCCCCAGAAATACGCGAAAAGCCTCTTGATTGAGGCAGACCGGTTCATTATAATAATTGCATGAAACGAAAAATGTTCTCCTGGCAGAATTTACTCGTAGTTCTGGGAATTCTCGTGCCCGAAGGACTCCTTTTTTGGTATGCAGACAAAGGTACTACGAGCATATTTTTGCTTGCTGGTCTGGTGTTTGGATGGAACTTTGTCTTCTTAGCCGTACGTTTTTTCGCGGTTCGTTTTATCTTCGACAAAAAAGAAAAGTTTTGGACGCATGTCCTTACCATGTTTCTTACTTCGAACTATCTTTTCTTTGGTTTTGGAACCTGGATCTTTGTTGATACGGACTCCATAACCTACCGCGTCCTGCCATTTGCCTTGCTTGCGCTCTATGCTGTGGTGTGGCTTTCGCAAAACTCTGTATTTTGGGAAGTTTTTACCTTTGTTGCGCTCGCACTCAGTATGGTGTTTTCTTGGCTCCTGGTCATTCCACTCGCGTTCTCTGGTGGGGTACTTGCAGCCATCTGCCTGTACAGCGTCTTCATTGCGGCCTACAACTGGGCCAAAATTCAAGAACTTGATATACATAACGCCCTATTTTTTGCGGCACTGACATCGCTTATTATGAGCGAAGTCAGCTGGGTGCTCCTCCTCTGGCCCATACACCTTACGAGCCTCACAGTTATTATGTTGGGGATCTTCTTTACCTTTGGGATGCTTGTTATACGTGCGCACCACAAAAGACTGCGCTCACACCATGCGGTTTCGTACCTTGCAACCTCGCTCTTATTTTTCGTGTTCCTTTGTATGACGAGTCAATGGAAGCCTCCCTTATAAAAAAAATACAACAATTTCTTGTTCACTATTCGTACCAGCTTTCTCTGGCGTTTCTTGTCATTCTGGTTTCTGTATTTGGTGCCATTGAGCTCGTTCGTGGTGGAACGCTCACGACGTTTACGGGCATCGCGATGCTCCTATTGGTTCTGGTTGTTGTTGCGGTGTGGGTGAAGAAGGGTCACGTTGAATGGATCCTGTACGCCTACGTCTTTATTCAGCCACTTACAAAATTCCAGACGATTGTCTTTGGATCAATTCGTCTGAGCTTCGTATTGTTTGGGTGCGCTATCCTTGGTTATATTTTCGTCGTTTTCAAAAAGAAATCCTGGAACGATGTAAAGCTTTCGAAACTCTTTGTTCCACAGGCGTTGTTTGTTGCTGCAGTAGTTCTCTCTACTTTGATCAATATAGCCCACGTACAAAGTTTCGAGCGAGCTGTTTTGCATCTTTCTAACCTTATCTTTGTTGTCCTTGCTTTGCAGCTTATTGATTCAGGAGAGAAGTTCTTTCGACTTGTAGCAACGTGGTACGCAAGTGTTACGCTTCTGGTTCTTTTTGGTGCGGCTGTTTCTGTCTGGAGCGAGATTACGGGGCGCACGACTTCTGAATTTGTACAAACTTCCGTTGATGGCGTGATTCGTATTTCTTCGCTGACTCCCGATGCCGGGTATTTTGCCTCCTTGCTTCTGATCCCGATGGCACTGGGTCTTGCTCTTCTGCTGACACAAAAAATTCTCTTGAAGCGGTCGTATGCAATCTTCCTGACCTTTTTTGTCGTCATGAGCATTGCACTTATGCTCATCTCGTACTCTCGCGCAGGATTCTTGGCGATGCTCGCAGTATTTTTCTTCCTTTTGTTTTTTGAAAAACAGTATCGGCGCTACCTTTTCTGGACAAAATTTGCTGGGCTTATCGTTGCAGGTATTATTGTTGCCGTCGTTTTGCAGCCACAATTCTTGCGCAACATGGTGCTCCGTGTCCCGAACTCAGTAATTTCTCAGCATGAGAAAATTATAATGGCTTCAGCACTGAACTTTGATAAGTCGAAAATTCTTTTTGTCGGGCAGGGGAGAGGGTTGGTTGGCGGACACGATGCTACGGCACAGGAGCTCGATCAAAACTTTGAAGACAATATTTCTTCAGATGCGATCGATGTTCGAACATTGTACTGGAATGTAGCGATAAAAATGTTTCAGAGACACCCAACTTTTGGTCTCGGATCCAATGGGTATCCATACAATTTTGAAACATACTACGGCTACTCCTACTTTGCCAAGTTGCCCAACGCGCATAATATTTACCTTGAAACGGCAGCCGAGTATGGAGTTGTGGGGCTCGCTGCCCTCGCGTATCTTGTGATTCGCGCCTTGGTACAGGTTCGAACCTTGCACTCTTTTGCAGGCGACGCGCAAAAACCATTCCTGTACGCGCTGGGTGTAGCGTTTATTGCCTCGCTCTTGCAGTTTTTCTTCCAGCCCGGTTTCAATGTCCTGAATCTTTGGCTTATTATCGCAGCTTTGAGTCTCTATGAAGTTTTACCCAAAGAAGAGCTGAAAAAAATTTCTCAAACCATTTCCAAGTAATCGGGAGGATGTGTGTCTGAAACCATCATTACTTCTATTAAAGAAAAATCAGAAGGACCATACCAAAAAATGAACGATGTCGACATGAAGCGACGTTTTAAGAAGCGACGAAGAGCGTTTGCTGGCCTCTTTGTATTTATTTCACTCGTAGTAGGTTTTATCGGCGCCTTTTTGTATGATGAATTTGGACATCCGTTTTTTGCTTCCCATGGTCTTTTGCTGGGAATGAGCAATGGTGAAACTCGCGAGCTACAACCAGTAACTGTTGTCCAAAACGATGCAACCATTGATGCAGTTTCGAAGGTGAGCCCGGCCGTAGTAAGTATTGTGGCGCAATCTGGAAACAAGCGTATTAACTTTTTTAACGGCCAAGTGGGAACAACAACAGCATCTGGCTCGGGATTTATTGTGACTAGAGATGGACTTATCGCAACCAATCGTCATGTTATTGAAGACTCAACAAAGATTTCCGTCATAACACAAGACGGTGGAAATTATGAGGCTAAGCTTATTAGTACCGATCCGCTCAATGACTTCGCGATCATAAAAATCGATAAAAAGGACCTTCCCGTTGTTGATCTTGGGTACTCCGACGAATTGAAAGTTGGGGAGCCAGTTATCGCCATCGGAAACGCTCTTGGCTCGTACACAAACTCTGTAACGGTAGGAGTTATTAGCGGAACCAACAGGGCCATTGTGGCGCAGTCAGAAAATTCTGAATCAGATCTTGAGGGTTTGTTGCAGGTGGATGCAGCCATTAACCAAGGTAACTCTGGCGGCCCACTCGTAAACATTAAAGGACAAGTAATCGGCGTTAACACGGCTGTCGACAAATCGGGGGAAGGCATTGGTTTTGCTATACCGATTAATGATTTGCGACCAGCGATAGAAAGCGTGATCTCACAAGGTAAGATTGTTCGGCCCATGCTGGGAGTTCGCTACGTAAACATCACGCCAGAAATTTCTGCTCTGAACAAACTTTCAGTGAACAGGGGCGCGCTCCTCGATGGTGGACAAGGTGCAGAAAGTGGCATCATCGCTGGTGGCCCCGCCGACAAAGCAGGCCTCAAAACGGGGGACATAATAGAATCGGTCAACGGGCAAGAGATTAACGAACAAAACAGTCTCACGCGTATCTTGCAAAAGTTTAAGCCAGGTGATCAGGTGGAAATTAAGTACCTTCGCGACGGCAAAGAGGCTTCTACGAAGGCAACCCTTAAAGAGGCTTCATAGAGCCTTTTCTTGGGAGTTGCTTGAAACCAGAAAGCGCGTGTCTTGACAAAACACATAAAAAACGTTAGAGTTGGTTGTCAGAAAGAAACTCTATGAAGCCAACACTCTTTCAAATCATCCGATCGCGCTTTGAGCACCTCGTTGTTATCTTCTTAACGGTGACGCTCATTGCGGTTATTATCACGATTGCCACGACTCCAAAATACGAAGGGCACTCGCGTATTCTTGTTATCCAAAAACAGCAATCGATCGATGCTTTTACGGCATCCAAGTCTGCTGACTACATAGCTGGCCTCTTAAATGAAGCGGTGTATTCCAAGTCATTTTTTGATTCACTCACAAAGCGCGACACGGGCCTTGCGTCACATTTTAGCAGTGACCCCGATAAGCGTTCGAAAGAATGGGCAAAGATGGTGGACTCGCGCGTGGATTCTGGAAAAGGCATCCTTGAAGTAAAGGTGTACGATGCGGACTCGAAACAAGCACAGCATGTTACTGATCTTATCGTTGCTACTCTCGTAAGTGATGGTGCAAGCTATTACGGAGGGAGCTCGGATATTTCGATGCGTGTTATTGACGCTCCATCGGTTTCCACAAAACCGGCTCGACCATCGTTTGTATTAAACATCGGTGGCGGTATTTTGGTTGGCCTTGCACTTGACCTTGTGTACATTTTTATTATCGATTTGAGTTTGGCTCGAAAATTGGAAGAACGAGAGTACAATGGCCGACTTCATGAAGAAAACGAAATTCCACAAGACATTGAATTCTTGGCAGACGGTCATGTAGCCGCACAGCCGACACAACATGTTGTTTCGGAAAACTTTGAAGCACTTACTTCCCTGAAGCCATTTGCTTCAGAAGATCAGCCAATGCAAACTCCGCCTCAAGCACAAACTGTTCGTGAGGTACCTTTGCCGGATGACGCTGCTTCGAATATTCAAAATTGGATGCGAAAAGAATAAGTTGTTCGCGCAGAAGAAGCCTAGCGAATATTTCGTAGGTGTTTTTGGTTTTGGAGCACATGGAAGATGCTTCCAAACATCGCAAGGAGAATCCAGTACAGCGTTGTGTTTTGGTAGAGATTATCAAAAAAACTCACGAACATCATGCCTAATGTCTCAGCGAGAATAAGGTACACAAGTACTCGCTCCTTTTGTGACGAGGCTCTTTTGAGATATAAGATAACCTCCGAAGAAAGCATTGCGAAAAAACCAATGAACGCGGCAAGGCCTGCGACCCCAAGTTCTACAAGAAGCTTCAGGTAGTCGTTGTGCGCATCAAACGATGTGTTGATTTCGTTTTCAGCAAACTGAATAAAGGTTCCGCCGCCGTAGCCTTTCAGAAGATGTTCTTGTGCGGGTCCGAGAATAGCATTCCAAAACTGGAATCTCCAGGTAACAGAGGTATCGGGGTTTAATTGGGCTGTTTGTAAAAGCCTTGAGACGATCGATATTTGAGTTGGTTGAAATGACGTATAGGCCTGCAGGAAAAGCCCAAGGGCGACTACGGCAAAAAGAGTGCCAAATGCCAACACCGTGAGTCGTGCAAAGTGTTCACGAAAGAAAACTATACTCAAAAGAGCTACGCCAATTACCGCGTAACCCCAGCCAGCACGCGAGAACGTAAAGACCAGCAAAAATCCGTAAAAGAGAAACAGCACGCCGTAGGTTCGTTTATACAACGGAAAAAGAACCATGAGTGCCAGAGCAAGAATCATCAGGGCTGCAAGGTAGTGGCCAAAGAGTGATGGGTGAGCAAAGGTTCCGAGAATTCGATTGCTGCTGGCTTCATCGGCGAGACCTGTTTTGGTAATGAGCTGATACAAACCAATCACCACGGGGGAGATGGAAGAAGCAAAGATGGCCGTAGTTATCGTGCGCACGTCGTGCAGATTTTTGGTGAATTCAAAGCCAAGCAAAAAGATAACAACGTAGCTTGCAATACGTATGGTTTCGCCAAAAACGGTTATTGGATCGCGGGTAAAAATAATTGAAGCAAGTGTTGCCAAAACCAAAAGAGCGAGTGGATAAAAAACAGGAATGCGGAAAACGCGCGTACGTTTGTACAAAAGATAAAATATGCCCCAGCCAACAACGAAGATTCCAAAGATCGCATTGAGGTTAATAATGAGAACATTTTGAATATTGAATGAAACGCGCTGTCCCAGCATGTCGATGAGCGGACGCGCAATAAGAAGGGCGATAAATCCAGCTTTTGGGCGCACCACAAAAAGTGGCGCAATGAGTACCACGGCAAATGCTGACAAGATCTTTAAGATGTCAGCGTTGACTATAATGAGCACGGTGGCAACGATAGTTCCCAGAAGAACCAGCATTGCCGCAAAAAATTGTGACTGGCGCGTGGTAAGGCTTTGTGACACTAGATTCTTTTTACAGATAACGTATAATGCGGATATGAGGATTTTGCATGCCAACAAGTTTTATTTTCCAAAGCGGGGAGCGGACCGCATCTTTTTTAATTTGACCGAACTCTTAGAAAGGCACGGCCACGAAGTGATTCCGTTCTCCATGCAGCACCCAAAAAATCTGAAGTCAAATTTTAGAGAATATTTCGTAAGCCAGGTGCACTTTGAAAATCCTACTACCATTATAGAGAAATTTCGCGTCTTGGGAAGGATGATGTACTCATTTGAAGCGCGCCGTAAACTTTCAGCGCTTCTCGATGCGTATCCGTGTGATATTGCACACCTCGAAACCATCTATCATCAGATCTCACCTTCCATTTTGAGCGTCATGAAAAAACGTGGTATGCCGATTGTTATGACTGTTCACGACTACAAGCTCATGTGCCCAAACTACAAAATGTACACGCAAGACGCGGTGTGTGAGCGATGCTTCAAGCACAAGTACTACAATGCCGTAACGCATAAGTGTATCCAAAATAGTAGCATTGCTTCGGTGCCCGTGATGCTTGAAATGTACTTCCACAAAATCATGAAGTTTTACGAACGATACGTTGACGTCTTCTTGGCATCGAGCGAGTTCATGAAGAACAAGTTGGTTCAGTGGGGTTTTGACGAGAAAAAAGTGCTTGTTTTGAACAACTTTATTGACACCTCATTTTTTACGGCTGGCAAACAGGACCAGGGCTACTTCTTATTCTCTGGTGGACTTGAAGTTGAGAAGGGCGTTCTTACTATTGCGCGAGCAGTGAAGAAGTCTAAGAAGCTCCGCGTTGTTTTTACGGGTACGGGTAACCTTGAAAAGTATCTGCATGAATTCGTTGAGAAGAATAGCTTGCATCATCAGATTGAGTTTCGAGGATTTGTTGAGCGCGAAGAAACGCGACGACTCCTTCAGAACTGCACTGCGCTCTTGGCACCCTCTGAGTGGTACGATAACAACCCACTCACTATCATTGAAGCAACGGCCTGTGGCAAGCCAGTTATTGGTACGGAAATAGGTGGGATTCCTGAGTTGATTGAAGATGGGAAAACGGGATTCGTTATCAAGCCCGGTGACCATATTGCACTTGCATCGCTCATGGAACGTTTGGCGATGAATCACTCCGAAGCCGCTGCAATGGGCCGAAGAGCACTTCGAAACTCCACGCGATTTTCGCCCGAAAAGCACTACAACGCCGTTATGTCGGTCTATAACGATCTCTTGGCCAAGAAGGCTACGTAAGCGCTTCACGGGGCATTTTTAGGGCACGGTCTTGACAAAAACTCCATAGTACTGTATTCTACATGGCTTTCTCTCGAACTCGCCTCATTATTTGAATTTCTCCCAAACCTTGTATGAAAATCGCTTTTATAGGCCAAAAAGGAATACCAGCAACTTACGGTGGCATTGAACGCTACGTAGAGGAGCTTTCAACGCGACTTGCTGATCGTGGCCACGCGGTGTGGGTATATGTTCGAAACTACTACACGCCAGGAACCGACACGATCTACAAAGGTGTGTATCTTGTTCGAATTCCTACCATCCGCTCAAAGCACTTGGACACCCTTGTGCATGTATTTTTGAGTACGCTCGACCTTATTCGTCGAGATGTAGATATTATCTATGTTCATGCGGTTGGTCCTTCGGCGCTGATTCCGTTGATGCGACTTTTGAAGCCGAGGGCGAAAGTTATTTCCGTGTTTCAATCGCGCGATGATCTCCATGCGAAATGGGGAAGGTTTGCACGGTTCTGTTTGCGAATTGGAACCTGGTTTGCATGTAAGATGCCACACGCAACAGTTACGAGCAGCAAGATTCTTCACCAGTATGCCATGGAAAAATATCATGCTGACACCGTTCAGATTTATAACGGCGCACCGTCACCAAAAGAACTGCATGGCAATGAAATGGAACAAAAACTTGGAATTACCCAGGGTTCGTATTTCTTGATGGTCACTCGATTTGTTCGACACAAGAACATTCACAAAGTTATTCGTGCGTTTAAGAACCTGAAAACCGACAAGAAGCTTGTTATTGCGGGCGGTGCGGTGTATACGGATAAGTACTACCAAGAGATTCAGGAACTCGCAAAGGGTGACGACCGTATTATTTTGCCAGGTGTTGTCTCGGGAAACAATTTGTGGGAACTCTATCAAAAGGCATATGCCTTCGTTCAGGCTTCTGGAAGTGAAGGTATGCCACTTGCCGTTTTGGAAGCTATGTCCTTTGGATGTGGAATTATCGCGAGTGATATTAAAGAGCACTACGAAGTTCTCGAAGAAGCTGCGCTCTACTTTGATGTAAACAGCGTTAGTGAACTTACGGCATTGATGGGCCTGGCACTCACGCAGCCACAATCATTGTTTGAAAAAGGAACATTGGCTCGACAACGTGCACGAAACGTCTTTAGCTGGGAACGAATTACGGATCAGGTTGAATGGCTTTTTGAAACCGTCATCAACGATCCAGAATCTGTAAAAGTCTTCTCAGAGAAGATTCGATAATAGAACTGATGCATAAAACTGGCGCACAAGCGCCAGTTTTATTTTAGTAGTAGTCTGTAATTTGAACGCCGGTGTAGTAGTGCTGCAAGATTTGCGTGTAACTTCGGCCTTCGTTGGCTTGTTGTAGTGCGCCGTATCCCGAGAGGCCTACGCCGTGGCCATTCATTGGGCCAGGACTTGACCAGTGATCATCAACGGAAACGAGGTAAGGGTATGCACCGGGAGTTCCGCCCCAGACTTCTTGGTAGCTTCTGGTTCTGCCATCACTTCGAGAGAAGTATGGAGTCAGCGCAATGGCACTGCGATAGGTAACCATCTGGCCCTTTGTCTCATTTACTGCCTGAACGATGTGAGGCGAGCGTGATTCAAGACCATAGCCTTTGTACACCTGATCGCCAGAAGTGTTGTTGAGGTCAAAGTGTTCGTTTGCGTGCTTGCCACCGCGTTGAACATTGTAGTACGCGTACGTTCGTTCCGCGACGGACATGGTCTTGAGGTGTGTGTAGGTAGTGCTATCACTTTGTTCGGCGATACCTTTGAGGTAGTCTTCCATCTTAAGTTCGTTGATTGCCCAGAAGTTTCCCGTAGAGCCACTTCGCCATGCCAATATGTTTCCTCGGAAGGTGTTGTCATCAAGTGACGTGTTGAAGCCTGGATGGTCGTGGTAGTTATAAACCTTCAGGATAGTGCCCGTGTTTGGAATAAAACGAACATAGTCGGTGGTGGTAACATTTACACCCGGTCCCGCCAAGCGATAATAACTATTTCCACCTTCAACGGTAACAGTTGCAACGTTGCCTGATGCAAATGTACCCAAAAGTGAACCATCGCCACCTTTCACGGCACGGAATGCGCCATTTCCGGAAACCTGTACCTGTGATAACGCGGCAATACCAATCTTTATTGTGGGCTCAGAAAGGGTAGAGCGAACATGAATACGAATCGTTCCGGTTGACGATGGCATCCAGGCAACACCTTGTGCGGTCAGCTTGAACTGTTCAGTATAGTCACCGGTAGTGTCAGGAGCTTGCAGATAGAAGGTGAATGTTCCCGTGGCGTTTGGTGCAACGGAGGTTGAGTCCATCACTGTAGGACGGTAGTAAGCTGGCCAACTGCTGTCTTCAAAAGTTGAGTGTCGGTTTGCTGGGTTGGTGGTTTGGAGTGAAACGTAGGCATCGCCCGTATTACTCCAGGTTCGTGTGCCGGTATTTTTGTAGTTGAAAGTAAACGATGTTCGGCTTCCAGGTGAAACGGTGATCTCCGTTGCTGTCTGGCTGGTAACTTGGCCGTTGTATCGTGGAGTTACGGTAATGTAGAAGTTCGTTGTCGTACTCAAGACCGTTTGACCGGCAGACTTCATATAGAAGCTTTCGGTATAACTGCCCACCATTTGATCTGGCGTATTGAGCCTGAAATTGAATGTTGCCGAAGCACCTGGCACGACATCGTGATCAAGAATATCAACGGCACCCGCAGGCCACGTGATATCTTGGAATGGTGAAACGCGTCCGCCAGGAGCGGTATATAAACCATCGCCGGCATGCCAAGTCTCAGAACCAATATTTTTTATCGTCAAAGAGAGGTCGCGGGAAGCGTGATCTTCCATGATAATAGTTTCAGGAGACTTTGCGGTAATCTGTCCTTCATATGGATTCAAGGCGCGTACGGTCAGGTCAAAGCTTGTTCCCGCAATCCACGTAACATTTTCAGCAACCGCTTGGAAGTATTCTTTGTAGGTCCCAGCAGTTTTTGGTGCCTTGATGGTGAAATCAAATTCACCAACTTGGCCTGGGCGAACCTCCGCTGTTGTCATGCGGCCCGGTCGGTAGGGGTATTCTGTCCAGGTGGCGGGATCTTTGATGGCGGAATTCTTCCCTGGAGGGTTGTTGACGTTCAAGGCAATAAAATTGCTTCCGCTGTTTTTCCAGGTTGCGCTTCCGGTATTCTTAATTCGAGCCGTAATCTCTTGTGTTTCGTTGACGTCGAGCGTTGGCCCTGGGGTAACAGAAACCACCTCACCCTTGTATGGGCCAATAACATTCACGTGAAGTGTAAAGTGACTGCCGGTAATCCACGTAATGCCTTCCGAAACGGCCTGGAAGCCTTCGTTGTAGACCTTGGTAGTGGTTGGTGCTTTCAGTATAAATTTAAAGTAACCCCATTCGCCCGGATTCAACGTGTCGGGACTGCTCAAGAGCGTTGGGCGATACGAAAGAGGCCAGCTTGCGCTGTCATAAAATGCCGAGCTTCTGCCCGCGGGATCTTGCAAGTTTAGGGCAACGAAGTTTGGTCCTGTTTTTGTCCATGCTCGAGTTCCGATATTTTTCATCCAGATAGCGACGGTGGTTTTTTGCCCGGGCGCAACGTCAATATTTCCGTCACCAGGAAGTTCGTCAATTTGAGCTTTGTAGCGAAGACTTACGTGAACGTGCAGTGTAAATTGGCTGCCATCAATCCAGGTGAGGCCGGATGCCACGAGTTTGAAAGTTTCATCGTAATCTGCTTCGAGGCCACGTGAATCGCGCATCACAAAACTAAACGTTCCAATGCCTCCCGGTGGCACCGATGCTTCTTTGAGTTTGGCTGGGCGATACGATGCGAGCCAGCTGGAATCGTAGAAAACGGAGTTTCTATTTGCGGGGTCGGCTGTTTGTAAGACAACCGCATTGGGGCCTGAGTTGCTCCACAGTGCGTCACCGGTATTTTTGATCTTTACGGTTACGGTGTGCCAGTTTTTATCCTCGAGGTTGACAAGGTCGGGGACACTGTTCAATTCGGCGGCGTACGGGTTGTAGTCTCCATGAGGTGTTGCGTTTATTGCAGCTTGTGCACCGTTTCGAATTTCCGCTACATCAGCATAAAGATCCGTTCCTGGACACGAGGTGTAGTCAACGTCACGATGTCCGATGACGCCTGGCATATTTCGATCAACAAAGTAGCTGACGGTTGTTGGATTAATATTGTTTTGAATTCCCTTGTACCCAATAAAATTGATGAGGGCATTTTTTGTCGCAGTAGTTACTGTGTCGTTGTCATAGTTTCCAAGGACAGATATGCCAATAGAACCAGGGTTGTAACTCACAGAGCTTCCGCCCGATTCTGTTCGGAGAGCGTGTGCGCCAATAACGCCGTTGCCACCATAGCGCCCTTCGTAAATATTTCCATGCTCGTCTGCGACGTAGTTGTAACCAATATCTCCCCAGCCACGTGTAACGGCATGGTATCGATAAATCCCACGAATGACTGATGCTGGATCGCTTCCACCCTGAGCACCAGCAGTGTGATGGATGATAAACTTTTTAGGTGCGGAGTATTGTGGTGTCCAGTCCATGATGGATTCATCAGCGCCCCACTCGGCACGGCTAATAACCCGCGGAGTCGTTACTGCGCCCTTTGTCTGTATAGAGCTGAAATTCATTTGCGGACCTGGGCGAGAGTCGAGGTAGTGTGCCTGAATATCTGAAACGATAGGAGTAACGGCTTGATTGCTCGTTGAAAGCACTGCCTTGATAGCAAAACTTGTTGCACCGCTGCTGACAAAATTTAACTCGCTAAAGTGTTCCTTGGTATCTGGATCTTGCATGTCTTCGTTTTCTGGAAGCGGAAGCCAGTTGCTTGTCACACCATTTGCGGTGGTCTGCATATAAAAGCTTGCATGTGTTCCTTGCGGCTGATCAATCTTCCATGTAACGGCAAGTGCGTTAAAGTTGTAATCTGCTTGCACTTGACCAGTGGTAAATTCATGACTTTGTTCAAATGCAGACCCATTTTTTGAAAGTTGCAGCGTCGTGTTTGTGGCTCGCGTGCTGATGCCCGAGCTCGAAGATCCACCGAAACCCAAAGAGACGTCACTCACGGAGTTGTTCTGCGGTGCGAGCGCAGCTTTTGCGGTATTGGCAAAATGAAAATTTCCTGCCAATGGAAGCATGGCAAGAATGGCAACGATACCAACGAGAGAGTATTTTGTTTTTTCGCTCCAAACTTTCATTTTTGAGACTTTTGTTATTGACCATCAAGAAAACAGGTCGGTAGCAGCATTTCCCTTTGAATCAACCTTGACGCCAAGAATTGTGAGTTTTATTTGTGCATGTTATAATCAGTGCTGCTACGAGCTGAAATACACAAACAAAATTGTCACGAATCAATACTTGTAAAAAACTTCTTGCGTCTATACTTATTATATTCGAAATAGGTTTTTTTTCAATAGGTTTTGAGGCGGCAGCTTCGACACAAACTGTGGAAAAAGTCAATGCAGCAGCTGGCACCAATAATTACATAAACAATGAAGTGATAGTAGAGCTTAAAGACCCGAAAGAGTCTGTCTCTTCAGCTTCGAACACTATATTTACTCAAGTAGTCTCGGGATTTCGACCTATTGCTATGAATGTTCAGCGCGAAACGCATATTCGAAAGAATCGTGGCGCGCGATTCTTGTTGCAGATTGCAGACGGAACGGACCCCCAGGTTGTTGCAAAGAAGCTTTTGAATCGTCCAGGTGTTCTTTCTGCTTCACCGAATTTTATTTACCACACGGCACAAACATCAAACGATACGAACTTTGCACTCAAGGATGATTTATACAATACCGGAAGTAACTCTGGGAGAACGAGTGAGACGAAGGATGCCGACATTGATGCCGAAATTGCGTGGAATACCACAAAGGGCGCGGGGAGTGTGATTGCGGTCATTGATACGGGAGTGCAACTCACGCACCCAGATCTTGATGGCAATCTGTGGACCAACCCCGACGAGCCTTCAAATGATAACGCTGATGCACCTGACGGAAATACTTTTATTGGCGACACTAATGGCTGGGACTTCGTTTCGCATGACAATAATCCGAACCCAGCACCTTCGGGTGCAGAAACAGGCCACGGAACACACGTTGCTGGTATTGCAGCTGCAGAAGTGAATAACTCTGCGGGCATTGCTGGCGTTGCGCCAGAGGCAAAGATTATGGTGCTTCGGGCTTTTGATGGAAACGGAAGTGCGACAAGTGATGATGTCATTGCTGCCATTGATTATGCTATTCAAAATGATGCAAATGTTATCAATATGAGCTTTGCAACGGGACCAGGGGAGTACGACACGAGTTTCG
This sequence comes from uncultured Candidatus Saccharibacteria bacterium, assembly GCA_964390745.1. GTDB lineage: Bacteria > Patescibacteriota > JAUYIX01 > CAYMIK01 > CAYMIK01 > CAYMIK01. Next base: position 45,550 of record CAYMIK010000002.1, read on the forward strand.
ATGCACCCTTGCAAGATGCGTACAACAACAATATTGTTCCCGTAGCAGCGGCGGGGAACGACAATATTGATCTCAACAGTCAAAGAGTCTCGCCTGTAACGAATGACTGCGGTTCAACGGATTGCGTCATCGGTGTTGCAGCCACGTCCAACGCAGACTATATGGCCTCGTACTCAAACTTTTCAAGTGGCGCAAACAAGTATGTTGATGTTTCAGCCCCGGGTGGTGTAACAGTATCGAGTCGTGCGATTTATTCCACCCTGCCGGGCTCAACCTATGGATACGAGGCTGGAACATCAATGGCGACACCGCAAGTAACCGGACTGGTTGCGCTTTTGCATGCAACAAACCCTTCTCTGACGGCCTCACAGATTATTTCACAGATTCGCAACAACACTGACCCCGCAAATTCTTCCAACATTGGTACTGGTCGAATCAATGCCGCGCATGCGGTGAATAACAGCATCATGAGCCGATTCGATGCGAGTGGAGGAAATCATTACAGCATCTCGAATCAGGTGAGCCAGATGCGGTTCCCACAAGATGGCACGGCAACTTCAGTGTTGATCGCTTCTGGGACAAATTTCCCCGATGCCTTGGCTGGTGGTGGTTTGGCGAAATCAAAAACGGCGCCACTTATTTTAACGAGTCCGAGTGGACTTAGCTCTTCTTCTCTTACAGAGATTCAGCGAGCGCTTTCGAATTCAACGAAGAAAATTTATATACTTGGTGGCACGAGTGCTGTCTCTTCAAACATCGAGACGCAACTTTCTAATGTCGGCTACGCCAACACTGAACGAGTCGCGGGAGACGATAGGGTAGACACGGCAATTGCCATAGCGAACATCACAAATCCTTCAACCACCTCATACGCATTTGTGGTCAATAAAGATAATTTCCCCGATGGACTTGCGGCATCGGCCATCTCTGCGGCCAAGGGAATACCAGTGTTAGTGAATGGCGCGGGCTCGCTTGATGCAAGAAATTCCAGTTGGCTCACAGCACACCATGTTTCGCGCGTTTTTGTTGTGGGCGGAACAAGTGTTGTGACCGATACCGTAAAAAATCAAATAGGTGCTTTGGGTATTTCGGTAACACGGCTCGCTGGTGCTGATAGATATGCCACGAGCTATGAAGTTGCGCGATGTTTTTATTCGACTTCGGCAACATCGGTGTGCAATGGTGTTGTGAGTTCGCGGGCTAAACCAAAACAGGTAGGATATGCAACAGGCATCTACTTTCAGGATGCACTAACTGCTGGGCCGTACATGGGGTACTATGCTGGGCCGGTTCTGCTGGTCTCATCGTCTGTTTCAAGTTCTGTGACGAGTTACGATGCCATGATTCAGGGAACAGCACGCGATGGATTTGTTTTTGGAACTACTTCGAATGTCTCGCCGTCTGTTTTGAGTACGCTTGCAGCGCAGTTGAAGTAAGATTGTGTGTGGCAGGGTGGGGTTGTGTCATACAAAAATTCGTTGACAATTTGCCCATTTTCGCGTATGTATAGGGAGTTAACTTTGAATACATTTCATGAGTGAACAGCACAAAACAACCTTTGGAAGTCAGGTGATTGAGCGTGTTTTTGTCGACGGATCCACGCTGGTGGGAATGTCACTCATTAATATTCTTATTGCGCGGTCACTCGGGGCTTCAGGAAAGGGCGCTATTGCTTTGGCGATGCTCATTGCCAATATTATTTTTGTATTTTCATCGTTTGGCGTTCATCAGGCAAATAACTATTTCCGTGGTCGCAGAAATCATTCGCCAAGCGCACTGTACACAAACGCCATTATTTTTTCGATACTTATTTCGTTGGTTGCCGGTGGAATATTCTTACTGGTGTACCCAATGCTGGCTGATCGGTTCTTTTCTGGACTTCCCGTAAGATTTATTTTGCTTGCGTTGACTATTCTGCCCTTCTTGCATATTCAATCGAGCTTCACGAATTTTTTGCTCATTGAAAAAAAGCTTCGTTATTATAATGCCGTAAGTATTCTTAAAGTAGTTGTTCAGGTTGTATTGGTATATGTATTCTTGTTTCCGTTGCAACTTGGAACGTACTCGGTTGTGGCTGCATGGATTGTTGCGCAGGCATTCTTGGGAATTCTCACGGTCTATAAAACATGGCGCGCGCAAGACGCCAAGCTTTTGTTTCACTTTGCACTTTTGAAAGAAACCTTTTTGTTTGGCTTGCGCGGCTACTTTGGAAACTTTATTTATTTTATCAACCAGCGACTCGATCTCATTATGGTGAGTTTCTTTTTGCCACTCGCCGATGTTGGCGTGTATTCGGTAGCCTCAGCTTTGAGTGAAATCTTGCTGCAACTTCCAGGATCTGTTACAACCATTTTGTTTCCACGAGTGGCGGCTACCACCGACGAGGATTCGAATCAATTTACGCCGCGTATCTTTCGAAACATGATCGTGATTATGATCCTTTTGGGCTTGGGCCTGGCGGTGTTTGGTCACCTCGTTATTTCCTTTTTCTTTGGTCCTGAATTTGAGCGAGGAATTACGCCACTCTATGTTATGATTCCGGGTGTAGCGTTCATAGGGGCGGCAACGGTTTTAGGAAACGATCTTTCCGCGCGAGGTCGTCTCGAAGTTCATAGCTATATCGCGGGCATTGGATTGGTGCTCGATGTTGTTCTGAATATTCTTCTTATTCCACATTTTGGCTTGCTGGGTGCTGCGCTTGGCTCGACGCTGTCGTACACGCTCATTGCTCTTGCGCTCATTGTCGCCTTCCGTGTTATTACAAAAGTCTCGTTTCGCGATATGCTTATTTTGAAGAAAAGTGATCTGGTGTATTACGCCCGACTTCTTCACAAACTCCATCTTTTACCCGAATCAGTTGTTCAGAAACTCACATGAAAAAGATTACCTTTCTTGCCGATGCCGGAAATGCACACATGCAGCGATGGCTGACGGCTCTTTCGAAAGATTTTGAAATTCAGGTTGTGACCCAATCGTTGGATACAAACGTTCCAAAGAACGTTCAGCAGATTCACTACAACATTCAGTTTTCAAGAAACCCTCTTTTGCGGCCGCTGCAGATTCTCCGGCAAAACCGAAAGATCCGAAAAGCTATTGCGGCATTTTCGCCAGATATTTTGCATGTGCATTATGCGTTAGCGCACTCCATCGCCTACGCACTACCAAAAAATATTACTACGGTAGTTTCATTGTGGGGTTCGGATATCGTGCCACTTCCGGGAAAAAATTTTTCCGACCAAGACTTCGCATACCTCGACTTATATCTTTCGAGAGCTACGCGTATTACGGTTACGAGCTCGTTTCTTGCGACCTACTTTACCAAGTTGTTTCGCGATACGTACCAAAAACCCACCGTCATTCCGTTTGGAATTGACACGGGGCTCTATGCTCCGATGCGCCGAACCAAGAATGTAGGGAAACCCGTTGTTGTGGGATTTGCACGGCAGTTCTATTCGCACTATGGATTTATGGATCTTTTGCAAGCTTCCGCGCCACTTTGCAAAGAAAACTTGCTAACACTCAGGGTTGCGGGAAGTGGCGAAGAAGAGAATTTGTACAAAGCTGCCGTTGCCAAATTGGGTCTCCAGCATGCGGTTAAGTTTGTGGGGCGGATAGAAAACGCCTTTGAAATGCCAAAATTTTATGCATCGATAGACATTTTTGCGAATCCATCACACCGCGAATCATTTGGCGTTGCGGCGCTTGAAGCCGAATCGTGCGAAGTTCCGGTGGTTGCCGCAAAGACGGGCGGAATTCCGGAAACCGTAAAAAACGGCGAGACGGGAATTTTGTACCAAGTTGGAGATATTGAAGAGCTGCGTGCTGCATTGAAGAAATTGGCTGAAGACTCAAAACTTCGAGAAAGCATGGGGAGGGCTGGAAGAAAGTTTGTTCAGGAAACCTATGAGTGGCAAAAAAATGTTGAAGCTATGAAACAGGTCTACGAAGATGTCACAAAATAATAAAAAAGTTTTAGTTGTAGCATATTTCTTCCCACCTATGGGTGGTGGAGGAGTGCAGCGTACGGTGAAATTTGTAAAGTACCTGCGAGATTTTGGGTATGAGCCGGTTGTTTTAACCGTAAAGTCTGGCCAGCACACGGTTTTTGATGCATCGCTTTCACGCGATATTCCTAAAGGCGTTCGAATTATTCGAACCAACTACTTTGGGTTGTTTTTTGGTGGCAGTGAGGCAAAATCAAAAGAACGACTCTCGAGCCTTACAAAGAAATCAGATGAAGTAGCTCAAAAAACTTTTTCATGGAAGTCGTTGCTGCGAGCACCGTACCACTTTGTTGAACGAATGTTTCTTGTTCCTGACATTCAAACTTTTTGGCGAGGCTCTGCATACCGAAAGGCTATAAAGGTACTTCGAAAGGAACATTTTGATCTGATCTACTCAACTTCATCACCATATACCTCACATCTTATTGCGCGTGATTTACATCGCGAAACAAAAATTCCTTGGGTAGCGGACTTCCGTGACCACTGGACGCTTGGCCCAATGTATCAGCCGGCCAGCTTTGTTCATCAATGGATTGATCGTTCATATGAACGTTCTATTTTGCGCGAAGCGAGTGGTGTAGTTTTTAATACCGAACGAAATCAGAAGGATATCGATCAATTCTTCCCAGAAATCTATCGCAAAGCTTGTGCTATTCACAACGGGTTTGATTCCGAAGATATTCACGAGACGGCGTATTACCACGAAGATGAGATTAAGTGCTTTTTCCCTGCATCATTTTATGGCAAAGTAAACTCTCCAGAGAAATTTTTGAAAGCATTGGAAATAGTATCCAAAAAAGTTCCCAACATAAGTCTTTCTATCGCGGGTGATATTGATGCTACGAATCGTCACATGATTGAGTCTTCGCCGCTGTATGGAAAAAATATTTTCCTCCAGGGTTGGATTGCGCACAGCGAAGTGACAAAATTTACAACAGCCGCAACATTTTTATTACTCTTCGTTCCGCCGCTTACGCGCGCTGCTTCGTGGGTGCCGCAAAAACTTTATGAATATCTTGCTTCTGGCCGACCCATTTTTGCACTCGCACCAAAGAATGGGGAAGCGACAGAGATTATCGAGAAAACACAGACCGGTTATACCGTTTCGTCTGATTTGAGCGTAGAAGATACCGCAAAAGAACTCTTGAAGTTTCTCGAGGGGCTTAAGGCCAAAAACTGGCAGCAGCGTGCGAACAAAGATGAAGTGGGAAAATTTACCCGAAAAAATTTAACGAAAAAACTCGCGGAATTCTTTGATGAGGTTGTAGATGAAGCTTGAAAATACTGCTATTGTGTATTTCTCGCCACTCAACTGGCACGACAACTGGCAACGTCAGCAAGAGTTTGCGTCGCGCATGGCGGAAAAGAATTTTGTTTTGTTTGTCACGCCGATGGGCTTAATAAACTATAGCGTTTTGGGTGTCTTCAAAAAGGCATTCCTTCAACTCTTTGGTTTCAAAAAAGGTGGGCAACGGGAAACACAGAACGAAGTGCCAGAGAACATTCATTTTGTTACCTTACTTTTTCTTCCGCGACACAATAATAGGTTTTTTGAATCAATCAATACGAAGCTGCTTCTCTGGCAAATCCGAAAAAAACTCCGCGCCCTTGGGGCACAAGAAAAGAAATTAGTCTTTTGGACAGGAAACCCGGTTCGAACTATTAGTAACCTCATTCGGCCACTTGACCCGGAATGTGTTATTTACGACAACGCGATGCGTTTTGAAAAACTTGAAAATGCACCTCGCTATACACTCGAACATGAAGAGGTGCTCGTGAAAAAGTGTGACTTTGTGGTAACCGATAACGACTTTAAAAAGAATCAGTTCGAACAATGGGGTGCAAGGGTTTATAAGATTCCTCAGGCCGTGAATCTTGCTCAGTTTGATGTAAATAAAACGTATGAGATCCCAGAAAATCTCGTGGGTGTGCAGCACCCAATTGTTGGTTATTATGGCGTGCTTCGCGAGGTGGTAGACTTTGAGCTTCTTCAGTATGTTGCCAAAAAACTCCCCAGTGTTTCATTCGTATTCATGGGCAATGTGTGGGATCAAGAGAACATTGAAAAACTGAAGGAAAACACAAATGTTCACGTGCTGCCTGCCGTTCCACATAGCCAGCTTCCTTCGTATCTTGCGCATTTCGATGTTGCTCTCATCCCATATATCGTCAATGACTATACACAAGGAACATTTCCGAATAAGCTCTTTGAATACTTTTCTTTTTTGAAACCAGTGGTCGCCGAGCCTTTGCCAGAGTTTGAGTATTACAAGGATTTTATGTATCTTTCGAGTGACAAGGATGTTTTTGCGTCCCATATCGAAGAGGCAATTCAAAAAGGTACGAAAAACAAGGAAAAACTTCAAGCTTTGGTATATCGAAATACATGGGAAAAACGATTTGAAGCGCTTCAAGAAGCTTTCGAACAAACAAAGGGGAGAAAATAATGGAAAAAATAAAGGTTGCTTTTATAACGGTCAGTACCGAACAGATTGGCCCAAATGTTGTCATTTTGAATATCGCCAAAAGCCTGGATCGTTCGCGATTTGAACCGGTGGTAGTTGCTTTGGCAGGAAAAGGCTGGGGAAAATATACCAAGGAAGCACATGACTTCACGACAAAGTTTAAGGAAGCTGATATACCAGTTCATCAGCTCAGTCTTCCAAAAGGTCTTGATCTCTTTTTGGCCGTCCCAAGGCTTTTCTTCTTGTTGAGGAAGATTCGGCCGCATGTTGTCCATACACATCTTCTTCGCAGCGATGTTTACGGAAGGGTTGCGGCGGGATGGTTGAAGATTCCCGTGGTCTCGACGCTTCACAATGAAGATCTGTGGCTTACTGGAAAGAGTATCTTTGACGCTATCACTCGAATCGTTGAGCGATGGACGCAGCGTTACGCCGATGCATACATTGCGGTTGCATCGAATGTAAAAGATTTTTATTTGGCGCACGATGCATCTATCGCTGAGTCAAAGATAACGGTCATCAATAACGCCGTAGATACAAAAAAATATGCTCCGAATGCAGCGATACGTGAAGAAAAGCGAGGAGAGCTTGGTGTGACAAATGAAATGACGGTCATTGGAACCACGGCCAGGCTCATAGAACAAAAGGATCCGCTGATGCTTTTGGCTGCACTTGAAAAAGTTTTTAAGAAGAACTCGCTTGCGCGATTTTTCTGGATTGGTGAAGGGCCACTTCGGAAAGAGGTAGAAGAACGACTCGAAAAATCGCCACACAAAAACCGGTTTGTACTTTTGGGCCAACGCCAAGATGTTCCGGACCTTTTGCAGGCCCTCGATATTTTTGTTTTGTCGTCACTCCATGAAGGTTTACCCATGGCACTCCTTGAAGCCATGGCTACAGGCACTGCTGCGGTTGCAACCGCAGTTTCGGGGAATCAAGTGGTCATACAGAGTGGACAGACAGGCCTTCTTGCTAAGGTGCATGATGCAGAAAGTATGGCAGAAAATATGTTACAGCTTATCGAAAACTCCGAGCTTCGAAAAAACATTGCGGAAGCAGGCACGAAACACGTGCAAACTCATTACTCACTCGAGAAGTTTGGGAAAGAACACCAGGATTTGTACGATCGAGTTTTGACCAAGCACCAACTTCCTTGATAAAATCAATCACGTATGGCATAATTTTTCCGAACATATGGATGTTTCTATAATTCTCGTTAACTATAAAACTCCGAAGCAATTGTGCGAATGCATCGAGAGTATCTATGCGAACACAGAAAATGTGGACGACATTATTGTTGTGGATAACGATTCGCGTGATGAGAGCATTCAGTTGGTTCGAGAGAAGTATCCTAATGTTCGAACGGTAGCCTCAAAACACAACGGTGGTTTTGCTATGGCCGCAAATTGGGGAATGAACTTGGCCCGACACGAAACCGTTCTCTTGTTGAACCCAGACATTATTGTTGAGGGCAACGCTATCGCCACGCTGTACCAAAAGCTGCATGCATCCAAAGATATTGCAATCGTTGCGCCCAAGCTTCTGAACTTTGATCGAAGCTTGCAGTACTCTATTGCAAAGTTCCCTAAATTTTTTACGCCATTGTACCGAAGAACGCTTTTTGGAAGACTTTCATTTGGCAAAAAAGAGTTGCAACGATTTGAAATGAAGGACGTAGATCACGACAGAGAACAGGATGTTGATTGGGCTATCGGCGCTGCACTCATGATGAAACGCGATATTGTTATGGCTCTTGGCTGTATGGATAGCCGGTACTTCTTGTATTTTGAAGATGTTGATTTATGTCGAAGGGCTTGGGAGGCTGGCTATCGTGTTCGATATATCCCTGAAGCTATTATGCTCCACGAGCACAAAAGACTCAGTGCTGACCAGTCTGGGCTGAAGTCTATCGTGAATCGTGTGACGCGTATCCATATTTATAGCTGGATCCAGTATTTCTTCAAATTTAAAGGGAAGCTTCGAGTTGCGAAGCGATCGGGTGAAAGTGGACCAAAGTAATCTTGCACATCAGCCACAGCCTCTCTATAAAGAACACGCAGCATTCTACTTGAACTCAAAGGATGGGGGACACAAGCAGCGAAGAACGATTCTTCGCGTCGTTTTTATCGTCCTTGCTCTAGTACTTGGATTTCTTGCGATAACGGGCATAACCTATGGAACGTATGGGGTTCTCGCGTTTCGATCGCTCACATCGGCGCAGAAAAATGTGGAAGCTGCCAAAACCCAACTGGCTTCAAAGCAAATTGGCAAGGCGGTCATTTTCTTGAACGCCGCGCGCGATGACTTGAGTGCGGCACGAAGTGATCTTGCCAAACTTACCTTTCTGAAAGTTGTTCCGGTTTTAGGAAATCAGTATCTTGCGGCCGTACACTTAGTGAACGCGGTGTATGTTGTTGATGCGACTATTGCCTCGGCGGCAGATGCTGCCAATCAGGTTATGTCGGCACTTCCTTCTGGTGACCCCAGCAAAACAACGTTTAACACACTCAACTCTGAACAAAAGGGTAAAATTCTTACCAAGCTTCACGAAGTTTCGCCATTATTTGATGGCTCGTCTCAGGACCTTGCACTCGTACAAGGCGAAATTAATAAAATTCCAAGTTTCGGCATCCTTCGCCAGATCACAAAAAATGCGAATGAAATGAAACGCATTCTGCCAGCCCTTCAGGAAGGCATAGGATTGGCATCGTCGCTTTCAAAAATTGGGCCCGACCTTGCGGGCTACAAACAAGATAAACGCTACCTTGTTTTGTTTTTGAATAATTCAGAACTCAGGCCGGGTGGTGGATTTATCGGTTCGTACGGCATTATGACTATTAAAAACGGCGAAATAACCGACTTTCCTGCACACGACATTTATGACATCGATAACGCCTCAAAGGGTGTAAATGCAACAGGGCCAGTTGCAAAGTACATAAATCCTGTCTTGTACATGCGCGATTCCAACTGGTCGCCTGATTTTCCAACATCGTCTGAAACGGTTTTGGATTTTTACAAACGAGAAAGTGGCGACAAGAAAAATATCGATGGCGTTATAGGCATTACGCCCAACGTCATTCATGATTTGCTCACGCTCACTGGCCCAATAACGGTTCCTGGATATCCGTACACATTTACGAGCGAGAACTTTTCTACTGAACTCGATCTTGCCGTTGAGTACAACTACTATCAGGCAGGTGTCTCATTTGAAAACCGAAAAAAGATCCTCGGTGATCTCAATAAGACTATCCTTCAGAAAATTCTCAGCCTTCCGCAGGATAAATGGAAGAACATACTCGAAATTGTTGCGAACAATATGAGCGGCAAACAGATTATGTTATACCCAACGAAAACTTTGGCCGAGCATGATATAATACAATCAATTCTGAGTGAACAAAATTGGGACGGGCACATCGTTCAGACGGATTCTGATTACCTCATGGTTGTAGATGCTAACGCTCACTCCTTGAAGGCAGATCCCGTGGTGAAGCGAACCATCGATTATCATGTGCAGCTCACAAACGATGGAAAGCCAAAAGTACGCCTCAATATTACCTATCAACACACGGGTTTCAAAGATCGATTAACCGACGCCTACCAAACGTATACACGCGTTTTGGCACCAAAGGGTTCGAAGTTGATTGGTTCAAAGAATCTTGGCTCCGACGTAGACACGACGGAAGAAAGTGGAAAGACGAGCTTCGGATTTTACAAACGCATCGAACCACAGACAACGCAAATCGTGACGCTTGAATACGAACTGCCACAAAGCATTGCCGCACAAATCCAAGGAAATACGTATAAGTTATATGTTCAGAAGCAGCTCGGTGCATTCGATCGCAACTTAAATGTCACCCTGCAAAGCCCAAAACAAATCACTGGCTCTGAACCTGTCGGCATCCCATTCGCACTCTCATCAAACAACGAAGGAACATTTCAAACGGTTCTTTCAAAAGACCTTACGTTTACACTTCATCTCCAATAATTTTACGGATTTATGGAAAAACAAAAATCTTTTCGAACAAAATTTGGCGTCTTGATTGCTGTTTTTGTGGTTGCTGCATTTGGTGTTGGTGTATTAGTTGGAAGCACCAATGCGCTGCCGCCAGCAGTTACTTCGCTTATCAATCGAAGTGCGAGCAATTCTCGCAATGTCGATTTTAATTTGTACTGGCAGGTCTGGGACTTGCTCGAAAAGAAATTCTATAAACAACCACTTTCGGATCAAGATCGCTTTTACGGATCTATCAAGGGAATGGTTTCTTCGCTGGGCGACCCGTACACCGAGTTTATGACACCCGATGAGACTAAGCGTTTTCAATCTGACTTACAAGGTTCGTTTCAGGGTATTGGCATTGAAATTGGACTCCGAAATGATGTGTTAACGGTTATTGCTCCTTTGGCGGATTCTCCTGCGGAGAAGGCGGGTTTGAAGGCAGGTGACCTTATTCTGAAGATTGACGGTGCCGATACGAGCAATATGCAACTGAACGATGCTGTTGCGAAGATCCGTGGCGACAAGGGAACGACCGTGAAATTGAATATTTTCCACAAGAATAGCTCAAAGGCGGAAGATGTTTCGATTGTTCGTGAAGACATCTCCGTGCAAACGGTCACCGTGAAATATCTGGATAATAACAATGTTGCACAGATCGAGCTTTCGCGATTTGGAGAAACCACAGACGACGAGTTCGCAAAAGCGATTGGTGAAATTCGTCAAAAGAATATCAGCAGAATCATTCTTGATTTGCGAAATGACCCAGGTGGACTGCTCGCGACATCGGTAGACGTTGCAAGCAAATTTATTGAGAGCGGCGTTGTTGTTATTCAAAAAGCAGGGGACGGTACAGAAACAAGATACGAACGAAAGGGCGATGCTCCATTCAAAGATGCGAAGGTTGTGGTGCTCATGAATGAGGGAAGTGCTTCTGCCTCAGAAATCTTGGCTGGTGCGCTTCGAGACGACAAAGGCGTGAAATTGATTGGTGAAAAGAGCTACGGCAAAGGCTCGGTGCAGGATGTTGAGCTCTTGCCTGATGGATCAAGCATTCGTGTAACCATTGCTCGCTGGCTGACCCCAAAGGGAACAAGTATCAACGAAACGGGTTTGCAGCCTGACATCAAGGTGGATCTGACCCAAGATGATATCGATGCCGGCCGGGACCCACAACTTGATAAGGCACTCGAGACGGTGAAGGGGCTCTAATTTTAGCCCCTTCCGTTTGCGAAAAAAGTCCTTGCACCTTTTTTAAAAATCCTGTATATTCTATTCAATAGTTCTAACCTTGCAACGCACGGATTTTCTTTTATGAAAGTCATTCTTTTACAAGACGTACCAGATGTAGGTCGCAAGGGCGAAGTCCAAGAAGTTTCGAAAGGATTCGCTCGGAATTTCCTTCTCAAAAATAATCTTGCCAAGGTGGCGACAGCTTCGGATGAAGCCAACGCCAAGCGGGCCGCCGAAAGGAACGCCGCACAGATTGAGGCAGATCGGCAGAACAACGCACTCTTAGCATCCAAGCTGAAAGACGCAAATATTACCATCACTCCCAGCAAAGTTACCTCAGCTGGGAAACTTTTTGGTTCGCTTTCTGAAAAAGATGTGGCAGTAGCCGTCAAGGAACAACTTTCTCTCACTTTAGACCCAAAAACCATCCTTCTCTCAGAACCACTGAAGAAGGTAGGTTCATATACAGCTCGAATCATTTTGGGTGGTTCGAGTGCGGAGCTTACTATTAATATTCTTAATTCAACAAAATAATGGCCAAGAAACAACCAACGAAGTACATCTTCGTTACAGGAGGAGTTATCTCGGGTATTGGAAAAGGTGTAGCCACCTCTTCTATCGCGCGAATCTTGAAAGATAAGGGGTATCGTGTTTCGTGTATGAAGGCAGATATGTACATCAACCTTGATGCAGGAACGATGCGTCCAACCGTTCACGGAGAAGTGTTCGTGACAACTGATGGTATGGAAACAGACCAAGACGTTGGAAACTATGAACGATTTTTGGACGAACCACTGGATTCACGGCACTATACCACCACAGGTCAGGTATATCAGACCGTTATTCAAAAAGAGCGAAACCTCGAATACGATGGAATTTGTGTTGAAGTTGTTCCACATATTCCCGAAGAGTTTATTCGTCGCGTAAAAGCAGGTGCAAAAGACAAGAGCTCTGAAATATTCGTAATTGAAATTGGTGGAACAACGGGTGAGTATCAGCAGGCTCTGTTCTTGGAGGCTATCCGAATGATGGCGTTGCAAGAGGGTTCTGAAAATATTATCAATATTCACGTTGCGTACTTGCCAATTCCTCAGCACTTGGGTGAAATGAAGTCAAAACCGGTGCAGCACTCCGTGCGAATGCTGAACGGCGCCGGAATCCAGCCTGATTTTATTGTTGCTCGCTCAGAGGAGTATATCGACGAAGAACGACGCAAGAAGATTTCTATCTTCTGCAATGTTTCTCCTGACTCAGTTATCGCAGCACCAAACGTGAAGTCTATTTACAGCGTTCCCTTGGTCTATGAAAAGCAGAAATTTGGCGATAAGCTCTTGAAGCGGATGGGGCTCAAGGCAAAGAAGAAGGATGGTAAAGAGTGGCAGGCGCTTGTAAAACGCATTGAATCGGCCAAAAAAGAGGTAAAAATCGGTATAGTAGGGAAGTACTTCGATGTCGGAAACTTCACTTTGGAAGATTCGTACATTTCTGTTATCGAATCCCTGAAACATGCAGCCTGGGCAAATGGCGTAAAGCCAAAGTTGGATTGGATTAACTCGAAAGAATTTGAAAAAGATCCTAAGGCACTTGAACGATTGAAAGAATACGATGGTATCTTGGTTCCTGGCGGATTCGGCTCAAGTGGAATCGAAGGAAAGATTAAAGTTATCGAATTTGTTCGAGAGCACAAAATTCCATACTTTGGTTTGTGCTACGGCATGCAGCTTGCAGTGATCGAGTTTACGCGCAATGTTCTTGGATTGAAGGATGCTCACACTACCGAGGTGAATCCAAAGACCAAGAATCCGGTGATTCACATCATGGCCGAGCAGGTTGAGAAAGTTGCCAAGAAAGATCTTGGTGGAACGATGCGACTTGGCTCATACCCATGCGTATTGGTTCCAGGCTTGAAAGTTGCAAGCGCCTACGGAACTCGAAAGATTTCCGAACGACATCGCCATCGATATGAGTACAACAACGAGTATCGAAAGCAGCTTGAAGACGCTGGGCTGAAGGTTGCTGGTCTTTACCCTGAAAAAGACTTAGTAGAAATTGTGGAGCTTGAAGGACACCCATGGTTTGTGGGAACACAGTTCCACCCAGAGTTCCAATCTTCGCCATTGAATCCACATCCTTTGTTTAAGGACTTCATAGCAGCGGCGTTGAAGAACAAATAGTCAAACACTAAAAAACACCGGTGATCGGTGTTTTTTAGTTCTTCTTGAGTGTTGTGACGAGTTGATCAACCTTCTTCGTTATCTTATCGTAACTTTTTTCAAAAAAGGCGTGCATTTGTTTATCCGTCTTTGGGGGTTTACGAACCTCACCGATATCAGCTATGTGCCAGACGATAACCTTTCTTGGAAGTTTCACTATTTTTTTGACTTCGCTGAAGACGCGTTGATTGACGCAGACGATGATATCGTTTTTGTCTATGCGAGCTTGCGTGAGTCGGTTACTTCGTTTCTTTTTGTATTTTTTAATTTTGTGTTCAATGAAAATGCTCTTCAGGTTGTCACTGATGGTGTCGGGATCGCGGTTTGCCACGGTTCCACTTGAAATAACGCTGACGTTGGGAAGATGGAGCGACTTGAGATACGCCTCGGCAATCTTACTTCGAAAAATATTTCCGCGACAGATAAAATGGATACGCAACGATTTTTTCATGGGGGAATGATATCACGAAGGGCAAATGGGGACAATGTGCGAGAAAATGATGATATAATCGAAGGCGTAAGCCAATGAAAGGAAATTATGAAACTTCTTCTCACGTCGAGCGGACTCATGAATACATCAATTATTCGTGAGCTAAAACGACTCATTGGAAAACCGATGAGCAAGGTGAATGTCGCCTTTATTCCTACAGCGTTGAATGTGGAAGAGGGGGACAAGCATTGGTTTTTAGAAGATCTCCAGGATATCTACAAGTTGAAACCTGCACAAGTGGATATAGTTGATATTTCGGCGTTATCGCGCGAAGTATGGCAAAAGCGCCTTCAAAAAGCAGATGTTCTTATTTTTGAAGGTGGCAATACGTTCCACCTTATTAACTGGGTTAGAAAGAGTGGGCTCGAAAAGATTCTGTCTAAGCTTTTGAAAACTCGTGTATATGTTGGAATTAGTGCGGGATCGATTCTGGTGAATCCAAGAATTAAACTCGTACCCGAGGAGAGGCTTGAATCTTTTGAACCTAAGGGATCGGTCCAAGAAGGTTTGGGTCTTGTGTCATTTGGAATTCGACCACATGTGAACAGAAGATCTTTTCCTGACATGCGATTTTCAAAACTCAAACAGCTTGCCAAAAAGACTGTGATGCCATTTTACGCGATCGATGATGACACGGCCATTTCTGTTGATGGAAAAAAGATCAGAGTTATCTCAGAGGGCAAGTGGAAGCTCTTCAATGCTGAAAAGCAATGAAGATTCTTGAAAAGATTACTGAAGATGAAATGATTTCTGTATTCTTGCTCGCCGAGATTCATTCGAGCCGTTTTGGTGCCCGCATTCGAAAATTCGTGAAACAGCTCGGGGTCTCCAAGGAGGTTGTGCTGAACCCAGACCTCAAAGATGAAAAACAGAACAGGCAAAGAAAAAACATCCTCGAGAAACATCGATATTACAAGAGTCGAAAAAGATTTTTCGAGAGCTTTCCTGCGGATGTTCAATGGTATCGAGCTGAAATAAACCCAAGAGAATTCAGAAAACTCTTTTACATCAATGAAGAGTACTGGGTGCTCCGCTCTCATGGCTCGAGACTTGCGAGTGATGGTGCGAAAAGTGTTCTTTCGGGAGAGAAAATCTTTAGTGAATCCAATCGGGTATTTTACGATGTCGCAAGATCTCTTGATAACAAAACGCAACGGCCAATCATCCTGGTCGCACAAAACAAAACGTCAAAACGTGTGGTCATGGAAGGTCATGTGCGCATGACAGCTTATTCGATGCGACAAAAAAAGATTCCAAAAAGAATGAGAGTTCTTGTGGGCTTTTCAAAGAGAATGAATGAGTGGGATCTGTATTAGCGACCTAATCAAAAACTGCTCGTGAGAGCAGTTTTTATATCAACTTATTTCGCTTTTTTTACAGCGCCAGCTTCAACGCTTACAAACGTTCGAAGCTTGAGAAGTCCGGTATAAGCTTTCACCTTTCGGCGAGCAAACTTTACCTTACCTTCAATCGTTGCAAAGATGGTGTGGTCCTTACCCATGCGAACGCCTGTTCCTGGGTGGAATTCCGTTCCGCGTTGGCGGATAATGATGTTTCCCGGGAGAGCCTTGGAACCACCAAAGATCTTCACGCCGAGGCGTTTGGATTGTGATTCGCGGTTATTGGAGGTAGAACCAGCGGCTTTTTTGTGTGCCATGTTGTTTCAAAAATTAGAAGCTAGATGCTCCATACGCTGATTTCGCGTCCAACCTGAGCGTCGGGGCGAGCGTACAGAAAAGTTTTTCGTGAGACGGAAAAATCGGAAGGGGGAGTAATGCCCGATCCTGAAAAAAGATCAAGCTGAGTATATCCCAAACTGCGTACGGTGTCAAGCCATGGGGCGAAAACGCGGTCTTTTCCCATTTGATAGAACGGCATGCACAAAACAATGCGTGAATTTGGCTCAAAAAAGCCTGATTTCAAGGACTTAAGTGCTTCGATGCAAATTCGCTTGAGTCGCATGTGTTCTTCGTTCAGATCGAAGATTTGAGGTTTGTTGAAAAATGTCTTTCCGAGGTACCCCTCGGTTACAACAGCATGCATTTTAACACCAAAAGTGTTGGCGACGGTTTGGGCGTTCGCTTGCTTGATTTCTATCGCCTTGCTGATTTCGGGGTGTTCCTTTTGGAGCCATGCCAAGTTTTCTTTGGCTCTCTCGATCACTTCTTCGCTTATGTCAGAGCCGTAGGCGTTGTAGCCCATGAGAACAGATTCCTGGAGGATGGTGCCAAGGCCACAAAATGGGTCGTAGATATTGGCGTTTTCTTTTGGTGTCGCAAGGTTAATAAGTATCTGCGAAAGTTTGAGGGGAAGCATTCCAAGTTTTTTGTCGCGATGTGGGCGAAACTCGTCGCGCTGTGAGTAGGCTTCGATATCTTGAACGGCGCAGGTTCGGGCGAGGCAGTATGCCGACTTCGTCTTGATAACAATGAGCTCGCTTTTTGTTTCGTGCAGCTTGTTTTGAAATGTGGTTGCTGACGTAAGAATATTTTCTTGTCTTGATTCGACATAGCGCGATTTGATGCCTTGGGATTTGAGTTCCTTTTTGAGCGAGATACCAATTCCGGAGAGTGTTCGTGCAATGTTCTGTTGAATGTTGAGCGCGCCGAGATTAAAGCTTCTGGCATCGTTGGTGAAGGCGTGTTTTGAGACAAGGTCGGCGGTAAAAACTTCGTTTATAAGTTGCGCAACATCGCGATGCGTTTTGGAAGCTTCGGCGTCTTCGAACTCTTCCACGATTTCCATAATACGAATAGTTCCACCCAATTGATTGATGAGTTTTTGGGCTTCGAGGTCTTTTGAAACTTCAATAACGACAACTTCTTGTTCGTGGGAAAGGGAAGAAATCTCTGGCACAGCACAAAGAATTTCTGCTAAGCTGAGAGCTTTATTGGTTCCAAGTTGGAAGGCGTATTTAGGCATAATGACGAGGTTAATCGTTTCTTAATAAACAAGTGCCAGAATCGTAGCATGAAACTTTTAGAAAGTCGAAAAGAAATCTTGATTCGAGCTTTGAAGGTGCTGTGTTTGGTTTTAGCGCTCGCTTCTGCTTTTGTGGGTGGGGTGTTGTACTCAAGGCAGCCCGACGGCTTGAATTTTGTTGAGCCAAAGCCGCGGCCAAAGGCAGTCGTCGCGGTAAATGCGGGTGGAGTTGCCGTTCCAAAGTCGCAGGATTTTACATTGTATGCAAAAGACGGACTTGCGACAGCGGGGGACAAGGTGACGGTTTCAGGGTTTGCTGGGCCCATTTCTGTTTTTAATGATTCGCTAGAAGTGGAGTTGAATTTTGAGAAAGGGTTTGGGGCGCAGGGGTCTGTTCCTGCGTGTGGTGCAGGTGAAGATGCTCTTGCGGGTTCTGCTGATGCAAAAAGTTCTGGAGCAAGTACTTCTGGCCGAATAGTGGCATCAAAAAGTGGCACGAAGTATTATTTTGAGTCGTGCTCGGAGGTTGGGCGAATTAAGAAGGAAAACTTGGTGTATTTTGCTTCGGAGGCAGGGGCGAAGGCGAATGGGTATGATGCGTCGAGTTGTGTAAGTAAGACAAGAATCTAAAATACACTATTAGCCGGAATTATTAGAAAAGGCTAATCCAGTACTTCAATTTTGATTGTTCCATAAATCTATAATGCTTTCCCGGATCCTTAGAGATTTCTTCTTGCACATATTCTACAGCCTTCTCGAAACTCTTATATAGTGAAAATGGGTCAATAATGTACCTTTTTGATTCGCTTTTTTTCCAAGATTGATCTTCCTGTATGACATCGCCCGAATCTATTGCGCCCAAAATGAAGAAAGAAAGAATCTTGGTGGTTTTGTTTCGATGATAAAGTGAATACTTGTTATGTTTTACGCCATTTGCTAAATCGGCAAGGGCCTGAACAAGGTCCTGATTGTTAATAACCATATAACGTGACAAGAAGTCTGGGTGGCTAATGCCCAGAACTTTTCTCAGGATATCAATACCAATACTCAACAGTAGTAGCGATGCAAAAATTGCTGGACCAAACGTCAAGTTGTGCATATTATTCTTTCCTGCCCTCGTCTTTCCAAGACAATACATTATATCCTCTCTTAGCAAATAGAGCGGAGAGTACCTTATCCCGTATTTGATAATATGTTGCTCGTTGTATTTTTGTCTATAGTCCAGTGCATATCGCGCATGATCAAGCCTTGGGGAATAGAAATAAAAAAACGACCTCAGGTCAATTTCTTCTGTGGGAATCTTTTTCATTTATCTTGAGCAACCTTCAGTCTCGTTCTCGCATACTCCAACGCCTTCAAAGCTTGATCAAAGCTCAACGAATTGTCTCTGCCTTGCATTACGGCAAGAGCTTTTTGTCGCGAAGCTTCAGCTTCGGCAATGTTGATATCCGAAGGAAGTTCGGCAGAATCGGCAAGAATAGTGACAATGTTGTTATTTACTTCCAAGAATCCGCCGCTTGTGGCTAAGGCGATTCGCTCAGAGCCGCTGTGAATTTTAATTTCACCCGGCTCGATGAGGGTTACCAGGTTATCGTGGTGGGGAAGGATTGTTATTTCTCCTAACGCCGTTTTTGCGGTTACTGAATCTGCTGTTTGTGAATAAACAGTTTTTTCTTGGGTAACAACGGTGAATTGGAGAGACTTTGATTCCATTATTTCGTCACATCCTTAATCGAACCCTTCATGTAGAACGCATCTTCAGCAACATCATCGAGCTTGCCGTCAACAATTTGTGCAAAGCCAGAAACTGTTTCAGACAAAGGTACATACGCACCCTTGTTACCGGTGAAGACTTCAGCCACAAAGAATGGCTGGCTCAAGAACTTCTGAATGCGACGTGCACGGCCAACAACGAGTTTATCGGCGTCGGACAATTCGTCCATACCAAGAATGGCAATAATATCTTGCAAGTCTTTGTATCGCTGCAAAATTCGCTGCACTTCACGAGCTACACGGTAGTGCTCTTCACCAACGATTTGAGGCGTCAAAGCGGTAGAAGTTGAATCCAAAGGATCAACAGCAGGGTAGATACCAATTTCGGTCAAAGCTCGGTTCAACACAATGGTTGAGTCCAAGTGAGCAAAGGTAGTAGCAGGTGCAGGGTCGGTGATGTCGTCAGCAGGTACGTACACAGCCTGAACAGAGGTAATTGAACCCTTCTTAGTAGAAGTAATTCGTTCTTGCAACTGACCCATTTCAGAGGCCAACGTTGGCTGGTAACCCACAGCAGAAGGCATTCGGCCCAAAGTTGCGGATACTTCGGAACCTGCTTGGGTGAATCGGAAAATGTTGTCTACGAAGAGCAAAACGTCTTTACCAGCTGAGTCACGGAAGTGCTCGGCCATGGTGAGACCCGTTAAAGCAACGCGCAAACGTGCTCCAGGTGGTTCGTTCATTTGTCCGAACACCAAGGAAGTTTTATTGATAACACCGGAATCAGACATTTCTTTGTAGAGGTCGTTTCCTTCACGAGTTCGTTCACCAACACCAGCGAACACAGAAAATCCACCGTGCTCGGTTGCGATGTTTCGGATCAATTCTTGAATAAGAACGGTTTTACCTACACCCGCTCCACCAAACAAGCCGGTCTTTCCACCTTTGGTGAATGGGGCAATGAGGTCGATAACTTTAATTCCGGTTTCGAGAATTTCAACTTCAGTAGTTTGTTCTGTAAGTGCAGGAGCGTCGCGGTGAATAGGAAGCTTGGAAACTTTTTCCGAAATAGCATCTTTACCATCAATGGCTTCGCCCAAAACGTTGAACAAGCGGCCAAGCGTTTCTTCGCCAACGGGCACAGAAATAGGGGCACCAAGATCAACCACTTCGGTGTTGCGCTTGAGTCCGTCGGTGGATGACATAGCAATGGCGCGAACACGGTGATTTCCAACGTGTTGTTGCACTTCAAGCGTCAACTTTTTGCCAGAGGCAAGCTTGGTTTCGAGTGCGTTATAAATGGATGGCAGTTCGCCTTCGAATTCGGCGTCAACGACTGGTCCAATGATTTGTGTGATCGTTCCTTTGTTCATGAAGTCCTTTAGAATTTATTTGCTAGATGCTGCGCCAGCAGAAATTTCTGCCAACTCCTTCGTGATGCCTTCCTGACGAAGGCGGTTAAATGTAAGTGTGAGATCATCAATCAACTCGGAGGCATTGTCAGAAGCATTCTTCATCGCAATCATACGAGCAGAATGTTCCGAAGCATTGGCTTCGAGCAAATTGTGATACACAAGGGTTGAAACCAAACGGGGGAGAAGTTTTTCTAAAACTTCAGCTCGGCCGGGTTCAAAAATATAATCGGGTGCAACAGGAAGTGTCTCAAGTTTTTCTTTCACGTCATCGCGAAGATCTCCGAGATCTTCAATTTTTTCATGTGTGAGTGGCAACACTCCACGAATGAATGGCTTCTGTGACAACGTGGAGTAAAAGTTTGTAAATGCCATGATCACTTTGTCATAGGTGCCTTGCGTGTAGGGAGTGATCAGTGATTCTGTAAATTTCCCGGCATCTTCTGTAGAGAAATTTCCATCAAACGAAGGGAATTCGGCGAGAAGTTCACGGCCAGTTTTCTTAACGTAGTTGGTTGCCTTCTTTCCCGCGGTAATGAAGTGCGTTGTTTTGCCTTTTTTGTCCTGCTCTTTCAAGAATTCATCAACCTTGCGGAACATGTTGGTATTGAGAGCGCCAACTAGGCCTTTGTCTGGAGAAATGAGCGCCACGATCTGCAAGTTCGTTTGCTTCTTCATGAGAAGTGGGTGTTCGTTCACGTTCAATGTTTTTGCAAGGCTTTGCAACATCAAGAAAGCCTTTTCGGCATAGGCACGTCCTGCAACCGCACGATCTTGCGCGCGTCGCATCTTGGTGGCCGAAACGGTCTCCATAGCCGAGGTAATCTGCTGAATATTCTTTGCAGATTTACGTCGTCTTTGAATTTCTTTCGTTGAGTTGCTCATAGTTTATTTCTCGACTCGCTGCTTTTGCAGCTCGCTCGAAATATGAATTACTTCTTAATGTTGTCCTTCACAAAAGCTTCGAGAACTTTCTTTAATCCACCTTCGAGTTCATCGTTCCAATCGTATTTGGAGTCCTTCAGCGCTTGTACCCAGGTAGATCCAAACTTTTCAAGATGGTTATACAGTGCTTCTTCGAGTTCACCGATCTTTTCTACTTCTGCTTCGTCTAGATATCCACGAGTCACTGCGTAAATCATCGCAACTTGGTTTTCGACAGAAAGAGGGGAGCCCTGTTTTTGCTTCAAAGCTTCAACGACGCGCTTGCCTCGTTCAATCTTTTTCTTGGTATCAGCATCAAGGTCGGATCCGAACTGAGCAAATGCAGCCAATTCGCGGAACTGTGCAAGGTCGAGTCGCAAACCACCCGAAACTTTTTTCATGGCTTTGGTTTGAGCAGCGGAACCTACGCGAGAAACCGAGATGCCCGTATCGATAGCGGGGCGCACACCTTGGTAGAACAAGTCGGACTGCAAGAAGATTTGTCCGTCAGTAATAGAGATAACGTTCGTTGGAATATAGGCAGAAACGTCACCGGCTTGCGTTTCAATGATTGGCAAAGCGGTAAGTGAGCCACCACTTTGTGCATCGGAGAGCTTTGCAGCTCGTTCTAACAAGCGTGAGTGGAGATAGAAAACATCTCCAGGATAGGCTTCGCGTCCTGGCGGGCGGCGTAAAATAAGTGAAATTTCTCGGTAGGCTGCAGCGTGCTTGGAAAGATCATCGTAGACAACCAGCGCATCTTTTCCTTGTGACATAAAATATTCACCGATAGCTGCTCCGGCGTATGGCGCCAAGTACAGAAGCGAAGCGGGGAATGACGAAGAAGCGTTTACAACAATGGTGTATTCCATTGCGCCGTGCTTCTCGAGTTCAGCAATAATTTTGGCAATCTTTGATTCTTTCTGCCCGATAGCAACATAAATACAAATCAAATCTTTGCCTTTTTGATTCAAAATAGTGTCGATGGCGATAGTGGTTTTACCTGTTTGGCGGTCACCAATGATGAGTTCTCGCTGACCACGACCAACCGGAATCATCGCGTCAATCGACTTCAAGCCTGTTTGCACGGGAGTATCAACACCTTTACGTTCGATAACACCAGGGGCAATTTTTTCGATTGGAAATGCCTTGTCGCTCGCAATAGCTCCCTTGCCGTCTAATGCTTCGCCCAACGAGTTGACCACACGGCCAATCATTTCATCGCCAACGGGAATTTCCAAAATTCGTCCAGTAGCTTTTACTTGGCCACCTTCGCCTAACTTTTTGTAGTCTCCAAGAACAATCGCACCAACGTTGTCTTCTTCAAGGTTCAGCGCAACACCAAATACGCCGCCTTCGAATTCCAACATTTCGGACGATTGAATATCTGACAAGCCATAAATTTGAGCAATTCCATCGGACAATTTGGTAATAGTTCCGACCTTCTCGTGAAGGGCTTTATTTGGGATGCTCGCAATCTCTGCTTTCAAGCTTTCAATCACTGCATCCTTGAAGTTCATATCTTTCATTGGTGTTTATTAACTCCCAGGATTAATTGTTCTTTCAAAACATTGATCTTTGCGCGTATCGTGTCGTCAATGACTTCGTCGCCATGCTGGATTCTTATTCCACCAAGGACCGAAGCGTCAACACGATGTACTACTTCAAGTTTTCTATCGAATTTCTTTTCCAATTTTTGTTCCAAAGATTTTTCTGTCTCTTTGGAGAGGGGAGTAGCCGATGTCACAACGACTCGAGCTACGCCGGCATCTGCGTCTCGTGCTTCTTCAACTCGTTTGATGATGGTTTTGAGTTTTTCGATATCACCATTCTTCACAACAAGCAAAAGGAAGCGAGCGAATTCTTTTGAAGAAACTTTTTCTAACCACTTTTCTTTCTCTTCTGTTGTAAGGGTGGGGTCGAGCAAGAAACTGCGAAGCTTTCGTTCCGATCGTAAGAGATGGAAGAATGCCCACAACTCGTGCTGAAATTTCGTAAAAGCTTTTTCGCTCAAGCCAAGTTCAACAACGATCTTGGCATACTGTGACGCCTCTAACTTCATGCCAACTCCTTGATTGTCTTATCGACAATCGCTTCGTTCTTTTTGGCATCCATCGTTTCTTTGGAAACTTTCTCCAGCGCCATCACGACCAACTTGGTTGTTTCGGCCTGAATCTCTGACTTCGCAGAATCACGCATGGCAGCAATTTCTCTTTCGGCACCTTCAAGCATCTTTTTCGAGTGCTCCTCGGCGTCTTTGTAGATATCCTGACTCAAGCGCGCGCCTGTCTTTTTCGCCTCATCAACAATACGTGAGGCTTCCTTCTTGGCTTCCTCGAGCTTCTTGGCAATTTCTGTATTAAGATCTTCGCGTTCTTTTTCGATTCGCTCAGCTTCCTGAATGCTCTTTTCGATCTTTTCTCGTCGTTTATCGAGCATTTCAACAACTGGCTTGTACGCGAATTTCCACAATACAGCAGCCACTATCGCAAAGTTCACAACTTGTGCGATGAGAAGGCCTGGTTCAATTCCGAGTTTTTCAATGAGTTCGCCCATAATCGCGGGCTCCTAAACTTAAACGAACTTAACGATAAGAGCAACAACCAAGGCGTACACAGCGATAGCTTCAGCGAAAGCAATTGCCAAGATCATAGCGGTCTGAATCTTGCTTGCTGCTTCTGGATTTCGTCCAATAGCTTCCATAGCTTTTGCTGCCATCTTTCCGATAGCGAGTGCTGGGAACATACCACCGATTGCGATAGTCGCACCTGCGATGATCGTGCTGATCATTTCTGCTGACATAGTGATCCTTTCTTAATTGAATAATAAATTAATGATAAACAAAATTAGTGTGAACTCTTTGCTTCCTTTGCGGCAACTTCTTTGGTAGGTTTTGCATGTTCTGTGTGCTCTTCGTGTTCAGAGTGATCGGCCATGGCTGTCTTCATAAATACAAGGGTCAAAAGTCCGAATACCAGCGCTTGTATAAATCCAACGAAGAGTTCAAGGAAGTAAAATGGTACCGGTGCGACATAGGCTGCCAGGTAGGCGATAACGGCCAGGAGTACTTCGCCAGCGAAGACGTTTCCAAAGAGTCGAAAACTGAAAGAAATGAGGTGTGCAACTTCGCCAACAAGCTCTAGTATACCCACAAAGAAGGGAATTATGCCAGAAAAGTTGATGAACTTTTTACCGTATTTAAAGAACCCAATGGCCGCAATTCCAAAGAACTGAGTTACAACAATAGATACTATTGCTAAGGCGAGGGTCGAGTTAAGATCGCTGTTTGGTGAACGTAAGAATGGAACGAACTCTTTGCCGTGTTCGCCGATTTCGTAGAATCCAATGGTTCCAACTCCCGGGAAAAGGCCCAGCCAGTTTGAAAGGGTAATAAGAAGTAAAAATGTAGCGATAAAAGGCAGAACGCGTCGAGTAAGCTTGCGGTCCTCCATGATTCCGTGCACCAGGTTGTATATTGCCTCAATGATTCCCTCGAAGAGATTGGCAAAACCCTTTGGAACAATTTCTGTGTTCTTTGTGCCAAAGTACGCAATCAAACATATCACAATAACCGCAACCCACGATGTCACCAATGTATTGGTAATTGGCAATGGGCCGATGTGGAAAAGAATTTCACTTGCGAGCGATATATGGAGCATTATGCGTTGTCTTTTGTGTCGTTATCTTTTGAAGTTTGTGATTTTGAGTCAGATGTGTCTGGTTTGCCAAGATCATCAATGATGGGCGCGGCAATTCGGTAGATGCCTATGGTAGAGATTGCGAGTGAGGCAAGTATTCCGATAAGCAAAAAGATGGGGGATGTGCCAAGTCTTTTATCAAGTAACCTTCCTCCAAGGGCAAGAAGAACAATCGGGAGCGCGATGGTATAACCCATGCGCCAGGCGAGGTCTACGACTCTCCAATCGAATTTCGATCCGTTTTCAACTTGCTTCATTTTTGGCGCCTCCATTCTATACGCTGAAGTACAAATCGTCAAGGGTCAAAATTTTAGAGGTTCTTGACCCTAAGAAGCGTCCAGATGTTTTACGCGGTATGATATAATTCTCAGTGTAATTTTTAGGCCAAAATGATCAAATCTATCTGCGTATTTGGTGATAGCATCGCATATGGGCGAAGTGATCTTGAGGTCGGTGGGTGGGTTACTCGCCTGAAGCTCGCTCTTCTTACCGATACCAAAGACTACACGGCCGTATTAAACTTTGGAATTCCTGCAGACCTCGTGGCCAAAGCAGTAGACAGAATCAAGCCAGAGGTGGAGTATTGCGAACCCGAGCTTTCATTTCTTGCTCTTGGAGTAAACGACACACCACATACATCTTTGCACGGATTGCCTACTACACAACTCAGAGACTTCAAGCGCCACTACGCACACATTATTAAAGTGCTGCAGAAGAATTCTAATCGTATATGTCTCATTGGTATTACCAATGTTCACCCAAATAATCCTTGGCGCTATTCAAACGATGAAATTCAAAGATACAACAAAATTGTAACGACACTCGCCCAAAAAAAGGGGATAGACGTAATCGAAACCTTTGGGCTCCTCGACCCTTCCACCGACTTTACAAAAGACGGAGTCCATCCAAATGGCAGAGGACACAAAAAGATATTTGAAAAAGTTTTGCCGGTTGCAAAAAGATTAGTAGAAAACAACAGATAGTAAGATGATGATACGTTGAGTTAAGAGTCCCGGGGAAGGCATGCAAATGCCAAGGGATTGAGCTCAGTGATACGTCGCACAATGTATCTTATGCGAACCATGTTTGAGATCAAGAAGGGGCCAAAACGCATCTCAATTACCCCGCTTCCCAACAAAGAGCTACGAAACGTTATGTTTCTATTATTCGTATGTCGCTAACGTTGTTCTCTCTTTCTGTTTATCTCTGCACTCCTTGTTTGACGTCTGCATATATAGATATGCCTTAGTTTGTGTATTTTTGACCCCTATGGGGTCTCAAATCGTCCTAGGGCCGCCTAAGTTGACTACGCAAGGCTTTAGGATACGTCAAATAGTCTCTTATGTACTATGGCTGTGCCATAAAGAGGTTTTTTGCGGTTTGCGCTAAGTTCTTTCGGCAGTACATATAAAGCAAACCAAGACTCATGTGATCGCCAGCTGACACTTGTGAAAGACTTGATATTCCGTACACGAGTGCACGTGACATAATACAAAGAGCGACTCTGCCTGAGAGCTGTACCTTAGAACCCTTCATGTGTCGCACAATATTAAGGCTATTCTTCGAACAATGATCTACTAGTAATAGTTCATTGCATTCACAGGAACACCGTTCACGCGTACTTCAAAGTGTAAGTGTGCGCCAGTGGAAAAGCCCGTAGTACCAACGGCAGCAATCTTTTGACCGGCACTCACCGTCTGACCATTTTGCACGTATATTGCTGATGTGTGTCCGTAAATAATGAGCAGGTTGCCGCTCTGAACGGCTACATAATAACCATACCCGCCATGGTTCGAACTCCAACCCGCGTGTACCACTACCCCATTCGTTGCTGAGTATATTGGGGTACCAGATGGTGCTCCAATATCGGTACCCGTGTGTGTAAGCCCTGGGAAGTATCCAGCGCAATGGAATGGACACGTAATAACACCCATTCCAACGGGCAGTGGCCAAACAAAACCGCTTGTGTATGGCTCAGAGACGCCGTAGTGTGTGTTGTTTTCACGAAGCTGTCGCTCGAGGGCAGCGATTTCTGATTGACTCTTGTTGTACTCATCTCGTGCTCGTGAGAGCTGCGTCTGGAAGTTGGCTTCGTCATTTTTTGTTGAATCAAGGAGCTCTTGCTTCTCCTGTTTTGCGCCATTTAACTCGCTGATCTTCATATCAAGATCTTTCTTCTGCTTCTCAAGGTTGCTTCTCGTGGTAACGAGTTCTTGTTTCTTGAGGTTGAGTTGCGCTTCGAGGTCCTTTATCGTGTCGAGAGAGTCTTTTACGTCGCCCTGCAGCGTTTCGATATTTTGCATATTGTTCAAAATATCTGAGAACGAATGATTCGAAAGCAGCATCTCTATCGAGCTCGTGTCGTCGGTGTAGCTCAAGGTTCGAATGTATTCAGAAATAACGTTCTTTTGGTGCGCGATCTGTGCTTCGGCATCGGTAATATTAGACTCAGTCTGCTTGATCTGGAGATTTGTGCTCTGGATGTCTGTTTTTTTCTTGTTTACTTCGAGCTGATTCTTCTTTATCTGGTCATCAAAAATAGCCACCTGATTAGAAAGTGTGGCTGCTTGCCCCTGTTTTTCTTTTATGTCGCCCTGAAGCTGAGAAATTTTGTCTTGGAGGGCGTTGGATTCACTATTTTTCTGATTTATCTGATCGTTGATACCCGCAACAACAGCGCCTTGTGGCAGCATGAGTGTAAAAACAAAAATACCAGCAAGAATTGCTGATGCAGCTCGTTTGTTTCGTTTTCTTTTTGGTAATTCGATCATCGGTGTCACCGATTATACCACAAAAGCGACCCTTCGTACAGTGCAGGTTGGTTAAGCGTTTTGAAGCTTTTCTTTGGCTTTTGTGAGCCGTTCTACCGACTCCTCAACACCCATGGCCCAGATCATTTCAAAGACCCCTGGGGACATCTTTTTTCCAGAAAGCGCGTATCGAAGTGGCCAAAAGAAGTTTCCTGGCTTCAAATTGAGCTTTTCTGCCTCTTTTTTCAGATCTTCTTCAAGCTTTTTCGGGTCTAAATCAGCATTGTTCTGGCCAGCAATAAAGGTTTTACCCGCTTCGAGTGCTTGGAGCGCCTCTTCTTTGTTGGACTTCTTCCAAATAACCTCATTGGCATCGTACGTAGCATCATATTCAAAGAAGAGTTTCGTAAGTTCGGGAAGTTCTGAGAAGCATTTGAGTCGCTCTTGCTGAATAAGGAGTGCGCGGTCAATGAGCGATTCGTGAGTAGAAGCAACATCACCCAGGAACGGCTTAGCGTACTCGAGATATTCTTTTTGAGGCATTTGCTTAATGTAATGGGCATTGAACCAGTTGAGGCGGTCCATGTTTACCACAGCTCCAGCCTTGTGGACGTTCGCAAGATCAAATTTTTCAATCATCTCTGGAAGTGAAAGAATTTCTTGTTCGGTTTTTGGATTCCAGCCCAGGAGCACCACGAAGTTCAAGATAGCATCGCGCAGATAGCCTTTTTGGATATAGCTTTCAACAGAAACATCGCCCTTGCGTTTTGAAAGCTTGGTTTTGTCGGGATTTAAGAGCAAAGGAAGATGTGCGTATTCTGGCTTCTCCCAGCCAAACGCTTCGTACAAAAGAATGTGCTTTGGCGTTGACGAAAGCCACTCTTCGCCACGGAATACGTGTGAAATCTTCATGAGGTGGTCATCAACGATCACGGCAAGATGGTAGGTAGGAAATCCGTCGGACTTCATGAGAATCTGGTCATCAACGGTATTGGTATTAAATGTTACCTTGCCACGCACCAAGTCATTAAAAGTTACTTCTTTATTTTCTGGGACAAACATACGCACAACATGCGGTGCATTTTGCTGCAACAGCTCCTTGGTCTTTTCTTCTCCTAGGGTAAACTGGTTTCGCATAGAATCGCGATCATACATGGGCGCGCGCTTTTCTGCGGTTTGTTTGGCGCGCATAGCCTCGAGCTCTTCTGCGGTATCAAAGGCGTAGTAAGCACTCCCCTTCTCAATCAATTCTTGAACATATTTATTGTACAAGTCCTTTCGTTCTGATTGTGTGTAGGGGCCAAAATCGCCTCCCTTGTCGAGTCCTTCGTCATACGCAAGACCAGACCACTTCAAGGTCTTCATGAGTGCGTCTACGGCACCTTCAACTTCTCGTTTTTGATCGGTATCTTCTACACGAATAACAATCGTGCCATGGTGCTTCTTGGCAAAAAGATAGTCGTACAGATAGGTACGGAGGGTTCCAATGTGGAGATATCCTGTTGGACTTGGCGCGAGTCGAACTCTGACGGTGTTCATAATTGTGAGTACTTTTTGTGTTCTTATGCTAACAAAATGCCTAAATTGTGCAAGCTAATCAATATTTTCTGGGTCGAACTTATCGTCTACGATCATTTTCGCTTCTGAAAGAACCCGGTACTCAACCGGTGGCTTTTCCTTGAAGATAGTTTCGATGCAGGCAACGGTATCAACTTCAAAGCGCTTCTTGAACTGCATAGATGCGGCCTTTTCAAGAATAGCCGGAATTTCAGGTGTTCTTTTGAGGTTGATAACAGAGACGTGCGGGAAGAAGCTCTTCTCCGCTTGGGCGCCAATATACTTTTTCAAAACATTGCGCAACCCGTACTGCAGATCCATGAGGTTGCGATTTTTTACCATCGTAATGACGAGCTTTTTTGGTGACTTTGAAGGAAAACTTTCAATTGCGTTGAAATACACATTGAAATATTTTTGGCTTGAGACAAAGGCAGAGACCTCTTTTTGAATCTCCGATAGGCTTTCTTCTGTAACGTCACCGATAAAAGAAAGAGTCACGTGCCAATTTTCTTGGGGAATCCAATAAAAACTTTTTTGAAACGTATCAAATGGTGCCAACGTTTCACGCAAGTTTTCTGAGATATTTTTTCCGAGAGGTATGCCAATAAAAACACGCTTCATGCGCGAATTGTATCAAAATTGGCCCGACGCTGCAAAACTCGTTATACTTGTGCCATGAAAGAAACGAATGAACGTATCTATAATGTCCTGCCAAATGCGAAGATTGGAAGCAAAAACTTCCACGGCTTTTGGTATTCATCTTCTCTTGCGCTTGGTGTTGGTGATCTGGTTCAGGTGCCGCTTGGCGGAAGAAAGTCGTTGGGTGTCGTTACGGAAGAAGTTCATGAAAAAACAGAGCAGAAGCTCAAGCCTATTACTGAGTTGCTCGTCCCTGGATTCATGAACAAAGAACGCATGGAGCTGCTGGAGTGGTTTTCTTCGTACTACCGCGCTCCTCGGGGCCTTTCGCTGCATTTATTTTTGACGGGCTACTCACACGTCACTCGAAAAGTTACGCTGAAAAACGTTGTGCATTCAACCGAAAAGCATAAGAAAGTAACACTCAATACTGAGCAGAAAAAAGCCGTTTCCGAGATAGCTTCTTGTTTTCAGCAAAAAAAGTTTGAAAAATTTCTCTTGTTTGGCCCAACTGGAAGTGGAAAAACCGAAGTGTATCTTCGTGCTTGCGAAGAAAACATTGCAAACAAAAAGCAAGCTATCATCTTTGTCCCAGAAATCGCACTAACACCTCAAACCGTTTCTCGATTCGCTTCGCGATTCCCGGACAAGGTTCATGTATACCACAGCAAAATGACACCGGCGCAAAAAAGAAAGGTGGTAGAAGCTGTCTTGGAAGATGAAACGGCCATTGTTGTGGGGCCTCGGTCTGCACTCTTTTTGCCCTATAAAAACCTGGGGCTCATGGTGCTTGACGAAGAACATGATTCGAGCTTTCAACAACTCGATCAGAATCCGCATTTTGATGCACGGCTAGTGGCAACCAAATACGCGGAGCTCTTAGGAATTCCCGTTATCTTTGGCGATGCCACACCCGAGATTGAACTTTTCTATGAAGCGACGCAACCAAAACCTCGTGTGAAACTTTTGCAACTTCACAAACGAATTTCCGAGTCGTCACAAGACATACCATTTCCAAAAGTTGCCATTGTTGATCTGGTTCAAGAAATCCGTGCCGGAAACCGCTCGCCATTTTCCAATAAGCTGGTTCAGGATATGTATGCGGCACTCAAAAATAAAGAGCAGGTCTTTTTATTTTTGAATCGCCGCGGGCTCGCATCGTCTGTTGTGTGTGTTTCGTGTGCGCACGTGATGCTGTGCAAGTTCTGTGATCGTCCTCTCATTCTTCACGGATCAAGGCTGGTGTGTCATCAGTGCGGAAGAAAACAAGACCTTCCGGTTTTATGCCCTGCTTGCAAGCGGCCAACGCTCAAGTCTCGCGGCATGGGAACGGAACGGATCACGCTTGAGGTTCAGAAACTTTTTCCAAGTGCCCGCGTCGCACAAGTGGATACCGATACTATTAAAACACGAAATCAGTATCACGAAATCTATGAAAAAATTCACAATCATGAAATAGATGTGATTGTTGGTACCCAAATGATTGCGCAAGGACTCGACATACCTAACGTTCAGCTCATTGGGGTCATTCAATGCGATAACGCCCTCAACCTCCCTGACTTTCATAGCGAGGAGCGCGTCTTTCAACTTCTGACGCAGGTAGCAGGAAGAGCGGGGCGAAGAAAAAAACAAGGCGAAGTGATTATTCAGACCTTCTTCCCACTGCATCCGGTATTCGAAAGCGTTAAAGAGCACAGCTTCCAACATTTCTTTGACCGAGAAATCCTGCACCGAAAGAATTTCCATCATGCGCCGTTCACCCATCGGGTCGTGTGTATCTATGAACATCGCGATGAGCAAAAAGCAGAAGAACAAGCCAAGGTCCTCGCCGATATTCTTACAAAGACCGCGTATGTTGAGGTCTTGGGCCCTTCTCCGGCCTTTATCACCAAGCGACGTGGCAAGTTCCGATGGCAGCTTCATATACGTGTAAAAAGCCTCGAGGAAGTACCCTTTGACATCATCCCAAATACGTGGGATATTTATGTCGATCCTCAAAACCTCTTATTGTAATGAAACTTCCTTCATCCTACGCATTGATTGAAAATACTGATAAACGACTTCGTGCAAAGAATGCTCCCGTTGACATCAAAGATCCGGCGCTTCCAAAGCTCATCGAAGATATGTTTGAAAAAATGTACGAATGGAATGGCATTGGTCTTGCCGCTCCGCAGTTTGGCGTAAATATTCGGCTTGCTGTGGTTGATACTGGCAAGGGAGAGAAATATGCTCTTATAAACCCAGAGATAACCTTTGCCTCCAAGGAAACTTCTCCTTTGGAAGAGGGCTGTTTAAACTTTCCAGGAAAATACTTGCGCATCGATCGACCACGAAAGATTCGTATTAAATTCCAAGATGTGAACGGCAAGTTCATCAAAATGAAGGCCTCGGGACTTTTGGCAAAAGTTTTTCAACACGAAACCGATCACCTCAACCAAACTCTCATCATTGATCATGCCAACGAATAAGCGTTTTATATTTTTCGGAACGGATACATTTGTTGTGCCTGTCCTCGAAACACTCCTTACGCTTCCGTATGAATGCGTCGGTGTTGTTACGGCTCCTGACCGAAAAGGGCGCGGCAGTCAAATAATCCCCTCTCCGGTAAAGCAGTGTGCCCTAAAACGCGGCTTGAAGGTTTTTACCCCAGAAAAGCTGAAGGATTTTTTTGATACCTACCAAGGTTTGGCGCCAGACTTCGCAGTTATTGCATCGTATGGAAAAATTATTTCGCAAAAGTTTATCGATGCAACACCGCTTGGAATCCTCAATATTCATCCTTCGCTTTTGCCTCGACACCGCGGGCCCTCGCCGGTTCCAGCAACCATTCTCGCAGGCGACACAATGACGGGCGTTGCCATCATGAAGATTGACGCTGGGGTTGATACGGGTGACATTCTCGCTATGGAGGAACACGAGCTTTCGGGCACAGAAACAACGCCGCAACTTCTTGATGAGCTCTTTATTCAGGGTGCACAGCTTCTTGCCAAGACGCTTGATTCATATCTTGCGGGTTCACTTTTGCCACACGAACAACCAGGCGAAGGCGCAACCCACTCAAGCATGCTTCAGAAAGATGACGGGAAGCTCGATTTTACGGAATCAGCTGAAGTTGTTGAACGAAAAGTTCGTGCACTGAATCCTTGGCCAGGAACTTTTGCGCAACTTTCTGGGCAACGTATAAAAATACTCAGCGTACGCCTGACCGAAAAATTGAAGAAAGCACTCACTCCTGGTACAATACAACAAGAAAGCGACCAACTTTTTGTCGGAACAGGAACTTCGCCTCTGGAAATCCTCGAACTGCAAAAAGAAGGAAAAACTAAGCAGTCAGCAGCAGAGTTTATTCGCGGACTGCAGAACAAAAACGACGGCCTTCACTTCGATCTATGAAAACAAAAACCATCAATATAATTTATATCGTTGCGCTCATTGTCATTATCTCAGGCGGCGTTTTTTTGCTGTACGGTGACGTATACTTTTGGATAACCGGCAATCGCTTGGGCAATTCCAATGCTCCGCAAAATACCGAAGATCAAAAATCGCAAATTCCAACGATTGATACGAATGCACTTTCGGCCAAGATTGATGGCGACAAGACCTTGCTTCTCTTGGATGTTCGAACTTCCAAAGAGTATGAATCTGGCCACATTAAGCAGGCCGTGAGCCTTCCTCTCGACCAAATTGATAACCAGATCGGCAAGCTTGAGCTCGCGAAAAACCAAGAAATTATTACGATGTGTGACGGAAAAGGCTGCAATCGCGCCGACCAAGCTGCGGCAAAACTTATTGGCCTCGGTTTCTCCAATGTTGCGAGTTATCACGATGGCATCACCGCATGGCAACTTGCAGGAAAGCCGGTTGTTACCACGAGTCTTGATCCCAATGACTTTATAGATCTTTTTAAGGATTTCAAGACACAAGAAATCTCCCCACAAGATACCTACCGAAAGATTGCCAAGGGAAATGTCATTATTATCGACGTTCAAACCCAAGGTGACTATCAAAAAGAGCATCTTTCGGGTTCCGTGTACGTGGATCTCTTTACCGTCGCTGCAAAGGCGACATCGGGAGTTTTCCCCAAGAACAAAACCATCATCTTCTACTCAGAAGATGGCACACGAAGCAAGATCGCAACCGGCTCATTCCTTGAGCACGGATACAAAGATGTTTTCAGCATGACAGGCGGTATAAACGCCTGGAAGGGTATCGGAAACGCCTCGACGAACCAATAAAAAAACTCCGCCAAGATGGCGGAGTTTTTGGCTTAACCGTGCTTAAGCAGCAGGCTTTGCAGCACCAATCTTGAACATCTTTGTTCCACAAACTGGGCAAACACCCTGAACTGCTGGCTTACCGTTCTTCATCTTAATTTCCTGAGGGTCTTTCATGTCGCGCTTAGATTTGCACTTAACGCAGTACGCGGTAACTTTTACATCATCTGCCATGTGGGTCCTTGAAATTAATTGAAATTTGCCTTATATATAGCACAAACCAAGGAATTACGCAATGTTTCGAATAATTTTAGATACGAATGTTTTACTCGATGCCGAGCGCGGATCTTTTAGCTATCCGGCAAGAATTATGCAAGAAGTGATCGACGGAAACATCTCAGCGTTCGCCTCACATCGCACCAAGCGTGAGCACGACCTGATACGCAATCGAATCATTCGCGATCCCGAGGTTCATCAACTTATTGATGAGTACCTGGACCACGTAACCTTTGTTCGGCCAACGCAAAGAATTTCAGTTGTGTCTTCTGATCACGAAGACGACAAGTTTATTGAGGCAGCCTACGAGGCCCAGTGTGACTACATTGTGACGAGCGATCGCGATTTGCTCAATTTAAAGCAGTACGAGGAAATTGAGATTGTTACTCCGGGAGACTTTTGGAAAATCTACGAAGATGACCGAGATCCCGAAGGAACGGGTCAGTGGCAAAATTGGATTACGGGATTTTTTCAGTCGTAACGTTTTGGATTTGCCGCTTCGCGAGCACCGCATAGCGTTGCAATGTTGTTCCGGGTGGCCAACAGGTTATGAGAGTGAGATACTCTCCATTTTTGTTTTGATCAAGCACGGAGAGGTCATTTGGTGATATCGTCCGCGTGTCCTCGACTTCGTATCTCAGGAGCTCGCCGCTTACCCAAATAAATAGTGGGTCGCCCTTTGCAAGCCTATCAAGTAACGAGAAAACCGTTTTGTAGTTCCCTTTTTTCCAGAAGAAGTCATCTGAGTGTCCAAAAATCACCATATTCCCCTGTTCTCTCGGGTTCGCAGATCCAAACAGGTGTACGACCCCGTCTTGAAGCTGCCTGCTCATCAGAAAGATGTTTTTCGTGTCTCCTTCCTGGATGGGCGCGACCGTATAAGTCTTGGGAATGCACAGTTCGAACTCGCTGGTTTTTGGGCACATCTTTGGTACTTCGTCCGCTTGTTTCTGCGGCTGTGAGGCTGGATTCCTGGCAGTAATCTGAAAGTGGGCTTCTTGTGCAGCAAGAGGTGCAAACAAAAAGAGCGCGAAGATACCCACGACGCCTAAAAAGATGAGAAAAAATGTTTTAAGAAAATAAAAGAGTCGGGCATGATTCATGCCCTTACGTTACACAATGATCATTAACTTTTCTTTAAGGCCTCGGCGCAGTTCGTGAAAAGAATGTCTACCAGCTTTCGTACCTTTTCTTTCTCGTATCCGCTTGCCTGCACCAAGCAGCCGTGCGAAGCAATTTGTGCCTTTACTCGGCCATCGGCTTCGGTTCGTACTTCGTCGTAATCATCAGGAAGTGTGCCTTTGGCAAAGAGTTCATCGATTTTGGACGACGAAACGGTCTCGGTTACACCCGATGCGCGTATACTCACACCCACAATATTCAGGTTGGTAACTCCTTTGTCGCTATCACTTGAAAGACCAACTTCAAAATATTCTGTGGGCGGCTTAAACCGAATGACGCCGCTTGGGTCTTGTGCTGGGTATAGGCGCTTGTGCAGATCGAAGCCTGCTGCCTTGATCCAATCTTCCTTCACAAGGAAGTGGTAGTCTCGATATTCGGCCAATATCTCGCTGTCAGACTGCAAACTTGTTACTTTCACGCCCAGCGCAGCAGGCTTTGGTGGCTTGCCAGCGCGTGTATCCAAGAGAAGCCAGATGGCCAAGAGAAGCCCAAGCGAGACCAAACCAATGCCGATACCAACCAGTGTCCGATTTTTTTGCGAAAGGAGTTTATTCATTATTTCTTCAGTGGGTTATGGCCTGATTGAACTTCTTGCCCGTCGGTGTAGCCGTCATAGTCACTATCTTTTTTAGTAGGATCGGTACCGAGAACCTTTTCTCTGCCATCCGAAAGGCCGTCAGCATCGGTGTCTTTAGTAAAATCGTCGCTTGTGGAGGAAGGCGTTTGTGTGGTGTTTCCTGTGGTGCTCGTACTTCCTGCCTTGTAGCTTGACCGAGTTCCGTCTGGACGCGTCAGTGGATCATTCCCACTTTGAACTTCTTGGCCATCCGAGTATCCATCACCGTCGGTATCTGAGGCATTCATATTGGTACCAAGCTGCTGCTCAACAAGATTAACGAGCCCATCGCCATCAGAGTCTTCAATAGCGGCATTGTGTGTATCATTCGTGCTTGTACCAAGAACTTCTGCGGGTTTTGGCGCTAAGAATGAGGCTGGAATAACACCAACTTTCTTCCCGACGCCGACAATCACAAAAAACCCGCCGACGGCGAGAAATACAACAGTGAACCCTAAGATCAGCTTTTTGTTTTGAACGGACATTTTATGAGTATGTTACTACACGTATTGTATCGAAATTTTTGGCTTCCTTCAACCCTTCCATTTTGAGTTCATGATATGGGCGCAACCTGAGTTCTTTCTGAAATGCCTTTGCGTGTGGAATGTATTTTGTCACTTCTGCCCAAAACTGTGCGCTGTGGTTCATGTGACGAAGATGACAAAGCTCATGCATAATGACATAGTCACGAAGTTCTTGCCGTAAAAAAATGAGCTTGGCATTGAGGTTGATGTTGTTATTTGCGGAGCAACTTCCCCATCGAGTTTTTTGGTGTTTCACAAAAATCTTTCTGACCGAAAAGTTGTATGCATTCGCAAGTTCACGAGTTCGCGCAACAAGAATCCTACGCGCCTCTTTGTGATACGCGGGAAGTTTGCTTCGTCGTTTTACTTTGCGACGCTTTCTTCTGGGGACAAAAAAGTACCAGCTGCTCATCGCGCCACCTCACCTCGAGCCTTGATAAACGCACAGTAGTCACAGTTTGGTGAGGCATTGGGAATTCTTTCATCGTTGAGACAAAATGCCACTGCCTCAAGAAGCTGCGGGATCCAATAGTCGTCACCATCGTAAGGAATAAGCGTAATGTCGAATTCTATTTTTCCGTCAAACGCCTTGCGATCTTTTTTTCCGTTGCAGTACACAAAGTATCCGCGGTCATCAACCTTGTAGCCATTTTGTCGTAGTAGCCATTGGTACACTTCCATTTGGCGGCCATAGGCTCGCCATTTTCCATCTTCAGGGTTAATCTCTCTTTCTGTGCTGGTGGATTTGTAGTCAACAACAATAAGTTTGCCTTTTGGCGTTACCCAAATGTCGTCTACGGCTCCCGTAATAACGAGGTTGGTTGCCTTGTCATGATATCGAACACCTTTAAAATTCTCTCGCCATTCATCGAGATGTTCGTGATCAAGCGGGATGGCATCAATTTCGTATTCTTCCATCAAGGGGTGCTTGGTTCCGTTTGTACGATGAATATCGAATTCTTTTTTGAGCAAGGTGTCGACAGCGGAGTTTAAGGTAAACGGAAATCCCGGTGGTCTATCTACTCCTAGGCGTCGGTCAATATAAAAACAACGCGGACATTCAAGAAAAAGTTCCAAACGCGAACGACTCAAAGCAAAAGGCTTCTTTGCCTTTGGATTGTACAAATTTTTCTTTCGATGTGGCGTGTAATATTGCGACATGGAACTTTAGTATATCACTCTTCTTCCAGATATTTTTTCCCCAGAAGTTTTGTCGGAAGATAATCCTGCTTGGCCTCTTCTGGATCTTTATAATCAGGTGTGTACTTGTAGCCTTTATGGTAGCCAAGTTCTTTCATAAGTTTTGTTGGAGCGTTTCTAATGTGCAATGGTACAGGCAGAGCTGGCTGTTCTCGAATATCTCGTTTTACTTTTTCATATGCCTGATAGATAGCAACGGATTTCTTCGATTTTGCCATATATACAACAGCCTGCGCTAAGTTAATAGCACACTCAGGCATGCCGTTGAACTGACACGCCTGATAGGCTGCGACAGCTTGCGGAAGTGCGAGCGAATTTGCCAGGCCAATATCCTCAGAGGCAAACTCAATGACTCTTCTGGCAACATACAATGGATCTTCACCGCCTTCTAACATGCGCCCAAGCCAGTACAGTGCAGCGTTGGCGTCACCGCCGCGCATACTCTTGTGAAGGGCAGAAATAATGTTGTAGTGCTCCTCACCTTTTTTGTCGTACAAAAGATGCGTGCGCTGTAGCGATTCTTTAATTTCTTCATTGGTGATTTTAATCTTCTTGGTCTTTGTTCCCTGTTTAGAAATAACAGCCAACTCTAAGGCGTTCAAAGCACTTCTCGCATCACCATTCACCATATTCGAAAGAAAGTCGAGTGAGTCTTCAGATATTTCTATTTTGAGTGCGCCCAATCCCCTTTCCTTATCCGAGAGCGCTCGCTCTAGCAACTTTTTAATATCTTCCGCAGAAAGTTGCTCCAAAACAAACACTCTGGCCCGTGAAAGCAAAGCAGAATTTACCTCAAAACTTGGATTCTCTGTTGTCGCGCCAATCAATATGAGTAATCCTTGCTCAACATAGGGCAACAACGTATCTTGCTGTGCTTTGTTAAAGCGGTGGATTTCATCGACAAATAAAATAGTTCGTTTATTTTCGTTTTGCAAGAATATTTTTGCTTTATGCGCAACATCCTGAATATCTTTTTTGCCAGAGTTCGTCGCAGAGATCTCCACAAAAAACGCCTTGGTTTCATTGGCGATAATCTTTGCGAGGGTTGTCTTCCCTGTTCCTGGTGGACCCCAAAAGATCATCGAAGGAATGTTTTCTGTTTCGATAGCGTTTCGTAAAATCTTACCTTCGCCAATGATTTGCTCCTGTCCGACATATTCACCCAAATTTAATGGACGCATGCGGTCGGCAAGCGGTTTCGGCAAATGCAAGTTATCCACAATGAGTGTTTCCATGTACCCATTGTACGCCTTTTGTTCGTGTCTGTCACCTACTTCGACGCAATGAGCACCTGCGTAACTCGCGTCTCTGTAATTTTTCCTTTGCGCAGCTTCCTTTCATATATCTTTCTCAACACATCCAGGGTCGCTTCGCGCTTATTTCTCGGAACAAAATTCCATCGGCTGACAGATTGAACGTATAAAAGATAGCGCTTGAGCGAGTAGTGATCCTTGATGTTAATGGTTTTTGAAATGACCCTCTTTGCACCAGACTTTTTTAGAATATCAACAAACCGTTCACCTTGATAATATATCTTTGGTGTGGGGATTTTGAGATTCTTTGAAATATATTTTTTTAGTACCGCGGATGGCGTTCCTTGCACACGGATACCAACGATGCAAATGAGCCCATTTGGTTTGAGCACCCGAAGCATTTCTTTGACGGCATCTTTGTTTGCAAACCAATGAAAAGCCGTAAATGCTGTCACAACATCAAAAGTTTCTGGACCAAAAGGCAACCTTTCGGACTTCGCCATCTTGTAGAGAACATTCTTTGTTTTATAGCTTCTCGCTACTTCAAGCATCCTTCGATCAATGTCGGCTCCAATAACTTTTTTATTTGTCTTTTTCGCAAGGAGACGCGTTGAAATTCCCGTTCCGCAGCCCAAGTCTAATATTCGAGGGTTTTTTACCTCGATATGACGAAAAAGATAGTTGATGAGTGATTGAGGATACGACGGTCTCGCCTTATCATATGCACGAGCCAGGTTTCCAAAATTTCCGTTAAATGTTTTTGTCATTTTGTATTGCATTGAGCTTCTTCTGAAGTTGATCGAGGGTATCTAAATTCCAAGCATTGATTTTTAGCTTTTTTGCTTCCATTGGAGTGAGCCATTTCATTCCTTGACCCTCATGAAGTACAAGTTTTTGTAACCCATCGTACTCTTCCATAAAACTTTTCTTGTGAACTGTTTCACTCTCCTTTTCTAAAGTAAACTCGTGGAAGAATTCTGGATCCTTAAGTTCATATTCCAACTCCTCTTTTGTTTCGCGAATAACAGCATCAATAAACGACTCTCCTTCATCCACAGGCCCACCAAAAAATCCCCAGAAGTTTGGGAATGCCTTGTCGTCGCTGCTTCGGTGCTGAAAAAGAAATTTTCCGTCTTTCCTGTAGAGTGCTATTTGTGAAATATTTCGCTTTTTCATGTCAGTATTATAACTCACTTATAGTTTTATCCAGAAGCTTCACAACTTCTTCTGCATCCTCTGCTTCAAAAAATGGTTCACGGAACTTCTTCGCCCCAGGGAAACCTTCCATGTACGATTTAAAATGCTTCTTCATAAAATCAAACGGCTTGATGCCGCCCAAATGTTCATCGTAGAGCAAAACATGCTCACGTAAAACTTCTAACTTTTCTTTCATGCTCACAGTTACCACATCACGGCCAGAAAAAAGCCAGGGATTTCCAAAGATCGCACGGCCGATCATAAATCCGTCGGCACCATATTTTGCGGCAAGTTCTTTGCCATGTTCCAAATCGCGAACATCGCCATTTCCCAAAATTAACGTCTTTGACTTCATGGAATTACGAAGTTGCACGGCCTCACCAACCAATTCCCAACGGGCTGGAACTTTTGACATATCTTTTTTTGTCCGTGCATGCAAGACGATGGCAACGGGCTCGGCTTCCAACAAAGCGCCAATCCACTCAGAAACCGTTTCCTTGTTATACCCTGCACGTGTCTTCACCGAAACTGGCAATTTGCCGGCACCTTTTTTTGTCGCAAGAATAATTTCCTGCGCCAACTTTGGTTCTCGAATGAGCCCTGATCCCGCGCACGTCTTACAAACATGGTCAATCGGACACCCCATATTTATATCAACACCATCAAAACCTAATTTGTCTGCGAGTTTTGCCGCTGTTTCAA
Organism: uncultured Candidatus Saccharibacteria bacterium; assembly: GCA_964390745.1. GTDB lineage: Bacteria > Patescibacteriota > JAUYIX01 > CAYMIK01 > CAYMIK01 > CAYMIK01. The sequence continues at coordinate 86,728 of CAYMIK010000002.1, forward strand.
AATGCTTTGGTTCCGCGCCAAAAAATTGCGCGATAATCGGCCGCTCAGCTTCAGAGTAGCGCAAATCATGTATTAACCGCTTTCGCCCTTCAGGCGAAGATAAACCATCGGCCGAAGTAAATTCGGTATAAATAACATCTGGCTTGCCATATTTTGCAATGACCGCGCGAAATGCCGAGTCGGTAACATCGTCCAGTGGGGCTAGCGCCCCAATAGGCTTATTCAGTTTTTGCCAAAAGTTCTTCATAAAGTTCGATGTATTCTAAACAAAAACCGCCGAACAATCAAGTCTCGACGGTTTTGAGGAACAAACGTTACTGTGCCTTGTGCCCAGTCAAATTGAGAAGATCGAGCGCTTTGTTGATCTGAGCCATGACCAAAGAGTCACTTTCGTAGCCAGATGCAACATAATTATCGATAAGTACTGATCCGTCCGTAGATGCCAGAATTTGTTTCTCTATGTTATCTATCGTAGACGATGTAAGTCCCATTCGGAATGAGTACGAAAGCCCCGTTGCGTCATTATAAAGCATCGCAACAAACACCGGACCCAGACCCACCTCTTGCGATATGTTAGAGACCGTCCAGTATCCTCGCCAAGAGTTATCGAAGTTCTTCAGGTAGTTCACTTTCTTTATGGTTACAGCGGCATTTTCTTTTGGAACAACGCCACCTGCTAGAATAATTGCATTCGTATCAACTTTTTGGTTGGCGTATGTCAACTTCAATGCGTCTATCGTTGCCTTGTTGTTGAGATTTGGGTCATTGGCCAAGCTCTTCGTGCTGCCAATAAATCCAGATACCCAATCATTTCCCGTCAGAGCGTTGAACTTTATGGTTGCACCATCATATGTTGTTGCAATTGGAGAATCAGCATTATACGCTTCCGTGGTATTTTCGATGGTGGCAGTATTCCAATCTTTTTGGAAGTAGAGAGAAACGCCTTTAACGGTTTGTGTGGTCACCGTACTTGGTACTGTTGGAGTTGTAACCGTGTTCGTTGTATTTGTGGTATTTGAAGTTGTATTGCTCGTATTTGCAACCGAGTTTACCGTATTGAGGGTATTGAGTTTCACCGTTGCATCTTCTTCGTCCTGACGATTGCTCAAGAAAAACCAGGCAATGCCGAGCGCAATGAGCGCAACAGCTAGAACGACAATCAAAACAATAAGAAGCTTACTCTTTTTTGGCGACCCATTCATTTGACCGGCTTGGTCAACTTGAGTGCTTTGGAGATTTGATGAATCTTGTACCATTTGTTTCTTTATTTTAGACAGGAAAAGTATAGCACAAAATACGATTTTGGGAACTTTAAAAGGGGCACTCCGAAGAGAAGCCCCTTTCACGATCCCAGATTCGGGACCGCACTGCTGTCGCGGTTGCGACTACCACCCCCTTCAACAGTCTTCAAAACCGCTCTATGTAGCGATAATCTTAGCCTCAAGGGAGCCGAAAAGATTCTGCTTGCCAAAACTGGCACTCTCGCCTATAATGTGCTAACTATGAAAAACGCAATAGAAATAAGATCTCTTTCGAAGACATACCAAAACGGCGTCCATGCTTTAAAGGACGTGAACTTGGATATTCGAGAAGGTGAAATCTTTGCGCTTCTCGGTGAAAACGGCGCCGGAAAAACCACGATGATTGGAATCATTTGTGGCATTGTTAATAAAACCGGTGGTACCGTAACCGTGATGGGCAAGGATATCGTAAAAGATTATCGCTTTACGCGAAAACAGATTGGACTCGTTCCACAAGAAATTAAGCTCGATATCTTCATGAAGGTTATCGATGCCGTTCGATTCTCTCGAGGTTACTTTGGCCTCAAGAAAGACGAAAAGAAGGTGGAAGAAGTTTTAAAAGCACTGGAACTTTGGGAACACAAAGACAAGATGGCCATGCAACTTTCTGGTGGTATGATGCGACGCCTTTTGATTGCCAAGGCACTTGTTCATGAACCAAGGATTTTGTTTTTGGACGAACCAACCGCCGGCGTTGACGTGAATTTGCGCCAAGGCATGTGGGACTACGTTCGTAAACTCCAAAAAGAAGGCGTAACGATCATTCTCACCACGCACTATATTGAAGAAGCAGAAGAAATGGCTGACCGCATTGGTATTATTGCTGGTGGCGAACTGAAAGTAGTGGAAGAAAAGGACAAGCTTATGGAAACCTTGGGGCAAAAGAAAATGATCATGCGATTGTCACAAGCCGTAAACGAAGTTCCTTCTTCGCTTTCTCATCTCGACATCAAGCTTTCTCAAGACAAAACAAGCCTTGAATACACCTACAAAGCTGGAAATGGAAAGATCCACGATGTCTTGACAGCGCTTGCTGGATCGAACATTCAGATTCAAGAAATTGATACGGAAGAAACCAAGCTGGAAGAAATCTTCTTGAATATTGCGAGGAAAAAATGAAATTTAACTTTATCCCCTTTTGGACCATTTTGGTTCAGGAAATTCGAAGAATTGTTCGCGTCATTTGGCAAACCATTGTTTCGCCGGTCGTGTCTGCTTCGTTATACTTCCTCGTCTTTGGATCTGCGTTAGGAAACCGCATCAATACGATTGATGGAATTCCTTACATTCAGTTCATCGTTCCAGGACTTATTATGATGAACGTGCTCATGAATGCGTTTTCGAACTCTTCGTTCACGCTGTACATGGCTAGATTCCAGGGAACCATTAAGGAAATTTTGGCTTCGCCCATTTCGTATTTCGAACTTGTTTCGGCGTACACCATTGCTTCCATCTTCCGTGCAGTTCTAACCGGCATAATCATTTGGATTATTGCTCTCATCTTCACGAGCATTCCCGTTTACAACATTGGCATCGTGATCATCTTTTTGCTGCTCGTTTCACTCACCTTTGCGGTTGGTGGAATTATTGTTGGGCTTACATCAAAAGACTTCAACAGCGTAAACTTGATCCCAATCTTTGCCATTACTCCTTTGAGCTTCTTGGGCGGCGTGTTCTACTCTGTAAACATGCTTCCTCCAGCACTCAAAACCATTTCGCACTTCAACCCAGTGTTTTACATGATTGATGGTTTGCGATATGGATTCTTTGGAACAAGTTCGGTAAATCCTTGGTACAGCCTTGGAGTTATCATGGCCTTCTTGGTGGTCTTCACCGCCATCGCATGGCAGTTGTTCCGAACAGGATACAAGCTGAAGGACTAGCGTTTGGCGAATCACTCGAAACGAAAAACAGCGGTTATGCCGCTGTTTTTTCTTTGAGCTCCTTTATCACTTGTGTCGCGTGCTTCCTTGCCTGTACCGACTCGTATATTGTGGCTATTTTACCTTTGGGATCAATGAGATACGACATGCGCTTAATACCCATAAACTTGTTGCCGAACATCGATTTTTGTTGCCAGACACCATACGCGTTGATCACTTTTTTATCCACATCAGCGAGCAGAGGAAAATTTGTTCCATGCTTTGTTGCAAACTTCTTGTGACTTTCAACCGTGTCAGCGCTTACGCCCAAAATTTCTGCATTGAGGGCAGCAAAGGCTTTTTTGTTTACCGTCATCATTTGTGCTTCTATGGTGCAAACTTGCGTGTCGTCTTTGGGATAAAAATACAGCAAAACCCATTTGCCTTTGAAGTGGGAAAGTTTTTGAGCCTTGTTATTCTGATCACAAAGCTCGAAACCGGGAGCCTTATCGCCTACTTTGAGCTTCATCCTACCCTCACGTGAATATCTTTATGTGCTTGATTGATCATATCATCGAGAAAGTGAAAGCGCTGAACTTTTACTTCATGCGGCACTTCATCAATAAAACGTATCTCCGCCGCTGTTTCCACCAAACAACCCGTTACAATAATTCGCATATTCTTGTTGCGAGTCTTGGCTTCTTTCAAATTTCGAACGTAGCCATAGATTTTATTCTCGGCTCGCCGTAGCGTAGTGGAAATACGGTGAAAAATCAAGTTCGCTGTGGCTGCTTCCCAGGAACATTTTGAATGTATTCCCATGTTTTTCGTATGCCATCTTCAAGAGATGTTTTTGGCGCCACCTCAAACTCCGAGGTGAGGCGCGAAGTATCAAGAACAACCTTCTTTACGAACGAAGCCGGAGCCTCGATAAACTTTTTTGCGAGCGGATGCCCCGTCACCTTTTCAACGGTTGCTGCTATTTCCTGTATACTCTGCCCCACTCCTGAACCAAGATTGTAGACAGAGTATTTTGTTTCTTTTTGAAATAGCCCGACTATCATTTCCGCAAGGTCTTCAATGTACAGATAGTCTCGAACCATACTTCCATCGCCATAAATTGTAATAGGCTCACTTTGTGCTGCTGCATGTAAAAATGTGGCAATGACACCCTGATTTGATTGCGGGTTCTGCCTTGGCCCAAAGGGATTCGCTATTCTCAAAACAAGGTACGGAAGGTCGATCTTCTTGTTATAAAATCTCAGGTAGCTTTCAATGGCAAGCTTTCCGATAGCGTATGGAGAAACGGGCAAGGGGCAATCATCTTCCCTAAAGAGCTCTTGTCCTGCGTGATCACCATATATCGCACTGGTTGAAGGGAATATTATGCGCTTGATATTCTTTTTTGCGCACAACTCAAAAAGTTCAATGCTGAAAGGTATATTCGTCGTGAGATCAATCTTGGGATTTTTTTCAGAACTAAAAGGGTTTGTGGTAGAAATAAAATGAAACACATAATCAATAGAATCGAGAGCTGCTTCAATGCTTTGTGGCGAGGCAAAATCGCCATCAAAAATCTCGATGTGCGAATTATTTTGGTCAGCCCAAATAACGCTCGGATTTGTGTACCGATCAAAACATCGTACAAAGTGATTTTGTTGAATCAGGGCGTCAACGAGATGACTTCCAATAAAGCCGTTGGCTCCGAGAACTAAACATCGAGCCATACCTTTTTATCTTTCTATATAAAGCATTGTAGAGCCAGGGACTGTGAGAGTCAAAGCAAAAAAGAGATTACGCCCTCTTTTTGGCTAATTCTACAATTCGCAACAACAACTCCACGGAGGTGGGGGCTGGAAGGAAAGGCACAAAGTTTTCTGGGGAGGTTTTCATGTCCCGAATGAGCAAAGAGATGTCTCTCCACTCAAATCCTACGAGTTCTTTGGGGTCAAAGCGCAAATCCGAGATATTACCATCAAAATAATATGCCCATATTTTTCGTGTGTGAATAAACAGGTCGTTGGCGTCTTCTTTCTCGGGAACATACCACGTCAGGAATTCAAAACTTTCCAACGCTGCCTCCACTCCACTTTCCTCTCGCATTTCCTGGAAAAGTGCATCTTCGTACGTTTGACCAGAAGTGACATGCCCGCCAACCGTAAAGTCAAGAAGTTGCGGCTTTTCTGGCCCGAGGCGATGACGCTGCTGGAGAAGCACCTCACCCTTCTTATTGTAAAACCAGACTTCTACGAGTCTGTGAAGGCGGCCAAGTTTATGTGCAGTGAGAATCGGCTCACTGCCAATAATCTCGTCCTTCAAGTTGACAATGTCAACGAGTTCTTCAGTCATGATGAAGCCTCTTTATGTTACGAAGTACATTTATCGAGAAGGGATGCCAAAGAAATTCAAAAAAACCACTATCGTGTTCAGATATTCGCTCCAAAAGCTTATCAATGTCCCACCACTCAAAAGAATCTACCTCCGTGGAATCAAACTTTAAACTTTCAATCGCGCCCTCATATCTGTATCCGAAAACTCTTCGTACATGAGTTATTCTTTTGCCATCCCTTTCTAGGTTCGGAATAAAAACACCGAGGTCTATGAAATCTTCCTGGGAAGTTTCAACTCCTGTTTCTTCACGCGTTTCTCTTATAAGAGCGGATTCGTATGTTTCTCCGGCATCAACATGCCCACTAACGGTCCACTCACGAAGCCCAGGAAGAATTTTCTTTTGTTGTGATCTTTTTTGTACGAGAATCTGCCCTCGGGAATTAAAGAACCAAACTTCCACAAGTCGATGATGTATTTGCTTTTCATGTGCCGTGGCCCTATCGATCTTGCCTATAACCCGATCTTTCTCGTCCACGATATCAACAAGCTCATCAGACATTTTTTTCCTCGTAATACTTTTTGAGTGCACGAACCAACTGCTCATCTGTGAGCGCCAGGGAGTATTTTTCATTTTCGAAATCCGGGGAAAATACTTTCGCTACAGGGACCTCTTCGTAAGCGATAACCTCTTCTTTGTCTGGCATAAGTTGATTGATTTCACCGTTGAATTCGTGAACATAGATCTTGTGAAACGCCAGGTGATCTACATCTCCATATGCACCACGGTGGTTGCTGTAGAATCTTCCGAGTTCTCTGAGGTTTTGGGCTTGAATCGCTAAACCTGTTTCTTCTTTACACTCTCGAATAAGTGCGTCGATGTAATCCTCGCCCTGCAAGACGTGTCCACCAACACTTACGCCTAGCGCACCCTTTGAAGCCGCAACACGTTGCGACCTGCGTTGAAGAATGAGATTCTCACCCTTCACAAAAAAGAGCACAACCGCGCGATGAGGTAAACCCTTTTCGTGCACCTCTTTTCGTGTGGCTCTGCCAATCACTTCATCATTTTCATTCACCACATCAAAGATTTCTTCCATCATGCAAGCTCCTTTGCTCCGTTAATAAAGTCAGATTCCTTTGCTTTAATACCCATGAGTTTTAAAAGCTTCACGTAGACGCTCAGATGCTCCGGCGAGGTGATAAATGGATGAAAGTTGTCACGAAGTCTGGCATGAACGTTGTAAAGATCCAAAACCGGCACCCACACAAAACTCTCAACTTCTTCCTTGTCGAATTTCAAGTCATCTACGTTCCCGTTGAACTTGTATGCATAGAGAGTAGGAAAATGGGCCAACGGTGGCTTTGCAACAATCTTTCGTTCAAGAAACGTGAGGTCTTCGTAGCGAATTTTTAAGCCGGTTTCTTCAAAAATCTCACGAATCGCAGCCTCTTCTCGTGTCTGACCGTGATCAACATGGCCGCTCGCAGAAATACTAAGCACCCCCGGAAACATATCTTTCTTCATGCTTCGCTTTTGCAACAGCACTTCCTGTTTGTCATTATAAAACCAGGTGCTCTCGACTCGATGCAACAGAAACTTCGTATGTGCATCGTGGCGCGTCATAACACCAATAATTTCATCTTTTTCATTTACCTGGTCCAGGAGCTCTGCCGGCATTTTTACTTCCCTTTTACCGTTTTTCGTAAAATGTCAACATTCTTTTTGTCGGGTCCCTTGTCGTCATATCCTGGAACTTCTAAAAGCCATGGCAAGTTTTTCACTCGCGGATCTTTTGCTAATTGCACAAATCCTTGCAAGCCAATATGTCCCTTTCCGATGTTTTCGTGTCGGTCGTAGAGTGAAGCAAATTCACTCATGGAATCGTTCGCGTGTAAGCAGACAACACTTCCCTTTCCGGCTGCCTTTTCCCATGTGTCAAAAAATGACTTCACGCCTTTTGCCGTATATTCAAGCAGCCCAGCTTCAAACGAATGTGCCGTGTCAATGCAGAGTTTTAATCGTGGAGACTTCACCGATTTCATAATCTTTCCCATATCTTCTGGCTGGGATCCAATCTTCGCACCGCCCGAAGCGCTTTCCATGATGAGTGAAACCTTCGTATCAACTTTGGCAAGAATTTTTTTAATACCTTCGATGGCAAACTTTATAGCCTCTTCGCGATCACCATCTTTTCCGGGAGACCCAACGTGAAAAATCAGCCCATCTATACCAAGGGCATCAGCAATTTCATAGTGTTTCGCAAGAATTCCGGCAGCAACAGCACGCGAATTTGGTTTCGCACTTGTAATATTTGCGATATATGGACCATGCATAAAGGCGGCTTTCAAACCACTCGCTTTAAAGTCTTTCTTGAACTTTTCTATTTCATCTTTGGGTGGCAGATTAACCGCAAACTGTCTTGGACTCGCGCCAAAGAACATGATGGCCGAGGCGCCAATATTGAGACCGCGCGAAACGGCATTTGAAACACCACCCGCCGCTGAAACATGTGCACCGATAATTGGCATAAATCCCTTTGAGTTATTGAACGTTAATCGTTCCCGTCATGGATGAATGGAAGTTACAGTGAAAACTCACGCTTCCTACTTTTGTCACCGTAACACTTTTGCTTTGGCCAGGCGCAAGCGTGCCCGTATCAAACGATCCATCGTCAGCTGTTGCGGTGTGTGATGTAGAATCATTATTCGTGAACGTTACAGTGCCACCCGCTTTTACGGCCGTACTTGCGGGAGAAAATGCGAGACTTTGAATGTTCACCGAAGCAGTACTTGTTGCTTCTTGTGTTGACGTTGATGTCGAAGAGGTCGATGTTGTCTCGCTGGCGGTATCATTTCCACACCCTGCGGCCACAAAGACCATGGCAGTAGCAATAGCAACAAAGCCCAGAAGTGCTTTTTTCTTCATATTTTCTCGTATAAATACCCTTGAAGTATAACAAAAAAGCGCAACATACGTCCACGCGTAGTATGTTTGACTATCAAGCGGGAACTTTTTTTGATTTCAATCGATACAGCTCTTGAGCAGCTACGCCCAAGACAAGTAAAATAAGTGCAGAGCCAGAAAGCACCACAGAAAGTTGCACCCACTCCTGTCTTCGGTAATAGACAGCTACATACACCACGCCATCTTTTGCCTGATCTTTGATTTCACCCGAAGAAATCAGCCATGAGTTTCCAATAACGTTCCCCTCAAAATGCTTTCCCCAAATTTGTTTGTTGGCAAGAAGCTTGAAACTCGAAACATCGAGTGGATTTGTCTGGTAGTTGCATTGTGAATTTTCTGTGTCTGTGAATGTTTCTTTGCCATCACAGGTTACTTCGTTAAAATCTTTTTCATCGATAGCACTCAATCTCCACTGTGGGTGATATACTTGATTCAATTGAAGTAAGAATGGCGAGCTTGGGTTCAGCCCGGAAATTTTTGCGTATATCACACCGCGATTATTGGCAGAAAACTTGTAGTCGATGTGAACGTCTGTGTTTTGCGCGACAACATCAGAGCCTTGGAAAATATTTTGAGGCCGTACAAGATTGTCATAGCCCAAGATGAGTGGCTTGAGATCAGAAATCTCTGCTTCTTCGTCAAAAAATGTACTGATGTGCGTTTGCAAGATACTGCTTGGCGAGTACAAGAAGTAGTCTGCATTGCGGGAGTCTTTTCGAACATACCGGTCAAAGGATTCAGAGCGCTCGACATCAAAGTTCCCGCTCTTGAGCAGTTTTTTGGCATAAAAATCTCTAGAGGCAACATAGTCTTTATCATTTTGGAAGTAATCAAATCGAGCGCCAGTTACATCACGAATATCTTTAAAAACAAATACGTCTTTTGCTCCAAAGTATCGCGCATTGTTGCTCTCTGGGTTTTTCATGATATTCGCGGCTACGTTTGCCTTTGGCACGTTTACCAAACGAATATTTTGTGACATGAGGAGGCGATATTTTGGATTTTGACTTATCTCAAAAGGCGTTGGAGCCCACGAAAAGTAGAGGCCGTAAGCATCTTTAAACGGCGCGGATGAGTTGGGGTAATACAACAGCGGTTCAAAGCCTGTTTGATCGTAGAATGTCTCCTGAATATCACTTGGCACCTTGCTCATGTCAATCTGCGACTGCTTCACCGTGAATCGAAACAACGGATAAATAGAAAGCCCTGAATACAAAAGCATGATACCTGCAAAGAGTATCTTTTGCTTGCGCGTTGCCATCTTCATGCAAAGCGGGACAGCAACAACAAATGCGATCAGAGCGAATACTTTCGCGAAGGAGGTTTCGTTTGCCAAGAATGGCAAAGCGGTATAGGTCAGATAGATAAAGGTGTCTTGGGAGACAAAGTGTGCAACACCTGACAGCGAGAGGCCCCCAACAATCAAAACAAAAAGGGCATAATCAATAAGTGTCTTTTGCTTTTTCTTCACAAAAAGATACAGGGCGAAAACAATAAGAATGAGCCCAAGTGCCATGAGAACGAAGTTGTACGAAGATCTGCTTACATCAAGAAATGAGAGCGAAGGTGCACGGAAATGAAAAATTTGAAAAAGTGTTCGTTCGAGATGATTTTCGTAGCTTTGTGGACCGTAGTTATCTTGATAATAAATCTGATAGTTGTTAAAGCTTCTGCCAAAGATGATGTCTTGGTACGTAGCCAAAAAGCTCACAACCATTGGAAGCGACGTTGCAAAGGCAATCGCAACAAGGAGGAGCAGTTTTTTCCATTCTCGAAACCGCGGAATAACAAGGTAGAGCGAAAAGATAAAGGCAAAAAATGCATAGATGATAAAGAGCCGTTGGTAGGAAAAGATCCAGTACAACGAGACACTGACGCCCAGCACCGACACAAGGCGAACCTTGTGTTCAAAAAAGTACTTCATGCTGATTGCAAAAAGTGGAAATCCTAAAATCGCAAAGGCGAAACCCGGAAGCGTTATGTAGTACAAAAAGAACTGTGTTGAAACAAAAAAGAACGCAGCTAAGGTTTGGCCAATCGCCGATTTGGCAAAGACTCCCGAAAACGAATACATTACCCTAAACGAGACTACAAAAAAGACCATGAAGTAGATGAGCTGTGCTATGCCACCGCTTCGGAAAATAAGAATCAAGCTTAGATACAACGGATACGCAAGAATTCTTCCAATGTTAAAGTACGTACTCTCGAATCCCCAGTAGGTGCTGTAGTAGTCGGCAATTTGCAACGATGAGACCAAACGCCCAAGGTGCTGCCACGCTTCCGTAACGTTTTTCGCAAGGTAGATATCATCTTGGTACAACCAAATGCCTTTTTCCCACAAAAAGAGCGTAAAAGCAAGCGCAACAACAAGAGCACCCACCCACGGATTGGTTACCAAGGAAAGTATTCGCTCGCGTCGTGTCTGTTGTGTTTTGGAATGTTTCATGAATCGTGGAATAAACGGATCAGTGCGAAAGACCCTCGTCGGATCTACTCAGCCAAGTAAAGATTTTCAAAACAAACGATGGTGGCAAAATGTAGGCAATTAATACCGCCATAAACGAAACTCGTGCAGCGGAATTCATCTTGTAACCATAGTTTTTGGCGGTTTTTGAACGAAGCTTCAGGATATTTCGAATCATGGGCTTTTGGTGCACAATAACCGCATTCTCGCCATGCAAGCGATACTGAACGAGACGTTCGGGAATATTTCGGAGTTCAAACTTCTGGCCAAATCGCATCCAGAGTTCAAGGTCTTCTACGTACACGAAGTTGTCATCGTACATGCCAAACGTATCGAAACACTCTTTTCGAATAATTGTAGTGCTGTGCTGCAACGGGTTGCGGAACCAGAATGCTTTTCGTATCTCAAGATCGGCCGTCGGAAACTGTTTCGCACCAATAACGTCACCGTTTTTGTCGATAATGTCTACATAGCTTCCGCATACTCCAACATTTTTGTTCTGAGGATCCTCCATAAATTGAACTTGGCGTTCAAGTCTTGTGGGATAGCAGATGTCATCACCATCCATGCGAACGATGTATTTTCCACGCGCAGCCTCAATTCCCCTATTCAAGGTTTTGCAAATTCGCAGGTTTTTTTCGTTCGTAAGAATTTTTATGCGTGAGTCTCGTGCCGCATACTCTTTTAAAATCTCCGGTGACTTATCAGAGCTTCCATCGTCAACAACAATACACTCAAAATTTGTGTACGTTTGGGCCAAAATGCTCTCAAGAGCGGCAGCAATGTACCGTTCTTCATTATGATTTGGAATGACGAAACTTACCAGTGGTTGAGTATCAGACATTTTTTAGCTTTCGTTCTTGCAAAATAGCAAAAATAACTAAGACAAGAATGGCCACACAGCCAGCAAAGTTAGCTATAGTATACGCGCTTTGATCTTTATTTACAAGAGCAAAATACAGGGTCTGGGTCTTTTCTGAATCGCTTGTCGAAGTTGGTATCACCCAGGTGTTTCCGATGTAATTTCCTGCCAAGTGCGTCGCGTTTTTGACGGGTTTGGCAAAAAGAAGTGAGGCACCTGAAAATCCAAACATTCCATCACCGTATTCACACGAGGCGTTGTTTGTCTTCTGGAAATTCTTGGTTTGGTTGGCGCAAGAAACAGCGTTATATTTTTTCTCCGAAATGCGCACGAGTTGGTAGTTTGGCCAGAAGGTTTTATTGAGCTGCAAAACTAAATCTTGCGAGCGTGATTCCACCTCTGCTTTCACGTAGTACACACTGGAAAGATTTTTTGGCGCCTTAAAGCTGACCTTTGCCTGGATCGCTCCAGCAATTTTTTCTTGTATGTCGTTCTGAACCGTAAATGGCGCAAGGTAGAGATCTGGAGCAGAGCCGTCCGTTGCAAGGGGCGTTGTAAAGGCACTTTGAATGGAGGCAACACGCATGCTCTTGGGCGAGTAGAGCATAAATGAGGAATTTGCAGCATCCTTGAAGGCAAATTGCGCAAAGTGCTCATTGTCCTGAACAGCTACAAAGTCTGAGTTGGCCTTGAGGGCTTCGTAATAATCTTTTGAGAGTTTTACATAATCTTTTGGCCACTGAAAGTAATCATAGGTGCCATCGGGTGCGTTTTGAACATCCTTGAAAACGAAAATATTTTGAAGATCAAAGATTTCGCTTTGTTTTTGAGGCGCATTGTTCATGATCGCGTCATACAGTTCTGCCTGAGTAGGATTCACGAGCCGGCTATTGGAACTCATCAGAGGAATGTATCGTTCACTTTGGCTGAATTCATAAGGATACGGAGCCCACGGAAACGCCAGGCCAAATGGGTCCTCGTTGTCCACCTTGGCAGAAGGCAAAATAATAGCCGATTCCAAAGCACCGCCATTATAAAATGTTTCACGATATTCCTGGGGCATCGCATTCCACTGAAACTTTGTAAGCTTGGAGTTTTGCTTCACAAACGGCACAAGTGACACCACACAGAAGAGAAGCACGATGCCAACAAAAATATTTTTGTGCATCTTTTTCTGAAATACTGCGGGCAGAAAACCAATAGCAATGGAACTCATCAGAAGCGGCATAAGCTTAAAGTGCGATGTTTCGTTGGCTAAAAATGGGAGCCAGTGATACGTAAGTGAAATAAAAATACTCTGCGGCAGAAACTTTGCACTCGCAATGAGCGCAAGAGAAAAAACGTACGACCCAAGAAGCAGGGCCACAAGTTTTGATTTCCCACGTATCCTCGAACACACAACAATAACTGTTCCAGCCAAAGCCAAGCTTACCGTAGCGTACAGTGCCTGGTACCAAGTGGCATGCATCGTCGTAAACGTGGAGTATGCGGGTGAGAGAACAAAGGCATCAACAAATGACTTCCCAACATGATAGGCATAACTTTGAGCCCCAAAAGCAGAGCCATAGTGCGCCTGGTAAAAACCAAAGGTGCTTGCATATGAAGACAAAAAATGCTTTCCGTAGGCCAAAATCAAGGGGAATGTTCCAAGAAACACGAGACTCAAGACCTTCACGAGCACACGTCGCTTACTCCAAAGCTCTCGTGCGTACACAAGAGCAATAACTACGAGTGCCAGCACAGAAATAAGGAAGGTGCGTGAGTAGCTCGTAAGAACGTAGGTTCCAAAAATAATCATCACGACATATTTGAAGCGAATCCCCTTTTCTGAGCGAAGTACACCAAAGAATCCGAGCAAGATAATTTGCAGCGCAATGCTGGAATAAATGAAGCCCGGAAGCAGTAAGAAGAAGTCAGTAAACTGCGCGGAGACAAACACGAGGGCGCCAAGTATTGCGCCCACCTTATTCTTACTCAGCGCCACAATAAAGTGGTAGTTCACCAAGTACGCAACAATGACATACGCAAAGATAAAAATGTACTGAGCCAAGCCCGCACTTCGAAAAAGCACAATCAAGCCAAGATATGCAGCGTAGGTAATCCGAGAAATGTTTACGTAGCCCGCATCGTACCCAAAGAACGACTGAAAATTATCCGTAAGGGCAGAGACGGAGAAGAAACGCTTGAGTTGTAGTAAGGCCTCACCAACTGTTTTAGCATTGTACATGTTGTCTTGTACCAGCCAGATCCCCTTGCCAATCAGAAAAAACGACATCACAAAAGCAATACCCAGCGCCACCAAAACGTGAGGTTGTGTAAGCTTTTTGCGAAACTCGTTCATTATTTGCGTACCTCGTTTGGAGTGAGGAGCTCTTCAAGCTTTGACTGAGTAGCCTCTCCGTACGATGTGTCCCACTTCTCTTTTTTACGCATTCTGGTTATCTCTTGGTACGAAATAGCGCCTAGCAGACCCAGCATTGTCAGTCCAGCTATGACCGATGCGTAGTGATACCAAACTTGGCGTCGGTAATAGACAACCACATACATCTCGCCATTATTGGTATGTTCGGCATATTCACTTGGATCAAATATCCACGTATTGCCAATAAAGTTTCCAGCAAATGG
>CAYMIK010000003.1:0-75261 GCA_964390745.1 uncultured Candidatus Saccharibacteria bacterium
CTCTCTCTCTCTCTCTCTCTCTCTCTCTCTCTCTCTCTCTCTCTCTCTCTCTCTCTGATTCCCCTGAGTTTCCATGAAAACTTTTCATAACCTTTTCCTTGAGATAATTTCACTTGAAAACCTCCTGGCCTCCTGGGAAGAATTTACGCTTGGCAAGAAGAGCAAACCTGATGTACAGGCCTTCTCCTTTGCGCTGATGGATAATATCATACAGCTTCATAATGACCTAAAAGATAAAAGTTACAAGCACGAAGAGTACTACGCTTTCCATATTACCGACCCAAAGCCGAGACACATTCACAAGGCTACTGTGAGGGATAGGGTATTGCACCGAGCCATTTACCGTGTTCTTTATCCTATCTTTGACGCCACGTTTATTGCCGATTCTTACTCTTGCCGTAAGGAAAAAGGAACTCATGTAGCTATGGAACGGTTCGAGAGATTTTCCCTCAAAGTAACAGAAAACAATACAAGGACAGCGTGGGTTTTGAAGTGTGACATCAAGAAGTTTTTCGCAAACATTGACCAAGCCATACTTTTGCAGTCGCTTACCAAGCGAATTTCAGACACAGAAGTATTAGGGCTTATTGAAAGGGTTCTTGAAAGTTTTGATTCTGGGAGTTCAAGGAAAGGTCTTCCGCTTGGCAACATAACATCACAACTTTTTGCCAATGTTTACATGAACGAACTTGACCAATTCGTGAAACATGAACTACAAAACAAGTATTACATTCGCTATGCCGACGACTTTATTTTTCTCTCGCAAACTAAGGAAGAACTTCTTTCGATACTTCCGTCCGTTCAAAACTTTCTTGAAATTAAACTGAAACTCTCTGTCCATCCCGACAAGATTAAGCTTAAAACCCTGGCTTCGGGTATCGACTTTCTTGGCTTCGTGCATTTCCCATATCATCGTGTTCTGCGAACTACCACCAAAAAACGTATGATGCGAAAGATTCAGGAGAAACCCGAGAACCCCACACTGCAATCATATCTTGGCCTAATGAAGCATGGTGATACTTTCAAAAAACAAAAAGAAGCGCTGAATTGGTACTGGTTGAACCAGTAGGGTAACTCAGCGCTGTTCTTTTAGAGTTTTACGATAACTTCAGTACCCCAAAAAGAAGGATTGAAGACGAGCTTCAAATTCTTGTCGTCCCTTGGAACCTGAAAAACTATGTTCCCCACAACAGAACCACCAGAAGCGAGTTCTGCAAAACCGCTGAGCTCATTAGGAACCTCACTAACGAACGTAGTGTAGAGTCTGTTTCCTGTTGAATCCTGCATCTTAAAATCAGAGGTACCGTACGAATGACTCGAGCCCGAGTTGTTAACAAGTTTTACATTTACGCGAACAAACTCCTTACCTGATTCAGGCTGGGTAAACTCGTTTCCTGAAGGGTAGTTTCTCTGGACATCGGTTACAGTAAGAGCGATATTGTCCTGTTTTACCTCTTCTCCCACTGCATATTCTGATTTCGTTGTTGGCGTGCTCGTTGCGGCAGGGAAGTCATTTGTTGGCTTGTCATCTCCCATCGAAGAGGCGACCGCCACGATAATTATGATTACAACGATTCCTAAACATCCGAACCCGAAAATTTTGGTCAATAAAGACCGTTTCTCTTTTACAACTACCACTGTTTGACCAGCGGCAGGTGCGTGTGACTCTTTTACCATCTCTTCCCCTTAATTAAATGATTGGGTAATTGTATCGGTTGGGTAATATAAAAGGTTACCCAAGCCGCGAGACCTTTCGGCCTCCAGTACCCTTTCGGGTACTGACACAGTGAATATACGGTTGGATAACCATTTTTATTCACTGTGATTTTGTGAGCCGTGCTCTGCGGGAAACCGCAAAGGTTAGGCTACGTGATTGTGGCTCAACCATAACACATGTCATCAAAAAAGTGAAGGATGCCTGATAGAACACTTTCTTAGTTGACATTTTTAAGTTTTTGGAGCATAGATAAAGCACTTATTACAATTACTCGAAATGAACCCAGAAGAAAAAGTTGAGTTTGTCAGAAATGAAATACGCGATGAAACCTACACCCACCCAAGTGGGTCTCTTCGTATGGGGATCTACGCGCTTGGTCATCCAGACAATGAAGAGTGGACACTTATAACGCGTTCAGAAAAGCAGTCCATAATTCAGAAGCTTCAAGAGGAGGGTTTTGTAAAAGATGTTGAGTTTGATGAAGATGGCAAATGGGTGACGCTTGAGATGCTGGAAAAGCCTAAAGGGTCTACTATGTCACCCGAAGATGTTGCAAAGGTCTGGATATTGTGGAATCAGATAATCACCATTTTTAATTCCTATGAAAATAACTCCCAGCTTGATAAAAATGAACTGGAAAGATTGTACTCTGAGCTAATTCAAGAGCTTGAACTGGTGATTGAGAAAGGCAATCTTTGGCCTCTTAGGAGGGTATATAAAAGACCCTTCACGTCTCTGAGAACTGCGAATCTAGAAGTCAGAAGTAAGTATTCCAAGGAAGTAGTTGAATTTCTTGATGATTTTTTGGTGCAAATTACCGAACATCAACTTGACCAGGGAGAGATAAGAAAAAACATGGGCGAGAATTATGCACAACTTATTAAACGCGTCACGGTTGCTACACAGGCCTTGGGAATTGAGAAAACAAGTGCACGCGACCTTTCTTACGAACAGGCACTTTTTCTTGCTAAGCTGCTTGTCGAGCAGCTTTATCAAATTCTAAGCGCAGCGTGTGGAGGGTATATCCTTCTGACTGATGAAGAGCTAAACGCTGTCTATCTTATTGTGCGTGATGATTTAGAGAAAATTTTGCAGCGTGACGACTTTCGAGGAATTGTTTTGCCCGATGGTATACCCGAACATCTTTATATGGTTGACGAAATGGATGTTTGGTGGGGAGACGCTAATGGTAGAGTCGATATTTTACGACTCACTGGGGATATAAATTCAGCTTGGTCACGTGCAGGTAGTAACGAGTTTCCAGTTGGCAAAGAACTTTTTGACATGTTTGGTGCAATCGATAATCTTGTAACGCGGCACAGAAAGCGAAAAGCGGAGGATTGGGCTCGAACCGAAAAGAGGATTAAGGAACGTGCTGCAGAAATGAGCGCAGATTTCCAACCCATTGAGAAGGATGAAGGCAAAACGATCGAGGAGAATCCTGTCGCTAACGATAACAAAGTTATGCTAAAGGTGCAGGGCGGAGACCTTACTGTCAATCAGCTCACTGGGTTTGCGCAACTGAACGAAGTAAAACACAATTTTAATCCTAAGAGCCAGGAATTTCTTTTTTTAGTCAGGCTTGTTACGACGAGTGGTAACTTGGTGAGATATGAACAAATTCTGGAAAAAGTTACAAAAAGTTCCAAGAGAACTTTTTCGTTTGTGGTTCGGAATCTCAAGGAAGGCTTGGGAATTCTGCCTGAAGAAAAAGCAAAAAACAAAGATATAATCCAAAGTGTCAAAAATGTTGGCTACCGCCTACTGACTTGAATGATATTCAACCCATATTGAATGCACATTGGGCCAGAATAAAACCGTAATGTTTCCGTGTAGCAACTCCCTCTAAGGGGGTAAAGTCGGGGCAAACAATGCCTCGATTTTGTTTTGGGTGTTGTTTCTAAGGAGACATTACTATGACCATAAAAAAGCCAGAACGTTTCAACGAAGATCTTGCCGCACATGGCGAAACTTTTACAACGTATGACATAGGGGTTTCAGCAGCGCTCTTGTGTGAAGGGTTTGAGCTCATTGCCCTTGATAAGGCCAATCCAAAGAAAGCTCTCTTCATGTTCAAAAAAGAGCTTGGGATTGAACGTGTGGCCAATAAATACTTTTCGGATAAACTAAGCGTCAAAGCTCGGTCGTTCTTTGACCATTTGAAAGCCATCAAAAACAAGCTTTACTCGGACTAACATGGTCTTGTCAGAGGAAGACATCGCAAAATTTCAAGCGCTTTACCTGCGTGAGTTTGGTGAAGAAATAACCAAGGAAGCCGCGTATGAGCAGGGCATTAAACTTCTGAATCTTGTGTCTTCCGTTTACAAGTCCATGACCCAAGACGAGCATGATCTCATTCAAAGTCGGAGAAAGGAATCATTGCCAGCATTAATCAAAACATTACTCAACAATGAACATAAAGGAAATTATCATGAAGAAGTATCTTAAACTCAGTGGTGTTCCGTATCGTGAAGATGGGAGCTACCTCGTTATCAAGTGTATGTTCGAAAACTGTAAGGTGGACAATGCGCTCCATATTGACACTGAAAAGAAAACTTATCTTTGTAAGGCATGTGGTAAAAAAGGCCAGTCCCCCGAGCTTGCTGCATACTTTCCCAAGGTGCGAAAAGCGAACCAGAAGAAGGAACTAAATGAAACGGAAACTGTTCGTGTAGTGAAAGTAAAAACGCCAGAGCAAGAAGTCAGTTTTGAAGAATGGCAGAAAACAATCACCTTGAACTTCCCAGAACTTTTGTTTGCAAGCGAAGTGGGCCTGTCTGTTTTGGCACAAATTCTTATCAAGGACATCACCAATCCATTCGCATTGGTTTTTGTAGATGTCCCGTCGGCTGGCAAAACGATTGCGATCAACTTTTTTGCAGAAATCGAAGGTCTGACATATGCGAGTGATAAGTTTACCCCAGCCTCCTTCGTATCGAATGCAACGAACGTAAAAAAGGAGAAGCTCAAGGATATCGACCTCCTGCCGCGTCTGAGATATAAAATGTTTCTAATACGAGACTTGGCAACGCTTTTCTCCAAACGAGACGATGACCTAAATGAGAGTCTCGGCTTACTCACGCGAGTTTTAGACGGAGAGGGACTCAACACAGACACTGGTGTTCATGGACAACGGCAGTATGTTGGTGAGTATCTTTTTATGGTGCTTGCTGGCTCAACTCCGATTCCCCCTCGTGTGTGGAAGATGATGGGAAATCTCGGTTCTCGCCTCTTTTTTCTGAGTATGAACTCCAGGGAGAAGAGCGAAGACGAGTTGGTGAACCAGCTGACCAGCACAGCTCACAAAGAAAAAGAGAAGGAATGCCGAGAGAAGACTAAAGATTTTCTTTATACTCTTTGGCACAAGCACTCTGAAGGAATTGAATGGAATAAGGAGGGCGACAGTGACGAATTGAAGCGTATCGTAGCTCGTAGTGCGAAACTTCTTGCAAAGCTCAGAGGAGTTGTAAACTTATGGAAAGATAATGGGGAACAAGGCGAAGAATTTGGTTACACCGTGCCCGTCGTCGAAAAACCCGATCGCGTCAGCCAGTTGCTTTACAATCTTGCCAGGGGGCACGCTTTGATCTCTGGAAGGACCAGCTTAGCGGCAGCAGACGTGCGTCCAGTTATTGAACTGGCGATTGATAGTGCTCCCACGATTCGTGCAAAACTTTTCAGGAAGCTTCTTGAGAATGAAGGCAGAATGAAAACCAGTGAGGTTGAAACGTCGCTCCAATGCTCCAAGCCCACTGCGCTCAAGGAGATGGAAACCCTCAAGATTCTGGAGGTATGTACAATCGAGGAAGATCGTGGTCATGTTGGGGAACCAGAGAAGGTCTTATGCCTCAACAAAAGTTTTGAATGGTTCTTGAGCGATGAGTGTAAGAATATGCGCGGAATGTACGTCAAGCCAAAACAAGGCACACTGTCAGGAATGCTTGATTGATTATCAATAAAGGGAAATTGACCCTGTATAACCAAAGGAAATCTATGACTGAAATATCAGAAAAACAACTCCAAGCGAACCGCGAGAATGCGAAATTGGGAGGCGTAAAAACAGAGGAAGGGAAAGCGGTGAGCAAGCACAACGCTTTGAAGCATGGGCTTTTGAGCCAAGAGGTTCTGCTTAGTGAGGAATCGGAAGAGGAGCTAGTTGCTCTTGGCAAAAGAATGAGGGCGGAGCTTGCGCCAGCAACCGAGCTGGAGGTCATACTTGTTGACCGAATTGTTGCCAATACATGGCGCCTACGTCGAATGATGCGCGTGGAACGTGAAATGATCGAGGACGATAAAAACACCGCCTCAATCTCGCCATTTCGGGGTAGCGACAAAACGCTCGGTGGTGCCCTGGGCTATGAGTTTGGTAATCGAGACAAGTATGACAAATATCTTCGATACGAGGTCAGTGTTGAGAGGGGGATCTACAAAGCTCTTCACGAGCTGCAAAGGTTGCAGGCTATACGAAAGGGGAAGGATGTTGCTCTACCTCACGCCGTTGACGTCGACGTTTCAGGGGATGTGAAAAATGGGTTCGTTTCGTAAAAACACTCTGATATTCTGGACGTTTTCAGGCATAAACCTTAATGATTTCGGTCTCCGCGGAGAAAGAAAATGACAAGGAACATTGCAGAACAAACTAACACTCTGAGAATCTTCTGGCTTAAGAAGCATGGTTACCTTCCGCGTGGAGGAGAATATGTACATGGAAGCATAAAATGGATCTACGGCTTAGGCGGGCACGAAAACAGCATCGGCTTCTTTGTGGCAACGAAGGGCAACGACAACCACATAAGGCTCTATTACACTCAAACAAACGGAATGTCGGGGGAGAAGGAGGACTTCAGTTATAAGGTCAGGCTTGTTACCACCCCGTGCAACTTTGGGGGTACGCGGTATTGGTTCATTTGCCCGATTGCCAATAACGGAAAGCCATGTGGACGTCGTGTAGGTGTACTGTTCCAAGTCGGTAAGTACTTCGGCTGCAGATATTGCGGTGAGATTGCTTACGACGCACAATTCCAAGGGGGAAGGCTGCGACCAGGGTCGGTTACAGAGCCTGATGTTGAAAGAGCGTTAGCGGAAGTAAAATACAAATACTACAATGGTTTACCTACAAGAAAATACAAACGTTATTTACGACTCAGAGAAAAAATGGATGACAGCTGGCGAAGAATGATTGCACGATTTGGAAATATCTTTTGAGCACGCTATAATAGCTGCGTTGACCCAGTTTTCATTACACCCACCTTTTTTGATAATTCCTGTTCTGGGAGGGGCAGTCTGCCAGGAACTCATCCATGTGGGTAAGCGACTGGGTCAACCAGACTGTCCCTTTAAGAAAGCAAAATATGCCACACGAAAGTTCAAAAATTGAATACTTCCTCTATGCCCGAAAGTCATCTGAGGATGACGATAGACAGGTGCAATCGATTCCTGACCAGCAAAAGCGGCTTATGGAGCTTGCTAAACGTCTGGGTATCAAAATCATTGATGTTCTTGAGGAATCGAAATCTGCAAAAACTCCCAACGGTCGTTCGGTATTCAACAAGATGCTTGAGCGTATCGAAAAAGGCGAAGCACAGGGAATACTCTGTTGGCAACTTAACCGCCTTACACGAAACCCAGTGGATAGTGGACGAATCAGCTGGATGCTACAACAGGGTATTATCCAGGCAATCCAAACGATTGATAGGGAGTATCATCCTGATGACAATGTTATCCTCTTCAACGTTGAGACGGGCGAAGCAAACCAGTTCATCATCAACCTTCGTAAAAATACGATGCGCGGTATGCTAGGCAAGACCGAGCGTGGAGTTTTTCCAGGATTGGCGCCAATGGGCTATCTTAACGATCGCATAGAACACACAATCATCGAAGACGCTGACCGTTTTGACCTTGTTCGCAAGATGTGGGATATGATGTTGACTGGTAATTTCACCCCCAACCAAATACGTGAAATTGCTAATAAAAAGTGGGGTTTTCGTACAGTAAAGAGGAAGAAGAGTGGAGGAGTTGAAATTTCACTTAGTGTTATGTACAAACTTTTTTCAAATATCTTTTACACTGGACAGTTCAAGTGGGGTGGAAAGGTTTCCCAAGGTACTCATAAGCCAATGATTACATTGGAAGAGTTTGACCGAGTTCAGGAGCTACTTGGGAGAAAAGGGAGACCGAGACCAAAAATCCACGCGTTTGCATATACGGGTATCATGCGGTGTGCAGTTTGTGGTTCTGCGTTTACTGCGATTGAAAAGACTAAACTTATTAAGAAGACTGGAAAACTCAAGAAGTTTGTTTTTTACTACTGCACTCGTAGAAAGAAGGGAATTGTCTGCAACCAAACAAAATATTTGACTCTTGAGGATTTGGAAACGCAAGCCGAGATGCTGATGGAACGCTACACCATACACCCACAGTTTCGAAAATGGGCTTTAGAAATTCTTGCGCGAGACAACGATAAGGAAATCACGGATAGGACAAAAGTGTATGAGACTCAACATAAGGCACTTGTAACAACGCAGGCAGAATTGGATAACCTCACACGTATGTGCTACAGAGGCTTGATAGACGAAGATGCTTTTCGTCCTGAAAGCGAGAAGTTGAAGTCTAAGATAAAGCAGTTACAACAAAATCTTCGCCAAACCGAAGACCGTGCAGAAAAGTGGGTCGAGTTGACTGAGCTAACCTTCAACTTTGCTACATACGCACGTAAGGCTTTTGTTTTGGGAGACTTGCAGGCTAAACGAGAGATTTTTTCGGCGCTTGGTGAGAACTTTTTTGTAAAGGACAGAAAATTGGCTTTGGAAAAGAGTTCCTGGTTTGTTCTCATTGAAAAAGCTTACCCTAAGCTATTTGTTGAGTTCAATCGGTTAGAACTAAACAAAAACCTCACCGTTAAGCAACGAAGTGAGGCAAAAGCAAATTTGATTCTTATCTGGGGTGAGTCATGGGAATTGAACCCATAACCTCTGGTTCCACAAACCAGTGCTCTAACCAATTGAGCTAGACTCACCATGTCTTACGTGCGCTCTCGCCTCTGCGGCCAACGAAGTTGGTCGCTTCCTGTGTTCGCACAAGTATTTCTCTTTTCCATAAACGCGTGCTTGGCAGAAACTGCCTGCGCTCCTCGTTTATGGCAGCCCTAAGATTTCGGATGCTTGGGCTACGGGATGAGTTTACGAGAAAAACCCATCCTTGTCAATAATTTGTTATAATATGTTCATGAAAACAAAAATATCAATTTTTGCGTTACTTCTCCTGGCGCTCCCTGTCTTTTCGCACGCGGCGTATCGAAACGCAGATGTTAACACGGACGGCTGTGTTGATTCGTCTGATTATACGCTTATTCGAGAAGACTTGGGAACTGCAACATCTCAGTCTGATCTTGATTCGTCGGGTGTGGTAAACCTTCGTGACCTAACGGTTCTCATGCATACATGGGCACCGTGTTCCAATACGGTTGATGCGGCATCGTTTTTTCCTTTTGCTCCCAACAAGAATCTTCGCTTCAACTACTACAATCCCACGAGCGGTGCGGTGTTAAAAAAGTATGAAGTTATGCGGGTCGAACCATGGTCTGACGCTAAACACTTTACCGTCCACCATTATTATGCGAATCTTGGAGAAGCACTTCAAACGTGCCCCCGCGTTGACGATGTATTTGCATTTCAAGATGACAAACTTTTCTACACTGACACATACAACTTCTACGATACATCGGTTGACCCCAATGGATTAACGCGCGCCATATTCCCGCAAGGGGATTTATGGGCCCAAACCACGATGGTAAAGGGGCAAACTATTACGAGGCAGGCAGTGCCTTTTGTACAAAACACTATGACTCATTCAAATTGTTCGGTTACACAGGAGACACAAAAACAATCTATTCAGTATCAGACCGAGGTGGTAATAACCGATCAAACTTCTTGGTCGCCGTATACTGGTGGGTCTTCGAAGGCAGTTCCAACGCTCATGCTGCAGCAAACAACCACATACTTTGCGCCGAAGTCAAAGACCTCACTGTTTCAAGAGCAGTGGCACTTCTACCGCGACCCAACCTATGGTTACATTCCTATTGATGTCGTCATTCTCTCCAAGAGTACTTCGCAGACTGCGCTGAAAGCGATTTCTCATCAACGGCTTGAGAGTGTGGGCGAATAAAATCAAACACCAGCGTTGTAATGTGAGAATCACAACGCTGGCTGGGGTGGACACGACGGGATTCGAACCCGTGACAAGCCGACTACAAGTTCGGCCACTCTCCCCCTGAGCTACGTGCCCGATAGCCTGGGGTCGAAGGAGTGGAGGGGCTGCACCCTCGCCCGCAGAGTCCGAAGACTCCCCGCTCTCGATCTGAGCTACACTCCTTGACCCCAGGAACTCCGATGGTGCGGCAATGTTTGAATTTTGTCAAGAGTAAGCCAAATAAAATAAACCAAGATGCTGTCATCTTGCTGTTGTAGAAACTATTTGAGATAAAAGGAAGGAGTCTCGACGGTATACCTTGTGGGGTAAGTTCGAGAGAGGCGAGTGTTCCTTTGTATCGTGTGATACAGTTCGAGTTCTCTTTGAGAGCTCGAGAGTCTAACGTTCTTGGGGGTTAGTGAGAAGTAGCTTGGTCCGCATGGGGACTCGGGGGTTGCAAGTAAACCGTGTAGGGAGAATATTCTGAGTCATGTCGCGGAGGGGATGAGGTACTTCTTTAACCTTTTCTGAACCTAGATGTGAAAGGGCTCGCTTTGTATGTCTCCCTAGTGTGGGTGACATTCCTTGAGGATCCGTGGATTCCTCTGGTTTCAATATAGCAAAAATTTGGGTTTTGTCAACCTAAGGGTCTTAGCGTTGGCTCAAGAGAGCCAACCTAGAAATTGATTTGTATGCCAGATTTTCCTAGAACGAGCCCGCTTATGAAACCCGTCTTTACATCGACAAAATGCGACTTGATTCCACCACACTGTCTTGAGTCTACGCCCGTACTTGGATTGTCTGCCAAGACAAAATATTCATCGGAATCTAAAACGAATGGCTTGTTGCAATCTGCCTGTGTGGTGTTGGGGTAGTAGACTTGGTCATTGTTCGAAAAATTGCTTGATGACACCGGCTCACCGTAGAGCGTTGTCACTGATTTGCCAGAAGCTTCGGCGGGTTCCATACAAAATGTTGCAGGAACATAATTTTGGGTAAGCCGTGATCCGTTTGCAAGAACCTCGCCAGTTTTTATTTCAATGGTTTCTCCGGGAAGGCCAATAATTCTTCGGATCATTTGTGTACCATCGGGATCGTTCATGAAAACGATGTCGCCTCGATGAAAAGTTTTGACGTTATAGTAAATAAGAACTTGTGTGCCAGGATTCAATGTGCCAGACATCGAATTGTCAGAGATGGTAACGGTGGTGAACATCATTGAGGCTATGGATGAAAATAAAAAACTCAAAACGGAAATAATAATCATCTGAACGAGGGCAACTTTGAAGGCCTTTCCAAACGAAGTATTTTCGAAGCGATTCAAAAGCAGCCAGAACGTAACAAAGTAGACGAAGAAAAATCCTCCAATTACAAAAAGCGCAGAATGAGTGGAGAGGAGAAAGTAGGTGACGAACACCGCAACGATGCTCGGAAGGATAACGAGAAATAGTTTCTGCCAGGTTTTGAATTTCTTGAATCCAAATTTCGAAAGTAGCAAAGAGAGAATTCCAAAACTTACGGCAAGTTCAATAACTGCCGTAATTGCTGCCAAGAGGTAAACGATATTTTGATACATGGCAATATTATATCACAATAAAAAAAGGGGCCCCGTTGTTTTGTCATCGCGACGTGCGAAGGCAAGGCATCGGGGCCCGGTAATACCGCGGACGTTGGCGGGTGGGACGACGAGTCGTCGTCTGGGGGATCAGCCGCTAAGGAAGCGCCGGTCCGGCCCGGGCTTGGGGCCGTCCTCCGGGGGGAGAGGGGCGCAGGTGTTCGTGACTTCGCTTTGCCTAAATGGCGGGCTCACGATCCACGAGTGCTGTTTCCCGGAAGGACCATTCTGAATCCCCGGGAAGCCCGGAGTTCGAGCGTTGGAACTCGGAGGCGCCGGCATCACGAAGATGTCGTTGAATCCTTCTCCGTGTCCTCGTAGTGGCCAGAAGCGATCGGTTGTCATCGGTGTCTCCTATGAGATTCAATCCGAGGTGGTTTCTTTGTGCCTCGGAATTGCCGATTCGAAGTATCGTAATCGAAAAACCGGCAATTGTCAAGACTGTGCCTTCCTTGATCTTTTTAACTTCTTATTCTATAATCCCCGTGCTTTCAAAACATCCGCACTCGTAGCTCATCTGGATAGAGCGTCTGGCTTCGGACCAGAAGGTAGGGGGTTCGAATCCCTCCGAGTGCACCAAAAAGGAATTACCGTCGAAGGTGGTAATTCCTTTTTGGTTATCATCAACTTGCATCTCGAGGTGCTTGACGCGCCGTAGTATTGACATTGAGCGAAAAATATGCAATCATCTCGTGTCCCGAAAAACTTGTTTCTGCGCACCTTTCAAACTCTTTTCCTCAAGACCTCAGCGGTTCTTGAGATTTCGGGACGAGGGAATATCCATGAAATTCACCGCAATCCGAATCGCGATCTGGAGTGCAGTAGTGGTTGCCGCCTTCGGGCTCAGTGTCATGAAAAACAATGCGTGGTCCTTGGCTCAGCAAGTCACCGTCCGGGCCGCGGGCCTCGAGGATCTGTCACGGCACGTGACCCGCCTCGTAGGCTCCGAAGTAGTTCTCGATAGATGTCCGGGGATTTACGCTGTCACTCGTCCTGGCGAAGTAGCGTGGAACTTAGATCGGCTATTGATGGATTCCTGTACGCTGTTTGCTCAGCGGATCAGGGGTAATGGCAATGCAACGCTTTTCGCTGTCGATGATGACGAGGGAAAGGCGGTAATCGCCTTTACCGAGTGGCGCAACTCTGAGCTCACGGAAGCTTATGTGTACAACCCCGCTACTATGTGGCGACGCAGTATGTTTTCCGTGATGGGCTACGGTGCGTCCAGCTTGAACTATCCCGCAAGAGGAATTCAGTTCGCGGCCAAAAACTCCTGGATGCTCGAGATGGCATTCTTGGATAACAAGATGCCGCTGCGCTCGAAGTCGGAGATGTGGAAGTTGGGACTCTTCGTGCAGTCACGGATCGAACAGATGTTAATTCGCATTCAACAGTGCTTGCTGTGGATCTCGTGTTCTCTTCAGGTCCTTGCGCTCGGTTTTCTGGTGTACTATGGCGTGAGGGTGCAAGAACTTCGAAAGCGGATGCTTTGGCATCTACAAGATGCCCAAGGTGATGCTTCGATGTTCGCTCACGATCTACGGTTCGGGGTTCTCTGTAAAAACCCTGACCGCACTGAGACGGAGATTCGGACGTATCTTCTGGAACTGGAAGAAAGGCGCCGAAGTACTGCTCTGAGGGCGGCAAGAGAGAGGGAGAGTCGGAATGCTCGTGAGCTGCTTGAGACAAGACGTCGAGAGGATGAAGCTCGGCGCAGGCTCATGCTCGAACGGGACATGAGCGATGACTTGTGGATGATCGCCTTGGGTTCCGTCGGTGTATTTCTTCCCGCGGCCATCTGGCAGCAAGTGTGGGCCGTGTGTTCAACCGTTCTCCGCCATGATCTTGACCCCTTCGAGCGTCTGCGTTCTCTCGAGTGGGTTCGGTCACAGGTGAGGGCTCGTCCGGAGCAACGAGACCGGATTCGTGTTCTCGATGCGCAGGCAGCCGAGGTGATGCGCATCAAGGGCCCGAACGCCTGCCACATCGGTGGCTACAAGGCGCTCGTGGATGACGCCCGGCTCGCGTTCGATGAAGCGGAGCCTGTCGACATCGTCAACGTTCGTCTGCATGACGCCGGCCGCTTCTTCGCTGACTACGATCTACTCGGATCGGAGAGGAAGCTCTTCAAGTAGCAGAAGGAAGAAGGCGGAAAATTTGTAACAACACCCTCCGGTCATTTCGACCGAAGGCAACCCCATAGAGCCCCTCGCGATGCATCGCCAGGGGCTTGAGGTCTTTCGTGGCGTAAATCGCCATTTCGTTTTATAATACTCTGCGTAGCGCCCGAATTTTCATACCATGCCTAAAAAACAAACATACAAAAATATTCGACAGTTGCTCATGATGGCTGCCATTGTTGCCATCGGTTTTTTTGGACTCCTTGCAAAACCACAAATGATCTTTGCTCAGGAAAGTACCTTTCCTGAAACTCCGCAACTTGTAACGTGCTCAGGCGCAGCTTGTAAGTGGTGTGATGTCTTTGCGCTTTTGCAACGTGCTTTCAATACCGCGGAAGTAATCATCTTCCCGATTATTGTTATTTACATCATCTATGGCGCCGTTCTGTATATCATTGGTTCAACCAGCGGCAGTGAAGAGAGCATAGAAAAAGCTCGCTCAACGGTAACGGATGCCATCATTGGTCTTGTCTTGCTCATGCTCACATTTATCATTGTGAATGCAGCCATAATTGGAATTACCGGAAGCAAGATTGAAAACTTTGTTAACCTCGACTGCTCTGTTATCGATACTTCTATTAGCAATGAAGGGGGAGGATCGATAACGCCACCTCCTGTAATAACTAAGCCGGCAACTCCTGATCAAACGGCTCTTGGAAACATTACCGAAGAAGCTGCGCGACAGATTATGAAAGATAACGGCATTGCTATTAACCACGACCCCTGTCCGAAAACCACAGGACGCGTTTCGGGTTGTACCAATCTTGCTGGTATGCGCGATGCAACTATTGCGGGAATTACGAATACAAATGAAGCGTGCAAGGCGTTTAATGGTGGAGCATCTTGCAATCTGATGATTAATGGCGGCACGGAATATGCGCACGCGGAGGGTACATACTCTCATATGAAGGGCTACAAGGTGGACTTTGCTGCAAACAGTGCTCTTACGAAATACATACATACGTTTAAGTACAAGGGCGTGCGAAGCAAAGATGGCGCGCGCCAGTATGTAGACCCAGCCGGGAATGTGTATGCCGACGAAGGTAATCACTGGGATGTAACGTACTATTAATTTGTTGTAACTTTTCAAACTTTCGCTTGACAGTACGGGCGAAAGTTTTATTATTTTCATTACGAATTTTCCTCTTTCGGTTTGGAAGCGCGGCTTCCAAGACGGAGGTTTGAGAAATTGGCAAACGTCCTTTTGGTCGTTTTCCGAAAGCGTGCCACGGGCCGACTCTTCGCTGTCGAAGTAATCGGTATCACCATCGCTCCTCGCAGGCGAGGCTGCAATCGACTCTTCAGCGTTTCGTCGCAAGACACAACGCCCGAAGGCCGATCAATCACTCGGAGACTTGCCCGCAGAGCCGCAGACCGCGATGCCCGCATCGGACCTTCGGTTCGCATCAAGGGCCTTCGCAGCAACTATTGCTGAGCTGATCAGCAACGGAGACAACTTCGCTACACGTTACACGATTCAAACAACCCCAACCCCCGAGGCCAATGCACCCCGCGGCGGTTTCGGACGTACTTTTGTATCCTCTTTGACTTCGTGCCCACAACTTCATACAATGGCCTTGTATGAATGTTGAAAATGTTATTCACGAATGAGCGAAGAAAACAAAAAAATACAGGACATCAAAGGGAAAGTTCTTAAAGCGCAACAAAAGCGACCCCGCAATATTGGTCAGTGGGTTGCCATTGCATGCGTGGTGTTTGTGTTGATAGTAGGAACGGGTCTTGCGAGCTTTGGTTTACCTCGAGTGCGACAAGGTTTGCAGCATGCTCAAACTTCGTTGTCGCACCTGGGATCAAAGGTGACGAATATTGATGGGATCAAAGGTGAAGTAAAGAACAGCGTAACCAGTGCAGTGCAGGGGCAGGTTGGAAATACGGTGAGCAATACGGTTCATGGTGCCGTAAATTCGGCAGTGAACTCGGCTGTTTCGGAGCTGGCACCGAACACTGATCTCTCTACGAATGGAATTGGAAACAAGACGATTCAAAATGTAAAAATCAAGGGCAAGGCCGTGTTGATCACGGGTATTCTTGCCGCACCAGCAAACACTGAGGCAAAACTTGAGCTGAGCGAGTCGAACTCCGCGCGTCTCATCGCCAGTATGTCGTTTGGTACGGCCCAAGGCCAGACCACAGCAACCATTGCGCGGCTTTTCACGGTCATCCCCGGTGACTATACCGTCCGAATTGAAACAACGGGCGCATGGAACGTCACGATAGTTGAGAAATAAATTTTCACCGTGCTCTTTAGGCGGCGCCAGCGGTCGCAGCTTTTGTTTTTATCCGAATCTTCTGTTTCTTTGATTTCTTGAGTTCTGGGTTGGTGAGCCGGCTAACTTTGAGAAGCTTGTAGTTGTGCTCACGTAAATATTGGGGAGTCACTTTGTATATAGCGGGTGCAAGATTTTCTACGACGAACTCAGTTTTTTTCTTTTTCCCTTCAATGTATGTTTCGCGCCAAATTTCGTTGAATCGGTAAAAGGTATGTTTGTGCAAAACAAACGTATGGTGCTTTTCTTCGATGTGAAACTTTTTAGCTTGTGGCTCGTTAGATCGAATCTGCCCCTTGAGATATTTATCAGTCAACCATAATTTGATTTGGAGTGGATGCTTTGACGTATTCTTTACGCGAAGATCCAAATAGTTATAGAAGATTGTTGCGCCAGAAGCAAAGGGGAGTACGCGGCCGGAATCAGGGAAAACATCAAGCGAGTGATGATGTCGTTCTGTGATGGTTGCTTCCGTGTGTAGAAAAATCCAGTGCAAAAAATTTGAGAGCTGGCATAAGCCACCACCCACACCTTCGCGTACATCACCACCGGCCAGGAGCATGCCGCTCGTGTATCCTTTTCTTTCGGTTGGCTTGCCGAGAGTTCGCCATAATGAAAAAGTTTCCCCGGGCTGGATAACAAGTCCGTTGAGTTTTTGTATGGCCACGCGAAGATTCTGAACTTTATTTATTTGAAGGCGCATGTCAGAGTCACCAAGGGTTCGCATCAGTACCGATTGATGACGAGCAACAACGGCTGGCAATTCCGTATCAGTAATGGTGTGAGCAACAGGAGTCACAAGGTCTTGGAATCTTCGTCGAGATCGTTTTGCGAAGATGATAGGTTTTTGTAAAAGGGGATAACGAAAAGAGACTGAACGATGTTTTGGATGTAAGTGATCGTACAGCTGTGCTTTTATTTTTTCAGTTGTCTTTGTGTGCATGCAAACAAATTATACTCAAAAGACCAAATTTTGCAACAGCACGAGGCGGCGAGGGTACTTCGCTTCTGTGATTTCTGCTACTGTTTTCGTTTTTTTGTTTACGGCTTCTTCGTTGGCATCGCGGAAAGCGTTCATAAATCTCTCTTGCTCCTCCAATGAAAGAGCACGGAAAGAAAAAGTTTTTCCAAATTCTCTTGTTCTCGATTCGACAATGTTCTCTGGAGGATTAAACCCTAGAGTATAAGAACTTTTTCCTAATTTCTTTAGGTTTGGATTTTGTCTCTCTCGGTAGTTATGAGCAAAACTCCGTGCTAGGGTTTCCAGATCTTGGTGAGAGCTGCTGGAACCGGAGTATCCTTCTCTTGATTCCGGATGCCTTCTCTGAAATTCAGTAGGATGAAGTTTTCCTTCCCACTTGAAGTGAATCAATTTTTGTGGCGACTCCAATGGGGTGCTGTACCCATGGCCGTGGTCTGTATGCGTATGAGAATGAGTAACAGTTTCCTCTATTGCGTAGATACTTATCTCCGCGGGTACATCTTCACGAGATTCTTGTTTGAGGAGGCTATCTTCAATAGACATATTTCCTCTTTGGCTTAATTGGTACACCCGGAGGGATTCGAACCCCCGACCAACAGGTTAGAAACCTGCTGCTCTTCCAGCTGAGCTACGGGTGCACGTCCAAACAGATTATTTATTCAGATAGTGAAAGTACATATATCCGACGCCAATCGTGAGGGCAACAACAAGAATGATTCCAATGATCCCTTTCAAAACTCGAGCAACGGTGTAATTCATGGCTTCCTCCTTTTTCCGTGAAATGCTTTGTGAACTTCGCGAAGCTGTCTGTTGGTTAAGTGGGTATACACTTGTGTAGTTGTGATGCTTGAGTGACCCAACAAAGTTTGTACGCTTCGGATATCTGCGCCGTTCTGCAATAAGTCGGTTGCAAAGGAGTGGCGAAGTGTATGCGGTGTGATGTCCTTTGTGATTCCGGCCTTGGCGGCGTAGTGCTTCACAATACGCTGAATTGAGCGCGGTGTCAATCGGATATCTTCGTCGTCGCTCTTCATTCTTTTTGCTCTTCCGCGGTCGTATCGAATAAATAATGCCTCATCGCTGTCGTGTCGTTTGTCTAAATAGCGCTTCACCCAGGTTCTTGCATCCGGAGAAATAAAAACGATGCGCAATTTGTCTCCCTTTCCACGAACAGTAAACTCATCTTTGCCGAGATTGATTTGGTTGATGTTCAGATTGGCGATTTCACTCACGCGAAGTCCGGTAGAGAAGAGGAGTTCGAGTAATGCCCGGTCTCGCATGCCCTGCATGTTGGTAACATTGGGTTGCTTCAACAGACTTTCTACTTCATCAGCTTCCAAAAATTCAACTTGCCGCTGTGTGGCCTTGGGAAGTTCAATTTTTTCGGCAGCTAAAGTTTCAATATCTTGTTTTGCTAAGTATTTTAAGAATGCACGAAGTGCAATCACGTGATAGTTCTGTGTTGAGCGCTTTAAAAGTTCGCCAGATTTTTTTCCTGGGCGATTTAAATACACGCGATACTGTTTCACGAGCTCGTTCGTTATCTTTTTTGGATCGGTGACGCCAGCCCACGCCAAAAAGCGGGTGAGATAGTGATCGTAGTTCTCAATCGTTTTTTGTGATCGGTTTTTTTCGACTTCCATGTAGGTCAGGAAATCGGTTTTGAGATTTTGGAGGTTTGCCATCGGTCATATTGTACGACACATTAGAAATTTATTCTAGTTGAAGACCGGGGGGGCGCCGCGCTGCGACGCCCCCCGAATGCCGTTACCCTTGGATCTGAGACTTGTGGTTCAGATTGCCCTCGTAGTCGAAGTTGAGTGCGAAACTATCGATCTCCCGCTTGCGGCAGGTGTCGTCGTAGATCCGACACTCCACTGCGTAGCCGCTTGGGCTCACGGCCGTCCTCACCTCGAGCCGTGTTGCGAAGTTGCACGTTTCTGACGTCGGAAGCACTTGGGCGAAATGCGGGTCTCTTGGCTTGTGGGACCTGCGGAGCAATGCGTCGATGATGGCGCTCATCCATTGCCACATTCTCGTGTTTGCCTGCTCCGTTCCGGGGAACGCTGCCGTGTCGATCTTGATCTCCATCGTAGGACCCTTTCGCATGCCTGTAGTGTTATTGGTGGAGAGAGAGAGGGAGCGGTTGTCCTTGTGCAGGCTATTACTCTCTCAAGAGATTGTCAAGAGTATGCATTTGACAAAAATAACCCCATGTTGTAGAATCTGGGAGCAAATTCGAAGTTGTTTGACGGCACCTTACGTGCTAGGGCGCACGCGGCAATTTCACGTTATACATTTAATATCATAGAAACATGGCACTCTCAAAGAATTCCAAGACCCGAATCATTAAGAAATTCCAGACTCACGAAAAAGATACGGGATCCCCAGAAGTTCAGGTTGCAGTTCTTACCAAGAAAATCAATCAGTT
Source organism: uncultured Candidatus Saccharibacteria bacterium (assembly GCA_964390745.1). Taxonomy (GTDB): domain Bacteria; phylum Patescibacteriota; class JAUYIX01; order CAYMIK01; family CAYMIK01; genus CAYMIK01. The sequence continues at coordinate 19,401 of CAYMIK010000003.1, forward strand.
GACCTCTCATCTTAAGACCAACCGCAAGGACTTCAGCTCACGCCGAGGTTTATTGAAGATGGTTGCCAAGCGACGCAAGCTTTTGTCGTTCTTGAAGCGCGAAGATGAAAAACGATACAAAAAACTTCTCAAGTCTACTGGCTTGAAAGAAGTAGCTTAAAAAGTTCCAAGGAAAAAGATTTGTTTCTCCAAAAAAACCCAAATCAACGTGTAGGAGTGTTCGTTGATGTGTCGAACATGTATCATTCAGCGCGAAATATCTATCGCGCGCACTTGAATTTTGGTGCAGTTTTGGAAGCAGCCGTTGCCGGACGCCAGTTGGTTCGAGCCATTGCCTATGCTATTAAGGCCGATGCTCCTGAAGAAGAAAAGTTTTTCCAGGCATTGGCGAATCAGGGTTTTGAACTCCAAATCAAAGAGCTCCAGACCTTTGCGGGCGGTGCGAAAAAGGGGGATTGGGACATGGGAATTGCTATCGACACCATTAAGTTGGCTCCAAAGCTTGATACCGTAATATTGGTATCAGGAGATGGAGACTACTCTGTGTTGTTGGAACACTTGCGCACTATGGGGTGCCGAGTTGAAGTAATTGCGTTCGCAGAAAGCGCATCGCACTTACTCAAAGCTGTTGCCGATGACTTCACGGACATCTCACAAAACAAGAGAGCGTTCCTGAAGCGGGTGCCAGCTCGAAGATTGCCACCTCACCAGTAAAAAGTGCGATCGTTTGTTCTCAGGCAATTGCTCCTGAAGGCCATCCGGAGGCCGAGTGCGAATTTCCAGTGGGAAATTCGACACGTGCTTGAAGGGGGAACTGCCTGAGAGCAAAGAAAAAAAATTCAAAAAACAAAAACAAAAGCCCAACTCATTCAAGTTTTGTTTATAATTTAATTTTCTCTTCGTAAGACACATAGGCTTGGTTTACAAGTCTGCAGTCTTCCGAAGAGACATGAAAGGAAACTATGCAAAAAGTTTCACGTCAGGAAACCGTTATTGACGGTAAGAAGGTAGTTTTAGAAGTAGGTAAATACGCAGCACAAGCAAATGGTGCCGCAACGTGCCAGATTGGCGAAACCGTTGTTTTGGCAACCGCTGTTATGGGAAAAGAAGATCCAAACATCGACTACTTCCCATTGATGGTTGAATATGAAGAGCGAATGTACGCTGCTGGAAAAATTAAGTCCAGCCGATTCGTAAAGCGCGAAGGCCGAGCAACCGACGAAGCAATTCTTACTGCTCGTTTGGTAGACCGAGGACTTCGTCCACTCTTTGCTGAAAGCTTTAAGCGACAAGTACAAATTATTGTGACCGTTTTGTCATACGATGGTGAAAACGATCCAGATTTAGCAGCTATTCTTGCTGCCTCGACCGCATTGTTGGTTTCAGATATTCCATTTATGCAACCAATCGCTGGTATTCGTGTTGCTTCCATTGATGGCAAATATGTTTTGATGCCATCAAAAGACCAAGAAGAGAAGAGTGTTATGGACTTAGTAGTTTCTGCTAAGGCAGATGGACTCGTAATGGTTGAAGCTGGTGCAAATATGGTTACGGAAGAGTTGATTCTTGGTGGAATTGAGCAAGCACAAGCTGCTGCCAAGACGTTGTGTGAATTACAAGAAGCAGTTCGAAAAGAAGCTGGCCGCGAAAAAGTAGAAGTTGTTGCTCCTACGCATAACGAAGACCTCTATACAACCATGAAAAAACTTCTCGAACCAAAGTTCGAAGAAATTTTCATGACCAAAGGAAAAGTTGCACGAAACTTGGCCTTCTCTGCTCTCAAGGCTTCATTGAAAGAAGAGCTTGGTTCAACCCGATTCGCATCACTTAGCCCAGAAGACCTTTCAAACGAAGAAAAAGAATTTGCCGGCTACATGGAAGAGCTCTTCAATGAATACGTCCGAACACAAATCTTGCAGAACGCAAAACGATTTGAAGGACGAGCGCTTGACCAAATTCGAGACATCAATGTTCAGGTTGGCGTGTTGCCACGAACTCACGGAACAGGCTTGTTCCAACGTGGTGAAACGCAAGTTATGACCATTGCAACTCTTGGAGCTCCAGGATCAGAGCAGATTTTGGACGGAATGGAATTGGATGAAAAGAAATACTACATGCACCACTACAACTTCCCAGGATTCTCGGTAGGCGAAGTTGAGCGAATGGGTTGGCCATCTCGACGAGAAATTGGACACGGCGCATTGGCAGAACGCGCACTCGTTCCTGTGTTGCCTGACCGCGCGAAGTTCCCATACATTGTACGATTGGTATCAGAAGTACTCGAAGCTAATGGTTCTACCTCAATGGCTTCAACCTGTGGTTCTACATTGGCACTCATGGACGCTGGCGTTCCTATTAAGGCCCCAGTTGCAGGTGTTGCCATGGGACTCATCATGGACAAAGACGGCAAGTATCAGATCTTGACCGACATCCAAGGTGAAGAAGATCACTTAGGAGACATGGACTTCAAAGTTACCGGAACCAAAGATGGTGTTACGGCCATGCAAATGGATATCAAGGTTACAGGAATCACTCGAGAAGTGATGATTGAAGCCTTGGAGAAGGCAAAAGTTGCTCGTCAATTTATCTTGGATAAAATGACGGCAGTTATTCCTGCTCCACGAGCTGAACTTTCCAAGTTTGCTCCACGAATCGTAACGCTTACCATCAACCCAGCCAAGATTAAGGATGTTATTGGTAAGGGTGGCGAAACAATTAACAAGATCATTGACGAAACCGGCGTTGAGATTAACATTGAAGATGACGGACAGGTCAACATTGCTTCTGCCGACGGTGCAGCACTTGAAAAGGCTGTGAAGTGGGTGAACGATTTGACTCGTGAACTTGAACCAGGTGAGTTGTTTGATGGAGTTGTTACGCGCGTTGAGAACTTTGGTGCATTCGTCCGCGTACTTCCTGGAAAAGAAGGATTGGTACACGTCTCACAAATTTCCAACAAGCGTATTGATGACCTTACCAAGGTTGTGAAGGTAGGGGACAAGATGAAAGTTATGGTTATGGAAATTGACGAAAAGGGACGATTGAACTTGTCACGAACTTTGGCGATTGCAAAGATTGCTGAACAGAAGAACGAAGAAAAAAAGTAGTTTTCAGAAGTGTTTGAAGGTTCTGTCTGCTTGGCCATCCGGAGGCGGAGCGGGCATGGATCCGAGTCGCGTAAGCGACGAGGAGAGCGACGCCGAGGCCGAGTGCGAATTGCCCGCTGGGGCAATTCGACACGTGCCGAGCAGATCAGACCTTCAAACGCTCGCAAAAATTAAAAGGAGTGAACTGTGTCACGATTTCGACCACATCCAAGTTTGAAACAAGAACTTTCTTCGGATCAAAAGAAGATCAGGAGCTTCGTCGTTATTGCAGGTCTTGTTATCTTGGTCGGTGTAGTTGCTGGAATTCTTGTCTGGCTCTTTTTTTCGAGCAAGAATTTTAGCACGGCATCTCTGACGCCTATCGATTCCGAGCTCTACATGAAGCTTGAGTGGCGTGAGTCGAGTCAACAAAACACAAACTTGAATAATTTGAGCCTTAGCCTCGGTGGCCCTACCACCATCGATGACTTTTTACATTTGATGATTCCAAGTAAATTTGGAAATACTGCAGTGAACTTCCAGAGCGATATTGCTCCTTGGATAAGTGATGATGTTGCTATCGTGCGAAGACACCTTGGAAACAAAGACGAAGACATAAAGCTGTTTGTTGCCTCTGACAAAGATAAGGAGCAAGCTTTTCTTGATAAGATTACCCGCGAAGCCGATACTACGGCAAAAGAAAGCTACAAAGGATACCAAATCGAAAGTCTTTTTGGTACCGCTCAAGTTGCCTACGCTCAAATCGGTAACACGGTTGCCTTTGCAGGAAAGCCCCAGGTTCTCCATGACGTCATTGATGTCGCCGTAGGGGACACAAAGCCACTTACCAAGGCTTCTGATTTCAAAGTCACACAACAACACCTTGATACGAATGTAGTTCTTTCAACCTTTATGGATATTGCACCCTTCTTGCGCCAACCTGGTGTTCTTGGATTGAGTGAGAGCGCCGCGCTATCGCTTTCGGGCAAGGCTCGGGTGGGAATTACGATGGCAGCAAAAGAAAATGGATTCGGTTTGCAGATTTTTATTCCAAGCCCCGCAAAGGATGGAGTAAAAAATAACTTCAACAACGATATTCTCGCGGTGACTCCAAACAATATTGCTGGATACATTGGAGCTTCTGATCTTTCGAGCTTCGCGAAGCAGTATCTTGCAACCATTTTCAATGTCAAAGAGCTGAAGGACCACAACATTACGCAAGATACTATTAGATCAAAGTATGGTGTTGATCTTGATCAGGACCTCTTTAGCTGGATGCAGGGTCAGTACGCACTTGTTTCAACCGAACTTGGAAAAAGTGACTTCGCGCTTATCTTTAAAGTAGACAACAAAGACCAAACACAGGCGGCGATGCGAAAAGTTGAGAAGGCAATTGTTGGGATTTCGAAAGAGTTGAGCAAAGAACCCGATAAGATACCTTCAGAATTTAGCGAATCAGCTGGTGCCCGGTACCTGGCTCTCGGCGGAAAAACCAACACGTACCTCAACTATACGTTCAAAGATAACTTCCTGATCTTTGCAACCAACCGAGAGACATTAGACCTCGTTGTGAAGGGTAATGAGGGTCAGCCAAAGCTTTTGAATAGCAAGCAGTACGAGTTGGTGACAAAAGATCTTCCTTCTGGTAATGCAAGTGGCGGACTCTACTTCAGCGGTGACTTTGTTCTTGGCTTCTTGAAGAGTCTTGGCTTTAACCTTTCTGCCTTTAACCGTCACGTGGTAGGTTTAGGAATAAAATCTATCAATGAAACTGATGGAAAAATGATAACTGGCTTCTTGCCGATACTTTAATGTCACAATCCGAATCAAAATCACACAAAATTTCTGTTAAAGTTACTTACTCTGCAAAGAAGTTCTTGAAACTGGAGGAAAAGAAGCCAGAAGTTGCTAAAACTCCGGCTCCTTTGACGCAAGCAAATCGAATTCTCCCAAAACCGGTGCTTCAAAAAGCTGAAGAGCCCAAGAAGTCGGAGAGTTCAATGACAAAGATCGAGCCACAGAAAGTAACACCTGCAAAAAAAGAAACGCGGGAAGATATTGTTGTTCCGAGAGCACGAAAAAAGTTTTTTTCTTCCGTAACTTTGTGGTTGAACGACTTTGCGCGAGGTTTTAAAAAACACTGGATCAGTTCACTGGTTGTCTTTGTGGGCGCCGTCTTGATTTTGGTCGGAACGTTTATCGTTTGGCCGCAAGTTTCGTATATTTCGGAACTCCCAAACATCCTCCCACAAAACACCATCGCTTTCGTAGGTGTCAGTATTGATCCCCTGAACCCAGAAGTTCGTGCTTTGGCACGTGATGTGATGGGAAATGCTGGAAGTGTTGATACACAAAAGATGTTTTCGGATCTTGCGCTTCCGGTAAACTCCAATGCCTTGAAAGGTATCGATATAAAAAAGATGATGAGCAAAGAAGTGGGTTATGCGACGTTTCCTGCCGATGACGGAATGGCGCAAAGTATCATTTTACATGTCTCGAAACCGCAAAATGCACAAAAAATCCTTGAAGCTGTATCAGCAGGGAAGAACCTGGAACAGAAGAGTTATAAAAATGAAACGGTTTTCACCATTCGTGATAAAGAAGATGCCACAAAAGCATTTTCGTATGTATATATTCGAAAGTTTGTAGTAATAACCTCGGGCGTTACGGCGCCTTTTACATTTGTTGATGTCGCAAAAGGTGACAAGCCTGCATTTTCGAAACTTGAAGATTACACAAAGCTTGCAGACAAGCAAAAAACTATTGCTGCAGCACGAGGATATCTTGACTCAAGCAAAATTGCACAGCTTTCATTACCCGAGAGCTTGAAACAATTTACAAAAAGCTCACCTTACCTCACGGATGGGCGAGCGCTTATTGTTTCGGCTTTTGAAAAGGATGGCGCACTCTCGATCCAGACAATGTTCGCGCGCAAAAAGGTGGATATTCAGAGCGTGAAGAATTTGAACCTCACCGCTTCGCTTCCGCTAACGTCCATTGCAAGTTTCCAAGGGCAAGATTTTTCTGTCGATTGGCAAAATGCTGAAACATCACTCAAGAACTCGCAGCCACTCCTTGGTTTTTACTTCTCGAACATCGAAAAACGTCTTCAGGACTCATTTCAGTTTAATATCTCAAGTGATTTCTTGAGATATTTTGAGAATGCGTATGTTATTGCGCTCGACACCACAACGTCCCGGTCAAAAAATACGGGAAAACCATTTCAAAACACCTCAGTTGTTCTCAAACTCAAAGATGCGAAGCTCTTTGAAGAGGGTCAGGTCCAACTGGAGGACAAAGTAAAGAAGATTCTCTCTTCACAGTTTCAGAATGAGCCCGTAAATCTTACGCAAGAGTCATACGCAAACCTTACGCTGAGTGTTCTTTCGGGTGAAGCGCTGCCGTTCAATGTTTACTATGTGGTTCATGATGATGCACTGTACGTAAGCACTACCAAATCCTTTTTCGATAATATTTCTGATGCAGCTTCTGGTGCTCTTTCTTCGCAGGATGCATATGAGAAGCTTAGCTCGCTTGGCTTGAATGGAGCATTGCACGCCTCGTTTCTGGATCTCAGTAAACTTGCTCCTGTAGCTTCTCTTGGAGCGGTTGCGAAAATCTTTGATGGGGCACTTGTCTTAGACGCACAAAAAGGGGATAATGCGGTTGTTACTGCATATTTCCATTTTGTTGCGAATAAATGACCCCATTTGAAAAAACCTTTATTGCTATAGACCTCGAAACAACTGGCCTGGAACCTTCCAAGGCCCAGATTATTGAAGTTGCTGCTGTGAAGTTTCGAAACGGAAAAGAAATCGGTAAATTTTCTTCTCTCGTAAACCCTGGAAGAAAGATCCCTTTCATTGTAACCGACATTACGGGGATCTCTGATGCCGATGTTGCAAACGCTCCGGCCTTTGACTCGATTCGCGATGAGCTTTCGGAGTTTATTGGTGAGAATCCTATCGTTGGCCACAATGTCGCCTTTGATCTTGGCTTCTTGAAAGCATATGGGTTGGACTTTGGCGCCTCTGTTTTTGATACCTGGAAGCTAGCAACCATTGCGTTCACCGGATTTCCTTCGTACAGTCTTGAAAATCTTGCTCCGCGACTTGGGCTCGACCCAGGAAGCTCTCACCGTGCCTATGATGATGCAAGACTTTCAGGAAATTTGTTCTTACGCATTTGCGAGGAGATGCTTCATGTGTACCCACGTGCAGTACTGGGTGATGTAGTGCAATTTTTGCGTCGTCGAGATTGGGAGGCGGAAGAGGTTTTCACCGAATTGCTCGAAAAGGCACAAGAAAGTGTCACCAAGGACCACCGAGAAACTTTGAAACTTCCCAAATCACTGAAGAAGATAGAAAATGCCAAGCAACTCTTTGATTCCAGTGTTGTTGCCAAAGCAATTCAGGGCTTTGAACCAAAAGAAGTGCAAGAATCTATCGCTTCTGAAATGGTGGAAATACTTTCGAAGAAAAAGAATGCGCTTTTTGAAGTGGCGCCTGACTCAGGGCGTATCCTGGCTGCCCTCAGCGGATCATTTCTTGCAACGGAGGGAAAGAAATCCAAGACCGTCTTTGCAACAACCAACTACACACTGCGATCGGCAACATTCCAGAAGGATTTAAACCTTCTGGAAAACATTTTTGGTAATGTTGTAGTTGCTGTCGCCAAGTCACAGGACTCGTACCTTTGTCGTGAGCAACTTTCGGCGTTTATGCGTCGTCAGGATGTGACCGAAGTAGAGATTGGTTTGATTGTGAAGGTTCTACTGTGGCTTTCAAAGACACAAACAGGCGATATGGAAGAGCTCTCACTTCTTCGCGAACAAAAAATGGTTGCGAAGGAGCTTTCGTTTGAAGGTTGTGCGTATCATCACGAGAAATGTTTTGCGTACAAAGCCCGATTGCAGCTGGAAAAGGCGAACTTGCTAATAACGGATCACGGAACGTTGGTGAAAACACTTTCACGGGCAGAAGTTTTTGAAGCAACGGAACAACTTATTGTTGATGAGGGTGAAGAACTCGAAGAATCTACCACCAAGGCACTCTCGCAAACCTTCTCCCAGAACATCATTCTTGAATTTTTAGATATGCTCACTCGAAAGGCCCCAGGAATTGGTTTTCTTGAACGGGTTTCGAATGAAACCGATGATACAACGCATGCTATTTGTGATGAAGCCAGAGATGTTATTGCATCTGTCATCGAATCTGCCATTCTCCTCTTTGGGGTTTTGGGTATTGGCGTCAGAAAGTGGGGGAAGGTAGATGAAGAGACACGGTTTGCGGTAGAGCTGCCCATTGAAGCATCGCTCTTTGAAGAACGCGAAGGAAAAAATATACAATCGGTGTGCGAAACATTCCTTGAAAAGTGTCAGTTGCTTGCTGAGGTCCTTTCGAAGCTTGATGAAAACCTTCATAAAGCAAAAAAAGATATCTTTTTCCACGAAGTCGGTGCCATACAAGGAAAACTCACTAGCATTACTACGGGAATTTCAGAAATTGTTATGCAACAAGAGAAGCGTTGGGTGAACTGGGTCGTTCTGAAGCCGGATAAAGACTTTCTCATCAAGAAAGCTCCGCTTTCCGTGGCATCGTTTCTTGAAAAGAACATCTTTGAAGGAAGATCAGCTGTTGTTCTGGCAAGAAATGTGACTTTTGAAAATGAAACACGATACATTGAACAAAGAATTGGTCTTGGTGGGTTCGCGCTGAAGCAGTTTGATCAAGGAGATGTCTCAAAATTCGTCTCTTTGGCGCAGGTCACCGATATGCCCGTACCAACCTCACCCAAGTTCTTAGCAACAACCCACGAAATCATACTCGAGACACTTCTGAAGCTGCGGATTCCTGCACTTATTGTGGTTCCAAGCTTCACGGCAAGCAAAACCTACTACGAAAACCTTAAACCAGAGCTTGATGCTGTAGGTTTCTCGGTCTTTGGCCAAGGAATAAGTGGGGGAAAGCAAAAAATTCTTGAAAAAGTTGAAAAAGCTGAACGCGCCGTGCTCATTGCTACGCCTTCATTCCTTCATGGGGTTAAAAATCTGAGCGTAGCGTCACGACTTGTCTTTGTTTTGCGCTTTCCGTTCGCCCCTTCCTTCAGTGCACTCTCGAAAGCGCGTGAATTTGAGTACGGAAGCTCTGCATTCATGAACTATTCACTCCCACAAGGCGTACATTTGTTTCGAAGTATCTTCTTCTACCTCATGGGGAGGGCCACAAAGGACAAACGAAGCCTCGTTTTGCTCGATAGCCGCATTGGAACCGCACGCTATGGTGAGGCTATCATGAACTCACTCCCAAAACACCATACGGAGAAGCTTGAAAAGGACGAAGTTTCTGACTGGTTGGCCTCCTGGCTCGCATAGGCTCCGCGGCCTGTGGATAAGAAAAAAATAATTGTTCACTCAACATCCTTTCTTGAGCAAGAAAGGTGTTCATAAATTTATTTTATTTAAGCCAAAATATTCACTTGTTCACAGGGGGATATTGATCAAAACGTAATTTCATGTTATAATAGTTTTGTCAGTGAAAAAAGCGCCCCTTAACAACATATATATCCGGTAGGAATACCTGACCTGAAGCGAGTCTTCAGAGCAGATATTCCTACTGCCGGATCTCGCCTTGGAGAAAACAAAAAGTAAGCGCAAAATCAAAAACAAAAGTGCTTCCAAAAATACGAAGCACACAAAAAACAAAAAAATACAAAAACACAAAAAACAAAAAGCGTTTAACGGAAAATAGTAACACCTAGGTTTCCATACAGGCTGGTAGGAAAATAAAGACCTTTCTTTCAGGAACAAGGATTACTGAAAACCAAAAGGCAATCGTACATGACAAGTAGCACAATCTGTGAAACATTCAACGCTTGAATGTTTCGAGCAGTGAACGTTTCACGGATTACGCTCATCATCATCGATTCTTAGCGGGGACTCTCCCCTAAAGTAATTTATCGGGGATAGTCCCCGCCCAATTCAAAGCCCTAGTGGCCGCGGTTGAGCGGGGATTTTTGATATTTGGGGTTTTTTGCTACAATACGGTTGTAAATAAAGAGAAACCTATGCCATACAGTGAAGTGTTTTTGGGCGAAATGAAGAAGCGTTTGTTGGAGGAGAAGGGGAATCTTGAAAAAGAGCTTGGGGTATTCGCAAAAGAAGGGAAGGGCGGACACTACGAGGCACAAAAGCCAGAGCGTGGCGATGTCTATGATGAAAATGCTCAAGAAGTGACCGAACTCCAGAACGAATTTTCGGTTGAACCTACTTTAGAGAAGCGACTCGCTCGTGTTCAGAAGGCTTTGAAGCGCATGGAAGATGGTTCATACGGAATGTGCGATGGAGAGATGACCCCAGAAGCTCGTCTTGAAGCTGATCCATCCGCGGGAGCTCTCGAGACGCGCGATGAAATGGAATAAGTCCGATTCACTTCGGCTATTGCTGGCGCTTTCTGTTGGAATGGTGCTTTTTGGTATAGACCAGTTCATAAAACATCTGGTTTTGCGGGGCACGTGGCACAGTTACTTCAACGGTCAGCTTGCGATTGGGCCATTCTATAACGAGGGCATCGCTTTTAGCATTAGTCTGCCCAATGTTTTGCTGGTTCTGGCGATCTTTGCATCGGTTGTTTTTGTTTTTTGGATGACATTTTTTGAAGTTCATGTACATCCCATACTTTCTGCGGTTTCACTCGGCCTTGTTCTGGGGGGATCGGCTGGCAATGCGCTGGATCGTATCCGCTTTGGCGCGGTTACCGACTACGTTCACGTCTTTCAGGTATCGGTTTTTAACTTTGCCGATGTTTCGATCGCTCTTGGGCTCCTGATTCTTGTTGTTTTACTTTTCAGTAAGAAAAATAAGCTTCTGGGAGAGGCTAAAAAGTAAAAAAATAAAAATAACAAAACAAAAATGGACAAACTCATCGAGCAAACAACACAACAAACACGGATCTTGGAAGAGCGACGAGATATTCTCATCGCTGAATCAATACAAACGGACGAAGAAGCCCTGAAGCGTGAAATACTCAACTACCTTCTGGATGAAGAAAGTGATTTTCACATATAATTAACTGAGTGTCGTTCTTTTGAACGTTGTAAATTTTCTCACAGCACATATTGAGCAGTTCGGCGGGTGGAGTTACCTCGTACTTTTTGTTTTGACGTTTTTTGAGTCGCTTATTTTCATTGGCTTCTTTATTCCCGGCGCGCTCATTACCGCTATTGTTGTTTTTTTTGAATTGCACGGAAGCCTCAATGTATTTTTGGCGACACTATCTATAATGGTAGGTGCGTTTTTGGGTGATGTCGCAAGCTATTATCTTGGAACAAAGGGAACGCACCTCTTTAAGGATGAGGGGAAGATTTTGAAGCGTGCTCATTTGGAGCGTGCCGAAAGATTTTTTCATCGGCATGGTGCTAAAAGTGTTTTTATTGGGAGGTTTTACCCGATCCGCCCAATCATTCCCTTCGTTGCGGGTCTTTCGCACATGAGAAAAAGAAAATTTTTATTTTGGTCAGGTTTGAGTGTTGTCCTGTGGGTTGTGCTGTACTTTTCGCTGGGTTATTTCTTCGCAGGTGCGTTGAAAAAAGTTGAAATCTGGTCAGAACGAGCGAGTGGGTTCTTGCTTGTTGGTACCATTGTGTTGATTGTTGGGTATGGGGTGGTGAAGCGACTTCGAAAAGAGCGCTCTGAGTAAATCGGGTTAGCCACGTTTAGAATATTTTAATGTTTCACTGCTAACGTTGCCGCATGGCAACGAAATTATATTCCGCAGCAATTCACGGGCTCGATTCGCAACTTGTAGAAGTTGAAGTTGAGATCGTAAAGAACATGGCGGAGTTTAAAATTGTTGGGCTCCCTGATACAACCATCTCTGAAGCGAAAGAACGCGTACGTTCGGCAGTACGTAATAGCGGCGCGAAGTTTCCGCCATCGAAAGTCATTGCTAATCTTGCTCCAGCTGCGGTTCGAAAGAATGGTGCATTGTATGATGTGCCGCTTTCGCTGGCAATATTGGCTGCATCGGGCCAGGTGGCACCAGATTCACATGCTTTATATGTAGGCGAGTTGTCTTTGTCTGGCGAAGTCCGGCCCGTGCCGGGCGTTTTGTCTATCGCCTTGCTTGCAAAAAAGCTCAAGAAGTCATGCGTGTATGTGCCGCGGGAAAACGCTAATGAGGCGAGCCTGGTTCCCGGCGTGATTGTGTATGGAGTTGCAACATTGTCGGAGTTGATGGCGCACTTTAAGGGCGAGAAGACGCTGGAGCCTTGGAAGAATTCAGATGATACAAAATTTTGGGCGGTCTCTGCCGAAACAGACTTTGCTGATGTGAACGGACAAGCGTTCGCAAAGCGCGCTTTAGAGATTGCTGCTGCCGGTGCTCACAACATTTTACTTTGGGGGCCACCCGGCTCAGGAAAAACAATGCTTGCCAAGGCATTTCCGGGAATACTGCCGCCCATGGAGTACCAAGAAGCTTTAGAAGTAACACAGGTTTACAGTGTTGCGGGCTTACTCGAGCCCGGTGCTGGAATTATTTCTCGAAGACCGTTTCGCGCGCCACATCATACGGCGAGTGCACCATCTTTAATCGGTGGCGGGAGCCACCCAAGGCCGGGCGAAATAAGTTTGGCGCATCGTGGGGTACTATTTTTGGACGAAGTGGCAGAATTTCCAAAGTATGTTTTGGAGAATCTTCGCCAACCCCTCGAGGATGGCATTATCCGTGTATCGCGTGCCTCTGCTTCGCTCACTTTTCCTGCGAATATTATTCTGATTGCCGCACTGAACCCGTGCCCATGTGGGAACTTGGGAAATGCGGATAGGGAGTGTACATGCACCATGAGTCAGGTTGCAAGTTATCGCAAGAAACTGTCGCAACCCTTGCTTGATCGAATCGATCTTCATGTTGAGGTGCCGTATATTAAAGTAGGTGAGTACGCGAAGGCCCCAAGTGACGACTCCAGAATGGTTCGAAAACGAGTTGAGATAGCACGCGGCCGCCAACTTCTGCGGCTGAAGCATTCTGGTGTTATGAATAATTCGGAGATGAGTGCAAAACAGATCAAAAAGTTTGTACATCTTGAAGATCTCGCGCAGAAGTTACTTACCGATGCGGTCACGAAGCTTCATTTGAGCACACGTGGGTACTACAAGATTCAAAAAATTGCACAAACGATTGCTGACCTTGCAGGATCCGATACCATAACCTACAATCATCTTGCGGAAGCGCTGCAGTTCCGCGAAAAATCGGTGTTTGAATAATATGAGGAGTCATGAATCACTATACCGTTATTGGTTTCGCAACGAAGAAAATCGACGAGGCTGCCAAAAAGCTTCGTGTTGAGTTTGGCGAAGATATGTCTGAAGTTGTTGACCAGCCTGATCATGTGATTTTGAAGAATTCACCACAGTTTGCCGTAAAGCGAACGTTTTACTTAAACGATGGGGTAACGGAGCAGGAACTTTTCAAAGCTCTTGAAGGGTTTACCTTCAAGCCATTCACGCTTTCGGCAAATCACTTAGGAAGGTTTCCCAAAACCGAGTATGGGAATATTGTCTTTGCGGAGATCGATGTAACACCCGAGCTTCGAGCGGTGCACGAGGACCTCGTGAATCGCGTAGCTCCTCTTTCGAGAAATAAGTTCCCACAGTATGAACGCGAAGGTTATAGGGCGCACATCTCGCTCTGTTACGAGCTGCCCGACGACAAGGTTGATTCATTTGAGAGGGCTGCAAAAAAGCTTCTTCCGTTTAACTTCGAAGTCACGAAACTCTCGCTTTTTCGCAAGTACAACATCGAAAAAGATGAGGTGGAGCTACTCAGGGAGTTTTCCGCTTCGTAAGGTTTTTAAAATGTGCTAGAATGCTTCCATCATGCAGCAAAATATTCTGAAAGATTTAAATGAGGAGCAGCGAAAAGCGGCTGAGACTTTGAACGGTCCAGTTTTGATTTTGGCTGGCGCGGGCTCAGGAAAGACCAAAACCCTCACGCATCGAATTGCGTATATGCTCGGGAAGGGGATACGTGCGGAAAATATTCTTGCTGTGACCTTTACCAATAAGGCTGCTGGTGAAATGAAGGAACGTGTTCGTAAGCTGCTGGGTGCTACGGCCGTGCTTCCTATGATGGGGACATTCCACTCCATCTGTTTGCGAATATTGCGTATTGAAATTGAGCGCCTTGGGTACAATAAGAACTTTGTAATTTATGATACACAGGACCAGAAGTCTCTCATGAAGAAGGTCTGTGTGAAGTTGCGCATCGACACAAAGAAAACCAACCCAACATTGTTTTTGTATTTGATCTCTGGCGCAAAGAATGAACTGATGACACCAAAAATGTATGCGTCAAAAGCTAACGAGTATAATGAGGAACTTGCTGCTCAGGTATACGAGGAGTATCAGAAGCAGTTGCAAGATGCCAACGCCTTGGATTTTGATGACCTCATTATGATGACGGTACAAATTTTTCAACAACAGCCAGAAATTCTCAAAAAATATCAGAACCGTTTCAAGTATCTCATGGTTGACGAGTATCAAGACACCAACCATTCACAGTACACACTCATAAAGTTGTTGGCCGATGCAAATCGCAACATCTGTGTGGTGGGCGATGACTGGCAAGCTATTTATAGTTTTCGTGGCGCCGATCTGCAAAACATCTTAGACTTTGAAAAAGACTATCCAGACGCAAAAGTCTTTAAACTCGAACGAAACTATCGATCGACACAAAAGATTTTGGATGCAGCGCAGTCGGTGATTGCAGGAAACCCCCGACAAAAGAAAAAGAAACTCTGGACGGATATGAAGGGTGGCGATGATGTTCATATTTTCGAACTCCAAGACGAACGTGATGAGGCAGCATTTATTGCTCGCTCTATTCGTGACCGCGTTTTTGGAAAAAACCAAAGTTACTCTGACTTTGCTATTCTGTATCGTACTAATGCGCAATCTCGAGCAATGGAAGAAGCGTGTTTGGAGTACAACATACCGTATCGCGTGGTAGGCGGTATTCGTTTCTACGACCGATCAGAAATCAAAGATATTATGAGCTATCTTTCACTCATGAAAAACTCCAAAGATCTGGTGAGCTTTGAGCGAATCATCAATGTTCCTCCACGTGGTATTGGAAAAGCAACGGTTGATCGCGTTATGGAGTTTGCTACTGATCTGGGTATTGATATGGTTGAAGCCTGTGAACGCGCTCAGGATATTCCGGGCTTGCAAGCTTCCAAGGTTCAGTCACTGTTGAAATTCGGACAGCTTCTTGGCAAACTTCGTGACGCGGAGGGCCGCCTGACACTCGATTACTTTATTGAATTTGTTGTTACGGAGTCTGGGTACAAAGACGCCTTGCTCGATGGAAGCGAAGAAGGTGAATCTCGGTACGAAAATATCGAAGAATTGAAAACCGTTGCGAAGCGATACAAAACTTTGGAATCGTTTTTAGAAAATGTTGCGCTGGTTTCTGACACGGACTCATATGATGAAAATGCAAAAACCGTGACGCTCATGAGTTTGCATGCATCCAAGGGTTTGGAGTTTAAAAATATTTTCATCATCGGAATGGAAGAAGGTATTTTGCCACATGCACAAAGCATGATGAGTCAGGCGGATATCGACGAAGAGCGTCGCCTTGCGTATGTGGGCATGACACGCGCAAAACAAACATTGAATATTACTTTTGCAACCTATCGAACGCTCTATGGTGAATCACGAGTCAATGGGATCTCTCGTTTTCTTGAAGAAATTCCAGATGATCTTGTTCGAAAAAATCTTTCAACGCATTCGCTTATGTACTCCAGCAAGGTGAAAGATCGAGAGACCACGACAAGTGATGACTCGGAGTTTATCGATGAAACGTTTGAGAATCCTTTTGAGGTAGGGGATGAAGTCTATCACGCAACGTTTGGTAAGGGACGAGTGAAAAGCTCACAGGACGAAATTGTGGAAGTTGAGTTTGAGAAGGGCGGGAGCAGAGAATTGTCCGTTGCCCACGCTCCCTTGAAGAAGCTGAATTGATCCGAACCCTGCGAATTACTGAAATATGGTATAATATCCCTACCTTGAGGCTAACATAAACCCCATTCGTACGACTCTGCGAAAGGCCATTTTTATCGGAGGAATTTCCGTGCTCATTTTGGGAGCAGGGATCTTTTTGTTTTCCGATAAGAAGGCCGAAGGACAAAGCCAAGGAACAATCCCAATTACTATTCGAGATGGAAACCTGGAGTTTCAAACCTTTACGGATGCAACCACGGTTGAGTCGGCACTAACATCGCTCAGCCTGACGTACTCAAACAAAGATATTGTTACACCGCCAGTTGCAACGCAATTGAATTTTGGAGCAACCATCATTATTACGCGATCAAATGCGATCCGTGTAAACGATGGTGGTAAAGAAACCGACTACGAAACTCAGGTAACAACCGTTGCTGATCTTTTGAAAGAGCACAAAATAACGCTCAATAAAAAAGATACCCTCAATCCTTCACCTGCAACGCTCCTGGTGCCATCAATGATGATAACCATTACGCGTATAACGGAAAAAGATGTTGATCAAAAAGCGGAAATTGCTTTTGAGACTATCCGTCGAAATGACGCGAGCGTCCTGCGAGGTCAAACGAAAACGACTCAACAAGGAAAAGAAGGTGAGAAGACACAAACATTCCACGTAACCTATAAAAACGGCAAAGAAATTCAGCGAGATCTCGTGAAGGAAGTGGTGAATACGAAACCGACCAATCAAATCATTGTTGTTGGAACGAAACTTTTGTTTGGAAAAACTTTAAGTGGCCGCGCAACGTGGTATTCGTATATGGGCGGCATGACGGCGGCAGCACGAGATTGGCCAAGAGGTTCACGTCTGCTTGTGACAAACTTAGACACAGGAAAATCAATCGAAGTTGTCGTCGATGACTACGGGCCTTCAGCGGGTGGCGGGAATCTTATTGATCTTGATGCCGATGCCTTTGCTGTTCTCGGCCCATTGAGCAAGGGTGTGCTACGAGTGAAAGTTTCACAGATATTGAACTAAGCCCTCAGAACCGTAAAGGCTACAACAATCAGAAAGAGTGAATATGATCCGAAGACGAGCCACTCGTTTACTTTTTTGTTATTGATGAGCAACCAGCTCAATACAGAAAAGAGAACTGCGGTGACAATGAGCTGCTTTGAGTGCAAGATGATCGGGAAAAGAAGAAATGAAAGTACGAAAAGCAGCGAAATAATAATCTTTCCGCGTTTTTCTCCAAATAGTGTTGGAATGGTGGAAATACCATTTGGTTTATCGCCCTCAATATCTTTTATGTCTTTGATATTTATGACGAGTGCAACAACGAATACCATCAAGACAAAAAAGGTAATAGGGAACTCAACGAAATCTCCCGATGCGGCAAATGGCAAGAATCCTTCTAAGATGAGAATCGCGGTTCCAAGCGACATCAAAGCAGGTGCAATGAAGGCAAATCGTCTCAGCCTCATTGGTGGACATGAATAGAGGTAGGCGAGCACAAGGCTTACGAGTGTGAGGACCAAGAAAGAGTAGCCTACTGCGAATGCTGCCACCACGGCAACCACAAAACTCATGAGGCCGATAGCTTCGAACTCCTTAATACTAAAGATTCCTTGCACCAGCAAGCGATCTTTATTGGAGATGGCATCAATGGCAACATCGTTCCGGTCATTCGCAGTCAAAGAAAAGGCCCAGACACATGTGGCAGAAATAAAGAGTGCTACGAGCGTAAGAATGGCATATGCGCCGTGATCAAATGTTTTATGAAACGTTGTAACACCGATAACGATACCTATAAAGAGCGCGCCGTATTGGAAAAGTAAACGAAGGTATCGGAACTTTTGAAGGAATGCTACGAATTTCTTTGGGTCCAGGAAGTATGCGGCAACTAAAAGTTGTATAAACATCATGGGGAGCAAGATGAGCGCCATTTCCACACTGAAAAGCTCCTGAATCTTTTCTGGTCCATACGAAATGGCGAATATATCTCGTGTTGCAAGGAACCTGCGCAAGATATCGAGCGGGCTAGTAAGCCAGGGATTTGCAGGGAGCGATGCGAGTGATCCCAAGATTCCAGGAAGCGCGCCATACACAAACGCAATCGTGTAGGCTATGAGAACTCCTAGCAGCGTCTTGCCTTTGTTTCGCGTCTTTATGAATATATACATTCCTACGAGCAGCATGGTAACGAAGGCTTCAACACGAATTCCGTACGTTGCTCCGGATCTAAAGTTTGGCCCCAGGAATGTTATGAAGTCGCGGGCAAGTTCTGGAAGGGGAGCCATGAGGTAACGGATTTGAAGATCCCCTTTGCCCCCAGAAATAATGAAATCAACGACGGGAGGAATGATGAATGCAAAGAAGCCAAACAAGACAATGTTGAGAATCTTTTTCATCTCAACCTTGGTGATCAATCGGAGCAAGATGGCGGTACTCAAAAGAACACACGCGTAGAAAAGTGGCGGGTGTAAGAATATTGCCTTTATGGGATAGATCGAAAGTCCGTTCCCAGAAAAACTTTCAAAGGTCATTCGCAGGAGGTTGATAGAAAAAAATACAGCGAGCCATGACGCTACGCTTATTTCCATCCCTTCAATCTTCTCGATAATTCTTCGCATATGTTTACTCGAATTCTACACAAAAACAAGGCGAAAAACAACTGAACTTCATGGTATAATGTTCCGCATGCGAACACCCCCGAAAATAGCTCCCAAAGAACTTCTTTCTGCCAAAGATCGTATTGATGCCAGGCTAAAGCATTTCTTCGCCACAAGAAAAAAAGAACTCTCCAAAGATACGGAGCTCCTTTCGTATTACAAAATGCTCGAGGAGTTCTGTCTTCGAGGAGGCAAAAGATTTCGTGGTTACTTGGTCTTGCTGGGATATCGCATTGCAGGAAAAACCCCAACTCCTGCCATTCTGGATGTTGCGTGTGCCATAGAACTTCTTCATACCGGGCTGCTTATTCACGACGATATTATTGATAGTGATACTACTCGAAGAGGGAAGCCAACTCTTCATGTTATGCTTACGAAGAAGCTTGGCAATGCATCACTCGCCGCTCAAGTTGCAAAGAATCTTGGAACGCTCCTTTTTGATGATGCCCTTCGTCTCATCCTTGATGCAAATTTTTCCGATGATCAAAAGATTGCGTGTGCCAAGATCATCGCTGAAACGTCGCTCTCAACCGGGTTTGGAGAAGTGATGGACATTGTCTTGAGTCACAAAGATATCTCGAGTGCAACCGTTGAAAAGATTCTACTTTTAAAAACTGCACGATACTCCGTAAGTCAGCCGCTCACAACTGGGTATATATTAGGAAATGGTAAGGTGCTTACAAAAATACTTCGCTTTTCTGCCGACGCATTGGGAATTGCATTTCAAATTCGTGATGACTCGCTTGGTGTGATGGGGAAGAAGCTGTACCAAGGGAAAGCAAGCGATATTCGCGAAAAGCGCCCGTTTGTATATATGCCACTGATGAAAAAGTATCTCACGAAGCTTGAAATGTTGTATGTTTATGGGGTAAGCGCAAAGAAGCAGCTCACGAAGCAGGACCTTGATGCACTCAAGAGATTGTTCCATAAGCCTGCTTTTGAGCGTACGGTCCAAAAACGTGCAGCGCGATATCTTCTGAAAGCAGAAAGAGGGTTTCGGCGAATACTTCCATCGAAGCTTCAAAAGGAGATGAATCAAGTTATCCATTTTGTCTTTAATCGAGAAGAATAATGAAAAAAGAAGAACGAAATCGAAGAAGAAGATTCGGCCAAAACTTTCTGATCGATCAGGGGTTTACAAAAAGAATTGTTGATGCTGCAAGTCTTACCAAGGAGGATACAGTATTAGAAATTGGCCCTGGTGCTGGTGCTCTCACGTTTCTTCTTGCTGAGAAGGCTGGAACGGTTTTCGGAGTAGAGAAGGATCCACTCCAGGCACTGAGCCTTACCAAGGCGCTTCAAGACAAGCATGTTCAGAACGCTTCCGTTCTTACCGCAGACATTACGACCTATCAATACTTGAAGCACTTTCCAAAAACCTACGACGGCATAGGCGACTTCATTGTTGTTGCGAATCTTCCGTATTATGCTGCCTCACATATTATTCAGATGCTTGTTGCTGCCCCGGTTCGGCCAAAACGTGTTATAGCCATGGTACAAAAAGAAGTGGGAGAGCGAATATGTGCGAAGCCGGGCGATTTTTCGGTCCTTACCCTTGCTATTCAATGGTTTGCAGACGCTCGACCTCTTTTCGATGTTCCGCCTGAGGCCTTTCAGCCACGCCCGAACGTTGTTTCGCAGGTGATCGAGCTTACCCCAAAGAAGGAGAGTGCTTTACCCGCCTCAAAAATTGATGAAGCTAAGGCCTTTCGAGTCGCCAAAATTGGTTTCTCAAGCAAGAGAAAGAAGCTTTCGAATAACATCGCCTCGGGGCTCACGATTCCTCGCGAAACTGTGGAAAACTTGCTGGTGGAGTTGGGCTTACGGCCAGACATTCGAGCAGAGGAGCTTGGCGTTGAGAATTGGCTTGATGTAGCCAAAAAGATTCTTCCCTAGGCATGCTGGTTGTTTGATCGCCAGAAGTATTTGACACTAGGCCACCTTTGTGGCCTAGTTTTTAATTGCGAATCTGGTGGAAGCGAGATTGAATTTCTTCGATCTTTGTGGTAAAATTTCTTTGCAAAGTTCAAAAAGTTCAAACAAAAAGCACTTCTTCGAGGCTATGAAGATGCAGGAAACAAAAACCAAGAGCATTGGAGAGAATCCAAATTTGAAACCGTACGTCGTTGTTGGCGTGGGTGTTCTTGCCATTGCGGTAAGCGTTTTTCAGCTTCTTTCCGGTGCACCAGGAAATCTTCTTCGTGCACGAGGTGACGCAAATGCGCTCAAGGAGGCCGAGAACCCAGGAAGTACCCAAAAGAATGCCGAGACCGCAATCGTGGACAATATTGATAGTGACTCCGATGGGCTTACTGATACAGAAGAAGAGCGAATCTATCACACCGATCCATTTAAGCCCGATAGTGATGGGGATAGTTTCAAAGATGGTGACGAAGTAAAGACCGGTCATGATCCGCTGGTGAATGAGTCGGGTAAAAAAAGTAATAGCTCAACTACGGCTAATAACTCACAGAGCCAGAAGTACAATCGTTTTATTGCGGACACGCCAGACGATCTCTCTTCGCTTGATCCAACAAAGTATTTAAGCCAAAGCGATATAAATCAGTTGCAGAGCGGCAATCTTAATAGCAGCAGTGTTGAGAAGCTCTCTAGTTTGGTACTGGCGAACACGGCTATTCAGAGCACCGGGCTTCCTGATGTTCCAGACTCAAGCATTATTATTACCAACGAGTCCGGCAAGAATGCCGTGCAGCAGTACCTCATCGCTATTGGTTCTACGGGGCTTTTGAATGCACCATTCTCAAATCAGCAGGAAATGACTACCTATGTCATGTCTGCGCTCAATGGGGACAGTGCGAAAGTCCAAAAGCTTGTAAATTTTGCAAAAGACACTGAAGCCAAAATGAAAAAGATTCCTGTTCCACAGGAAATGGTGGAAATACACAAAACAGCTATTGGAACCCTCGAGCTCTTTCAGCAGTCTGCACCTGTGTTGATGAATGCCTCGTCGGTTGACCCCCAAACGGGCCTTGTTGCAACCAACCAGCTTCGCGTTCTAGCCAATGCCACCGAAGATCTCGCCAAGCAGATTGGCGCGGTAGTCCAAAAATATGGATTTAACTTTTCACTGTAATGAAAAAAGTCTTACGAAAAAACATTAGCATCTTCTTCATAGTCCTCTCGTTGCTCTCCGCATCGTGGGGGATACTGAGCGCACCGCAGCCTGCAGAGGCTCAGTGGGCCGTTGAAGATATTTTAAAGCTGCCAACCGATATCCTTGAACAAAACATTTTTCCAACTATCACTGACATCGTAAAGGGTTTCACGATTAGCTTTGCCTACCAAGACCTGTTGAAGTGGATTTCTGGTGAAGGTGGCGGCAAGCCAGCATTTATTACGAACTTTGACCAGTGGCTATATGACAAGGCAGACATTGCCGCGAGCCAATTTTTGGATCAAACGCTTGGTGATGCCTACAACGTTCTTTGTACTGGAATCAACGTAAATCTTGCGTTGTACTGGAAGCCACAATTCGAAGAGACAAAATTCGATGTTCCGAAATGCACACTCTCGGAGATACAACAGAGATTCGAAAACCCCGGGACGCAATGGGTAGACTTCCAGGCAACGCTGACCGGTACCAATAGCGACGCGGGATATCTTTTTGCCACGCTTGATTTAGCGAACCAGAAGCAAGCCGAAGAGACGTTTAAAAATTTCACCGAAGCAATAGCCGGACAGGGATATGTGAGTGAAGATGAAGATGGCAACATCAAGACTCCAGGTTCGAGCATTGCTGATCTTGTAAATGCAGGAACACAGTCGCTGTACGATGTGGGAACGAATAGTACTGGTTGGTTCAACTTTGTAGGACCCCTTATCGAAGCAGCAATCCAAGGCGCCCTGAAGAAAGGCTTCAATCAGTTTAACCAGTTGAACCTGTAAGTTTATGGTCGATGGCATAAAGCCGCGATTGAATACGGATAAGCCAGGGGCAGTCGCACCTTCGCAACAAAAAAGTTCAAATTCGAATACTCCACAGCAAGGAGCAGGCGATATTGATGAGCTGAAAGCTGCTCGTGCTGCTTCGGCACGTCCGGTTAAAAAACCTTCGCTTCTAAAGAGAGCGGCCAATGCTGCGCTTGGGAGAAAACCGAAAGATCCGGAAGCGCAGAAAAAGAAGCAAGCGAGCGCCGCCAAGATTGCTGTTGCGAATGCAACGAAGACTCCCCATGATCCAGACCAAAGCGCATCCCAGATTTCCTCTCTCCAAGATCCCGGAAAGGATGCGAGTGTTGAGGGAAAGCAATCTCTATCTACTCCGCGTCCAAAGAATGAACCACTGCCCGCGAGAATCGGGGGGAATCAAGATGGCCTACAGAATGGCAGAATTGGGCAATCAGAGCAAATGCCCACCAATTTGCCTTCTCGAGGAGCCCCGGGCGGAGCAGTGCAAGGAAATCGGGCTATGTCGCAACCAGCGGTTGCGGGTGGCCAGATGGCCGCTGGAACTTCTGGTCAAGGAACCTCGTCGCAAGGATCACCAAATCTGAGCGATACGAAAAAAGTTGAGTTGGCTAACAATCTTTCGATTGCACGAAATGATGATGCCAAGAAAAAATCTGAAGGTGGCGATGTCGTCTCTGAAGGAGCCGATCAAGTCACTGGTGGGGGAACCATGCGTGCCGTGGGAAAACAGGTTGGCGGTACGGTAGGCGCTGAAATTCAAAAGGCATACGATGGGCCCGTTCGTTCGCTTGTGACCACTACGGCTCTTGGTTGCTGTGTCTCTACATGCGGTTCGGGTTGCGTGGCTATTTTTCTCCTCATGGTGCTTGCAGCAATTTTGTACGGATCAATCGACTCTTTTCCTGGCGGGCAGTATATCCTACAGGCCGCCCTCTGGTTCCATAATTTATTCTAGAATGAAAAGCAAAAAACACTTCTTTTTAAAACATAAGTTCAAGATCCTCGCATTACTCGGGGTTGTTGTGTTTGGTGTTGCGGCTGTTGTTGCAAGCCCGCACATAGTGCATGCATCAGGAGTTCTTGATGACTTCAAACTTATTATATTCAACTTCTTTACCCTTCTTGCTCAGGGTGAAGCCGCTTTGATGGACATGTTGTCCAAGGGATTTATTACTTTTACAACCTACCAAGGCTACTTCAGTGAAGACTTTGTTCGAACGGGTTGGGGAGTTATCCGTGACTTTGTAAACCTATCATTTATTCTTGTGCTCATGATCATTGCACTTATGTCGATCTTGAGTATAGAAGAAAGTGCTGTTCGAAAGCTTTTACCCCGATTTATTTTTGCGGTACTACTCGTAAACTTTAGCTTCTTTGTCACCAAGGTCATTATTAACGCAGCGGACGGCATAACTATTGGATTTGCTCCTGCTATCAACTCGTTAGGCGATGTACTTTCTCAGTATATGAAAGCCTGGACAGCGTATCAGATAAAAAGCTCAGAGAATGGTTCACCCGACACCGCCGTGCTCATTTCTGCACTGGTGATGGTGGTGCTTCTCGGGTTTGTGGTTGTCGCCATGTTCAGCATTACCGTTGCAATGCTGGCCAGAATCGTGGCTCTCTGTATCTTACTCATTCTTTCTCCTGTTGCTTTTTTGGCACTTATCCTTCCTTCAACGAGCGGGCTAGCTTCCAAGTGGATGCACAGCGTTTTTTCTTACGCATTTTGGGGGCCCGCGGCAACGTTCTTTGTGTGGTTATCGGTGATAACCTTCACCTCAGATGAGAGCCAACTCACCAAGGCCCTTGTGGCAACACAAGGGAGCTCCATTCCTGAGGTTGGCACTTCGAGCGGTCAGCTCCTTAAATTTATTGTGGTTGCAATCTTCCTCTATGTTGCCATTATCGCCGGAAAGCTTTTGGGTAACACGGGAGCAGACTTAGGAATGCAGGCCGTGAAGGCTGCTGGTGGCCTTGCTGCCAAAACGGCAAAGGGTATTGGTTATGGTCTTACCACCGCAACGGGTACTGCCGGTTTAGGGAAAGAAATAGGTAAGCGTTGGGAAGAATTCCGTGGCCGCACAACGAAGGCACGAGCTGATGAACTCTCAAGCGCCATGCGTGAACCGACCATCCGAGCCAAGCTTAAAGGTGCCAAGGCATTTTTACCAAGCAAAGAACGCAATGAAAAGATTAAAAAGAAGGCGCGGCTTGCTCGTGAACGAGAGAAGCAGAAAGACTATGCTGAGCTCACTGGTCCTGAGCAGGAAGCAGCAATGACACGACAATCTGGCGACATGGGAAGCCTTGACTCGATGGAAAGTGCAGCTGCGATGCTTCGCCAACACGCCAAGCAAGGCACGCTTTCACGTTTGAAAGATAGTAAGGGCAATCAACTCATTCGACCGGGCGAAAACATGGCTGCGGATATTCAGAAACTTGGTTTTGCTGGTGCAGATGCGGATGAGATTGCTGCACAGCTTTCAAACATTAGCCGTACGACGGATACGGGCGACCTGCGTTATGTTGGTGGTGCGAGACTTGATATCGGTGGAGGACAGGGAAATACCGACTTTGCACGAAACGATGCCGTCCAGTCTGGTGAGGCTATTTCGCAGGAAGTTGAAAAGAGAACTCGAAAGGGTCCAGGCGAGGCAAAGAAACTCAAAGAAGATGTACTTCACCCAGATCAAGAGGGTATTCACGTTATTGCTGGTATCGAACCAATGACGGGATTAGACGGAAAGCCGATGTCGTTACGCTCTTCTATGAACGGAAAAGCACTGAACGAAGTTCGACGTCATGGTACGCTTTCCGATCAGGATAGCGCTGTTTCTCAGATCAACAAAGCCATTGAAGCAGCAAAGGCTGCCAACCCTGGTATGAGCCCGAAGGATCAAAAGTTTGATGTGGAAATTACAGTACGAAATGACGATGGCTCAGTTGAAAAGCAAAAGATTAGTTCTACGGTTGAGCGAGCTTCCGAATACGTGAAAAAAGCTAATAGCATCAATACCGACTCAGATGCACCCTCGCAGTCTTCATCCGGAAACCAGCCACCACAGAATAACAATCAGTCGGCCCAGAATGCTCAACCCAACACTGGATTTGGCGCAAACGGAAATCCTTGGTCGTCTAATAATGAGACTCGCTAAACTATGATCGATGTAGCAAAGCTTCAACCCCAAGACCTTCAAGACGAATCGCGCTTTTCTGAAATTCAGAAAGCGTTGGTTGAGGCTGTTGAAGAAGGTCGTGCTCGTGATGCACTCGATTTTCGCATTGCCGTGCAGCGATTCTTTGTCATGTTTAAAGATCTTGAAGTCCAGAAGCCAGAACTTTTTAGAAATTATCGAAAACTTATTTTGTACATCGAGCTTGAGCTTTTTGAGATCCTTACTGATGATCTCCAAGTGCTTTTGCTTGAAAAGTATTTTACATCGTTTGCACAGTTGAAGCTTGATATCAAGCAAAAGGTAGAGACGGCACTGCTTCTTGAAGACCCGCTCCTTGTTGATGACAAGAAGGAAACGCTCATTGCCGCTCTCCTCAGAAATCAAACGCTGATCGGAAGAGAGAAAATAGAACTTTCAGGAAGACTTGTGAGCCCAACGATTGCCAACTGGGTGGCGAAATATCGTTTGCGATTTGGCAATAAACCCCAGGACGAACTGGTGCTCATGGATTTTACTTCACGCGATGAGGCGAGATCCTTGAGTGAGGAAGATCGAGAAAAACTCCATACACTTCTTCAGATAGTTGAGAAGCTGAAATTCGAAGAAGAGCCAGAAGAGGAGACGGAACCCGAGACGCCAACAGAGAAGAAAGAGCGTCCAAGCCTTTCTCCATTGTATGTTCCTCTCAAGAAGCCAAAGGTTTCTCTTAAGGAAGTGCAAAAAGTAACTTCGCCTATGGGTGGAATTCGTCCGCAGGTTTCACGAGCTCCCCAGATGCAGGCACAACAAGCACACAATGTTCAGGCGCCAACGGGAATGGTTCAATTTCGCTCACTTGCTGATTTGAACAAACTCGATGTATCCATGATTGATCGAATGGAAGTTCCTTTTTCACAATTCGTACCGAAGATAGCGCAAGAGATTCAAAAAGTATACACTCGATCACCAGAATCCAGACGCCACATAGTGGATCTTTGGCAGCAAAGCCCGCTCTACAAACTCTACCTTGCGATGGGGGATGAATCGCTACAAATGAAGTTACCCATAGCTCAGATTGCTGAACGTCGTGCACGAAGCGGTCAGCCAACACTTACCAAAGAAATGTTTCATCTTGTAACTGAACTTAACGACACGATCCAATAATGCAGTACTCTGTTCCACAATTCGTTGATGTTGAAGACAAGGTCATTGGACCATTGTCTATCAAACAGTTCCTTTGGATTCTCGGGGGAGCGGGTATCAGTGTCGTTCTTTGGTTAATACTTCCCGTAGTGCTTGCTGTTCTGCTCGATATCCCGGTGTTGTTGCTCGCTGGAGCCTTTGCCTTTTTCAAAGTGAATGGTGTCACGTTTCCCATGTACGTTGCAAACCTTTTTGGGTTTGTCATTAAACCTAAAACGCGCGTCTGGAAGCGCGAGGTGGAACTTGATAAAACTATCGTGAAGGCAGTTGATAAGAACGAAAAGCCAAAGCTTGAAAAGATTAAGCTCAGAGACGTCAACATTAAGCAGCTTGCATATATTTTAGATCACGAACTTGCTGCTCAAGCCCAAACACACACCGTTACAAATCCTATCGAAATGACACAAAAACCTCAAGCACAGGTTATAATGAATCAGAACGTTGAAGTGCAGAACCAAAACCTTTTGACCCAGCAGGCCTATCAAGCGCCACAAGAACAGCCGGCTTTGGCACAAGCACCCGCACCAGAGCAGACACCCGACCTTCTTCAAAACAGTGAACCTGCCTTAGATCTGCCAGAAGTTGAGCAGCCCAAAAATTCGCCGATTATAACATCGATTAAACCATTTAGAATGCCCAAATAACATGGCAAAGAAACAAAAAACTTCACCCATTCGTACCAACGAGCTTCACGATCCGATGCTTGCCGGTGGAAAGATTGATCGAAGTACCCAAAAGTATCTTGATATCGCCGAAATTAAAGAAGACACCATTGTTTTAAAAAATGGCGCGATTCGAGCAGTACTTCTGATCTCCAACGTTAACTTTGCGCTTCTTTCGGATGAAGAACAGGAAGCAATTATTTTGGGCTTCCAAAACTTTTTGAACTCACTCGATTTTCCTATTCAGATTGTGGTGGAATCTCGCATCCTGGAAATTCAGCCATACCTTGATATGTTGCAAACATTTGAGAATAGCCAAGTGAACGAACTGCTTCGCGAACAAACTCGTGCCTACCGAGAGTTCGTAGGGGATTTGGTTTCTGACGCAAACATCATGGAGAAACGATTCTACATTGTTGTGCCCTTCTCGCAAGGCGAAAACAAGGAAGAAGGATTCATGTCAAAGATTAAAAAAACATTGAACCCAAGCAGTGTCGTGAAGCAGAAAAAAGAAAAGTTTGAGGTATATCGAAACCAGTTGCTTCAGCGTGCATCATTGGTTGCCAACGCTATTGGCGCTGTTGGTATGAGCTGTGTACTTTTGCAAACACGAAACTTGATTGAACTCTTCTACGCCGCATACAATCCAAAAGAGGGGACGCAGCCTTCGCTTGGAGATGTCACCAAATTACAATTAACAGGAGCATCTGAAGATGACGCCCTCGCAGAATAACCAACAAACCGATCCTGCTGCAAAACAAGCTGCAGGCGTACTGCACTTCCTCAATAAAAAGGGAGCGCAGCCCGATGAGCAAACGCAAAGTATTCTTGAGGCAGAACGAATCTTCCAAGAAGGGGTAGCTTCTGTTATTGATATCATTGCTCCATCGGCCTTGAGTGTTAACCCAAACTTTATTCAGGTTGGTGAGCAGTTTGCTGCAACCTTGTTCGTCTTTGTGTACCCACGCTACCTCCAGAGCGGCTGGTTCACGCCCGTCATTAACATGAGTATTCCGTTCAATATTTCGATGTTTATTTACCCCGTTCAGTCAGAAGTAATTTTAAAGAACTTGAAATCAAAGTCATCGCAGGTGGAATCACAGTTGCGAATCAACCAAGAAAAGGGAATGTCACGTGATCCTGTGCTGGAAACTGCTATGCAAGACATCGAACAGCTGCGTGATTCTTTGCAACAAGGAACCGAAAAGTTTTTCAAGTTTTCCATTTACATTACCGTGTTTGGAACTGACGAGAAGAAGATGAAGAAAACCTTGGAAAATGTTGAAGGCCTCATGAACGCCCGCCTTATTTATACCAAGCGAGCTACCCTTCAGATGGAACAAGGATTCAACTCTACGCTCCCTCTTGGAAACGACGAGCTTTCTATTACGAACAACATGAACACGTCGCCACTTTCTACCGCATTTCCATTTGTATCGTCAGAGCTCACACAAAACGATGGAATTTTGTACGGAATCAATCGTCATAACAACAGCCTCATTTTGTTTGATCGATTTACATTAGAAAATGCCAACTCGGTGATCTTCGCTAAGTCTGGTGCTGGAAAAAGCTATACAACCAAACTTGAAATCTTGCGCTACATGATGAACGGCACTGACGTTATGGTCATTGACCCAGAAAATGAATATCAGCACTTGGCAGAAGCTGTTGGTGGTGCATATTTGAAAATCTCTTTGACTTCACAAAGCCGAATCAATCCGTTTGATCTTCCACGAAACTCTGACGAACCCGTTTCAGACATTATTCGTTCGGCGGTCATTCAGTTGAAGGCCATGATCAGTCTTATGGTAGGGAAGTTGGATGCAACCGAAGACTCAATGTTGGATAATGCATTGATTGAAACCTACGCTAAAAAAGACATCACGGAAAACACTGCTTCGCTGGAAAATGCTGAGTTCCCAACTATGAGCGACCTTGCCGATATCTTGAGTAACGTGAGCGGCGGCGAAAGTCTTTCGCAGCGAATTTCGAAGTACACGGTTGGAACTTTTTCCGGTTTGCTCGATAAGCCGACCAACATTGATCTCACAAAGCAACTTGTGGTCTTTAATATTCGAGACCTGGAAGATGAACTTCGTCCGATTGCCATGTTCCTCACGCTCTCGTTTATCTGGAATATCACACGATCTTCGCTCAAAAAGCGACTCCTCTTCATCGATGAGGCGTGGTGGATGATGCAGTACGAAGACTCCGCGCGATTCTTGTTTGGTCTTGCCAAGCGCGCGCGAAAATACTACCTCGGTGTAACCGTCATTTCTCAAGACGTGGCAGACTTCTTGTCTTCTGACTACGGACGCGCGGTGGTAAACAACGCCTCGTTGTACATTTTGCTCAAACAGTCACCAGCTTCGATTGATATCATTACACAAACGTTTAGCTTGACGCGCTACGAACGACAGTTGTTGTTGCAAAGCTCGGTAGGGCAGGGGATCTTCTTCGCCGGACAACGTCACGTAGCAATTCAGGTTGCAGCAAGCCCACGAGAAGACCAGATTATTACGAGCGATCCTCGACAGTTGCTGCAAATTCGTGAAGCAAAGAGAGAGTTTGCTGAATCGATGCGGCAACAAGACGCACAAGAAGCAGTAACCGACGAACTCGAAGGACTTGAAAGCATCCCTGCATCAAATGACGAACCAGAGCAGGCAACACAGGCTGCCACTCCTTCACAAGAATCAGCACCACAAGGAACCAATGAACCACAGGCTTAAAGTATCTATCTTCATAGCATTTGCTCTGACATCACTTTCGCTTATTGGCGCGGGATGTGCTCAACCAGCTTCAAAAGTTGAGGGAGTTTCTACTGGAGAAAATGTTTCTGAGGATGCGGCGCGTGCAGGAATTACGAATGATCAACTCGATGCTATTATTACTACTGCTGAGCGATTTGCTGAACGATTTGGAACGTTTACGAACCAAGATAACTTCCAAAATTTCCAGAATCTCAAGATTTATGCAACACCTTCAATGCAGTCGTGGATGGATGGATTTGTTCAGGACGAACAAAAGAAGTTTAAAGATCAGAATATCGCATTTTACGGTGTGACAACTAAGGCGCTCACTCCTAAAGTTCTTACGTCGCGGCCTGATGACATCCAAGTGCTTATTAATACCGAGCGACAAGAGATTACTGATCAGTCCGAGACGCCAAAAATTTCGTACCAAAACATTATTATCGACATGCAGCATGTTGATAATGACTGGAAGGTAAACTTCGCACAGTTTCAAGGAAGCTAAAGCAAAACTTCGCAAATGAGTGAATGCGCAAGTTTAAGCAGTAGGGCTTAAACTTTGTGGTTTAAAAGAGATGAAACAAAATCCATTCAAAATTATACTAAAAAGTGTTCTCGTTACGCTTGCAACCATAGCGGCTGCGGTTGTTGCCTTCCTTTTTTCGCAGGGTGGGGTACTTCGAAATGAACTTTTGCACGCACCCGTTACGACGGCTTCGGCTGCTGATGCCCACATAGAAGATGGTCCACCGTGCGATGAAGCTGTCAGCCCGGGCGACATCTACCAAGGAAGAAGAATGGCCATAGATGTACCCGATCTTGGCATCAATCAAACGGCAACCGTAGATGTAGCTCATGAGTTTAATCAGAAATGCTTAAAGGGGCGGTTCGCTGATGATGAAATTCATGGTGGTTTTTCTACTGCGACAATCACGTACGACATGAATAATCTTACCAACAGTTGGGACACCATGGAACGTGCTTTGGCACTTGGTGCACCTGAGGGCATTGAGGGAATGAAGGAGGGCTTTGAGCTCACTGAAATTTCCGTTTGGGATAACGACTTTACGAATGCGGATACCACTCCCCATGCGGAACAAGATTTTCCTAACTCGTGTAACGTAATGTATACCCGTCGACGAGAAGGCCGAAGAAATGACGGACAACCACGCGTACAAGAACGTGCAAGTCTTGGTTCGTTCTGTTGTTCTAATGGGTGGGGAACGGAAGAGTACCTGGAAAATCCTGCCGAAGCTTACATTGGTGAAGGCATGGATCCGTACGACGAAAAGTTTAAGAACTGGTTTGAAAGCTCTCCTGAGCCTGACGAAGACGGAAATCCTACCAACGGCTATTCTGGTTTCATGACAGGGCATGACACATTACGGTGGGAGCAGACCACTCAATCGGTTGACATAACCTTTGAGCAAATTCCCGCAACCCACATGAAAAAGAATTTCAATTACACTATTCCATATCCTGGTCTATTGTTTAAGCACCTTGCGGACCGCGGGCAGGGAATCGGGTACTACCGAAGTTCTGCTGTGGGATTCATGGACGACAAACAGGCTGGGAATGGTGAGTGGGACGATGTTGATACGAGCGTTGGGTGCGATATGTCAGTCGAAATACCACTTCCTTGGGATGCGCCAGATGATCGAAACTGGGTAGTGCCTACCGCGTATCCTTGTCCTTCGGCAACACCGGAGCATGATGCAAATGGAAAAGTAGCCTGGGCTCACAATGAACCCTATGTTGACGAAAACAACAATGGTGAATATGATTGCCCAGATCCAAGCGACGATGCGACATGCGAAGACTTCGCCGATATTGGAAATGGATATGCGCGCCCAACCGATGGTGGAGAGGCGGATATTTGGACATTTGAAGCCGGTTCAGGATCGATCGATCAAACCGTTGCGCCAGAGCTTACATTTAACCGACAGCGGATTGACATCGCTGGCTCACCGAAGGGCCGCGCCATTCCGTATTCTCCCGTAACAATATTTTATCCGTTGACGAACATACATATTAAGGGAATTTTTGAGGCGTATTCACAAACACAGTGCAACTGTCGACCAACAGATAAGGCTGGTGAAACGTCAATAAGCCCAACAGGACAGAAATTTGTTGGTTGTCAGGCTACGTTTGGTGATACTTTTGAGCCTGCGCAGTGTGGGTTTTGTGGTTCGAATCAACCGCTCTTAAGTGGTGAAGAACTCCCGAATAGTTTGGCTGCTCGTGGATACCAAAAAGCCTACTGTGAAGATTCGCTGCCACGTGTTACGGATGTTCGTTGGCCACCGATTAATTTTAATACCTACAGTTTCAATTGGGAGCTTTCGTCTGGTTCTTTGACGGCTGTCTTTGATTCGATTTTGAAAGATACCGGGCAATTGCCACAGGTGGACATCAATGTTGCACCGGTCTCGCCACGAAAAGGGGACTCGGTACATGTTGCCGCCATTCCTTTGTCGTTTTTCCAAAATCCAAAAGACATGTATTTTGCTTGGCTCATAAATGGTAAAACACAGCAAGGCCTTGTTGCTGGTGCGGCCGAGCGCGTTCCTGGTCACCAGGCTCCACCGGATTTTGTCGAACAGGTTCCGGCTTCTGCGGATTTGCCCAATGGTGCAACGCTCGTACATAAGGAAACGAGAGAGTTTTACTTTGCTCCCAAGCGACCAGTAAAAATTGATGCCAATAACGATGGCATGGATGATGGCTGGGAGATGAGATACTTTGGAACAACCTCGGTTGATGCGGCAGCTGATCCAGACAAAGACGGCTACACGCCATCAGACTTTGCAAGCATTCGTCCAAGTATTTTTGCGAGCGGCAGCAATAACAGCAAAGAAACCTATGCCGACGAAAAGCGATTTATGTACATCACTCCGGGTGTCTGGTTGGGGAAGAAAACTTCTTCATGCAGCCAGGTATTTATCGTTCCTGACAACTTCAATCCTGAGTGGTTCCCAGAAGATCGCTTACCTGGATGTACAACGCAGCAGTCTGGCTTGAGCAATGCCGAAGAATACGTTTGGGGAACGAACCCTACCGATGCGGATACCGATGACGATGGATTTCCTGACGGCGCAGATCTCGTTGGTGTTGGTCAAATGCAGTGGAGCTATGTGAATGAAACTGGCCCACTCGATACTAACCGCGACAAAGTTGGGGTGATCGTTCTTGGAAAGGGAAGCCAAGTTAGCGAAGCGCAGGCGGATACGCTCACACAGATCGTGTGCGTCGATAAGACTATTTATCCCGGGAGCAATAACCAAATTGATTTGCAGGTGAACCTTGATCCAACAACGCCTGTTCCTGGAGAGCCCCTAACAATTACCGTCAACAACGGAGATCCTAGCATTAAAGATGGCTTCTTGACCTATGACTGGAAAATTAACGGTGTTTCTAAGGGCGAGGAAGAGCAGGGAAAGAATACCTTAGAGATGAGCGCAGAAGAAACTCAGGGTCTGGTGACGGGTCAGCTTTTAAACATTGAAGTTACTGCTTACAATAATAATCCAAACCAACAAAGCTATGGCGGCGTTGGATCGGTTTCGAAAAGTATTCCTATTGGATTGCGTTACGACTCGCTAGAGATTACTCAGCACAGGGCCGACACGAATGAAGATGAAGTTGTTTTCCCGTTCCCATCAGAAAACCTCACCGATGCAAACCGTGCTGAGGCACTGGCTACGCAACTCAAAAAGAATATTGTTATTAACCGAAGCGATGACGTAAAGATTTCTATTACCAATGTTTGGTCTGATTCGATAAGCAAGAATCTTTACTTTGAATGGACGGCTGATGGCTTGCTACAAAACAAGAAGGACGCCGGAAAGGGAAGTGGGGTAGGCAGCGGATATGCAAGCTATACGTTTAATCCAAAAGAATTCTTACCAAACGATCTCACGAGCATCGATCTTCCACCAAAGAACCTGGAAGTTATTGGTCGTGCAATTGATACGGCGACTCAAAAAGAGGTTTTAAAAATCGATCTTCACTTTGCCTACGACAATCCAGGCATAACCATTTCAGAAGAAGGATCAGAAGATACGGGACAACTTGCCTTGAGGGCCAACACGACCTCACTTGCTGATGCTGGAAGCCTGTACTACACCTGGAAGATAGGCGATAAGACTATCTCGGAAGGAAAAGGTTTGAGCTCTATCAAACTTTCGTATTTGCAAGCAAGTGCGGCGCCTATCGTTCAATTGACAGTAGCGGATTTGAGTGGAACCACTGCGAAGCAGGTGACGGTGGAGAAACAAATTAACATCTTTGACTCCAATCTTTCTCTTCGCCAAAAAATTGGATACGGCGCGTACGGCTTCTTGCTCAATATGCGTTACAACTCCGTGAAAGTTGCCTATGTTTTCCTTACGTTTAACCTGGTCTTCTTTGCCTTCTACGGATTCTATCTTGCCTTCAAAAAGAAAACACCTCAACACCATGCTCGCCAAGTATAAAAGCATTCTTACAATTTTTGCGGTACTCGTCCTGGGTCTTTTGATTTTGGCGCCAGAAATCTCCGTTGAAGCTGAATCGGTTAACAAAATTCCTGACCGAACGGTGGGCGCAAACGGTGCAAGTGAAACACCGGACCCTCCACAAACTTCAAGTGCCGACGTCTTTCCTCCCTTCCAGGTCAGTGCGGGCTCTATTATCACGGGCATCAACTATAAGTTTAATAGCACGCAAGACCTTACGGACGCCTTCAATGGTGCTGGCAAGAAACTCGCTATCCCAATGGTGAACATTTCTATTGCTGGAAATGGTGTCGCTGAGACAGGTGCAACAACGCTCGTTGCACAGCCATTGAATTTTTCTGGTACGTTTGTTGATCAATATTTTGCGTGGTGCGTTGGAAGCAAGGAACGAAGAATTTCACAAAATGGTATTGTTGCGGGCGGAACTCGCATTCCTCTTGATGGAAATGGGAGTGATTGCTACGACGACGTTACGAGAATACCAAGTAAGTCTGATGATACTGACTCTAATGCCGATGGAATGGGGGATAAGTGGGAGCAGCGATATTTTGGAACGTTGAGTGTTGATCCTCGAGGTGATAAAGACCAAGATGGATTTTTACTTGATTCAACGAATGCGCCGGTTGGGCCTGACGGGGTTATCAAACTTGTCCCAAATAGTATTGCGGGGACACGTAACTATGATACCTGTGACGGAACATTTCAAAATGCTGAGGAGTGGGTATGGGGAACAAATCCAATTGATCCAGACTCCGACGATGATGGTTATAGTGACGAACAAGATGTATGTGGTAAGGGTCAGCTCAGCTTTGGATACACACCGCCAGATGGTGTGACACAAGAGAATCCTGAATTTGCTGAAGTTATTGCTGACGGCTATTCATTGTTTAAAGAAGAAAATGGCCAGCTCCAAATGGCAAAGATCGCCAACTCTGGTCAGACGCTGTTTATATCACAAGGTCAACCATTGGATGTAGCGCTGGATTACCGCATCGTCAATCTTTCAACGGAGCAAAACCAGACGACACAAGAAAACACCAATAACGGCAAGCTTCAGAAGGATATATATGTTAACGATGAAGTAGAAATGCATGCTGCGGTAGGGAACAATCAAGAGGCTGAAGGTAATCTTCATTACCAGTGGAGTTTCCAGCTTCTCGATGGTGGTGTTGACGATCCTGCGCATCCCGAAACCGTCATTGATAGTGTCGGTCCACTTCCTTCGCATTACGGAATTCCGGACAGTCGGCTGGGTGGGCGTGCGGGATATGGTCTGAATCCCTATCGTCTTAAAATTGCCGCTGCTGGAACAGATGAAACTGGCACGGGTTTTCACATTACCCCAAAGACGGGCAACAAAGTGGTTGTCACTGTTGCCGTGAATGAACCAAGTACAGGAAAGAGAACCGAGATCCAACAGAGTTTTCCTATTGCAACTTCGGTAACGTTGGATTTTGAGCCTGGGCTTCCTATTCAGCCATTGTACCCACAAGCAGATATTTCTACAGCTCCAGAGTACACCGTTACAGCTATTGCGCCGGGTCTTGCAACAAACGACTTTTTGTATGAATGGTATGTTGATGAAAAGCTTCAACCGAATTCGAAGATCGGTGGGGATAGTTTGAAGTTCAAGGCAACGAAGCCATCGGGGAGTTATAAGATCTCTGTTGTCATGACACGTGTTGCTGATGAGAAAGTTTTTGCCAAGGTGACTACAAAGGCCATAGTTTCGCCCTTGAAAGTTTCCATAACCAACTGTCCCGACTACACGCAAGGTGGGGTCGTGAACGCACCAGGTAAGTCAATTGCACTGAATGCGAACATTACGGCCCAAGGAACATTTCCTGGGAGCTTGGAGTACCAGTGGTTCGTTAACGGTAAGCCGCTCACCGACGTCCTTACAGCACCACAAAATTCTGTAACCTTCATACCCACGCAAGAAGGTGCGTACAACATAAGTTACTTCATCCAGGCTGTTGAGCCTACTGAGGCAAGTGCGGTACGGTTTGTACCGTTCGCTATTGAAGATAGTTGTCTCATATCGGTAACCGGCTCTACTACCGTTACCACTGCACAGGCATTTTCGAGGCTGGTTGCAAGCGCTGTTTTTGCTATCCCCAGTGTATTTCGGGGGGTATTGACTTTTGGGGCGATAATCTTTGTAATTTTTGGTATAATATTCCTAGTACGAAACAAAAAACACAGAAAAACATAATGAAACAAAAGTTCGCAAGTGGAGTTTTTCTGACCCTCGTGCTTGCCGGGGTTGTTTTTTTAATTCGAACGAATTTTGCCTCCGCACAAAAGATATCAACGGGCGACGAGAACGGTGCTGCCATTCAGGATAACAAAGGCGTTGACGAAGGGTTCAATAACGAGGAAGAAGACATCCATGGGTGCGTCTGGAATAAAGACGTTTTGCCCAATGGAGCAGTAAACTATCACACCGAGGAGCCACAAGCGCCGCCGGAGTTTTATATCGAAAGTCCGCCCTTGGGAGATCCATGCAATTTCTACGAACAAAACGATTGGAAGAACCTCAAGGACAAAGGTGAAGAAGCGCTTTGGCCTATCGGGTGTTTTAACCCGGTAAACCTTTACGTTACTCCACTTACGGGCTCGCTACCAGCATGGATTGGCGCGTATGGAGCCTTCGAGTTTAACAAGAATTACGATTCTTGGGATGAGATGTACTATGCCACCATGGGAGCATTCAATAAGCGTCAGAATCCACCGAACGTTGACCTCAAAGTTGCAAGCATGGATCCCGCTGTTGGCTCGCAGATGAACCTGACCGCAGGACCCCTTCGGTATAATTCGCCGCTCAATAAAATTCTCTACGGCTGGTCAACACAACTTCCTGGCGAATCATATGTAAGCCAAGAAGGTCTTGTTGCTGGTGGGCGAGAGCTCACGCAGGCTGACGTAAATGATATTAGGGTTGGTGGCAAAGAAGTAAATTTTGGTGCGTGTAAGCGTGTGACACGCAAGGTTGTAACCGACTCAGATAAAGATGGTCTTGATGATAATTGGGAGAAGCGATATGCGCCAAACGGGGACATCTCTAAGATCACGAGAGATGGGGATGACGATAAAGACGGTATTGTGTTGGCTCAAGTGCTTGCACAAGAAAATAAGCCACCACTTGATCCAGAAGGGAACCCTATTGATGAGCCAGATGTGTATTCTGGTATTCGTGTAACGCCCGATACAACCGCCTCTTCGGCTCCTGGAGATGGTACATTTACCAACCAAGAGGAGTTTATTTGGGGAACAAACCCCGAAGATCCTGATACGGATGACGATGGTTTCCCCGATGAAGCCGACATCTTGGGCCTGGGTCAAATGAACTTTAAGGCAACAAGCCATATTGATCAGCGCGAAGGCGTTGATGATCGAATGAATTATCGAGTTGCAACGGTGGGTATTTCAAATTTTGCGAGCGAGGATAACTCTGGTCATAAAAAAGTTTTCATCGACAGCGAGGCGAAGACGGTATACGCGGGAATACAAAATAGCCTGGATGCCAGCCTCTTGAATATAAACGAGCAACCGAACGCTAACAATGTCACAGGGATTTCGCAGTTGAATAATGGCAGTGATATCTATGTTGAGGCCAGTGCCTTCCAGTCGGAAGGGGACAAGGCAGCACTTGATTACGCATGGTTTGTGCAATTAAAAGACCCCAGCAACCAAGAACTCAGCGAAAAGGTTCATGTTCCATCAACGCCAGATTTTACGAAAGAAGATATTCAGCAAGAAAGCGGAAGAATCGGGAAGTATATTTTCCGTCATAAGCTTACGGAACTCGAACAGTACATGAAAGATAACCTTTCAGCTCCCTATACGTTTGATGGTGCGCCTGGTTCGCTTATCTACATCACGGTGGAGATGTGTAATCTCGTAACGCACGAGTTTGCTTCGAAGCGAATTCCTATAGCCATTGGTTCCGACAAAACGATGGCTATTCAAATCACTGATTTGAATACAAGCGAGACCATGAGTATCGAAGACTATACGGCAAAGTACTGCTCGCAAGATGTTGCAAAGAATCAGCTGCCAAACCCGGCATTTTGCGCGTATCAAGGCAGATCCCTCAATGAAATTCTCCCATGGATCGTATTTGAAGGCTCTCGAATTGTTGTGACGGCCGAACCTATTCAGGCAGATGCAAAAAATGTCACCTTGGAATGGTGGGTAAACGGTGAGAAGGTGAACGAAGCATACGGCCCAGATTCGCAAGATAATCAACTCACAATCTATCCCGAGTCAACAACACAGGTGTACACCATTCAAGCGAAAGCATATACAAACGACAAATACAGAAATGAAATTTATAATGGACAGGTGAGTATGCAAGTGATGGGACCAGAGGTAGCAGTTCTTAATACACCACTTACTCCAACGGTGGGGTCTTCCCTTCAACTTTCTGGGCAGCTTTTGAATTTCCCTGAAACCAATGTTGGTTCGTATTCGTGGACCATTACCAGCCCTAACGGAACGGAGCAAAAACTCACGGGCAAGAACCCAACATTGAACGTCTCCGATGCGGGAAATTATCATGTGAAATTAGAAGTTGCGTTCCAGGGTGCAGAAAATACACAACGTGTTCTTGTGACAGAAAAAGACATCACGGTTGGAACTGCAACGCTTACTCCAACGGCACAGATTCGAAAAACATTGGCAAGCATGGCAAGCATTGTGCAGGCACAAAGTATCCGCGTGTATGAGTTTGCCTTTGTTGGTTTCATCGTGCTCATTGGCGTTCTGTACTTCTTTGGATTCATAAAAAAACGATCAGCTGCATGAAACGTTTTCTTGAAAAATTTGGTGCGTTCATTGTTTCCGCTGCAATGATGGTGGCCCCATTCTTTTCCGTGAAGCCTGCACAGGCGCAGCTCACTGATGACTCGGGGCTTGCGGTGGACATAAGTAAGGACTGTGCCGATATTGCAGAAGACCAGAGTGCTCCTGACCCCGGCAATGTATTTCCGCCCGACTTTGTTATTGACTGGCCCCCGTTTATTGGCCCGCCATTTCCCACGGCGACATATCCTTTAGGCCATCTTGACTGGAAGGTGAATTCATTTGCCGAGTTCTTTGACTCGATGGGTTTTATAAATAACTCGCAATCAACGCCACCAGAAGTGAAGATTACTGCTGCCTCTTTTGGGAGCCACGAAGGTGATCCGATTACACTCATGGCGCAGCCTACGAGTTTCCAAACCAAGCCTGATCAGCTCGACTACGCGTGGTGGAATGTTGTGAAACCAGAAGGTTCGAACGAAGAAACCCTCTACAGTTTAAATGGTGTCGTTGCGGGTGGTGAACCATTCACTTTACGAGACAAGCCGTTTTCTGATGGGACGCGATGTGGCGTGATGACGCGAAAGCCAACATTGGACGAAGACAATGATGGTATGGATGATCAATGGGAGCGCCGATACTCCGGAAAAATTGGGGGCCTTGAAGCAGGAGCAGATCTGGATGGCGATGGTTATTTGGCTGATTCGTTTCAAGACAACGTGACGCTGGCACCGTATCGCATCGTTTCGAATTCGCAAGGTCAGGATGCGAAAGGTGCTAAGAAAACCAAATTTACAACAGGAGATAACTCCTTCGATAACCTTGAAGAATATATTTGGGGAACCAATCCAACTGATCCAGATACGGATGATGACGGATACCCAGATGAGGCTGATGTTGCCGGCATTGGGCAAATGCAACTTCACTACACGCCAGATCTGGTTGCTGGTCAAAGCCAAACGGTTGAGCTTGACGCTATGGGGGAGACGTTTTTGAAAGGAGCCAACGAAAACCTCGTAACGCAGATCGTTGCGTATCGTTCCAATATTGCTGTTAATCTCTCGAAGCAACTTTCTATTCAGCTTGCTGCCTCAACGCAAAGCCCACAATTGGGCGAACCATTTCAGGTTCAGGCAAATTTATTTGGAACCGATGCTATTCCTGCAAGCCTCGAATATACCTGGAGTATTACTGATGGGACAAAAAATATTGCGCTGAATCAAGAAGGCGCACCATGTAAACTCGTAAGCTTTGGTAATATTGTGGAGTGTAACTTCGGAGCGGGGGAGGTGTCTTCCGGCGACTCTGTTGTCTATGACCTCGATGTATTTGATCCATTGCTTGGTGAACACGTGAAGGCAAGCCTTTCGGTGCCTATCGGCAATACGCTCATTCTGTCAGCAAACCCCACACTAGTCCCGCAGTATCCTATTGATCAGACTGGTGAGTTTGTCGCAGCGCCCGCTGGGAATACAGAACTCGGTGAGCGATGGGTGGAGCTTACGGTAGACCTGGGCGATGGAAGT
This sequence comes from uncultured Candidatus Saccharibacteria bacterium, assembly GCA_964390745.1. Classification (GTDB taxonomy): domain Bacteria; phylum Patescibacteriota; class JAUYIX01; order CAYMIK01; family CAYMIK01; genus CAYMIK01. The sequence continues at coordinate 60,694 of CAYMIK010000003.1, forward strand.
CCAGAAGACTATAACTTCGACTGGTTCGTGGATCAAACCAAAATGGAGGATACGTGCTCTTCAATACCGCTTTCCTTCTCGGGCAAGGCAAAACCAGGAGGTGTTGGCCTGTGTGGAATTGGAACAAACATCTTGTACTATCATGCAACAAGCACCAATACACACGTCTACGATATCGAAGTTCACGTTACGAATAAGCGCGATGGCTCTCGTCTTGCGGACGAAACGCTACAGCTCTTCACCGATCCAACGCCAATGCCATTCCCCGGGCAGGAGAATGGGGTAGTAGGTGCTGCGTCGCAGACACAGGCATCGGCAATTCAGGTGCAAGCAACACCGGCGGATGCGAATGCGCAGATCGTTGTACATGCGAACAATATCGAAACTTCACCAACAAATTCTTACACCTACAACTGGACAGTTGATGGGGCTAACGTCGCTAGTTCCTCACAGAATCCTCGTGAACTTGTTTTTGCAGCTGACCCTGATAAGTCGCAGTACAATATTTCGCTGCAAGTGATTGAAAAGAGTGGCTCAAAGCTTGTATCGCAGAAGACGAGTAGTACCGTAGTTGCTGTTGATGTGACTTCAAAGTTTGACCGATGGAAGAGTGCTCGGCTCGCCTCCGTTGCTGAAACGCTCTACCCCCTGTATCATAGTATTGCCGGCAACACGAGTCTCTTCTTGTTGCTATCGGGTTTTGTGTTCATTGCTTCGGTCTATTTTCTACAAAAAAACACAGATGGTTCACGCGGACCGGGTACCAAAGCTTCCAAGACATCATGAAAAATAAAAATCTTTTTGCACAACTCGCACTTGCTTTTGTCGCGGTGGCCGTAACCAGCGGCGTTGTATTTTTTGTAGCCAAGCATCAGGCCTTTTCTGCAACAGTCACGCGAGATGGTGCCGCTTCCATTAACACGCAACGATTTGCCTTTCCGGCACGGAGCGGAACATCAACATTTCAAGTTGTTTCATTGCCAGAAACGCAATATGTTGCTGGGAATGTTGCCAATGATCCGTCCGTTGATGACTCGCAGTTCGTTGGGAGCTCCATTTTTACCATGTGGGATGGCACAGCAACAACGAGTAACTACGTGAACTTTGCTCACATGGGTCAGAACAGCGAGACTTCGGATAATTTCTTGTTGCAATTCTTTAATCAGACTCAGTGTATTGCTAACCCCGATGGAAAATCTGTTCCGGGAAACTTGAAAGACAAAAAGTTCACAGCAACATTTGTGAAACCCAATCTACTTTCGTCCCTGGAGACGACAACAAAAGCGGTGGTTCGTGCCTATGACGACTTCACGGTAGAGTGGGGAAACGGCCAAGTGAAAGTCACCATGCAGCGATACTGGCGCAAAATAAATCTTCCCGATGGCACAACTTCTGGAGCATTGAAACCAAATGATTACAATATCCAAAAACCGGAAGACTCAGACGTAGTAAGCGCCAGTGCTCCGGTAATTATGGTGCTTCCGTACGATGGTGACTTTGCTCCGCTCTCAACTCGTGTTGGGCATGGCGATCCGTACGATACGGAAAAGTTTGCTCGTCCAGCGCAAGTGCTTGTTGATGGTCAGGAAAACTTTGATTTCAACTTCTTTGACATATCAACAAGTGCCGAAGGGGAAGGTACTAGCCCTGACGAAGTTTCGTGTCGCCTGAACACCAACACAACCATTGTTGAAAAAACCCAGCCCTGCGGCTGTTTGAATAATGCTGATCAAAAAACATGCGGTGATCCAGAGGTTCCATTTGTCGATTTGTGGCCACCCGTGCAATTTAGTCTTGCATCGGGAACACAGTGGCAAGTAGAAAACATCTCTGATTTGCGTGACGGTATTTCAAGCTACGGCGAACAATTTATGGACGATGCTATTGTTCGACTTGAGCTGAATGGGTATGACCCCTCACCAGGATCGAAGTATGTTGCACAAACATTTATTAGCAACTTCCGAACCAAACCAGAAAACGCCTACTTTAGTTGGTGCTTTAATGGAAAATCACAGCAAGGTCTTGTTGCCGGCGGTGAGTGGATTACGGAAACAAAATCTACCACCGCAACACTTGATGCTGACGCTTCTGGATGTTGTGACTTTGTCACGCGAACACCCGCAAAAGACGCCAACAAAGACGGCATCGACGATGAATGGCAGTTGAAGTATGGGTACAAGCTCACCGGCAATAAAGATTACATGTTGCCGGCAAATTATGATGACGATGTTGCGGCAGCAGGGGATCCAGCGGGCGTGACGGGTGACGGCTTTGTTGCTGACCAGTTTTTGGATACCGCAGGTGCGCGTATTGCTGTAACGCCTGGAACCATAACCGCCAAAAAGAATAATTTCCCCAACGGTCAGGAACTTCCTACTGGCGACGGGCACTTTACTGCTGCCGAAGAGTATATTTGGGGAACTGACCCCACGGAATACGACTCTGACTTTGATGGCTATCCAGACGAGGCAGACATTGTGGGTATTGGGCAACAAAAAGTTGAGTTTATTTCGCAGCTCCAGCCTCGCGACTTTCCAACGGACGACACGGCGGGCAATGATCGTTACAACCTCAAAGTAAAAACCCTTGGTCGCACGGGGCAAAAACGTCCTGATACCATTGATGTTGCCGATCAACAAACAGAAACAGGTCTTGATCTCCAGAATGTCGTCCGAATTGCAGAAGACACCAAAGATATCTTTGCGCGAGATCCAGGATCACTTACGGTTGGCTTGCAGGTAAAACCAGAAACGCCAGGTTTAAATGATTCGTTTGTTGTGTCTTCAAACCTATCTCAGGGCTCGCGACTTGGAGGAAATCCAAAGTACTCTTGGTTCTTTAAGCGTATCCCCGGAAACGGAAACAATCCAGCGCCTGGCCCAACGAATGGTAAAACTGCGGCATTCAGTGGTGAAGGCCTCAGCTCTATTGATCTTAAAACGTACAACAAGCACGTTTCGGATATTTGTCCGGAGTGTGCTCCAGGCGATGAACTTCAGATAACGGTACAGGTTGAAGATACCGTTCGCGGCAGTGTTACCAGCAATACTACCTCGCTTAGCATTGGTCTGAATAATTCGCTGCAGGTCTTTCAGGATTGCAATAAAGATGGTGCCGACGAAGAAGTGGGGAGCGGTACCTACTGTTTCAAGTCAAGCGGTGTAACCAAAAATATTCCTGTTCGTGTTGCGGTGAACTTTTTGGACGCGGTTTCTGATGACTATATCTTCAAGTGGAAACTTGATAGTGTTTTGCAGACCTCGAATTGTTTGCTGAAGAATGAAACAAGTACCACAACCCCGCGCAAGTGTGGTCTTGGCACGAGCCAAATGGTGTTTACGCCAACGAAAGATAGAAAGAACTATTCTGTTGAGGTTCTGGTCTACAAGAATGATCGAAATATTCCCGAAGGTCAGCAAAATCTTGCACCCAGTGCTGCTGTGGCACATTTCACGACGACCGTCGCCTCGGGAACTCCTGCGGTGACCATTATTTTCGAACCAGCACCTGGTGACAACGGGGGATATGCACCTGGTTCAGCGGTAACTGCCCGTGCCTATGTTGATTTCTTGGATCCCAAGCCTCTTGGCCAACTTGCTGTTGATCCCAAAGTTCCTGACTCTCAAGATGGTGCCCATGCTCTTCGATACGTCTGGCGATCAGCCTCAGATGGTTCTATTTTGAAGGTTGATGAAATTTCGAGTATCGACGGTAGTACGCTTGCTATTCAATCGCCCAAGGCAGGAATTTTTGGAGTTTCAGTCGAAGTTGTTTCGCCGGACTACACTGCTCCCAACAATACGAAGGCATTGATTCCTCTCGCGTATACCAATCAGGCGTACTTTGGCGAGCTGCTTCCAGAAAGCTCTCTGATAGGGCTCGTTTCGGTACGACTTGCCGCTATCCTTGGATTCATTCCAGAACCGCTGGTGAAGATGATCCAAGTACTTGGCGTCGCTGCATTTGGTGTAATTCTCGTGCTTGGGTTTGCGTACATCCCACGAAAACTTCGCCAAAAATAGGGGATTGCGGTTTTTCGTCATTTCTTTTATAATATTAGTGCAATCTGAGGGAAAGTGAATATAAAAAGTAAAAAACAATTTATTGCTGCCTTTTTTACCGTAACGAGTCTTCTCGGAGTGGTTTTTTCTGCGAGTGCACCTTCTGCTTTGGCGGAAACAGCGGGTGCTTGTCCGGCTGACACCGTTTCGTTTGTTTTAGGTGGAGGAGTCTCAAAAGGCGCGGATGGAACTGCAACCGTTGCGCCTTCCGTTATATGCTGTTGTGATGCGAACAAATTTCGTGGCGTAACTATCACACACGGTTCCACGCCAAAATGTCCAACCCAAAACAATGCCTGTAAGCCACTGAATATTGGTGTTGTTTCCAGATCGGATTTTCTTGCGGCTCCAGATGACAACAACCAAGATCTTACCGTTGACACCAACTCGCCACTGTACCCGCTAAAAGACCTCGCAAAGTATGTAGGGAACTGGTACACGGCACTCTTTTACCTTGCTGTCGTTCTGGCAATCATCCAGATCTTCCGTGGCGGCATTGAGTACTCCATTGCTGCTGGTAACTCTTCCAAGACCGAAGAGGCGAAGGGCTATATTGTTGAAGCCGTCGTTGGTTTGGGCGTAGCTTTGCTTGCTGCAGGAATTCTCGTGTTGCTTCGTGGCCCAAACATTTTTTCTTTTTCATAAGAGTCTATGCGACGAAGAAATCTTTTTATCGCTATTGGTGTACTGGTCGCTGTTGCTATTGCAGCACTTATTTTTGTTTTTGTTCGAAGCCGCAACTCTACGGTGGGCGAGCCTATCAACAATGCTTCCAATACCTCATCAAATGCGCAACTTTCGAATAACTCTGACAACACGAACTCCAATGGTACCAACAATACTACCAACGGTAATGGCGGTACAACGGACAAAGGGCCGATTGTAAAAAAGATTATCTCGAGCAAGGTGTTGTCACCAACCTTGAATGGTGGAAGCAATGCCTTGATTTTCTTTAACGTTGCTTCGAACCAGTTTTATAGCGCAGCCATAGATGGAAGCAACCCGCAGGCTCTGACGCAAACAAAATTTGTGAATGTTTCTGATGTGAAAATTTCTCCAGCAAGGACCACTGCTATTCTTTCGTTCCCAAACCCGAACGGGAAGGTCCCCATAAAGTACTACTATGACCTTACGAAAGATTTGGCTGTAAAACTCAATGAAAACCTTGATACGTTTACATTTTCGCCTGATGGTGCAAAGCTTTTTTACAAGTACACTGACGTTTTGAAAAATGTAAATACATTTAATCTTTCGAATGCAAATGGAACGGACTGGAAAGCGATTAAGAACTTTTCCATATCAAATGTTTTGCTCGATTGGATTCCTGGACAAGCCGGAAAGTTGGCCTTTCACTTAACTCCAAGTTCGTTCCGACAAAGCGCCTACTATGTTTTTGATCAAAATGGTGAGAATGTCGTTTCTGTTTTGGATAAGGGGTACGGTGTAGATGGCTTGTGGTCAAACAATGGTCAACGTCTTCTTGCAACCTTTGCGTTGCAGCGAACAACCAATCTGGGCCTTGTTGCCGTAAACTTGGATGGATCGGGAAATATTAGCATTCCAAACTCGCGGACCTTCATTCAAAAGTGCGTCTGGATGAAAGATAATATTTCGGTCATTTGTGCTGTTCCTAAAACCCTTGACCCGAGGTACTTCCTGCCTGATGACTACAACAACGGAAATTTTTCAACCGATGATGACTTTTTCCGATTCAACACCAAAACAGGGGAGCACATTCAGTTGAAGCTCCAAGCGGCGAATGATAAAACTGATATTCCAAAGATTGATGCTTCGAACCTGTTCTTGAGTAGTGACGAATTGACGTTGTATTTTGTGAATAAGGCTGATGGACAGACGTTGTATCGCGTGAGACTCGACGAGGCGTTCTAGGCTCGTTGGTATAACAAAAGCTTAATCTTTGTGTTCTAGATTTGAGGAGCTTCGAGAATCGAGGATTTTTTGGTAGTATAAAGGAAAGGAGAATTATGGCTCAAACTATTTACGAATGCTCAAATTGCGGCGCTCAGTATCCAAAGTGGCAGGGTCGCTGCACGGAGTGCGGCAAATGGAACACTATTGATCAAGAATCACACGAAGAGAGTGTTTCTATTGCAAAGGCTGAGGTGCTCAAGCCCTCAAAGCTTTCTGAGGTAACCGAAAAGTCAGCTTCGCGTACAGCGACTGGTATGAAAGAGGTAGATGCAGTGCTTGGAGGTGGATTGGTTTCTGGTTCGCTTATTTTGCTTGGTGGAGACCCGGGAATTGGAAAGTCTACTTTGTCGCTACAGATTGCCGGTTCGCTTGCAAAAAAACAGTCTGTTTTGTACGTTTCAGCAGAAGAATCTGAAGCGCAAATCAAGCTTCGTGCAGATAGGATGGATTTGGGCAAATCTCAGCTCAGCCTTTTGCATGCTTCGAATCTCGACAGTATTTTGGCAACCGTTCAAAAAGATAAACCTACGATAGTGATTCTTGATTCGGTGCAAACGGTGGCTTCTTCTGCGCTGCCTTCAGTTGCTGGTTCTGCGCCACAGGTTCGTTTTGTGGCGGAACAATTTTTGCGCGTTGTGAAGCCGCTGGGAATTACCGCTATTCTGATTGGGCACGTGACAAAGGAAGGCGTAGTGGCCGGTCCAAAAACACTCGAGCATTTGGTGGATGTTGTTCTGTACCTTGAAGGAGATCGGTACGGAAGTTTTCGTCTTCTTCGTGGCGTAAAAAATCGCTTTGGTGGAACCGGAGAGGTTGGCGTCTTTGAAATGTTGCGACAAGGTTTGGTAGAAGTTCAGGACCCTTCGAAAATATTCTTGGAAGAACGTAGGGCCAAGGATCCCGGAACGGCGGTCTTTGTAACGCTCGAAGGGAAGCGGGCTTTCTTGGGTCTCGTTCAGGCGCTGGTGACACAAACGAACTTTGGATACCCCAAGCGTGCGGCTTCGGGATTTGATTTAAACCGGTTACAACTTTTGGTTGCGGTGCTTACCAAGCGCGCGGGCTTGAACTTAGATGACCAGGATATTTACATCAAAACTGCTTCTGGTTTAAAAATTGATGACCCGGCGTTAGATCTACCTGTTTGCTTGGCGATTGCTTCTTCGTTTTTGAATAAGCCTATTGACCCAGCAATGGTGGCATTTGGTGAAGTGGGTTTGGCTGGAGAAATACGAAGTGCACAACACACACGAGAACGTCTCAAGGAAATTTCGAAGCTTGGTTTTAAGCATGCTATGCTCGCCAAAAAAGCGGAACTTGATAAGGTTTCAAGCTTGTCGCTTGTTCAGGTTGATAATTTGACCGATGCTACAAAACACGGTTTGTTGTAGCTGCTGCTTCGCCTGACTTCGAACCTTTGAGAAGGAGTCAAAAATATCGAACCATGATTCTACCAAAGTCTTTTTATGCCCGTTCACCTTTGCGGGTCGCACCTGATCTTCTTGGAAAAGAGATTGTGCGGCAAACTTCGTTTGGGCGCGTTGGTGGAATTATTACCGAAGTTGAGGCCTATCGGGGACACCTTGATCCTGCCTCACACGCATTTCGCGGGGCGACTCCCAGAAATGAGGTCATGTTTGGCGATGGTGGTGTTGCCTACGTATACTTCATCTACGGAATGTATTTTTGTCTCAATGTGGTAACTGGAACAGCGGGAACGGCCTCTGCGGTACTTATTCGTGCTCTTGTGCCCGCTACCGGAAAAAAGCTGCTTTTTGAGCGAATTCCGGCCGAAAAAGTAGCGTCATGTATGTCGGGACCAGGAAAACTCTGCAATGTTCTCGAAGTTGACCGAAGGTTAAACGGCAAAAGTTTTCGTGGACCAGAAATCACTCTGTATGATCGTAGGATTCGCGTGCCAAAAAAAGAAATTTTCAAAACACCACGCATTGGTATTAAGGTGGGCACAGACAAGCTGTGGCGATTTGTGTGGGAGAGGGATGCGGAGTAGTGAGGGCCGCTGGTCTTACCTCGGAACCGTTTCGGCATAACACTTCAAAAAGTCACACGACTACCGCAAGCGGGAGTGTGACTTTTTGAAGGTCCTGCACTACGCCCGCTCGTTGCTTTCTAGATCACGAGAGTTATTCGGCGTCATCAAGAGCTCCTGCGCGAGTTTCCTTGGAAAGACCAGCGGCCCTGACTACTCCAAGTGCACTTTTGTTTCGAAAATTTCGAGCTGTTTTTTGATTTCCGGAGAATTCTTCAAGCGCAGGTCAGTCTTCAAAAGTTTCGCTGCATGTTCTTTGGCAATATTCACCAAGGCACGATCTTCAAGTGAGGCAATCTTGAGCTGTTCTAGGTAGCCAGATTGCAGCGTTCCATACACCTGGCCTGGGCCGCGGAATTTGAGGTCGGCTTCGGCCAAGGCAAAGCCATCGTCAAGTTTTTCAAGCGTTCGTAAGCGTTCCAGAGAATTTTCCGCAGAAGAGCCAGAAAACAACAAACAATATGATTTATCTGATCCGCGTCCAACGCGGCCACGAAGCTGATGAAGCTGTGCGAGACCAAATCGTTCAGCGTTCTCGATCATCATGACGGTGGCATTTGGCACATCAACGCCTACTTCAATCACGGATGTAGACAATAGCATGTCCATTTTTCCTTCACGAAAGGTTGTCATGGCCTCATCTTTTTCTTCCTTCTTCATTCTGCCGTGGACAAAACCAACACGAAACTCGGGGAAAATAACTTCTTGCAGCTTTTTGTGTTCAGCAAGAAGCGCTTTGGCTTGCAACTTTGCACTTGGCTCAATAAGCGGAAAGATAACGTAGGCTTGGTGGCCTTGCAAGAGCTCTTTCTTTATGAATCCATAGGCATCTTCACGTTTCGCGGGAGGAACGAGAAACGTTCCGATCTTTTTGCGGCCCTTTGGCTTGCTTCGAATCAAGGAAATTTCAAGTTCACCAATAAGAACGAGCGCTAGACTTCTGGGGATGGGCGTAGCTGTCATGGATAAAAAGTGGGGAGTGTACCCTGAGTATTTCTTTTGCAAGAACGATCGTTGCATGACGCCAAAGCGCTGCTGTTCATCGATAACGATTAAACCAAGGTCGCGAAACGCAATCTTTTTTTCAAAGACTGCGTGTGTGCCAATGACCAAATCAGATTTCTTTGTGGCGTCTGCCAAGGCCGCCGTAACCTTTTTTGATTTTCCGCCCCATGTTAAACGAGTCTTTGAGGTAACAAGCGTAACCTTTACGTCAAAGCTACCAAAAACTTTCTTTGCGGTTTCAAAGTGTTGTTTTGCTAAGATCTCGGTAGGCGCAACCATGGCTGCTTGCAAGCCGGCTTCGATGGCGGAGTGTGCTGCAATCATGGCACATACGGTTTTTCCGCTTCCTACGTCACCCTCAAGTAATCGGTTCATGGGGTGTTTTCGTTCCATGTCTTTCAGGATCTCGAATGTTGCCCGTTTTTGATCTACGGTTAAAGCGAAAGGGAGGGCAGAAACGATCTTCTGTGTTGCTGTGGCAACAAACGGAATATTTCTTGAGCGCAATCGCTGAAACTTTTTTTGAATTTGTTGTGAGTGAAGTTGGAGCAAAAAGAGTTCATCAAAAGCCAACCGCTTCTTTGCGGTGCTTACATCCGGAAGCGAGGAAGGGGAGTGAATGAGGCGCAGGGCTTCAGATAAGGAAGCCAAGCCTTCTTTCTTGAGAATTTCTTTTGGCATTGGGTCAGTAATTTCAGAAACCATCTGGAGTGCTTCGTGAATCCAGAATCGCATTTGCTTGTGGGTGATGCCTTCAGTAAGGGCGTATTCGGCAATGAGGCGTGCGGTATGCACGGCTTCTTTTTCGAATGCCTCAAAAACGGGAGCGTTGAGTTGTAACCCTCGTTTCATTTCAACTCGACCAGAAAATCGATAAACTTTTCCTATTTCGAGTGTCTTTGAAATGAATGGTTGATTAAACCAGAGAGCTCGCATCGTACCAGATTCATCTTCGATGATGCTTTCTTGGATGGTGAGGCGACGCCGAAACGATCGACGTGAAGATATGCCCAAGAGTTTGGCAACGACAGTCACTTCGCTGCCAACAACGGCGTCTTTAATTTGAGTAATTTGGGAGTAGTCTTTGTAGGAAGTTGGGTAGTGTCGAAGTAAATCCAGAATGGTGCGCACGCCTAAACGAGCAAGCTTTGCTTGCATCGTTTCTCCAATACCAGGAAGTTCAGAAACCAGGGATTCCGTGTTCATAGAGCGATTATAACACGATTAGAGATCACATCGTTCAAGTAAGCAGCATCTTTCTATGATTGACGAGAACGCATCCTGTCCTATAGAATGACCCTGAAGAAATGGTATAAGCATGAGCACTCACGACCTTTTGTCCAAAAATTGGGTTTATATTTACACTCGCCGGATGACGTACCAGAAGGTCAGGCTTTACTATAACGGACTTTTTGAAGGAATTCTCGGCATAAAGTTTCATTATGAGCTGTATCGCTGCAAGAACGGCGACATGTTTGTTTATCACGAACGGCAGGAAGAAGCTGATTTTTCCAAGAAACTGTATTCTCAAATTCTCGATAAGGACTTTGTACTAAAGAATTTCAAGGGCCTCGAAAAGAAACTCAATAATCATTTCAATGGATATATAAAACATCTTCGGAAGATTCCACAGAACCCATCGGGACTCACAAACTTAGAGCTCGACGAGATTCTTCAGAATCATTTCGAAAAAGAAGGTGCCTTAAGTTCAGAATTCTGGACACTTTTTGGAACGGTTGAGGTGATTCTTGTGAAGGTCGCAAAGAAGCTTCTTCTTGATAGCGGCATTGATGCGGAGGAGTCAGAGAGGGTTATTTCTGATTTAGCAGAACCAAGAAAGATGATACCGCTAGATATGGCCCGCCTAGGTTTACTCAAAATCGCCTTGCTCCCCGAAGAAAAGAGAGAAGAGGCTTTGCGAGCACACGCTCAAGAGTTTGGCTACATGCCAATGTACGATACGAACTATGAGGCTTACGATTTGGTGCATTTTCAAAATAGCTTCAAAAATATTACAGATGGGATGGGCAGGGAAGAGATAGAGAAAGAAATCCAAACGACAATGGACAAATATGCATTCAGGGAAGAAAGATGCAAGAAAATACTTAAGCGCTTTAAAAAGAACAAGCACCTCTACTGTCTCCTCGATTTCTTTGCAGCTTACTCCTATCTCAAAGACCTGAAGCCTCTTGTTCGTGACAAGGGAAGTTTCTATGTTAAGAATATTGCCCAGGAAATTGCTCAGAGATTAGGTCTCGATTTGACCGAGACGCTTTTTCTTACGGAAGAAGAAATTTCGAGATCCTTGAAAGATGGACTTGAAATATCACGCGAGGAAATTCAAAAGAGAGTGAACAATAGTCTTTATTTCGGCGAGAATGGAAAGATATCTATTGAAACAAACGAGGAAATCCTTGAACAGACCGATCTGCTTCTGAATCAAGAAAAAAAGGTAAAGGAAATCAAGGGTGCAGGCGTCTCTCGTGGCTTAGCTACCGGCAAGGTCTACGTTATTCTGAGCAATAATGACTTTAAAAAGTTCGAAGATGGTGGAATTCTTGTAACCAGCGCCACGAGACCTGACTTTGTTCCTCTCATGAAAAAGGCGAGCGCTATTGTTACTAATGAAGGTGGCATTTTGTCGCACGCCGCAATCATATCGAGAGAGCTCAAAAAACCATGCATCGTAGGCACAGGGAAGGCTACGAACATCTTGAAAGATGGTGACGTGGTGGAGGTTGATGCGAACAAGGGTATCGTAAAGATCCTATCGTAAACCTTTTCCGGGTAAGAAGTGAAGGTTGCCGCTATCGTGGTACACTGTTGAGGTAACTCAAAATAAAACGATGAATCTACGCGATCAAATACTCACAATGGTTCAAGGCATTGACCCATATGATGAGCAGGAATCAAGGCATATTTCTAACACTCTTCACTGGGTTCAAAGTGGCGCAGACCTTTTTAGAATTCAAAAGCCCGACATACCGCCAAAACATTTGGTTTCGTATTTTGTCGTAATCGATACGGACAAACAAAAAGTTCTTCTTATTGATCACATCAATGCTGGTCTCTGGCTGCCACCGGGCGGTCACGTTGAGCTGAATGAGCATCCCAAGACTACTGTTGAGCGAGAGATAGTTGAAGAACTTAATATGAAGCCTGTATTTATTTCGGAAGTGCCGTTCTTTCTGACTCAAGCTGTTACGGTGAATATTCACGCTGGTCACACGGATGTGAGCTTGTGGTTTGTTCTGAAGGGTGATTCCGATCTTCCCATTGTGTACGACGCAAACGAATTTAACGGATATCGATGGTTTGGATACGATCAGCTTCTGCAAACACCTATATCAAAACTGGACCCGCATTTACATCGATTTATGAAAAAGTGGCTCAAGACTCAATCTTGAGATGAAACGGTAGTTTGTGGGTATGGGCTTGAGGATATTTGGTGCACCCGACAGGATTCGTCTCAAACCGAAGGATGGGAGAAGCTCGTTGCTTCTATGATAAAACAGTCCCTGTCTTCCACTGTTTCCAAAATAAATCTCGATATGCTGAAGCAAGGCGTTGACTCTGTATCGAGATAACCAGAGGTTCATCCACAGGTGTTAGCAGGTAAACATAGTTTCCCGAGATCCAAGTGGTTTGAGGAAGTCGCAATGCTTCGTCAGCCACTTTAATTTTATAAGGGTTGTTTACGTAGGGGAGAATATTTTTTTCCGCACTCTCTTTGTCATTCTCATAAAAGAGAATATACACATCAACCCCTTGATGCTTGAGCTTCTGAAGTTCCTTTACGTGTGATTGGAAAAATGGTGAAACTTCTTGATACCACTTTTCTTCTTCGCCGCCAATAACGATGTACTCTTTTGATTGCTCAGCTCGAGCACGAAAGTCCGCGAGGCCATCCTCGTAACCCGAAGGCCCACGAAAAACCGTAACAGATTCGTTCTTTGAAAGGGTTTTCTTGTTTATACGATCAACAACTTCTTTCGCTTCTATAACTTTCTGTTTTGCATTAATGAGCAGTCTGCTTGGTTCAAGAATGCCGTAAAAGTTCTTGCCGTTCTTTTTGGATACAGAAACAAGGTGTTTTTCTTGAAGTTCTTCAAGGGCGTTGTAAACCATCTGTCTGTGCTTTTTGGTTTTTTGTACAAGAGGTGCGACAAAACATGGCCCAACTTCTGAGAGGGTAGAGTAGATAGTTGCCTCATTTTCCGTGAGGCCGAGGTTGATTAAACTGTCAGAAAGAGACATATGAGTTTTTGGCTTAGTAAAAGCATTCTAAAGAAGAGTGTCAATTTTGTCAATAACTTTTATTGACGATGCTTCGCCATACACTAACATGAGCTTTGCACCTTCCACAAACAAAGGAGAAGACCGATGGCATTCGAAATGGTTGTTCCTATTTGCTTTCGTTGGATACAGCCTGGAAGGCATGAGCTTGGTAGACTTTCCGAGGTGATGCGTATCACTACGGCACGATCCAGGATCGACGTTGCTCGTCTTGCCCTCAAGCAGTATCAGCATCTTGTTGCGGCAAGGGAGGAAGGGCGACGTATTGTCGTCCGTTCGGCAGACGACACGGCACAGTACGGTCTCGTCATTACGAGTCTTGAGAACCTGCGACCTCGCGAACAAGATGGAAAGCCAACGCTTATTGGATTAAACGCTAAAGATGCTCCTTTGCTCAGAGCTCTGACAATTGCCACAAAGGCTCAATCCTATGAGATCGTGATTCGCGACGCCATGGGCTTATATACACACATTGCTGAAGCTTGTTTTATGGGACAGGCGATCCTTTTGGGAATATCAGAAGTAAATAAGACTGTCGAGAAGAGAATTCCAACGCCTGGAGTACGTCTTCATGCTTAGCAAATAAGAAGACACACCGACACTCACCACCGAGGATGTTATGGATCAAACTGGCAAAGCCCTCATTCAGTTCTGCGCATCTACGCTAGAGCAAATTCACTTTGCTACTGACTACGATAGACTTCGAGATGGTGACTCTGAGTGGTCACTTCTGGAGCGTCAAGCTCTTAGCAAGGTACTTACCGAGGCTTTCACTCAGAGACTACTCCATGTTTCTCGAATGGTTTCGGGTAATAGTCGAGGTGAGCTTGCCTCTGAGCTCCAAAACCTGTGCGGCCGAACCGTAAGAAGGGATATCAAGGATACGCTACGCGCAGCGGCCACTCAGCTTCTTTCACGGATGGCATGAATTCAAGGGAGGGTGTCACGCGAACACTTTCGCGGACGAAGTGCTACACGACATTGCTCGTGTGACGCCCTTCTCTTTGGCAACAAAAAACTTCTCATGCGAGAAGTTCACTGGTGCACCCGACAGGATCTATCTCAAACTAATGTTTGGGAAAAGCTCGTTGGGCAAATGGTTGTTTCGCATATTCAATCTTACCAAAGTTTTTAGATGTGCCAACGACGAGTCGCCCTTGATAGGGTCACTCGTCGTCTGACTCGCCATAAAGCGCGAGTCTGGCAGTCGTACCACTTCAGCAC
>CAYMIK010000003.1:75271-77104 GCA_964390745.1 uncultured Candidatus Saccharibacteria bacterium
TTCTTGGGAATGAGGATCTTGCGCCGGAAGCTGCAGCGCGGCTCACCGGTCTGGCTGAAGCCGCGAGTCTCCACCGTGACGACGCCCTGCGGCTTGGTGGGGTCGCTGCTCGGCTTCACGTCGAGCACCTCGGTCTCGCCGTAGATGGTGTCGTCGTGGAACGTCGGGTTCCAGAACCGTACCTCGCTGATCTCGAGGTTCGCGATGGCTCGACCCGAGGCCTCGACGACGGATCCGCCGAAGAGGATCTCGAAGACCAGGTTGCCGACCACGACGCACTTGCCGAAGCGCGTCGTCTCCGCGTAGTTGGCGTCGAGGTGCAGGGGATGGAAGTTTCCCGTCATCTCGCAGAACGCGCGATCGAGGTCTGCCGTGATCGTGCGTCCGACACCGTGCCGGTAGAGGTCGCCGACCTGGAAGTCCTCGAGATAGCGTCCGAAGTGACCGAGCGCTCCCTTCTCCCCGGGTTCGGCTGCCGGCAGGTAGGTACCCTTGTCCGTATTGGGAGCCTTGGGCTCCGGCTTCTTCATCTCGTTCATGTGCAGCTGCTCCTCGCCTAAGTGAGGCATCTTGGGTTGCAAGCAAAAACAGGCTATACGAAATACACCCACATGTCAAATGCATGGGCTTGACTTTTTCGCTTGATATCGATATAAAGCACCTACCAAACTCGCGTAACAACTTCGTTCGTGAGTCTTGAGGCACAGCCTCAGAAGGGAAGGACGAGATGGCTCGTCATCCGGAGCACGCACTTCGAAAGGCCGTCGGCATGCCGCCGATCCTGGCTGCCGTCAACCACTTCGCGCCGCAGAAGCGCTTCCTCGACAAGATCCTGGTGGACCCTCGCGTCACGAGCGGACTCGTGTCCGTCACGGGCGACTGCGAGGATGGAGCCCCTCCGGGCACCGACCCCATCGCGCAGATCGAGATGGTGGCGCAGTGCGTCGCCAGTCCCGCGAACGCCCACGGTATGATGGGCGTGCGCATCCACGACTACGCGCATCCGCTCTGGCAGCGTGAGATGGAGATCCTGCTCGAGATCACGCGCGGCGAACAGCTCGCGTTCCTGATGCTCCCGAAGGGTCAGGGCGTGGGCGACTACGAGAACCAGATCAGCGCGTGGAATCAGCTTCGCAAGCGGATGGGCATCGAACGCAACATCCCGTTCCGCATCATGATCGAGACGAAGGGTGCGCTGCGCGACATCGAGAAGATCGCCAGCAGGATCCCGTACGTCGAGACGCTCGAGTGCGGCCTCATGGATCTGATCTCCGACTGCGCGCCGTACATCCTGCCCACCATGATGGAGCACCCGGGGCAGTTCGAGCACCGTACGATCGCCGCCATCAAGGCCAAGATCGTCGAGACCGCGATGACGCACGGTCTCGTCCCGTTCCACAACGTCACCCAGGACAGCAAGACGGGTGACCCGGCCAAGCGGGACGCAGGCATCGCGCGGCGCCAGTTCGGCTTCCTCGGCATGTGGTCGATCGCTCCCACCCAGATCGATCCGATCCTCGAGGCGATGCGGCCGGACGAGGCCGACATCAAGGATGCAGTCGAGGTTCTTCTCGCGGCGCAGAGGGTGGACTTCATGGCGGTTCAGGTCGGCAACAAGATGCACGACCCGGCCACCATGCGCACCCGCTGGGAGCTGGTGAAGTACGCGAAGAAGCTGGGCATGACGCTGCCCGAGGAGGCCGAAGCCGCCTTCTTCCCGGTTCCGGAAGCGGCCGAGGCTGCGTGAAGTAGCTGGCTGTTGCTGGCAGCAAAAACCTCACGCGATAAGTAAAAACTGAATTGACTTGCAGCACTGAGTCACGGGGGAGATGC
>CAYMIK010000004.1:0-41365 GCA_964390745.1 uncultured Candidatus Saccharibacteria bacterium
TGATTCTGAAAATAATCCGGTTGGCACGGGCCCAACCACGCCAACTGTGGGGAAGACAACCACTTACCGAGTTTCCTTTACAATTACCGATAGATACAATACATTGGAAAACGTTAAGCTGGTCTGCAACGTTCCCTTGGGTGCTACATATGTGAATAAGACCAAGACGAGTCCTGGTACGATCGTTTTTGATGCGACGCTCAAGAATATGGTTTGGACCATAGGAACGATGCAACCAAAAAACAACAATGGCGAAAACTCAACAGCAACAGGATACTTTGATGTTTCGGTGACGCCGTCGGCACCCAATGCTACAAAAGTTATGACGCTAGCTTCAAAGTGCACGATCTCTGGCCACGACACATTTACGAATCAAGATTTCTCAACAACGACAAAAGATTTCTTGAGCGAGAAGGTTGTTGATCCGAGCGCAGAATAGTTGATACGAAATTAAGAGCTGGATCTGATGTTTAAAGTTTTGAAGAAATCAAAAAGGAGTGGGGCTCGTATTGGCACACTCACGCTTTCACGTGGACGCGTTTCGAGTCCATTTTTTATGCCCATAGCAACGCGCGGTGCGGTGCGCTCGCTGGCGTTTTCTGATGTGGTAGACATGGGCGCCGAAATTGTTTTGGCGAATACGTATCATTTGTATTTACGCCCAGGGATTCCTGCACTGAAAAAGTTGGGCGGTCTGCATGAATTTACCGGATGGGACAAGCCCATTCTCACTGACAGCGGTGGCTATCAGGTTTTTTCATTGGCGAAGATGCGAAAAATTACCGACGTGGGCGTGGATTTTCAGTCGCACATTGATGGTGCGAAGGTTTCACTGACGCCAGAAGAATCATTGCGATCACAGATCGCGATGGGCGTAGACATTGCCATGCTTTTGGACGATGTTGCTGAGTATCCAGCTTCACATGAACGTGCCGCAGACGCTCTGCGAAGAACAACATTGTGGGCAAAGAGGCAAGCGAAGCTTGCAAAAGTCTCCAAGGCCAAAACAAAAGTTTTTGGAATAGTTCAAGGTTCTGTTTATAAAGATTTACGGAAGCAAAGTGCCGAAGAACTGGTTGCGCTCAATTTTGATGGGTACGCGATTGGTGGTTTATCGGTAGGTGAGCCAAAGAAGTTTTTGCGCGAGATGACAAAATTTACGGCGGCGCTTTTACCTGAAAACAAGCCTCGGTATTTGATGGGTGTTGGCACGCCAGATGACATTGTTGCTGCCGTCAAAAATGGTGTTGATATGTTTGATTGCGTCATTCCTACGCGCAATGCACGCCATGGTTCATTGTTTGTGAACAGGCGATGGGATGCAAAAGGAAATCTACGATACGACGTGCTGAAGATAACAAATCGTAAGTACGCACTATCAAAAGATCGTATTGATGCGAAGTGCCCGTGCGAGACGTGCAAGACTACGACTCGTGCATATCTGCGTCATTTGTTTAATGTTGGTGAGCCGCTCGCGATGCATTTAGCTACCATTCACAATGTGAATTTTTATCTTGAACTTATGCGAGAGATTCGTGGACGAATCAAAAAAGGCCTACTTTAATTGACTTTCAAGCCTAAACTTCGTATAATTCGTTCATCTTTTTGAACGAAAAATATGGCGAAAGCACCTGTAGACGACCGCATGGAAAAAATCGTATCGCTGGCTAAACAGCGCGGTTTTGTGTATCCGAACTCCGAAATTTACGGAGGTATGTCAAACTCTTGGGATTACGGCCCACTGGGCGTTGAGCTCATGAACAACGTCAAAAAAGCGTGGTGGTATGAAATGGTTCAGACCCGCCGCAACGTTGTAGGTCTAGACTCTGCCATTATTTCAAATCCACATGTTTGGGAAGCATCCGGACACTTGTCCGCGGGCTTTGCTGATCCGTTGACGGAGTGCAAAAAATGTCACACACGATTCCGTGCCGACAAACTGGAAAATAACGAGAAATGTCCAAACTGTGGTGGTGAACTTATGCCAGCACGCAAGTTCAATTTAATGATGAAGACGTTTATCGGTCCCGTTGAAGACTCTGCGGCTGTCGCATACTTGCGAGGAGAAACAGCACAATCTATTTACGTTGATTTCAAGTTAGTCCAGGAATCCAGCCGACAAAAGTTGCCCTTTGGAATCGCCCAAATCGGAAAAGCTTTTCGAAATGAAATCACTCCAGGAAACTTTACCTTCCGAACTCGTGAATTCGAGCAGATGGAGATGCAGTTTTTTGTGAAACCCGGTGAAAACAAGAAGTGGTTCGAATACTGGCGCGAAGAACGCATGAAGTGGTACCTGAATTTAGGAATGAGAAAAGAGTCCGTGCACTTCTACGCGCAGAAAAAAGAAGAGTTGGCTCACTATGCCAAGGCTGCGAACGATATCTACTTCAACTTTCCATTTGGTGACGATGAAATCGAAGGAATTCATGATCGCGGCGATTGGGATCTTGGAAACCACACCAAGCACTCTGGAAAAGATCTTTCGTACTTTGATGATGAAACCAAAGAAAAATTTGTCCCGCATATTATTGAAACTTCTGTTGGTGTTACGCGAAGTACGCTGGCATTCTTGCTTGATGCGTACAACGAAGAAGAAGTTGATGGTGAAAAGCGCGTCGTTTTGAAGTTCCACCCAAGGTTGGCGCCAATTAAGGTTGCTGTTCTGCCACTTGTGAAGAACAAAGAAAATGTGAAGAACAAGGCGCTAGAAGTATACGATGCACTGAAAATGGACTTCATGTGCCAATATGATGAAGCGGGAACGATTGGTAAGCGCTACCGACGCCAAGACGAAATTGGAACACCCTATTGTGTGACCGTTGACTTCGACACGCTCGATGACGATTCCGTTACGGTTCGAGATCGCGACACCATGAAACAAGAGCGAATGAAGATCTCCGAGCTCTCAGACTTCGTGAAAAGCAAGCTTAAGTAATGCTCAACCTCAAACCCAAAAAGACAACTCTCAAAAACGGTATCCGTCTCGTTACCGCACAAAACAAAGCCACCAATACGGTGAGTGTTTTGATGTTTTTCAAAACTGGCTCAAGAAACGAAGATCCAAAAGTTCAAGGAATCTCGCACTTTTTAGAGCACATGATCTTCAAAGGAACAAAAAAGCGTCCAAACCCGATCGATATCACCGGCCTCATGGATCGCATTGGTGCAGAATTCAACGCATTCACTTCGCTCGATCAGACAGGGTATTACATCAAATCAGAAGCACGCCATCTTCCTTTAGTCTTTGATCTCCTGGGCGATATTCTTTTGAATTCAGAATTCAAAGCTTCAGAGATGAAGCGCGAACTCGGACCAATTATCTCTGAGCTTCGCATGTACATTGAAGAGCCGCAGCGCTATGCACAAGAAGTGTGCTATGAGACATTGTTTGGAAAAACAAACCTTGGGCGTCCTGTTGGGGGTGATGAAAAAACCGTGAGCAGTATCACAAGAAAAATGCTCGTGGATTATTACAACAAACACTATTTTGCTAATAACCTCATTGTGGGTGTCTCGGGAAATATCGAAGAAAAAAACGTTCTCAAGCTGGCACAAAAGCATCTTGGCTCCTTCAAGAAAGGCGCCTACCATGAGCCCGATGAAGTGAAGCCAAAGTTTCAAAACTACAAAATTGATCTTCGCTACCGGCCATTGAAGCAGGTAAATGCCATTCTTTCCTTCCCTTCGTACGATCAAAACCACAAAGATCTTTATGCGCTCAAGCTGCTCCAAATGATTTTGGGTGGTGGCATGAGCTCGCGGCTCTTCATCGAAGTTCGAGAGAAGCGAGGCCTCTGCTACTACGTTTATGCTTCCAGCGATCAGTTCAAAGAAACGGGCGGTTTCTTTATCTCCTCCGGTATTGATGCCAAGCGAATCGACGAGGCGCTTGAAACTATTTTCAAAGAGCTCGAAAAGATGAAGAAAAACGGACCAACCCAAAGCGAACTCAAGGATGCCTTGAATCACTTGGAAGGCCGCATGATGATCAACTTCGAGGATTCTTTTGCTGTTGCAGAATATATTGTGACCCAGGAAGCTTTCAAGCTGGGTGGAGCAAAAGATATCAAAACCATTTTGGAAAACTATAAGAAAGTTACAGCCGAAGATATTACACGCGTCGCTCGGGATATCTTTCAGAAAAAGCACTTGGCGCTCACTTTTGTTGGCCCATTCAAGGAGCAGAACGCAACTCGATTTCAGAAAATCATCGAAAAGAACCTTTCTTAATCAGCTGGCACAAGAAGTGGTATTCGTACTATAATACGAAGCGTCTTGTGGCAAGAAAAAAGTAGTGACAAAATATAAAAAAATAACGCAGCTTTTCTCGATTATTGGCATACTTCTGCTCGCTGTTTTTGTGTCACCTCGAGTGTCACTCGCGGCTTCCTCTCCTGATTTGAATTCGGATGGCTGCGTGAATCAGTCTGATTATTCGGTTTTTGCTGCATATTTTCAGACCAATCCCAAAAATAGTCTTGGCGACCTCAACAGTGATACAAAAGTTGACGTCAAAGATGCCGCGTACATTATGCAAAACTGGAATGCATCGTGTGTTCCAACGGTAAGTTCGAAGTTCCGACATATCTGGCAAGGTGATATTGGGTCGCTTGGTGACTCGAAGCTTACATTTCTTTCACAAAATTTTGATATCATCATCACGCACCTCGACACCACGGCAAGTGCCCCGGCTCCACAGGCAACGGCGCTTACGAATCTTCGTACGAAGATTGCGCAGGCTGGAAGAACTGGCAAGGTCAAAGTCCTTCAATACTTTAAGTTTGCTGGAACCCACACATCGAGCTCCGATCCACTCCAGGCTCCGCCGTATGCCCAGGCTTTTGTCGATCAAGGACTGCAATGGATGAGCCCGGACGGCACACCGTACGTTGATGCTACCAATCACTGGTCCTATGCAGCACTTCAGGATCCTGCCAAAACAACATCGTATATAAACCTCATTATTCCGTATCTCAAGAGTCAGCTTTCGAGTTATCCTATCGATGGATTCTTTTTCGACAACGCCATGCTTTTGGGAAGCACGGAGACGTCTCATCTCGTGAGTGGGTCGTATGTTGTGGGTCGCCCAGCTGATTACAACGCGCAGGCGATCTGGACAGGGAAGTACAACGTCATTTCCGCTTTACGACAAGATTCTGTATTGGCCCAAACTACTATTCTCGCAAACAATTTCTGGAATAAGCCATACATCGCAGGAAGCAGTGACCCAAACAATGCGTTTCAACAAACCATGAATCGTCTGCAGTTTTACCAAGTCGCCGACGGAATTTTGCGAGAACGCCCTTTCTGGCAAGAATCGAATAACTTCCCAGAATGTAGCGATAAGATGAACATCACGCTCGACAATCTTGCCAATGTAACGTCTTCTATGGGAGATATCATCCTGTACGCATACGGCACCGATCAAACAGGAAGAATCTACAGCGCGGCATCCGCAATGGTGGTGAATAACGGCAATGTGGATTACTTGGCTGGGCCGCTCGGTTCGAACAACTACTTCCCAGAATATGATCTCGATCTTGGCCTTCCTTTGGGCGCGCCAACTCGTCCACAGTCAGACCTGTACGTGCGAGATTTTGCGGGTGGCAAGGTGGTTGTGTACACCAAAGCGAATAGCTGTGGAACGACGGGAAGCACAACGTACAATATCGGTAGTGGCTACCAGATGCTCTCGGGATTTACCGGAACAGGAACGTTCACTGACATCGGAACTATGACGTGGGCAGCAGCTCCAACGACCATTACCCTCGACTCCTCTCACCCTGCATACATTTTGAAGAAACCCTAATTGCATTTGCTAGAAAAAAGTCGTATAATATAACTAATTTCAAAACACAAAAAAATGACTGATGAATCACAGAAGCCCCGAAGGCTTCCATTGTACTTCTACAAAGGCAGTACCATTACTGGCATAGTTCTTATTATTGTTTTCGCCATTGCTGCAGTTTTTCTTTTGGCGTACGGCAAGCGACTCCAGACCTTCTTGGGTACGGCAGCTTTGCCAACGGTAGGCGCGCGTTACACGCTTAATCCTCAGACCACCTCAGTAACTGCCGGCCAAAACTTTACGGTCGCTGTTATGTTGAATACCGGCACGGATGCTGGTGGAGCCGCAAACAAGGCTCTCACGGCTGGTGCGTATCTTACTTTTGATGTCACAAAGTTGAAGGTGATCTCAGTTGATCAACCAACTCCTGCTACATTCGACTACATCGTTGAAGCAAACAAGGATCAGGCCGGAAGCACAACAGAAACAGATCGATACGACAACACCACTGGAAAAATTAATATTTCTGCTTTGAAAACGAGCCCAGGAATCGGTGGATCAGCCGTTGTTGTTGCCAATATTACCTTCCAAGCAAAGTCGGTTACGGGAACCACAAACCTGAACTTTGATTTCACGACCGCTCGAGCATCAAACTCTGAAGTGGTTGTTTGGGATGCGGCAGCAAACGCTCCTGGAGACATTCTTGATGGCGTAACCAATGGAACGTTCACCATTAATCCTCCAGCACCCTCTGGATCTTCAACAGTAACTTACACCGATGCTGACGCAACGGCAGGCAACGAAGCGTACAACAACTCACGCTCTGGAAGCACATTGAAGTTTACCTACACAGCTGTTACGAACGCTACAAGCTATAGCTACCGAGTCCTCGAAGTTTTGGCTGGTGGCAGCACAAGCCAAATCAAGGCTTCTACCGCGATTACGGCAACTCCGGGTCAAACAACAACGGTAACAGGACTCACACTCTTGAACGGACACAAGTACGAAATTGAAGTAACGGCAAGCAACGGTGCAGGTTCGACTGTTGGTCTTTCAACGATGGTAACGACTCGATCTGGTGACGTAAACCGCGACGGCTCAGTTGGATTCGCTGACTTCCAGGCCTTTGCAACGCACTACAACAAGGCCTACACCAACACCTCTGCCGATATGTCTGACATCAACGGCGACGGCACGGTGAACTTCAACGATCTCTCTTACATCGCTCAAGATTACGGTCAAACACTATGAAGTCCATAAAACGATATTTCTCACTGTTTGCTGTTGCTGCTCTGGTTCTTAACCTGCTCGTTATGAAACCTGCACTTGCTGCAGGCGAGGGAAGTATTAAACTTTCTCCGGCATCTGGGTCGTATCTTGTTGGACAAACATTTCAGGTTCAGGTTCGATACGGAACTGGTACGCAGGCTACAGTAGGAGTTGATGCCGTGATTACATACGACACGAGCCTTCTCGACACCTCAACAAGCGCTATCACGATTAACACCGCAGATTTAAACCTTGCGCCTCCTGTTTTGGTAGACGAAACTGCAGGTCGTGTTGAAGTCGGCGCTGCAAAGACAGGCACAACCGGAACACAACAGTCTGATGGCTTACTTGCAACTATAACATTCACGGCAAAAGCGGCTGGTACGGTCGCAGTAAATGTACAGCAGTCTCAAAGCCAGCTCAATCGATATAACTCAACCACACAGACAGCAGAAAACATCCTTGGAAGTGTGTCCGGTGCAAGTTACACAATAACTACGGGCAGCGGAAATCCAACACCTCCAGGAAATGGTGGAAGCGACACAACACCCCCAACGATCTCTGGCGAACAAACATCTGCTGTTGCTGGAACCAGTGTAAAAATTTCCTGGACAACCAATGAAGCCACTACCGGCAAAGTTGATTATGGAACTTCAACGAGCTACGGATCTGTTGCAAATGATGCTACTTCGGGAACGACACATTCCGTAACGCTTACTGGGCTCACGGCGGGAACTAAATACTACTATCGAATTACGGCTACAGACACAAGCAGCAACAACGCCTCGGGACAAGCACTAAATTTTACCACCTCCTCGTCTACGGGTTCAGGGAATAACAACAACACTACGAATAATAGTACTAACAATAGTACGAATAATTCCACGAATAACAGCACGAACAACACCACAGGAAACGGATCGGGGTCAAGCAGTGGTTTGGGAAGTGGTTCTGGATCTGGTTTGCAGTCTGGAACGCCGCTCACCGCTCCTGTCACGGGCGCTGGCGAATGGCTCGCAATTGCTGTTGCTATTCTCGCTGGAATCGTTGCGGTTATTGGATACGCCTTCTATGCAGTAAAGCGAGATAGAAAACGAGCAGCGAAAAATCCAGTTTCGACTCCAGGCGCTCCTTCGAACGACTCGAGCAATCAAAGCTGGTCCTAAACTGAAAATGCCCAAAAGGGGGATAAAAGAAGCAAGATGTTGCTTCTTTTATTTTACTGAGGTTCGCTCATCTGCGAAAATCTTGAGAAGTTCATAACTTTGACTTTTTGGGTCATTTGTTGTATTATTTCTGTGTCTTCATACTTGTAAACAACAAAAAATGCCAAAGACACGAACCATTGTAGAGATTTCACCAAAAACCATTCTCGTTGTTGTTGCGGTTCTTCTGGCACTCAGCTTTTTGTTCTATATCCGCGAAATCCTCGTGTTGCTTTTGGTTGCGATTATGTTTTCAACGGCCATTGACCAGCCAGTTGACTGGCTTCACCGAAAGGGTGTTCCGCGATCGCTCAGTATGGTCTTTATCTATCTGCTCGTCATTGCCGCTTTTTCTCTTACGGCAGCACTCATTATTCCGCCACTGGCTTCTCAGGCAACTAGTTTCTTTGCGGCTATTCCTACACTCTTCGAGAAGGTTGGTATTTTGATCAACTCAGCTGGTTTCAACTTCGAAGTTTCAAAAATTACGAACTTCCAATCGGTTCTTGAAACGCTGGGAAGCTCCGTCTTTGGAAGTGGTGGAAGTCTTTTCTCAACTATCTCCGGAATATTCGGTGGATTCTTCTCGGGAATCTTTGTTCTCGTTTTGACGTTCTACTTGGTAGTACAAGAAAATGGTCTCAAGAATTTTATTCGTTCCTTGGCGCCAACAAAGAATCAGCCATACATCACCAACCTCACTAATCGAATTCAAACCAAGATTGGCTTGTGGTTGCGTGGACAAATTATGCTGGCACTCATAATTTTTGTGCTCACCTACATTGCGCTGCTTCTTATCGATGTACCTTACGCACTTATCTTGGCGGTAGCTGCCGGGCTGCTTGAGATCGTTCCTTTCTTGGGGCCAGTGATTGCTGCTATTCCTGCCATCTTGTTTGTTCTCGATGATCCTGTAAAAATTCTTTTCGTTGTCTTGGCATACATTGTTATCAACCAACTCGAAAACCACTTGATCGTGCCGAATGTGATGCACAAGGCTGTTGGCTTGAATCCCGTTATCATTATCATTTCGTTGTTGATTGGTGCTAAGCTCGCTGGAGTCATAGGGATTATTATGGCCCTTCCGGTTGCAACGGCGGTTGCGGAATTTGCGGGTGATCTCTTTAGAAACAAAACAGAGCTTACGAGGGAGAAAGCAAAACCAGCGGAGATGTAATGGGAACACTGTACGTAGTTGCAACGCCCATTGGGAATCTTCAAGACATAACGCTTCGCGCGTTGGAAATTTTGCGTACGGTAAAAGTTGTTGCCTGTGAAGATACGAGGGTAACGCGCAAGCTCCTTGCTCATTTCGAAATTGGGACACCAACGGTTTCGCTGCATCATCACTCCAGCGATTCAGAAATCGAGCGATTGGTTTCCCGTGTGGTTTCAGGTGAAGATGTTGCCTACGTTTCTGATGCGGGAACGCCAGGCGTTTCTGATCCGGGCGGAAAGCTTGCGGAAGTTGCTTACAAGGCGGGTGTTCGGGTGGTGCCTTTGCCCGGAGCCTCTTCGGTTTCAACGCTTCTCTCGGCTTCGGGATTTCCTTCCGACCAGTACCAATTTTTAGGGTATTTTCCTCGAAAAAAGGGGAGACAAACTTTGTTGAAAGCGTTGCCAGATTTTGAACTCACGACGGTCTTTTTTGAAGCACCGTATCGCATCGTAAAGACATTGGAAGACATAGCCTCTGCAGTCCCACAAAAAGAAGTGGTTGTTGGACGCGAAATGACCAAGCAATTTGAAGAAATTATGCGCGGAAGCGCTCATGAAATTTTTGAACACTTCAAGCAAAAAGAACCCAAAGGAGAATACGTAATAGTTATTCGAGGAAATTAATGAACACCACACGAACATTTATCACATCATCTATTCCATACATCAACGGGAAGCCACACATTGGTTTTGCGATGGAGTTGGTGCAGTCAGATGCATTGGCGCGCTTTTATCGATTATTCGGACGAGAGGTTTTTTTCTCCACTGGTACCGATGAGCACGGCCTTAAGGTTCAACAATCGGCTGCCAAGGAACACGTCTCAGAAGAAGTTTACTCAGAAAAAGTAGCACAGTTTTTCATCGATCTCGTGAAGTGCTTGGATATTTCGAGTGACAACTTCATTCGAACTTCCACCTTCCCTGGACACAAAGAAGCATCGCAAAAGATTTGGAACCTAGTGAGCGACGCTGGCTACTTGTACAAAAAATCTTATGAAGGATTATACTGTGTCGGATGCGAACGATTTTATACCGAAAAAGAATTAACCGATGGTACGCACTGCCCGATACATAAAACTCCTGTTGAAAAAGTTTCTGAAGAAAACTGGTTTTTCAAGCTTTCTGCCTTTTCGGGTCAAATTCAAGAGCGAATTGAATCTGGAGAGCTTCGTATTGTGCCAGAAGAGCGTAAGAAAGAAATCCTCAATGTCATAAAAGGCGGACTCGAAGATATTAGCGTTTCGCGCTCCAAAGAAAAATTGCACTGGGGCATTCCTGTTCCCGGTGACGATACGCAAGTCATGTATGTTTGGTTTGACGCATTGACGAACTACCTTTCTGTTTTGGGTTGGGGTTCGCAAAATGAATCGCTCTTTGATGAGTTTTGGAAGTCAGAAGAATCAGAGGTGATACACGTGATCGGAAAAGACATCATTCGTCAGCATGCAGCTATTTGGCTCGGTATGCTTTTGGCTGCAAACCTGCGTCTTCCTTCAGAAATTATGTCGCACGGATTTCTCAATATTGACGGTGAAAAGATCTCTAAGTCGCTTGGTAATGTTATTACTGCAGACCAGGTAACGGACAAGTATGGTGTCGATGCGCTTCGCTACTATCTCTTGAGTCAGGTTCCGACTTTGGGTGACGGGGATTTTACATGGCAACACTTCCATGAAGTCTACGAAGCCGACCTCAAGAATGGTTTGGGAAATCTGGTCAATCGAATCACGAATATTGTTGAGAAGAAGCTTGGCGGGGAAGTTCCTCCGCAAGAAATTGAAAAGGAGTTTGGTTTTGACTTTGATCACATCAAGAAGCTGTTATATGAACGAAATCTGAAGGCAATTTGCGAAGAAGTTCGTTCTAAGCTTACGTTGTGTGACGAGCTGATTAACAAGAATGAACTCTTCAAAGAAACTGAGAAAAAACTTTCTGACATTTATGCTATTTTGTGTGTTTTGCGAAGTGCTGCGGTGATTTTGACTCCCATTATCCCCGAGACGGCAAAAAAAGTTTTGCATGCACTCAATACGCCCAATATCGTGCTCGCCGATGTGCAAAATATGAAGAGTATTGCGTTTTCTGGCGTAGCAAAGCCAACAACACCATTGTTCCCGCCGATAGAAAAGTAGGTGTTATGCGACTCATTGATACACACGCGCACTTGCAGTATTCCTTTGGCGAAATTGGTGACAACGCAACGCAGCCAAAGCCAGATTCGCTGGAAGAAATTTCTGCGGTTGTTGCGCGTGCCAAAGAAGTTGGCGTCGTGAAAATGTTGAACGTTGGAACCTCGCTGGCAGACTCGGCGCACGTGAATAAAATTTCGGAAAACTTTGGCAATGTGTTTAAGGTTTTTGGAGTACATCCGCACAACGCACACGAACTTGCCTCAGAAGAGGGAAGGGGAGTCTTTGAGAAGTTGTTGGATCAAGGCTGTCCAGTTGCCATTGGCGAGATCGGTCTTGATTTTTACCAAATGCAGAATTCTAAAGATGAGCAGTTTGTAGCTTTTGAGTATCAGTTAAAATTGGCCAAAGAAAAAGGTTTGCCGGTGTGTATTCACACTCGCGATGCATTTGCTGAAACGCATGAACTCTTGAAACGATATGGTTCACGTGGCTTGATTCACAGCTTTACGGGAGACTACGACTGGGCGATGAAGTTTATCGATCTCGGATTTTTGATTGCCTTCAATGGAATAGTAACGTTCAAAAATTCAAAGTCGCTGCAGGACGCTGCACAAAGAATTCCATTGGAGAAAATGTTACTCGAGACTGATTCGCCGTTTTTATCGCCCGAACCTGAACGGGGAAAGGTGAATGAACCCGCAAAAGTTCGATTTACAGCCGCGAAAATTGCTGAGCTTCGTGGTATTACGGTGGAAGAGGTGGGTGAGGAGACGAGTAGAAATGCTGAGAATCTTTTTGGGATTTAAAGCTTCTCGAATAAAAGTTGAAAAAGTTTTTTCTGAAATTCCGCAAACCGACGATCTTCCATGAAGATGCCGGTCTTACTGTCGTAATCTATAAATGCTACCTTGTCATCACTAATGAGCTCAGTTACATTGTAGTCAAACGCACCCAAACTTTTTGGTACTGATTTTGAAAGTCTGTTTGCAGCGACACTTCGAGCAAGCTGGGTCCTCTCATTTGTGATGACGTACTTATCGATGTCTCCAAAGCGACTTGCGCGCTTAAAATACATTTGAGGATAGTGCGATCGAATTTGTTTCCAGTCTTTTGGTGACTCGTATCGATATATCACACCACCTTTTGGAACGGACATGAGAAAAATTTCAAAAAGTTTTTCAATCCCATCTTTTCCGTCAAAGAAAAGTACTTTTGCTTTCTTGTTGGTACGTTCAAAAATTTCTGCGTAAGTACGAACTATTGATTGCGTTTCCTGAATTCTTTGTGTAATAAGTGATTGAAGAAATTTGGGTGGAATAGCTCTGAAAACATAGCGCTTACCCTTTTTAATCCGGACCACCACCTGCTTTTCGAGCATAGCTCCAACCGCTTCATATATTGCTGGGCGATACTTTCGTGTCTGCAGAGCGATTTCTGATATGGAAAGATCTCCTTTGGTGATAAGGATTCTATAAATATCATCGGCAACTTTTGGAAGTCCCAGCGTGAAGAGTATGTAAGATTTTTCCATAATGTATAAAAATTAGTACATATTATTATGTATAAGAATCACTATAAATTAGCATAAATATATATAAATGTCAATTAAGAGTACAAAAGATCACAATATTAAAACATTCCCTGAAAAAAAGGAATACAGTGAGTACAGGAAGTGAACCTTACAAAAGAGGAGGAGTTATGAAAGGGGTCATCTTCGATCTCTTCAACACGTTGGTCTGGTCGCCAGGATTTATGCATGTCTTAGAAGAGGTGTTTCCTGGCGCGCCCATCAAGGAGATCTGCCACCGAACCTTCGTGGAGGAGGCGGGCTCCTGCGAGGCGATGGTTCGGCAGGTCGTTGCGGATTACGGCATCAAGATGTCTGAGCCCGAAATGGTGACCGTGGCGCTCCGCTTCCACCAGTGGGCCGAAGAGCGGCCCTTCTATCCGCACACGCAGGAAACTCTTCGGACCCTGCGAGATCGCGGTTTCCGTCTCGGACTACTCTCGAACCTGGCGGAGTTCGTCGAAGGAACGCTTCGCGAAACACGACTCGAACGCTACTTCGACGTAGTGGGGCTCTCGTACAAGATGCATCTCGGAAAGCCGGATCCTCGAGCTTTCCAGTGGGTCCTGGACCGAATGGACTTGCCTGCCGACAGCGTGGTCATGGTCGGTGATAACTGGGAGCTAGACGTTGCTCCGGCAATCGATATGGGGCTGAAGGGTATTCAGATCCTTCGCCCATGGAGAAAGCCTGGCGGACAGAACGTCACCTCCATCGAGCAGCTCTTGGATCTTCCCGAGCTTGCTCGACCCTTATGATCTTGTGAGCTTTCTGGCCCAGCAGTGCAAATGCATTGCTGGGCTTTTCCCTTGAACAAAAACCCCCTCTTATGTATGATAGGAGCGACTGATTTTTGTATTCTATGCAACCCTACAACCACATCGAAATCGAGAAAAAATGGCAAAAGATCTGGGAAGACCAGAAGGCTTTTGAGACTTCAAAGAATCCCAAGAAAAAGCTCTATATCCTCGATATGTTCCCGTATCCATCGGGTGATGGTCTGCACGTTGGTCACGTTGAAGGCTATACCGCAACGGACATCCTTTCTCGATATTCCCGCATGCAGGGTTTTGATGTGCTTCATCCAACCGGTTGGGATGCGTTTGGTTTGCCTGCTGAAAATTTTGCAATCAAACGAAAAATACACCCTCGAGTGGCCGTAGAAAAGAATATCGATCATTTCCGCGAACAAGACAAGGCCATTGGTTTTAGCTATGACTACGATCGCGAAGTGAAGACCACCGACCCTGCGTACTATAAGTGGACGCAGTGGATTTTCTTGAAATTATTCGAACGTGGTCTTGCGTATCAATCCGATGCGCCCATAAACTGGTGCCCACAAGATAAGACTGGTTTGGCTAACGAAGAAGTCATTGATGGTAAGTGTGATCGATGCGGAACGCCCGTGGTGAAGAAAAACATTCGCCAGTGGGTTTTAAAAATTACGGATTACGCCGAAAAACTTTTGGCAGATTTAGACGGCTTAGACTGGCCACAAAAAATTATCGATATGCAGCGCAACTGGATCGGCAAAAGCGAAGGCGCAAAGATTCGTTTTGATATCAAAGGAAGCAAGCGACGATTGGAAGTTTTCACCACGCGCCCCGATACGTTGTATGGGGTGACATATATGGTTATCGCTCCTGAACATGAACTGGTTTCAGAGTTAACGAGTGAGCTCCAACGAGACGCCGTCTTTGATTATGTAGAAAAAATCAAAGGCGAGACCGATCGCGACCGAACGGATGCTTCCCGCGAAAAAACCGGGGTATTCACGGGGGGTTACGTTACGCATCCGCTGACCGGTGAAGATGTTCCTGTGTGGATTTCTGACTACGTCTTAGCTTCCTACGGAACGGGTGCAATCATGGCGGTTCCTGCGCATGATGAACGTGACTTTGCATTTGCGAAAAAGTTTGATTTGCCTGTGAAGCAAGTTATCTCTAAAGATGGCATGCCACACGAGCTAAAAGAAGCGTACGTTGAAGAAGGTGTGTTGGTAAACTCCAAAAACTTCGATGGCAAATCCGTTGGAGATGCTAAGCAGGCTATTGTGAAAGAACTCGAAAAAGAAGGTCGTGCCGAAATGACAACACAGTATAAGCTGCACGATTGGATTTTTTCTCGCCAGCGCTATTGGGGTGAGCCGATTCCGGTCATTCACTGTCAAAAGTGTGGCGTTGTGCCGGTCCCAGAAAAAGATTTACCCGTAACGTTACCCGAAGTTGAAAATTACGAACCAACCGGAACGGGTGAATCGCCACTCGCAGCCATAGAAGATTGGGTAAATACTTCGTGTCCAAAGTGCGAAGGCCCCGCGAAGCGCGAAACCAACACGATGCCACAATGGGCAGGAAGCTGTTGGTACTTCTTGCGTTTCTGCGATCCTCGCAACGAGAAAGAAGCATTCAGTAAACAGGCTATGCAGGATTGGATGCCGGTTGATATTTACGTGGGTGGTGCCGAGCACGCCGTACTTCATTTATTGTACGCGCGTTTCTGGATAAAAGTTCTGCACGATGCGGGTTATCTCAGTTTCAAGGAACCATTCAAGAAGCTTTACAACCAAGGCCTCATTTTGGGTCCCGATGGCATGAAGATGTCAAAATCAAAGGGAAACGTTATTAACCCCGACGATGTTGTTGTCGAATTTGGTGCGGACTCCCTTCGACTCTATGAAATGTTCATGGGTCCATTTGAAGTTGAGAAGCCATGGGACACTAAGGGAATCAATGGCGTATACAGATTCTTGCAAAAGGTTTGGGCATTGCAGGACGTTACAAAGGGAGAGAGTTCATCGGAAGTAAAAAATCTCCTCGCAAAGACGATCAAAAAAGTTACACACGATATTGAGTCGTTCCAGTTTAACACCGCCGTCTCCGCGATGATGATTTTGGTAAACAAGATGTCGAAGCAGAAAACGTTAGAAGCTGGGGACTTAGAATCGCTGGTAAAAATCTTAAATCCCTTTGCTCCGCACATCACCGAAGAGATGTGGCGTCAGCTTGGTCACGAAAATCTTTTGGTACATGAGGCCTGGCCACAATTTGATGCACAAGCCGCACAAGATACCGAAGTGGAAATCGCTATTCAAATCAACGGCAAAGTTCGTGCGCGTATTACCGTTTCAGCGGAAGCAACGCAGCAAGAAGTTTCCGCTCAAGCTTTCTCTAATGAAGTAGTGAAGAAGTACACCGAAGACAAGGAGATCGTGAAAGAAATTTATGTTCCTGGTAGGTTGCTTTCGCTTGTGATTCGCTAGTGTAAGCCCAAGGGAGCTTGACAAAGAGCCCCGATTCATTCACAGTGGAATTGAATCCAAAGAAAGCAATTTCTATGGCCAACAGGGGTACAAGCCTCAACACAATCATCAACAATCTTCAAAAACCGGATAAAGCGGCACTCAATTCCGCTTTTTTATTTTGTGAGGCACGATATCCAAAAGATCCAGAAACGGGGGAGTCACCGATCTTTGACCGCGCAATAAGAATTGCCCTTGTTGCCTCACGCCTCAACGTTGACTCCGCAACCATCGTGGCTATTCTTCTGATGTTTATAGAGATGGATGGCAAGGTCACCTTTCGACATATTCAAGATCTTTTTGGTGGCGAAGTAGCGTTGATGGTTCGAAACGCGCGAGAAATTTACAACCTTCCGTATAAGATTGTTCAAGACGAAGATCAGATTGCGCTTGCACAACACATGGTGCTCTCTGAGGCACAAGATTCGCGCGTTCTCACTATGTGTATGACAAATCTCTTGCAGGCATTGCAAGAGAAACAGTTTGATAAGAAGGAATTGCAAGAAAAAGCGAAGAAAGCTCTGAATATTTTTGTCCCAATTGCTCACAAGCTCCAGCTCGGTACTCTCAAGAAAGAACTCGAAGACGCTGCCTTTGGCGTGCTCTATCCAAAGGAGCACAAGCGTCTAAAATCCTACGTTGATGCTAAACTTGCAGAAGCCGCTCTGACAGTTCAAGAAGTTCAATCAATTCTGCAACGGGATCTTGAAAAGCACAAAATTCGCGTGACGGTTATCCAGGGACGAATTAAGTCGTTGTATCGTTTGTGGGAAAAACTCAAGACACACAATGGAGAGGTTGAAAATATTCACGACATCATTGCTTCTCGTGTGATTGTGCCCGACATCGCCTCGTGCTACAAAGCAATGAAAATTGTGCAAAAACATTTCAAAGTTTCACGAGAACCTAAAGATTATATCAAGCAGCCAAAAGATAACGGCTACAGATCGCTCCACGTATTTATTCAAATTGACTCGAAAGCCGAAGTAGAACTTCAGATCCGAAGCAATAAAATGCACTACGAGGCAGAATACGGACATTCGGCGCATTGGTTGTACGCAACAAAGAATCAGATGGCGCAGAATGTCTTTGAAGAAAAAACTCTCGTTGATATTCTGCTCAAGTCGTACCGTGGGGATCATCGCCTAACGCTTTTCCCGGAAAGTATTTTTGTTCAGTGGGGCGATCAAAAAATTCTGCAACTTCCAAAAAATGCAACGGGATTGGATTTTGTAAAACAGTATGCGCAAATTGAAAACTTTAGAAAATCACTCTTGAAAGTCAACGGCAAAAAGTTCAACCTTTCCTCTGCCTTGTACAACGGTGCACAAATTGAAATCGGTTAGTGTTTGTTGCTGGAAAAATATTCTGCGAGTACGGCGCTGAGCTGTGAATGTGCGTAGCGATTTGTTCCAAGTACGTGGCCAGCATCATCAATGGCGCCAAGCCATTCGTCTTTATTTTTGTCGTACAGTTCTGTGTTTCTGAGGAGTTTGAGATTTTTCTCTGCCATTGCATATTCACCAAGCACACCAAGAAGTGCAATGTACAAAAGTTGCGTAGACGATGAAATATCGGAAACAAGAATGGTGCCTCGATAATTTTTAGATCGCATCCAGAGATCTTTCTGAGGGATATAAAACTTTTTCGTTTTAATCTTTTTGAGATAGTTTTTTGCTTGTTGTTTGTCTTTGCGGGCTATGAGCCAGCAGTACAAGAGTTGCGTGTGTGAGTGAAACTCTGGGTCGATGTTCTTGTCGTCCGAACGCATGCTGTAGTGCCACATCTTTTTTCCGGAGTGAAACAAGGGGAGCGCTTCGAGCCGTGTCAGGCGCTTTGTATCAACTTCGTCTTGGCAAAAACTTTTTGCGAGAAGATACAAGAGTTCAAGATTTGCGATAACATTTCTTGTTTGGAATTCGATCTGCTCTTTACTTAGAATGTAATCGTGTAGGTCGCGGTTTTCAAATTCCTGCAAGACGGCTTTTGCTTGTTCCGTTTTCCCAAAGATTTTAAGAAGCATGACGTACAAAAGTTGCGCCTCAAGCGCGCGCGATGTATTGATAGCAGAACCTTTCTCGTCAACAACCTGAATCCAAAATCCACCCTTCTTGTGATAGAAGGGTGATTGCAGGAGACGTTCAAAGTGATCAAAAGCTAAAAGGTGGGGTCCGGGTGCTTTTTTGCTTTGAGCGTGAGGTTTCATAGGCCTACGGCTGTATTGTACGGCCGTAATCAAGAAAAAGTAAAGAGTCGCAAAGCCACTTTCTTCAAACCGGGAAGCTTGCAAAGAATGACGTATTCAGCTACGATGTCTGTGATTTATTTTGAGACATATTTGAAGCCTGTCATTCTTGCTGCAGGCCTCTCGACGCGCACTCGACCGCTCACGTTCACGCGTCCAAAGGGCCTTTTGCCGTTTTTCGAATCAACCATTTTAGAAAATACACTTGACGCCCTTGTTGATATTTTTCCTGAGGTTGTGATTGTTGTTGGTTTTTTGCATGAGATGATTGAAGCAAAGGTTGGTACGTCATACAAAGGAATGAAGGTCACCTATCTTTATATTCCCGAGGTGCTTGGTACGGGAGGCGTACTGAGTAAAGTTCGCGAAAGTATTGAGCCTCCATTTTTGGTTTTAAATAGTGATGATGTCTATTCCGTAAGCGATATTCAGGAGCTCGCCAAACATGAACGAGCGGCGCTGCTTTCGAAGACGGTAGTGCAATCACGAACGTTGGATGGGTGGCGAGTAGAAAATGGAAAAATAATTTCACTTGGCTCTCCTGACGAGCGCTACGATTTTGGTGTTGCTACCGGGGCGTATGTGATTTCTGATGATTACTTCTCGCTTCCGCCCGTAAAACTTGAAGGCAAAGAAGAGGTTGGTTTACCGCAAACACTGGCGCAGGGCGTACTTCGCAATGACTACGATGCGGTTTTTACGAAAGGCATTTGGTTTCCTGTTGGCTATCCGTGGGATCTTCTTAAAGCGCATGATGTATTTTGGGCAACAGGCAAGCCACGAAAGATTCTAGGAAAGAATGTGCAGGTTGATCCTGGCGCTGATCTGGGTGATTGCGTTGTGATTGGAGACAACGTTGTCATAAAGAGCGGGGCAAAGATTTCGCATGCAATCATTTTTAATGATACGATTGTTGGGAAGAATTCCATCATTGAAGATAGCATTATTGGTGCGAATGTCGTGATTGGCGATGACGTGACGATACAAAAAGAACATTCGTTGGGTCAAACTTGGAAGGTAAAGATTAAGGATCGCGATGTGGATACCGAAGAAACGAAGCTAGGAATATTCACCGGTGACCATGTCTCTATTCCGTCAAAATCCGTTCTCGAGGGAGCCGCGCTTATTGATCCACCTAAAGAAACGATGCCACAATGAAACAACAAAATTCTGTGTTGGTTGTATCTGTAAAAATTCTCGGCATAAAAAATGCCGCGTTGCTTGCAGCCGATCTGCTTGCAAAAGGAAAGATTATTTCTGTCCCCACCGAAACGAGCTATGGGCTCGCCGCTGATGCTACAAATAAAAAAGCAGTCAGAAAAATTTACACCATCAAGAATCGTGACGATGCAAAGCGCATTCCTGTTATGATGCGAGACTTTGCGCAGCTCCGAAAATATACACAAATTACCCAGGCACAAAAAACGTGGATAAAAAAATACGAGAATAAGGTGGTTTCTTTTCGCTTAGCAAAAAAGCAAGGAAGGCTTACCGAGCTGGGCGATGATCCAACGGTTGTAGAGCGAAAGGCAACACATGCATTTTTGAAGCTGCTCGCGAAAAACTTTGATAAGCCGTTTACCATCACGAGTACGAATATTTCTGGTCAGCCATCGATTTTTTCGTTCAAGGAATATCGAGAGCAATTTAAGCATCACGGGCACCAGGTTGATGCATTTTTTGATTATGGTACACTGAAGCCACAACCGGCATCCACGATTTTGGATCTTACGCAAAATCCGCCACTTGTTTTGAGGCAGGGGAAAACAAAAATCAATGTCAAAAAAACTGTTTCTTCAAAATCACGTCAAAAAACAAATTAAAGAACTTTTCATCTCCGTGTGGGTTGAAAATTTTGCCATGACGCTGCTGACGCTTTTCGTGCCAGTCTATTTGTGGACTTTAAATTATCCGATCTGGATGATTGGCTACTACTTTCTTATAACCTATGTTGCATACTTTTTGGTGTTGCCATTTGGCGCAAAGCTCGCTGCAAAAATAGGGTACACACATACGATTGCCTTTTCGATGCCCATCAACGTTTTGTTCTACATAAGTTTGTATGGTGTCACGTTTTGGCCATCAATGTTCTATGTCTCGGCCGTTTTGTATGCACTCTCAAAAGCCTTTTACTACGTGCCATACTACGCCGATTTTTCTACTTTTGGTGGGCAGCGTCAGCGTGGTCGCGAGATTGCAATTATGTATGTAGTGGGACAGCTCACCATCTTTGGTGCACCACTTATTGCGGGAACAATTCTCAGTGAATTGAGTTTTGCTTGGCTCTTTGGAATCGGTTCTGTGTTGCTGCTGATTTCCGTTATCCCGTTGTTCGGTTCGCCCGACACACCTACACATGAAAAGGTTCCTTATCTGGAGATATATCGAAAGTTTTTTGCGAAAGAAAATCGGCGTCGCTTCGTGACATTTCTTGGTTTTGGCGAAGAGCTGATCGCCATGACGGTGTGGCCTATCTATGTATTTATTATTGTTGGAAACTTTTTGACATTTGGAGCCGTACTCACTGCTTCAACGGTTGTAAGCTCAGTCTTTTTGTTGCTCACGGGAAAGCTTACCGATAAAATTTCTCGTGCGCGCGTTGTGAAAGGGACATCGCTGATTTATTTTTTGAGTTGGTTCCCGAAACTTTTTATAACAACGCCCCTCGGCGTTTTTCTTACTGATTCTGTTGGTCAGTTTTCGAAGACCGCTCTTATGATTCCAATGAGTGCGGTAATGTACAGTGAAGCAAAGCATAGTTACAAGGAAAAAGTTTTGCTTGGCTCCATGATGTTTGAAATGGGGTATATCCCTTCAAAGATTATCGCGTCATTGATAATTATGGGTGTTGGTTACTACATGAACGATCTTCGCTTCCTGCTTATCGTAGGCGCGTTTTTCACTCTGTTCTACTTCTTTATGCATGAGAAGTCCAAAAAGGCCTCAGAGGCGTAATTTTAATCGAAATTTAACGTGCGTGTGCTATATATCGGGCCGTATTGAACTTTTTACTCGTCTGTGCTACGGTTTGGCCATGAAAGACATCGAAATCTCACAACTTATTACCAAAGAATTAGATCGTTTGAGCCAAACGATTGATCTTGTTGCCTCCGAAAACTACCCTTCCGCAGAGGTGAAGGCTGCTTTGACATCGCCGTTTATTGGTGAGTATGCAGAAGGCTATCCAGGGCGTCGCTACTATGAGGGCCGTGAGGTGGTTGATGAGCTGGAAGAGCTGGTTCGTACACGTGCGAAGAAACTTTTTCATGCGGAGCATGCGAACGTTCAGGCGTATTCGGGTGCGATTGCCAACTTTGCTATTTACAATGCACTCCTCAAGCCCGGCGATACGATTATGGGTCTGGAACTTTCTCATGGCGGACACTTAAGCCATGGTTGGAAAGTAACAACCAGTGCAAAATATTTTCGATCAGTTCAGTACCAGCTTGATCCGGAGACCAAGCGTTTGGACTATGATGCGATTTTGAAACTGGCAGAAAAGGAGAAACCAAAACTTATCATCTCGGGCTATTCGGCGTATTCGCAAGTTATTGACTTCAAACAGTTCGGAGAAATTGCTCGCGAAGTTGGCGCATATCATCTCGCAGATATTTCCCATATTTCTGGTTTGGTTGCCGCAGGGCTTCATCCAAGCCCGGTTCCGCATGCTGATGTTGTCATGACCACAACACACAAAACGCTCCGCGGTCCGCGCGGTGCTATTATCTTGTGTAAAAAAGAATTCGCAGAGGCAATTGATAAGTCAGTGTTTCCGGGAATTCAGGGTGGCCCACACGAAAATACTATCGCTGCGATTGGTGTTGCTTTGAACGAAGCGGCACAACCAGAATTCAAGGAATATGCGAAGCAAGTCATTGCGAACGCCAAGGTTCTCTCTGATGCTCTGAAAAATCTTGATTATAGTGTTGTCTCGGGCGGAACGGAAAATCATTTGATGCTCGTAGATCTTACTAAGAAAAATATCACTGGAACTGAAGCGGGCGCCGCGCTTATCGCTGCCGGCATTAATGTGAATCGAAACACGGTGCCGTATGACACGAGATCGCCCTTCAACCCTTCCGGAATCCGTTTGGGAACGGCTGCTGTTACCACGCGCGGCATGGAAGAAGAGCAGATGAATCAAATTGCCGTCTGGATCGATGAGATTTTGAAAGCAAAAGACAAAAAAGCTGCAGCAGAAAAAGTACGTGCAGAGGTTGCACGGTTGTGTAAGGAATTTCCGATACCGTAAAAATCAGTAGGTTGTAATCTGATGCACGAAGATAAGCTTTGTGGCTGGTTTTTTGATTTGCACCATGTGGTATGGCTGGGTCAGAACTTGCAGTGTGCCATCACCTGGCTTTGGTGACGTTTCCGCAACCGTTACGGTTGACCCACTTACGCCGGTTATCTCAATTCCGTAACCACTAGTATTTTTTGTACCAAGCGCCACAAGTATAACTTCGTAGTTCGAAAAATCAACTGTTGGAACACTAGGAACGGGCGTTGTGCCTTCATGAATTTGCGCCCAGTATTTTTCGAGATCTGCGCGGGTGGTAATTTCTTTGTCTTCTTTTGTTGTCAGGCCGCTGTAATAACCTTCACTCAAATTGGTGTACGAAATGTTGGTTTCAGAGCCGTCCTTTTTGTAACTATCCTTGAAGTTGTTGCATGATTCCGGGCCTTCTACCACATTGCCATTCAAGATGACACAGTCAGTTGCTGAGCCGGACAGTTTATTTACTGTTGAGTCAAAAACAGAGCGAAGATTAGGGAGCAGAAGCAAGACTATCAAAAAAGACGCAAGTCCAACCGCAACAATACTCAAAGCAATCCCTACTACTAATCGAAGTTTGAAGGTTTTTGGATTTCCAACTACTTTCATTTGGTTGTGTCAGCTGGTTTATAGATATCTGGATCTATGGTTCGATCGTAACACGATTTGCCAACTTTATAGGTCCAGCTGCCTTCTTGTGTAAGAGGCAAATCTACAGCGACGGGTTTAGAGATATAGGAAGAACTTTGCGAAGTGCCATCGGTCTTGAATGTTGCGCAGAGCGTAAAGGTAGTGTTGCCAGTTTTTGTGTAGTCATAGTCAACGCCAGTTTCTGGGTCAGACGGAACCTGGTAGCCGCTGATGCTATCCGTGAGGTCAGAAAGTTTTGCTGGAAGTTTCCCCTTGAGCTGCCAGTGTGAAATAATCTGCGATTGAATTTCCTGAAGGTTCTGAACACGTGTTTCATCGAAGCGAATATTGCGCTGTTTTGTAGGGGAGCCAACAATGAAGAATCCAATAACTACACTAGCAATGAGAACTACCGTAGCAGCAATGGCCACGTTTCTTCGAGCATTTGTCTTGACGCCGAACTTTTGGCGCAAATCCCATCGATGATACTCAAAAACCACAGCAGCCACAACCAAAACGGAGAATACTTTGATCATGAAGGGGGTTGTGAATCCGCCGCTGTAAAAGTTGTAGATGAGCGTAATGAGGTCTACGGCAATCGTGACGGTTGCCATAAGTAACGTGAGGTAGGTGAGAAGTTTTTTGCCGGATCGTTCTGGCTGCTCTTTGTAGTTCTTGAGATCTTTTGCAATGAGCCATTGCGTAAAGAGGTACAAAAGCCACACCACAATCAAGATAGACGTTGAGAGTCGGATTCGATTGAGTGAGCTTGTTACGGTGTATGCGAGTGACTCAGGAAGCTTGACATTTACGTACGCAAAAAGAAGGTTGAGATAGCTCACAAGCGCCGTGTAGAGGGCGGCAAATGTAAGAATATAGAAAAAAATGAGCTTAAGCGGAACCTTGTGCTTGTGGTCGTTTTTAGTTGGTTTTGATGTTGGCATGTTTCCTCCTATTTGAAACGATTATAACATAGATTGAATTTTAGAACGGAAAGTTTCAAAAGTTGTATATATTTCGGCATTAAAGCCAAAGGCTTTTGCCGAATCTACACAGGGCTTTTCATTGTCCCACACAAGAACCTGTTGTTTCTCTGGCTTTCCAATCGCTTCGTGTATTTTTCCCCAAAATTCAATATTTGGTTTGCCCACGCTAAGTTCCGATGAAGCAAGAATCTTTTCGAAGTGCTTCGAGAGCTGCAAGGTTTCTGCAATATACTGCAGGCGATACTTTTCGTTATTTGTTTGAAGGTAACAATGAACGCCTTGCGCTTGGAGCTTGTCAACGAACTCGATAACATTCTGATCTATGTCGCTTTCTGCCGTAAACCAGTATGTTAAAAGTTCATCAACGGATTTTTTCCAGCCCCAAATGGGGAGATATTTTTCGATTTCTTTTTTGAGATCTGCTTTACCGATTTGGCAAAGCTTGTATTCATTTTTGAAAAACCTTATTACATCGTGTGGATCAATGCCAAAATCCTTCGCTATTCGATCGCTGAAGTACATCTCTTTTTTTAGGACGAGGCCGTCGATATCGAGGAGGAGATGTTTAATCATTGCGTACTATAGTTAAAAATGCATCGAGAAGAAGTGGAAGCTCTGTGTGGTACTCGGCCCAGTCGGGTTTCTTTGTCCAGAAATGATCCATGCTTTTAACGATGTGAATCTCTGAACCAAGATCATTTTTGAAATTGTCTACATTACTGAGCGGAACGAACCTGTCATTATCGGAAAAGATTGCAACGCTCCGAGTCATTCGACTTCGGATTTTCTGAAAATCAACAGGGACTGCTAGGGCTTCCTTGGCGGTCTTCTCAACTCCAGGTTCTTCAACCTCAAGATTCGTGAGTTCTTTGAAAAATCCTGCAAGAAAGAGAACGCCGCCAACCTTTTGCTCTGATGAAAGGCCTTCAAGAAACTTTGCTGTGGATTTGCATCCCATGCTATGACAAACAATATACGTGTCTTCGTCTGGATTCTTTACGATTTCTTTAAGTTTGTTGGCCCACTCAA
Source organism: uncultured Candidatus Saccharibacteria bacterium (assembly GCA_964390745.1). Classification (GTDB taxonomy): domain Bacteria; phylum Patescibacteriota; class JAUYIX01; order CAYMIK01; family CAYMIK01; genus CAYMIK01. The sequence continues at coordinate 25,650 of CAYMIK010000004.1, forward strand.
GAATGTTTGGCATTTCGGTGTGTGGCATTTGTGGTGCTGTTACTTCAAACCCTTTTGTCTCGAGCTCTTTTTTCAGCCAGGGAATCCATGCGTCTTGCGGATGGCCATCCCAGCCATGAATGATATAAACTTTTTTCATAATTAAAGAAGCTTATTCTTTGGATAATTTAGGGCATATATATAGACTAGAAAGGCCTGTCCCTTGTCGGTTAGATGAATTTCATTTCCGTTCTTTTGACTTATCAAACCGGCGATTTCAAGGAATTCTAGATAACTTTTAAATGTTCTGCCTTGAAGAACTGGGAATTTTCTCTTCGCTTCTGAGAAAATGGAATGAAGTTGATCAATCGTTGCTACTCCATTGTCCTTAATATAATCCAAAACGGAAATCTGACTACCGAAAATAACGTTGTATATTCTCTCGAAGTCGAGCTGAATGCTTACCGTAGCAAATTGTTTGCCCAGATTGTCGTCCTCGTTACTATACTTTTCTTTTTCTTCATGCAATAATTTGTCTTCAGTTTCAATTATTCTCTGACCCTCATTACTTAAATCTTTTAGGGGTGGTTGGGAGGATTTTAGTTTGGCTAGTGGTGTCTCTATGCTTAAATCTTTGCTTTTTAGTAGGTTCTTAACTTCTCTTCTAAAAAGGATAAGAAAACTAAAAAACAGTCCAGGCCAAACTAGGACTTTTAAATAATCTAGAAAAATGACAAAGAAAGCATTCATTTTATTTGGTACCGGGAGAGAGACTCGAACTCTCATGCTTTAGGGGCACAGGATTTTGAGTCCTGCGTGTCTACCAGTTCCACCATCCCGGCGCGTTATTCGCCCATATCTATGAGCAAGTGTGGCTATTTTGCCCCAAAAGACGCACATTGTCAATTCGGGCCCAATCCAGTATAATCATGCTTAGAAAATAGACAAAAAATGGCTAAAGTTATTTCTATTGTAAATCAAAAAGGGGGAGTGGGGAAAACCACGACCGCTTGCAATATGGGCGCGTATTTAGCGCGGCTAGGCAAATTTGTCTTGGTAGTGGATTTGGACCCCCAGGGAAACGCCTCCTCGGGGCTCGGAGTGCGGGCAGCTGAGGGCGAAACGCTTTCGGGTTTGTATGAAGTCCTTTCTGGAACCGCCGAAGTGATGACCACGATTCGACCAACAGCTACAAAGAATTTACATGTTTTGCCATCAACTCCGAATCTTGCGGCGCTCCCCGTAGAAATTATCAACATCGAAAATCGCGAATTTATTCTCAATGACCTTCTCAATCCGCTTCGAAGCAATTACGATTACATTGTCATTGATTGTCCGCCGTCTTTGAATCTTCTTACCGTAAACGCCCTCGTTGCCTCCGATGAAGTGATTGTTCCTGTTCAGTGTGAGTACTATGCGCTTGAAGGTATTGGCCAACTTTTAGAAACTATTCAGTTGGTACAACAAAACTTGAAGCCAGATTTAAAGTTGCGAGGCGCGGTTCTCACGATGTACGACCGACGAACCAAACTTTCTAACGAAGTTGTCAAAGAAATCAACCGAAACTTCCCTGGAAAAGTTTTTGATGCGGTGGTTCCAAGAAATGTCCGATTGAGTGAAGCCCCAAGTTATGGGCAAACCATTTTGGAATTTGACCCGTGGTCAAAAGGAGCCAGGGCCTACAAACAACTTGCGCAAGAAATTATTGATCAAGACAAAAACGTAATAACTTAAAACAAAAAATATATGGCACTCGGCCGAGGACTCGCATCGCTCATTCCGCACAAAAATGTCACACCAAAAACGGGGATTAGTCCGAAACCTTTTTCGTCATCGGCTCCTCAAGAAAGTGTTGATCCTAAAAAACACATCGTGCATATTCCGCTTTCGCAGATCTCTCCTAACCCAGAACAGCCTCGAAAGCACTTTGATGAGACGGAGCTCAGAAGTTTGTGCGAATCCATAAAAGAGCACGGCGTTCTGCAGCCTATACTGGTTCGCGAAGTTGGCTTGAGCAACTATCACATCATTGCTGGTGAACGTCGCTACCAGGCTTCCAAAATGGCAGGTCTTTCTGAAATTCCTGCGATTATCAAAGAGGTAAGCGATCAACAAAATGTTGAAATAGCGCTTGTTGAAAATATTCAGCGACACGACTTAAACCCCATTGAAGAAGCGAAGGCCTATCAAAAACTTCATGAAGAATTTGGTTTGAGTCAAGAAGAAGTTGCCAAAAAAGTTGGGCGCAACAGAACCACGGTTGCCAACACGATGCGCCTATTGGATCTTCCGGAAGAAGTGAAGAAGGGGTTAATCGATGGAAAGATTTCAGAAGGTCATGCCCGCGCGATACTTTCAGAAACAAATCGCGAGAAACAAATTGCGATCTACAACGAAATTCTGAACAAAAAACTTACGGTGCGCCAAGTGGAAAGCCTTTCCAAGGAAACCTCCGTTGCGGCACACACGAGAGAAGTTGCGAGCATTTCTCCAGTTCTGAAGACGCGTGTTTCTGAAATAGAACAAAAAGTAGGAACGCGTGTTCATCTGATCAAAAAAGGTCAGCGTGGAAAACTGACACTGGAGTTCTTTTCGGATGAAGAGCTTGAAAGCATTCTCCATCACCTGGAAGATTAATTAGAGTCGCGTTACACTTTCTACGATATCCAAACTTTCGATTGTTCGAAAGAGTACTTGTATTTGCTCAATATTAGAGACGAGCACTTGCAGGTTGATCTGTGCGCGTTCGTCGTCGAGAATTTCAGCTTGGATATGGTTGACACCAACGCCCAGATTTCCAACTTCTGCGGCAATATCGCGCAAGACACGAGGATTTCTTCGAACTACCACCTGCACTTGAATTTTGTGTTCGTCTGCACTTGGGTCGTACCACGAAGCGCTTATGAACTTATCTTCGAGTAGATTCTTTCCGACGTTGTCGCACGCTGCCTTGTGTACGGTGATGCCTTTTTTTGTGGTGATGTAGGCAATAATGGTGTCGAATGGTTTTGGTTTGCAGCACAGTGCGAGTGAGTATGAAAAACTCTTATCGCCATTCACAACAACGCGAATGTCCTGAATACTGCTTTTTCTTTTGGTGAGAGTCTCTTCGTGTTGAATTCCGTGTTGCAAGATGAGATCACTGAGCTTGGTATCAAGTTCTGGATGAATTATCTTCAAGCGTGCGCGACCCTTCTCCATGGTAAGTGTACCGTTTCCAAGTGCTTCAAAGATTTCGTCGAGCGAGTTAAACCCAACAGCCTTCACCATTTTATGTCGCTCGGCTTCAGAGAAGAAATTCCAAAACTGTTCAAGCTTCATCTTGGTCAGAATCTGAATTTGGTGTTCCGCAATTTCACGGCCGATGCGAATATTCTCTTCGGTATTATTTCTACGAAGCCACGCGCGAATCTTGCTGCGAGCATTGTGCGTCTTGGCGTAATCAAGCCACTTGCGCTTCGGGCCTTGCGCGTTACTAATAGTGAGAATTTCCACCATGTCATTGTTTTGCAGTGGGTAATCCATCTTCACCATTTTTCCGTTGACGCGTGCGCCCATGCACTTGTTGCCAATTTCGGTGTGTACGCGATAGGCAAAATCAATGGGTGATGCACCCTCGGGAAGATCAAAGACATCGCCCTTTGGTGTTCGGACATAAATCCGATCTTTGAAAAAATCGATCTTCAAAGATTCGTAATACTCTTGTGTGTCTTGTGCTTCCTTCTGCCACTGGCTCAGCGACTCCACCCAGGCCAACTCTTTCTTGATTGATTTACCGGAGGGTGAAATGCTGTTTTGTCCAAGACCTTCGTGCTCTTTGTAAATCCAATGTGCCGCGATTCCGTATTCTGCTTCACGATGCATTTCGGGCGTTCGAATCTGAATTTCAATCGTATCGTCGTGTGTTACGCGAACAGTAGTGTGGAGCGATTGGTACCCGTTGGGCTTTGGAACGGCTATATAATCCTTGATGCGACCAGGAACCGGCTGAAAATGTTCATGAATCACTCCAAGTGCTTCGTAGCAAGAAGTAATATTAGGGACAATAATTCGGAGCGCAACAAGATCGTAAATCTGACGCAGATCTTTATTGTATCGAAGCAACTTGTTGTACAAACTGTACTTATGTTTAACGCGACCATCAGAAGAAAGAACTGCCACACCATTTTTCATGATGAGGCCTTGAATAATATCGCGCTGCTGTTCAACAAAATGGATCTTGCTCTCGATATTTTCGTATGCGTAGTGTTCAACCCATGAATAATCTTCGGGGTGAAGATACTGAAATGCCAAGTCCTCAAGAAGACCCTTCGTTTGACCCATTCCGAGCCGGTTGGCGATAGGTGCATAAATGTCCATCGTTTCTTGCGCAATACGCTTTTGATCTTCAACGGGCTTTGCGTACAGGGTTTCCATGTTATGAAGTCGGTCAGCAAGTTTCACAAGGACCGCGCGAATATCTTTTGTCATTGCGAGAAACATTCGCTGGAGTGTTTTGATTTGATTTTGTTCACGAGAATATTTATCAGTACTTTTTACCTTTGTGGCACTTTGTACCAAAAACGCAACTTCTTCGCCAAACGCAGCCTGAATATCTTGTAAGGAAATATTCGAATCTTCGGCGGCATCATGCAAAAGACCCGCAACAAGTGTTGTGGTGTCAAGACCAATTTGTGCAAGATAGAGCGCGGTAGAAGCGGGATGGGTAATAAAAGGCTCGCCATTCTGACGCATTTGGCCAGCATGGGCTTTTTCTGCAAAGTCATAGGCCTTTTCGACCAGCGGCAGGTCGATGTGTGGTGAAAGCCTCTGAACGCTCAATAAGAACGCCTTTTTGTAGCTTGCAGTAGACATAGGGTACTTTAGTAGTATAAGAAGGGGATGAGGAAAAATCAAGTCGTACCGAAAGCCACCTTCCTGAGGAAGGGTGTATGAGGTCGTCAACGCGAGTGCTTATTCGTCCTTCTTTTCGATTTCCTTCACAAAGTCGCACTCTTTGTTCGAGCACTTGAGTTTGCCTTTGGCGGCGTATATGAGGAGATCTCCCGTCTTTGGGCACTTTTCATTGACCGGTTTATTCCAGAAGCTTTGATCGCAATCTGGGTAACGGTTACATGCGTAAAAAACTTTTCCACGACGACTTCGTTTTTCAATGATCTCGCCCTTACCACACTTAGGGCAAGGAACGCCAACCTTTTTCTCGATAGGCAAAATGCCTTTGCACTCTGGATAATCGGTGCAGCCCAAGAATTTTCCAAAGCGGCCAAATTTTACCTTCATAGCTTTGCCACATTTTGGACACTTCACATCTTTGTATTCGTCAGGAATTTCTTCCTTATCTTTTTCAACGGGTTCCGTGTATTTGCAATCTGGGTAACCAGAACATGCGTAAAATTTTCCAAAGCGGCCAAACTTCAAAACCAATGGATGCCCTGATTTTGGACATACCTTGTCAGTTTTTTCTTCGGTCAGTTCTTTTTTGTCGAGTTCTTTGTCTTTGGCTTTGAGGTTTTTTTCAAATGGGGTGTAGAAATCTCGAATAACTGGGACCCATTCCTTTTTACCTTCGGCGATTTCGTCGAGGCTCTGTTCCATGTCTGCCGTGAACTTGTAGTCAACGATGTCAGCAAAATGCTCGACAAGGAGCTTGTTTACAAGCGTTCCGATTTCTGTTGGCTTGAATTTCTTTTCTTCCTTATCAACGTATCCGCGATCCTGAATGGTGGACATAATAGGCGCATAGGTTGAAGGGCGGCCAATGCCAAGCTCTTCAAGGGTTTTTACTAACGACGCTTCGTTGTAGCGAGCTGGTGGCTGGGTGAAGTGTTGTTCGTGTCGCAAGTTTTTGAAATCGCAAACATCGCCTTCCGAAAGTGGAGGCAAAATAACATCTTTATTCTTAGCGCCACTTCCAACGTCATTGTAGGCTTTGAGATATCCATCAAAGGTGATAATGGAGCCCGATGCGCGGAAGGTAAAATTCTTTGCTTCAAGGTCAACCGTTGTTGCGTCGGTTTTGGCGGGATTCATCTGGCAGGCAATCATTCGGCTCCAGATCAAACTGTACAACTTGTATTGTTCCGGGGTGAGTGATGCGCGAATCCTGTCAGGATGGCGTGAAGGATCAGAAGGGCGAATGGCTTCGTGAGCTTCTTGCGCACCTTTTGATTTGGTTCGATAGAATTTTGGTTGCTCAGGTAGGTATGCTTTGCCGTATTCTTTGCCAATGAAGTCACGAGCTGCTTGCACGGCTATTCCTGCCAAATTCAAAGAGTCCGTTCGCATGTAGGTGATAAGACCTGTTTGGCCTTCTTCGCCGATTTCAATACCTTCATACAACTGTTGTGCAACCATCATGGTGCGCTTTGCGGTAAACCCTAACTTTTGACCAGCAGCCTGTTGGAGGGTTGAGGTTGTAAACGGAGGAGGCGAATACTTGTTCTTTTCTTTTTTGACGACAGAAATAACTTTGTAATCAGCACCGCCAAGCGCATCCACGATTTCTTTCGCGTCTTTCTCGGTTTTAACATCGAGCTTGTTTACGGTTTTGTCATCTTTTTTGGCGAGACGAGCCGTAAATACTTTGCCATCTTTTTCAAGATCAACCTCGATGCTCCAATATTCTTGGGGCTTGAAGGCGTTGATTTCATCTTCGCGTTCACATATTAATCGAACCGCCACTGATTGAACGCGGCCAGCAGAAAGTCCTCTTCGAACTTTTGCCCACAAAAGGGGAGACAACTTGTAACCCACCAGTCGGTCTAATATGCGGCGAGCTTGTTGTGCGTCAACGAGGCGAATGTCGAGTTCGCGTGGATTCTTAATTGCTTCATCGATTGCGGATTTTGTAATTTCATGGAAGACGATTCGGGCTGTTTCTTTTTTCTCGAGCCCGAGTGCGTTTACGAGGTGCCACGAAATAGCTTCTCCTTCACGGTCTTCATCGGTTGCGAGGAAGATTTTCGGAGAGTTGGTGGCTTTCTTTTTCAAGAGCGCTACCTGTTTTTTTGCCTTCGCAGGAATGGTGTATGTAGGAGTAAAATCATTTTCAATATCAATACCGATCTTTGACTTTGGAAGATCGCGGATGTGTCCAAATGAAGATTGGACGTCGTATTCTTTTCCTAAAAATCGTTGAATGGTTTTTGCCTTTGTTGGCGACTCAACGATTACGAGTGATTTCGGCATACTCTTCGTTCCTACGGCTTTATCAATATGGACTTCTCTGGGAGAACCGAGTCAAAAAAGAAAGGCACGCAGGCAGGCTTTCGCTTTTTGACTCGGTTCTTCCAGAGAACGCATGAACCAATCGCTATACCTTATAATACATTCCTCCTTTTTTTGCAACCTTGCCATCAAGCTCCAGCTCTAAAAGTTTCGTTAAAAGTGTTTGTTGCTCTCCTTTGGTGGTGATGCAAATTTCGTCAAAAGAAAGCGGCTTTGCGGCAATAACTTCGAGGAGTTCTGACACGGAACCTTTTGTCGGTTGGAGGTTACTTTGAATGTTGAGCTCTTCCAAGATGTCGTCGGCGCACGTCGTGATTCGCGCACCTTTCGAAATGATCTTATTGGTTCCAACCGAAGTTGCCGAAAAAATAGAGCCTGGAACAGCAAAAACCTCCCTGTTTTGTTCCAGTGCTCGATATGCCGTAATCAGCGCGCCGCTTGGTTCTTTTGCTTCCACCACAATGGTTCCGCGCGAAAGCCCGCTGATGATCCGATTGCGCCTTGGAAAGTTTGATTTGTAGGCCACTTCGCCTGGCGGATGTTCGGAGATGATGACCCCGCATCTCATGATTTCGCGTGCGAGTGGCATATGTGACTGAGGATATATATGAGCATCATCAAGGCCCGAACCCAACACGGCAACGGTTTTCAGGCCATTTTTGAGTGCCGCTTTGTGCGCCTCGGCATCAATACCCAGCGCCATGCCGCTGACAATGACAACTGGTGCCTCGCTCATGCCTGCAATTATCTTTTCGGTTGCCGCTTTGCCATATGAAGTTGCCTTACGTGTGCCAACGACTGCAAGGAGGTTTTTGCGCGAAAGCAAAGAGATGTCTCCACGATAATACAAAAGTGGCGGCGGCGAGGCAATCTCTTTAAGTATCTTTGGATACTCTTTTGAGTCGTATGAAATAAGCTCAATTTTTTGCTTGCGAAGCTGGCGAAAAAGTTCTCCCGGTTCCACGCGTTTTCGTTGAGCAAGTGCCGCAACTACTTTCTTTTCGAATCCATGCTTTTCAAACGACGAAGAACTGGATTGCCACGCATCTCGCGGGCGTCCGAAAATCTTTTTGATCTTCGTAAATACCTCAAAGCCAAAATCAAACGTCGATCTGAGCGCATGCCAAAATATAATATCGTTATTCATGGGAATAACTGTAGGGCTTGCAAATTAAATTTTCCTAAACTTTTATGATTTTAGGTGCAAAACAAGAATGAGCAACATCTTTGCAATGTTTTGCAATCGAACATCAAAACGAACGCGATCTTGAAATTTCTTATTTTTCGAAGCCGTCTTTGCGAGGCTTTGCAAAATACGAATTCTTTCGTACATGCTACACACGAGCGTTTCTGTTGTTGCACCATCTAAGTACGAAAAGCTCGGCAAATCTTGTATCTTGAGTCGCGCTAAAGAAACCTTCTGATGTTTGAGCGCATTGAAGGAGAAGTCGGAAGATTCCAGCTGGTCAAAAGCATTCGTACGTAAACTTTCCGCAACCTCCAGGGCATTTACATCGTTTCGAAGCAAAACCTTCATTACCTTAAAATTAGCCGAAACTTCTGCGAGAATTGCGCGTTTTGGCCCACGATTTTTCAAAGCGAACGACGAGACCCATGATTGCAGCGATTGAATTTCATTGGCCCCCGAAACGATGCTGAGGATAGAAGAAATCATTTTGTTTCTGTCGCGTTATCTTTCTCGTGTTCCTTGGCGCGTGCTTCTTGGTGTGCCTTGAAAACGTTCAAAACTTTTTTCACTTCATTGATCCAATCTTTGGGGAGCTGATCAAAATCGATCTTTAACTGGTGCGCTGTAAAGTTCCATTTGCTGTTGATCTGCAAAACCTTTTCGATGTTCTTTGGGTTCATCATTTCAGCAAACTCAACTACTAAGCGGCGAACTTCACCCATTTCTGTTTTGATTGTTTGGGTGTTTACATTCAACGCTCGCGCGCGTTGTGCTAACAACTTCACATCGAGTAATTCCATGAGGTTTTTAATGGGATCGGGAAGATGCTGATGATTTTTCTCAATTTCATCTTTAAATCTGTCGAGCTCTTCAAATGTTTCAATTTGTGCCATGAGTTGGTAGGTTTGCAGACGTTCTTGCTCGCTTTCAAAGAAATCTTCTGGCAAGTACGCAGGAACAGGCAGATCGATCGTAACATCCAAAAGTGGCGCGATTTTCTTGCCGCTCTTTAACTCTTTGACGGCCTGGTTCAAAAGACGCAGGTATAAACTCAAGCCCACGGCAGCAATACTTCCGGACTGTTCCGCGCCAAGAATATTTCCCGCTCCACGAATTTCAAGGTCGCGCATAGCAAGCTGGAATCCTGAACCCAACTCGGTAGATTCAAGGAGGGCTTGCAACCGGTTTTTGGCGTCTTGTTGAAGCTTTCGTGTTCGATAAAAGAAATAGGCATAGGCTTTTTGTGAACCACGACCTATTCGTCCACGAAGCTGATAGAGCTGTGCCAAGCCAAAGGTATCAGCGCGATCAACGATTAATGTGTTTACGGAAGGCAGGTCGATACCGTTTTCAATGATAGTAGAGCATACAAGAATCTTTGTCTCACCCTTGTAGAATCGATCCATCTTTACTTCGAGCTGTTCTTCATCAAGTTGGCCGTGTGCTACATCGATATTTTGTTCACCGGTTTGTTGCATGAGCTGATTTTTCACAGCGCCAATGGTTTCAATTCGGTTGTGCAAATAGTAAACCTGACCACCGCGCTTCAGCTCTTTCTGAATGGCTTGAATCACCGTTTCATCAGCAAATGGTTCGATGAATGTTTCGATAGGCAAGCGGCCAGGCGGCGGTGTTTGTATGGTAGAAATATCGCGCAGGTGGGCGAGTGCCATATTCAATGAGCGCGGAATAGGTGTTGCAGACAGTGACAAAATATCCAGGTTGGCGCGCAAGCGCTTCAAGCGATCTTTTTGTTTCACGCCAAATCGCTGCTCTTCGTCAATAATAAGTAGGCCAAGATTTCTGAATTTTACATCCTGTGAAAGCAAGCGATGGGTTCCAATGATAATCTGAATTTTTCCTTCGGCAAGCTCTTGCAAGATTTCTTTAATTTCTTTGTTCGATTTAAATCGGCTGACGGCTGCAATCTTTACGGGCATTCCGGCAAATCGTTTCGCAAAAGATTCTGAGTGCTGTTCGGCCAAGATGGTTGTTGGTGCGAGGCAGGCAACCTGTTTGCCGTTTAATGCAACTCGAAGTGCTGCATGCATCGCAACTTCTGTTTTTCCAAAACCGACATCGCCAACCAACAAACGATCCATGGGTTTGTCGCTTTCAAGATCATTCATGATTTCGCGCACAGCTTTCTTTTGGTCCTCGGTCAGAACATACTTAAAATTCGCTTCAAATTGCGCCTCTTCAACGGGACGAGGCGGATAGACCAAAGATGTAGCCACTTTGCGCAAAGCGTACAATTTGAGCAAATCTCCGGCCAGGATTTGTGCCTTACGTTGAATGGTTCGCTTGGTTTGATTCCAGCTTGCAGAGCCGAGGCGATGCACCTGAGGATTTTCTTTTCCAATATATTTTGAAATCTTTTCGGCAAATTCCACTGGCAGGAAGAGGCGATCATTTTCGGCGTATTCCAAAACAAAGTATTCTTTGGGAACATTCTCGATAAGGTTTGTTTGCATGCCTACAAATCGGCCGATACCATGATCAACGTGTACAACAAAATCACCGGGACGAATTTCTGAGATGATTCCCGGATTTTTGATCGTTCGTTCCTGGAAGCCGGAGGTAAAAACTTTTTCTATTCCAAAGATTTCTTTGTCGGTGAAAAACGCAATCTTTTCTTTGTGACCAATGAAGCCAAAGGTAAACTTCTTTACCTTGTCTCCAAACATTTTCATTTCATCTGAAAGTGTTAAGAAATTGAGATTCTTAATAGGTGTGCCATTCAGCTTTTTCTTGAGTTCATTTTGGTTCTCACAGCGAATCCAAATTTGGTAGCCCTCATCGGAAAGTTCTTTGATGTCTTGCGTGAAGAAGTCCAAGTTGCCGCGATACAAGGTAGAATTTTGAAAGTCGAGTTTCACCTGATTTTCGTATTCTGCATTGGGAAAAAGTTCAAAGAATAATTTTGTACGATCTCCAAGTGCTTTCAGGAATTTTTCCCACGCCTTTTCTTTGTCTTGCATACTGAAGAAGTCAAAGTTTTCTTGGAGGCGATCCGGGTTGTCAAAGATGATAACGCTTTCTGATGGTAAGTAGTCGGTGAGAAGTGCTCGTCGGTCAGACTTAATAGGAATCACGGAAATTTCTTCATGCGATTTTCCGAGTTTTGAAACGCGTGGATCAAAAGTAAAGATTCGTTCCACTTCATTGCCATTCCACTCGATGCGTAATGGCAAGTCATGGTTCACGGCAAAAATATCAACGATGGATCCGCGGCTTGCGAATGTTCCTGGTTCAAACACTTTCATTTCACTTTCGTATCCTGCATCAACCAGGCGTTGCAAAACATCCTTTCGAGAAATTTCTTTTCCAACCGAAAGGTTCAAAGATTCATCTTCGAACTGACGTTCGGAACTCACTCGCGAAACGGCCATTTGGGCCGGAATGAGGTAGATTCCTGGGTCGGCGTTTTTCAAGTGATGCACAAAACGCTGTGAAGCCACTCGCTCCGCGTTCTTATGTGAAATCCTCAAGGTAATCTCAGAGCTTACGGGAAAGTGGTAGATGGCGTGATCATTGGCTATCTGATCTTTCCAAAACATCAGCTGATAGTAGAGCTCCTCGGCTTTTTCTTCTGATTCGGTCAACCAAAAAATCGCCTTTTTCTGGAAAAGGGGAGCGGAGTTCACTAAAAACGTTTTCGCACTATCGTTTAAGCCGGCGATAACCTGTTCGGGCTTATCGAGCTTAAATGGCACAGCCACTTCTACTTTCGCGGGCATGTCGCTACTTATTAATATGTAAAGATTCGCGTTTGGATGAGCCCAAACGGAGTGTATCTCTTTTATGACGTGATTGTAACACAAATCCTCTAAAAATCAAGTTTTGCTCGAAGGATTTGGCTTACATTTGAGAAGAATGGCTAACATTAGCCCAAAAAGGATCTTTAAGCTTGGGGGCTCTTGACAAAAAACCAGCGATCTGCTAAGATGAAGTGCTTTCAAGATGAACTTGAAAGTGCATAATAGTTTTTTTGAAGACCACTTCGTCCTCATTGCAAGTTTCTGAAAAGAAAGAATCCCTCCTACTTTCTTTCAGAAGTGAATGTGTGCTCGGGAAATTCCCAAACCACACGGCTTGCAAGGAGGACAAAGTGGTTTTTTGTTTTATGTGTTGACGCTCAATGGACTACGTGTGTTTAAACAAACAAAAAATACCAGGTAACTTGCAGCTGGCTTCCTCGTAGGTTGCGTTATTCTTCAATTCCCTTGATTGCTTGTTCTATGATTTTTGGTATCTCGGTTCGTTCTTCTGCGGTGAATTGTCCAAGAACAAAATCTGCTGTATCGATTTTCCCAGAGGCGAGCAAGTCATTTGCCACGCCAATTTTGAGGCGCGCAAATTTTGTTGTTCCCAAAGTTTCTACGATAGACTTCACGCCGTTGTGTCCGCCGGTGCCGCTTTCGCGATCCGCAGAAACTCTACGAATTTTTCCAAACTCCATATCTTTGTCGTCATGCACTACCAAAATATTTTCTGCTTCGATTTTGTAGTATGCAGCAACTTCTTGAACTGCGCGGCCAGAATCGTTCATAAATTCGAGGGGAAACAAAACGTAAATTTTTTGTTTGTGAAACAGTGACCCGGTTTTGCCAGAATACAGTTTGTACTGTTCGTGATCGGAAATGATGTCTTCAAAATCAACCTCCAAATCCAAACCAAATACGCCCAAATTGGTATTCAGGTATTTTCGCACCACTTCAAACCCGATGTTGTGTCGTGTGTTTTTGAATCGAAGCTCTGGGTTTCCCAAACCAACAACAAGAAAGTTTTTCATAAACTTATACCTTGCTTCCTTTTACTTTGAAGTGAAGCACGATGGGCGTTGCCTCAAGTGGCAGTGCGGCTCGTAAAAGATTTTCAATGCGGTCGATATGAAAGTTAGAAAGCAACTCTGCTTTGTTAATTTCGATTTGAAATCCTGGAGGCGCAGTGTGAATCTGCTTAATGTTCCAAACTTTCAATCGTTTTTTCTTGATCTTTCCAATTTCGCCCAGCTGATCCGGAATAGTGGCGAATACTTCGTCCAGTTTTTCTTGTGGAATCGTTTGGTGGTATCGGTCATCAGTGAACTCGAGCAGGTTCATGAGCTCGGGAATATTTTGGCCTGACTTAGAAGAAACAAAGACAATCGGGACGTAGTACAAAAGTGGCAACTTCGATTGAAAGTATTCAACGTACTTTTCGTATTTGGCTTCTTGGGATGATTCTAAATCCCATTTGTTAATAACAATGATAATGGCTTTTCGTGCCTCAAAGGCATAACGAACAATGGCCAAATCTTGTTGTGAAGTTGGCACAGTAGTATCAAAAACGGCCAAAACGATTTCACTTTCATTGATAGCGTGAAGGCTCTGAATAGAACTTTCTTTTTCGATTCGTTCATGAATCTTTGCTTTTCGGCGCAAACCAGCCGTATCAATGAAGGTAAGCATTTTTTCTTTATATTTTGTTGTCACGGCAACAGCGTCGCGCGTTGTGCCGGCAATAGGGCTCACACGAACACGTTTTTCTTCAATGAGCGCATTCAAAAGAGAAGACTTCCCAACGTTTGGTTTTCCCACTATCGAAACCTTCATGGAGTCGGGCGAAACAACGGCGGGTGCAAAGTCGAGATGTTCCAAAACAGTATCAAGAACGTCACCGATCATTTTGCCGCTCAATGCAGAGCCCATCATGACTTCGGAGAAACCAAATTCGTAAAAGGGAAGTGCTAAATCTCCTTGCTTTTCTGGCTTATCAACTTTGTTGACCAAAACAATAACTTTTTTCTTAGACTTCGAGAGCCATCGTGCAATGGAAGAGTCAACGGGGGTTACCCCATCTTTTCCGTCAACGACAAAGAGGATCACATCAGCTTCGCGTGCGGCTATTTCTGCCTGTTCATGAATCTCTCTCACGAAACCTTTTTTATCTTGCGCTAACCCCGCTGTGTCAACCGCAATAAATGTTTTTCCGCGCCATACAACATCGCCAAACAATCTGTCACGAGTTGTTCCTGGCACATTGGAAATAATCGAAGAAGCCGCACCAATGATGCGATTGAAGAGTGTCGACTTGCCAACATTCTCGCGGCCAATGAGTGCAACAACAGGCTTCGAGGTGTGGAGTCGTTCGATTTTGGATCTAGTTTGCGTTGGCATAGTCGGAGCCAACAATTACAACAATGTCTGCCGAGCCACTTTGGCGAACAGATTTCGCGGGAAGATTTGATGCGCTAACGCCAAACTGTTTTTCGAGGGCTTTCAGGGTGTTCGGAACTCGTCCGCCAGAGTAGTCGTAAATGACCGTTGCGGTGTAAGTCTTCACCTTCGCGTTCGCGGTCCAGACAACATCGTAATCAATGGCCTTTGCGGCTTTGGTTCCCGTTCCCGAAACTCCACTTCCATTTTGCACTTCCACTTTTGCGTTTTCTGAAACAAAGTTCGGATCGAACATGTGCGCAGCGTATTCTTGTATCTTCGAATAATTTCCAAGACCAGCCGTTGGAACCAAAACAGAAGCAAGCAAACCACCCACAGGGACCTGGTCTCCCTTGACGAGCTTGGTATTAATTTCATCAACAACGCTGTTGGAAATAGAGTCTTTCGGAATATCTTTGACGAGGCTGTACAAATGAATCATGTCACCAATTTGAAGATTGGTTTTCAAGTGGTTTCCAAAATCGTTCAGCAACTTATTGACGAGATCAAGGTTTACCACGTTTCCTGAAGACAAAAATTTATCACGTGCAGCAAGGATCACTTGTTGCTGGCGAGCAGCGCGACGGAAGTCGGTTGCTTCAGCAGGAACGCTTGCGTGACGGCTTCGTGCATAGTACAAGGCTCGCGTACCATCCATGTGGCTTACGCCGGCATCAAATTGGAATTGGAACAACGGATCATAGTATGAGGTTGGAATCGTCACGTCGATGCCACCCAAATCATCGATAGCCTTTTTGAATCCATCAAAGTCAAATCGAATATAGTAGTCAGGAGTGATTCCGGTAATGACACCAACTTCGTCCATGATGGCTTTTGGGCCACTTCCTTTTTCTTTGTCTTCGGCGTAGGCATGAACAGCGTTCAATTTTACGTAGCCACCGCCATCCTTTACGTATAAGTCACGTGGAATAGAAAGAAGCGCCACCTTGTTGTCTTTTGTGTTGATGCTTGCGAGCATGACGGTGTCGGTGAGGTTTGAGCCTGGATGGTTTTCGCCACCAATGCCGAGCATGAGAATGTTGATGCGTCCGTCGCTCTCGCCTTTGAGCTTAACTTGGTTGCTATTTACTAAAGAGGTGATAGTTCCAAAGATAGAAGTT
>CAYMIK010000004.1:41375-65343 GCA_964390745.1 uncultured Candidatus Saccharibacteria bacterium
TGCCATCAGTAATCTTTCCGCTCAGTACAAAAAATTTGTAGGCGGCAAGACCAATGCCAACAACGACAAGAGCTACCACTCCAAGAGCGATTTTTCTTCCCAAAGAAAATTTCTTTTTCTTTTTGACACGATCACTTCGTTTTTCATCACCGAAGTTGCTGTGGGAAAAGCTATTTTTGCCTTCTTTTTTAGACATAGTTGGAAGGTTGGATTTAGGTATGTTTGGTTGGTCTGACATCGAAAGAAATTATAATGAAAAATTGATGTTTTGTCAAAGCGGTAAATGAGCGAGGGTCTTCTGAGTCGACCCCGGTACCAGTGAGCTTTGCGAAAATGCTGCCGGGCCTGTCAGCGGTTTTTACGTCTTTTGACCTTGGCAGTTCTAAAGACAATGACGCAAACCCTTAGCGGGAGACTTGCATTTCAAACCCGTTTATGGTATATTCCTCCCGCACATTGCTATTCATAAGCAGGGATACTTTGGAACAAAAAAATCTGTCGGAGGCAGGTAACAAGTGGGAAGGGAACCCTTCTCACCAGAATCTTCTTCCGTCGAACGACTCAAAAAAAGAAAAATCGAGTGGACTATCGTTCGTCTACGAGATGATCAAAATAGCTATTATCGCTATCGCCATCATCATTCCGGTTCGTTACTTCCTCATCCAGCCCTTTTTTGTTCGCGGCGACAGTATGTTTCCCACGCTGCATAACGGTGACTATCTCATCGTAAACGAGATCACCTACGATCTCTCGAAACCAGCGCGCGGTGATGTTATTATCTTCCGCTTTCCAGAAGACCCCAGCCAATTTTATGTGAAGCGAATTATTGGTTTGCCAGGCGAAACCGTTACGGTAAACAATAATCAGGTCACCATCAAGAACGGTGAACATCCCGATGGATTTATTCTCGATGAATCGAGTTACTTACCATCTGGTGTCGTCACTCCTGGCTCTGCGACAAAAGCCTTGAAAGATGATGAGTACTTCGTGATGGGTGACAATCGAACGCGAAGCTCTGACTCAAGATTTTTCGGAGCCGTGCCATCGCAGTACATCATTGGAAAGACATGGGTACGAGCTTGGCCATTTAGTTCATTTGAAGTTTTCAAAACTCCTAATATTAGCGAAAATTAAACGAGGTATGTAATGGGTAGAAAGCCGAAAGTTGAAAAAGTAGAACGAGAAAACGAAGACGAAGCACCAAAGCGCAAAGTCGGAAAGCGCGAACCATTGCAATTGGTTCGTGGCATGAAAGACATTTTGCCTTCGGAATGGAAATATTGGGACTATGTTTACCACACGGTAGATAAAGTTGCCATGACCTTTGGTTTTGATCGAATCGAAACCCCTATGCTCGAATTTACTGATTTGTTCGTGCGTGGCGTTGGTGCAGTAACGGATGTTGTTGAAAAAGAAATGTACACGTTTGAAGATCGATCAAAAAATAATTTGTCGTTGCGCCCAGAATTTACCGCTGGTGTTGTTCGCGCCTATATTGAACACGGAATGTTTAATATGCCGCAGCCAGTGAAGTTGTACAGCGTTGGCTCACTTTTCAGACACGATCGACCACAGGCTGGCCGATACCGACAGTTTCACCAGTTGAACTTCGAAGTTTTTGGTGAAAAGAATCCTGTTATGGACGCACAGATTATTCAACTTGTGTGGCGAATTTATCGAACGCTTGGATTGAAAGATCTTTCATTGCAAATTAACAGCATCGGATGCCGAGAATGCCGACCTCGATATATTACGGCGCTTCGCGAGTACTTTGATCTGCACGAAAATAAGCTTTCAAAAGAAAGCAAAGAACGATTGAAGGCAAACCCACTGCGTTTGTTGGATTCAAAAGAAGAAAAAGTGATGCGCCTCGTTGCTGATGCGCCACAAATTTTGGATTTCTTGGACGAAGAATGTCACAACCACTTGAAGAATGTTTTGGAATATCTCGATGAACTGGAAATTCCGTACGAATTGAACGCACGATTGGTGCGCGGTCTTGATTACTACTCTCGAACCGTATTCGAAGTTTGGTCACAGAAAAATGGTGCGCAAGGTTCGCTTGGTGGTGGTGGCCGTTATGACTACCTCGTTGAAGACCTTGGTGGTCGCCCAACTCCTGCAGTAGGATTTGGTGGTGGTATTGAGCGACTCATTATGGAATTGCAAGACCAGAACGTTGAAATCAAGCGCGTAAAGAAGGCCGATGTCTTCTTGGGTCAGCTTGGCGAAATGGCGAAGAAGAAGTCGTTGAAGGTATTTGAAGAACTTCGTGATGCTGGCGTTGATATTGTTGAAGCCTTGGGCAAGAACAGCATTAAGTCACAGCTCAAAGTTGCTGACAAACTTCGTGTAAAGCTTACGTTGATTCTGGGTCAGAAAGAAGCGATTGATGGAACCATTATTATTCGCGACATGGTGAGCGGTATTCAAGAAATCGTGGATATCAATAAGGTTGTGAAAGAAGTTCAGAAACGACTCGAAAAGCATGTTTCGTTTGCTCCTGATGGTGCTGCCGTTCAAACTCCAAAGCCAGAAAACTTTGAACCCATTGGTGACGACGAACCGGAGATGGAGTAATGGAAGACTGCTTGTTTTGCAAGATTGGTCGTGGAGATATTCCTTCGGAAAAGGAATACGAAAGTGAAAAAGTTTTCGCGATTCACGACATTCATCCTAAGGCGCCACTGCATGTTTTGGTGATTCCCAAAGAGCACGTTCTGGAATCGATGAATGATTTTGCAAAAGATCACTCGGAGCTGTTATCTGAAATGTTCAGCGCCGCGAAAGAAATTGCTGCACGATACGGTGCTGACAAGAATGGATACAAATTGTTGTTCAATGTTGGATCTGGTGCTGGTCAATCGGTTATGCACTTACACTTACATATTCTCGGAAAGAAGTCAGCGGAAGACAAACTTCCGGCGCTGGCTGAATAAATTGCTTATTAACTAACGAACTATTTTTGGAAAGGGGTGATATTTTTGGTCGAAGTAATACGAAAAGATGACGAATCTATTGAAAGCTTACTTCATCGCTTTAGCAAAAAAGTGATGCAGAGCCGTGTTTTGTCACAAGCGCGAAAGAAAAAGCACTTCGAAAAACCAAAAAGCCGAATGCTTCGTAAAGAAGAAGCAACGCGTCAGAATAAGATTCGAGCACGACGTGAATTCTTGCGACGAACCGGTAAAATTGGATTTAAGCGTATGAAAGAAGAGGCTGCACGAGCCCGAAGGAGAAACTCTCATGCCTAAATTGTTCGAAATCATTCAAGCTGATCTCGTTACGGCCCAAAAGGCACGTGACGCTGAGACCGTGGCAACACTGCGTCTTATGATCAGCGAGATGAAGAACGCAAAAATTCGTTTGATGCATGAACTTTCCGATGAAGAGGCACAAACCATTTTGCGTGCAGAAGTAAAAAAGCGCAAAGACGCCATTTCTCAGTTTGAAAAAGGTGGACGCCAAGATCTGGCCGATGCTGACAAAAAGCAAAATGCGATCATAGAAAAATACCTCCCAGCACAGATGTCGGAAGCCGATGTT
Organism: uncultured Candidatus Saccharibacteria bacterium; assembly: GCA_964390745.1. Lineage (GTDB taxonomy): Bacteria > Patescibacteriota > JAUYIX01 > CAYMIK01 > CAYMIK01 > CAYMIK01. Next base: position 44,922 of record CAYMIK010000004.1, read on the forward strand.
GAAGCAAAGGTGAAGCCCTTGGTCCAACCCGGAATGACGATGGCTGATATGGGCAAAGTTATGGGTGCGGCCATGAAGGAATTGAAGGGCCAAGCCGATGGAACTCTGGTAAACATGATCGTCAAAAAATTGCTTTCAAACAATGGCTGAAACAAACTTTACGCTTAAACCAAACTACGACGAACTTGAGATTCCAGCTCATGCAACGCCAGAAGGCGCAATGCATCACAAGGAATCAGATGCGTCGCCAAAATCTCACAAGTGGACAACTCTGCTTGTGGTGATTTTGGTTGTGGTGATACTTCTTGGATTCGGAATATTTTTTGCCTATCGGTATTTGTTTGCACAAAGCCAAGACCCCAACTCACTTATTGGTGCGGCATGGGTGGATATCCATACCAAGGCAGACTCTGACCCCGACCAAGATGGGCTCTCTGATGAGCAAGAAGCAAAGTATGGCAGTAACTTTTGGGAAAAAGACACCGATCACGATGGTTTTACGGACGGGGAAGAAGTTCTGCACGGCTACAACCCAAGTGGTGCCGGAAAACTTTCTGACAGCAAATTGAATCTTGATAATATTGGAATCTGATGCATATTCACGTCATCCATGAAACCAAAGAGCCTTTTCGCATTTCTCAAAAAGTTCTGCGGCGCATCGAACGTGCCGCGCAGCGAGTTTTGAAAGTTTCAAGGAATGCAGAAATCAATATTGTTATTTCTTCTGCTGCCAAAAGTAGAAAACTCAACGCCGCGTATAGAAAAAAATTATATGTTCCCGATGTTCTCACGTTTCGTTACGATGACGAGAGTCATTTTTTGGGAGAGCTGATCCTTGTTCCGGGTGTAATCAAAAAACAGGCGAAAGAACGCAAACATACGCAAGAAATCGAGTTTACAATACTGGTCATTCATGGTATAGTCCATATGCTTGGATATGAGCACGAAAACGTTTCGAAGGCAAAAAAAGAAGCGATGAAACGGCTCGAATCTCGACTTTTATCCATTCTTGGTCTCACACTTTCTGACCGAAATTACTAAAGCGTATGCCAATCAATACATCACGATATAGGCGTTCTGTTGAATGGGATGGCCCCAAAGGCGGATCTCGAAAACCGAAGCCCATAGTCTCTTCAGCTGATTCTTGGCGAAGACGTTTTTATATTTTGCTCGTGGTTGCGATTGTGCTGGTTTTGGGACTTGCCGTGGCACTCGGATTCGTTCTTTGGAAGCATCGAGACACTTCGCCAAAAACTGAAACAAGCACAACTGAAACCTCTGCGGTTGATACTGCTTCATGGAAGAAATCCGAAAGCGCCGCAGCATCGCTTGGCTACTCCTATCCTTCTGACTGGAAACTCACTACCAACAAAACACAGACAGACGCGGATGTTTTGAGTGTGCAACTTTCGGGAAGTGGTAATGGCAGCTCTAAAGCCACGGTAAAAATTGATGTGATAAAAAACACTTCGAATCTTTCATTGTCCAACTGGGTGAAGCAATTTGGCCCAAAGGATATTCAAACGACGAGCGCAACGATTGTGAGCGAACAAGCCTTGCTTGCCAAATTTCTTGATAATGACACCGGCGAGGAACAAAATGTTTATTATGTTTCGAAAAATAGCTTGATCTATGTTTTTGATTTGTATCAATCTGGAACTGATGACCTTTTGAAAAATGAGCTCACGGCCTTTACGCAAAATATTTCGTTTACTTCTTCTGCTACAACTGGCGAGAGCTCGAATGAAGAAACGACACAGCCAACCGCAAGTACTGGCACAGAAAAGTTGGTTATTAATACCACGCCTACAACCTTCGATGATGAATTCTCGAGCTATAAAGCGGACGGAACAGGGAAAGCACTTTTCTTTAGTGATAAGGAAGAGGATGTGTATCTTAAGGGTCCTGCCGTTGTAAGTAGCGATGGGGCAAAACTGGTGGGTTTCTTTGGGAAGTCAGGCTCAAAGTCGCTTGATGGTTTGTATCTATATACGGCATCGACCAAAAAACTTGCTCAAATTGCTAACCTCAGCACCAAAAAGGCCCCCGAAATGCTTGCTGGCTCTGCCGATCTTTCCATTGTGGCATACTCGGATGGTGCACGGGGTGTAGCAAAATCCATAAGTACCATTTCTGATACGAGTGCACCTGATTCAGTGAGCACCACAACCAGCGCAAGCGCTATTGTTGATCTGGCGCTGTCTCCTGATGGCAAAACACTTGTCTATGCCTTGGTAAACTCCGGTCTTGTGAATGTTGTTTCGAATGGCACCACTCAAAGCCAGGAACTGATTCCTTCGTCCCACGTTGTACGTGTGGCGGTTGCGGGAACTGCAGGGAATTACTCCTTTGCGTTCATTGCTGATAAGGGGAGTGGTCTCAGTAAGTCATCCGATTTGTACTACAAAACAGGAAGCAGTAACGCACTTCGTCTGACCAACGACTCCGCGGCACAGGACGCGCCACATTTTAATGCTGATGGCACCAAGATCGCCTACGAATCGTACACCTCAGGAACATCTGGTAAGGCGAGTGTGTGGGTTATTGGCGTGAACGGAAAAGGTGACACCAATATTGTAAAATCCGGAAATAATACCATTACCGGGTGGATTTCAGAATAAAAATTAATTCAACAAAAATACAATGGAAAAGGAGCAAACAAGTTCCCACAAGCACAAAGTGGAAGTGTTAGAAGGCAGCGATAAAGAGTTTGATATTCCGCCACGACATCGTTCGATTGTGGCCAAGATTTTAATTATTTTTTCCGTTGCTATTATCATCGGCGCAGTTGGAATTGGTGCCTATCTCTATCAAAAAGGTGGCAATGCATTTCCATCGCTTGCATCTCTGAAAAAAGTCGTGAACGAAACGAAAAGTTCTGACAAACCGAGCGTGAACGAAACAACAGAAAAGGATGTTGTGAAAGATGCCAACGATTTAATCGAAGATGTAAACATGGCAACGAGTGTTAACCAGAATTTGCAAGCCGTTTCGCCAACGACAACGTTTGATACCGCTGCTGACAAGATATATCTCACCATTCAGACCAAGAATTTTATCGACGAACACCAAATCAAGGTTGAGTGGTACTACGTTGATGATGACGAATTTATCGATGACGGAACCTATGCGGGCCAAAAGGGTATTAATAATGTGGCTTTTCACCTTGAGCAACCTGCCTCTGGATCGTGGCCAAAAGGAAAATATGAGGTAAAGATCTATGTTGATGGCAAACTCGCTCAAATCGCACGTTTTGAGGTAAAAGACACCCTCTCGGGAAGCGATGTAAGCAGCGATTCGTCGGAATCTGACAACAATACGACAACCAAATGAAAAAGTTCTTCGAAAGTTTCAAATATGCATTTCGAGGGATTGCATACGTCTTCAAAACAGAACGGAATTTCCGTTTTCATACCGTTGTTGGCGCTATCATTATTATTTTAATGATCGTTTTTCGCGTCACGGCATCGCAGGCGATATTTTTGTTGTACGCGATTGGATCGGTTTTGATTTTGGAAATTATCAATACTGTTTTGGAACGTGTCACGGATATTCTGAAGCCTCGCGTTCATCCCTATGCTGAAGCGATGAAAAATCTCATGGCAGCAGCGGTACTCATTGCGGCCATTGGCGCTATTATTGCTGGAGTTTTGATTTTGGGTCCGTACCTGCTTGACTGGGCTGGAAAACATTTGTAAATTTTGCCGAATTTCAGTATAATATTCGTATTAAAAACAAAAGCTAAAATACATTCAAACTGATGGCACGAGAGGTTACAATCGTTGGGCTTGACTTGGGTTCGAATCATATTCGAATCGCAGTCGGAGAGCCCGGGGCTGATGGGGGGAAGCCAACAATTATAGGTATAGGCGAATCACCGAGTTCCGGGATCCGTCGTGGTTCTATTGTGGATGTTGAGGACACCGTTTCGAGTATCTCCCAAGCTTTAGAAAAAGCAGAGCGCATGACCGGTATTCCTATTGAGCATGCCTATGTTGCTATTGGTGGTGCGAACATAACGACGCATACTACGAAGGGCGTTGTAGCCGTATCCCGCGCAGATGGAGAGATCTCTCATGATGATGTTTCGAGGGCCATTGAGGCTGCTCAGGCATCTATTGGGCCTCGAAATCAAGAAATTTTACATATTATTCCCCGTCACTTTAGCGTTGATAACCAAACAAAGATAAAAGATCCTGTTGGTATGACGGGTATTCGTCTTGAAGTCGCCGCACATATAATAGAAGGCTCCGCGACCCATTTGGGAAATCTGACCAAAGTTATTTACCGAACGGGTGTAGATATTGATGATTTTGTACTTGCTCCGCTGGCGGCATCTACTTCTGTTCTTACAAAACGACAAAAAGAACTGGGAGTAGTACTGGTTGATCTTGGAGGCGGCACAACGGATGTTGCGGTCTTTGAAGAAGGCGAGCTGCTTCACACGAACATTCTACCCATAGGTGCTTCACATATCACCAATGACTTGGCGATAGGCTTGAAGACTTCGGTGGATGTTGCCGAAAAGATTAAACTAGAATTTGGCTATGCTGTTCCTTCCGAGATTGATAAGAAGGAAGAAATTGATTTGTCTAAATTGAGCGAACAAGAAGAGCAGGTTGTGTCTCGACATGAGGTTGCTGAAATTATTCGTGCCCGATTGGATGAAATCTTCGAACTCGTAAACAAAGAATTGAAGAAGGTAAAGCGCGATGGAAAGCTTCCTGGTGGCGTAGTGCTGACAGGTGGTGGCGCCAAGATGGCGGGTGTGGTTGATGTGGCAAAGGAAGTCTTAGCGCTTCCAGCACAGGTAGGATTCCCCAAGGACTATGCTTCTGCGATTGAGAAGGTTGATGACCCAGCATTCGCAACCGCCGTTGGTTTGGTTGCATGGGGAGCTGATAGTGAAACTCGCGTTGGAAAGAGTGGCTTTAAAGGCTTCTCGTCAGTGAAGGATACCGTTACGAATATGAGGAAGTGGCTTAAATCGTTTTTACCATAAGGCGTCCCGAGCTTTTATCACCTGCGATTTTTAAAAGCCTTCCTTCGTGCCTTTTAAAAATCGCAGGTGATAAAAGCTACACCCGCCCTAATGATTTTGTAGAAGCAGAGAAGGAGAGAGATGAGCACCGAAAAACTTGGTGCTTTTTTAATTCTCCCGCACTCTTTACGATGTGGATAACTTAAATGTCTACTTCGGAGGTCCAATTTTAAAAGGTGCGAAGGAAGGCTTTTAAAATTGGACCTCCGAAGTAGACATGCTCAACCCCTTGGCTTTCCGCTAAGGATAGAACAAATTTAGTGTTCTTCATTGAACACTAAAAGTTTGACACTTAAAAGTTGGATGTTATAATTCGCTTACTCCAATGTTTTTTCGTGCACGCTGATTTGTCGTAACCAGGCGCACACATTATTTACACAAAGTGAGGAAGAAAAGAGAAAATGGAAATTAAACCCGAACTCGAGACCTACGCAAAAATAAAAGTCATCGGAGTCGGCGGAGCTGGAACATCAGTTATCGACCGAATGATAAAATCAAAAATTGAAGGCGTGGAATTTATTTCAATAAATACTGATGCGCAAGCATTGCACCACAGCGATGCAGATTTGAAATTGCATATTGGCAAAACGGTCACCCGCGGACTCGGTGCTGGTATGGATCCCGAAACAGGACGTGCTGCCGCAGAAGAAAGTAAGCAAGATATCGCCGAAGCCATCTCGGGTGCTGACATGGTTTTCATAACCTACGGCCTGGGTGGTGGAACAGGAACGGGTGCTGGTCCAGTTGTTGCAGACGTTGCTCGAGAAACTGGTGCGCTCACTATTGGTGTTGTCACCAAGCCATTTAGTTTCGAAGGTGCGCAGCGAGCAGAAATCGCACGCGTCGGATTAGAAAATATCCAAGATCGTGTTGATACCATCATTACTATTCCCAACGATCGCTTGTTCCAGATCATCGATAAGAAGACTCCTTTGCTTGATGCTTTTGCAACGGTTGATCAGGTCTTGATGCAAGGTGTAACTGGAATCTCCAACCTTATTACTATCCCAGGAATCGTAAACGTCGACTTCGCTGACGTGAAGTCCGTGATGCAAAATGCTGGATCTGCTTTGATGGGTATTGGTCGCGCCTCTGGCGAAGACCGAGCTGTGGAAGCTGCGAAGATGGCAATCGATTCACCACTCTTGGAAATGTCTATCAATGGTGCTCGTGGAATTTTGTTCACGATCACTGGTGGTAAAGACTTAGGTATGTATGAAATCGATGAAGCCGCCAAGGTTATTACCGAATCGGCTGACCCAAATGCTCGCGTCATATTTGGTGCTGTTGTTGATGACAAAATGCAGGGCGATTTGCAGATCTCTGTGGTTGCAACCGGATTCGACCAAGAAAAACGAGAACCACAAAAGCGTGGCGTTGATACTTCTGGAATTAATGTTACGCCGGGTGTTCGACGGGAAGAAAAGAAGCCACTGTTTAGCTCCAAAGCAACCAGCTTTATGACGGGTGGACGCGTTGCTGAGCCCGAGCCAGAACCAGAACCACAGATGCCAGAGCCAGCTCCACAGATGAAAATTGAAGAGCCCGATGAAGTTGTGCCCAAGAACGAAGAAGATTCACTTGATATTCCGGCATTCATCCGAAAGAAAATGAAGTAGATCTGAGTTTGTATAGTCAATTCGAGCGAGAATAGCGAGTTGAGATGTACTTCTCAACACAAGCCAGACCCTTCGCTCGAAGTGACAAATCTCAACCTTACATTCCGTCTTCTTAGCCTCAGCAGCCCTCCAAAAATAGGAGGGCTGCAATTTTGTTGACGTTTTTTGCATTAGCTCATACCATGATAGCGATGAAAAAATAAATGTATGCCCAACACAAACGAGCAGGAGCGACCAGTGTTCGAATCAACACAAGCACATCAGCATCCGGACAATGCCTTGGAGACTCTTGAAAGTGCAAACAAAGACCTGGACAGATACCGTAAGGAAGTGAGCGAAAAAGAAGACGGTCTTATCTATTCTCTGGATGGATACGACGCTGAGGGTCGGAAGAGCACACGCTACCGCGAGGCGGAATCCGCAAGAGCAGACGCGAATGATTATTTTTCCCAACTCGAAAGAATTCTCAAGCCGGACTCCGAAGATCACGGGTTGAAGAAATTCAAACTTGCTTCAGAGCAACTTGCTGCCCTTGAGGAACTGGAGAACGAAAGAGATCTTGAAAATATTCGTGCCAAGGCTGGTCAGGGTGGCGGATTTTCACGTGGCTATGACCTGCGACGAGCAGCTTCAGCCTATTTGATGACCAGGGAATTCGGCCAAAAAAGTCAAGAAGTTTTTCAGGGAAACAAAGAAATATTGAAATTGTGGGAAGAAATCCGTACGCTGCACGAAGAATTTCAGGTTGATCCGGAAAACGAACGAGCCTTTCTCGGAGGCGTAGAGGATGACAAAAAAGAAGCCTCCGTGCGATCTTTCAAGAATATTCGAAAGACGCTCTCGCTTTTTTATCGACAGCGCAAGATGGATGGGATGGAGCCTGAAGCGATTATTCAAGAACTTCGGGAAAAGCAATCCGAAATTCGCGATTCGCTCGAGATAGTATACGTCCGACACATGGGGGACATACAGAAAATCCTTGATGATGGGGCGATAAAAACTCTCTCAGAGCTTTCTCCCACCGAACAGGATGGACGAAGAAAGTCAGAGCGCTCGTTGAGTGAAATTGTACGGGACCGACGCGAGATCGAGGAAGCACTGGGTTGGCAACAGGACGCCCCTGTATACCATCTTCTTGTTCAGAACGCTGCGGAGAGGGAATATTTCCGAAGTCCCGGATATGATTACGGATCGATTCAGTTTGAGTTTGATTTTGATGAGTGGCAAGACCGCATGACATTTACAGAAGGCGACTCTTTGAATACCGTTGGAATCCCCAACGGACTTTCGAAATATGGATCTGTGACCAAGAAAGAGTCAGCTCAGCAACGACAGATTATTGGACGTCACGTACCTTTGGCAAAAGCGGCATTTGATCTTCTTCCCGACCATGGCGACTTCAGCCGACATCTTCGTTATATTGAAGCCCAGGTTGGGAACATCTCGGGGGCAGAACTCTTGCGTCACGTGAAGGCTATTCATGTGGATCAAGAAGAATCGCGGAATGAGTGGAGATCGGCTCAGCGGAGAGGGGTTGCTCATGAAGACACATCGTATGAAGACGTTTTGACGAGGTTAGAGGTTTTTGCTGCTGATCGAGGGGTGAAGGTGCATCTTTTCGATGCAAAGAATCGAAGACCTGGAGCCTTTAAGTAGCTTGCCCTCTTTGGCCCAATCCGTATAATACCAGTACTATGCACTGCCCAATCTGCCAACAGAAGACGCGCGTTGTAGATTCACGCCTTCAAGAAAAAGAAAATATTACCCGGCGACGTCGCGAATGCGAATCGTGCGGATTCCGTTTTTCTACCGTTGAAGAAGTGGAGATTTTGGATTTGCAGGTGATTAAGAAGAATGGTTCTCTGCAGTCCTATGATCGAAGTAAACTTGAGAAGGGTGTTCAGAAGGCACTCGAAAAACGGCCAGTAACACAGCTAGAGTTCCAAGAATTCATGTCGGAAGTGGAACAAGAAATTATGAAAAAGGCCACGCGCGGAAAAGATCTGGCGAAGATTTCGGTAAAACAAATTGGTGAAATTGTTTTGTCAAAGCTCAAAGACCTTGATGAGGTTGCGTACATCCGTTTCGCTTCTGTCTACCGTTCTTTTGATGACATTAAAAGTTTTGAAGACGCGATCCACACTTTTGACGAAAAAGATCGCGCACAACAAAAATGAGCAAGAAAAAGAAAAAACAAGAAGCACACATTGCGGGCATTCTTCGAACGCGTGATGGCATTTTATTGGTTCGAAAGAAAAAGGCTGACCACGTATATTGGAGTTTGCCAATGGGAAAGATAGAGCTTCATGAAACACCACAGATAGCTCTGAAAAGAATTTTTTGGGCCGAAACCGGTTTGTTGGTTGATCTTGGACATATCTCGAATACAATGCATAGCGATGTCGTTTCCGGAAAACAGCAGACAACGCATCGGCTTTCATCCGCCTTCTTTGTGAAAAAGGTTGGTGGAGAACTTCGTGAAGGGGTAGTGAAATTCATGAAGCCACGAAACCTTCACGATATTCGTCTCAATGAACGATCGCGACTCTTTCTAGCATCGGCGCGATAGCTTTTTTCCGTGTCAAAACGGAGGACTTGACGTACGTGACCAAACGTGTTATTTTATGTTGTATGCGTAGATCTTACTCACAAAAGAATAATCTCAATTGGATGCACGGGAATGGCATTTTTGCCCCAACCGTAGCCCAATTTTTTAATTCTTTTGAGCCAAGATCGTTTGATATCCTCGTTTCGTAAATAAAACACTCGAACAAACTTTTTCTTGAACCATCCTGGCTCGAAGCCAGGAATTTTTAAAATTCAACTTCGGGCATGCACCTCCAAACGAAATATAACCACTACACAAACCCTTGAAGGAGGGGACATGTCACGGCAAACCTCGCAAAATGCTGTAAGCGACCACGACCACAACGCCAAGTGGTATATGTGGTACGCAGTTTTGAGTGAGCCCCTCTTTTATGGGCCAACGCTCATCTTGTACCTCACGAAGTTCATCGGAGTACCGCATGCCCACGTCTTCTACTACGAAGCGTGCGCTGTCTTCGTCCTCATGCTCTGGGAAGTGATAACGGGAGCCTTCGCTGATCACGTCGGAAGAAAAAAATCGATCATGATCGGAAGAATTCTTCTCGTCTTCTATGTCTGTTTGCTTGCGGCAATCAAGGCGCCGTGGCAGGCATTCTTCGTGAACTTGCTCTGGGCTCTTGCTGACCCCTTCACGTCAGGGGCGGACATGTCGTTGCTTCACGATTCGTATGAAGGCGCGGATCGGCCGAAGTGGTACAAGCGAACACTTGCCCGCGCGAGCGAAGTGAAGTTCAAGGTTCACGCGTTGGCACGATGCGCTGGTGGATTCCTCTTCGTGATGAATCCTCGGCTTCCCGTCATCTGGTCGGTACCTGGCTACCTAGTTGTGCTCTACGTTGTGGCGCAGTTTCGAGAGAGGCGAACTGCGGAGCCCTACGAGCTTGGTATGCACATCGGAATTGTAAAGCAGGGCGTTCGGGTTCTGCGTTCATCGCCGCGTCTTCGGACGCTTGCGCAGGCGCAGATCTGGTTCTTGGTAGCAAGTAAGATGTTCTTCTTCTGCTACAACCCGCTGTTCGATGCCATTGGTCTGCCGATTCCAATGTACGGCGTAGTACTCGGGGTCTGCAGTTACATCTGTGGCATGGCCGCAAGAAGAGCTGACGATGACGACGGGGCAAAACCGTCGAAAAGCCATCTGACAAACATCGTCTTCCTCCATAGTTCGCTGGCGCTTGCGACACTTACGTTTGTTCTTTTCAAGAACGCGTGGGTGTTGCTCGCGCTGGTGCCGCTGAGCGCGGCGCGTGGACGCGGTGAAGTTTTCTTCAACGCTGCAAACAACGCAGAGTTTGAAGACGACAAGGTTCGAGCGACGGTGAATTCCGCCATTGCTGCTTGTTACTACGGCTGCGAGTTGGTGGTTGATCTTCTTCTGGGATTCGTTCGAACCCGCGCAACGCTGACGGAAACGGTGTTCGTCCTGGCGCTAGCGTACATCGTGGTGAGCGCGTGGCAGGTGCGTAGGGTGAAGAAGCTCTTCGGCTGAAATGTTGGACAACGTGTCCAGAAAGGAGGTGAATCGATTGGGCTGGCTTGGGAATTTCCCCAAGCCAGCCCTTTTAACATTGTTTTAATTTTGCTTTTGTAACGTTTGTTTATGTCGCGTCGAGTAAAAATTTCTTTGATATGTTTAGCAATTTTGGTAGGCGTTGCGATTGCTTCATTTCGAGCTTTTGAAGTGTGGTTTCTACTATTTGGCGTTAGCGCTGGAATTATTTTGTATATTCTTGGGCACAAGTTTTTTGTCATTTTGGTTGTTATATTTTTGGCCGGCTTTGCATGGTTTTTTGCCTATGCACTCCTGAAGACTGGCAGTATCTCAAGTTTTGATGGCAAAGAAGTTGCTGCGATTGGCAAAGTTACGATGCTTTCTCACGATGGTTTTAGTAGCGAAGGATCGCTTCGTGTAGCTAAGATTCAAGATCACGGCGAGTGGAAACGGGGAAGTGGCATCGTACATGTACGAAACAATTCTTTTAATGGGGTGGAAGTGGGAGATATGGTGCAAATTGCCGGAAACTTTTCCAAGCCCGTTGATGCCAAGCAACTGCAATACAACTTTTCAAAAGATATTTCTGGCGATCTTTCTGTGATCGATGTAACCAAAATTCGAACCAGCCTTTTTGGTTGGATGCAAAAGCTTCTCGCGCGCTTGCACGATTTCTGTTTACAAAAACTCACGGCTGTTTTTTCTCCACCCGTTGATGCCATGCTTGGTGCGTTGTTGCTCGGAGCGCGCACCGAAGTTCCCAAATCCATTACCGATGCGTTCAAACAAACAGGTACCACACATATTTTGGCGTTGTCGGGTTATAACATTTCCATCATCTTTTCTACTATTGAATTATTTTTAGCCAAACTCCTTCGTCCGAAGATTCGCTTCCTTGTTTCGGCGGGGCTTATTACTGCCTTTGTGTTTCTTGTAGGTCTCAGCTCTTCGGTTGTTCGTGCTGCAGTTATGGGAATATTGGCGGGTATGTCTGCAAGAAGTTCTCGAATTACTTCGGGTGTAACAACTCTTCTTCTAGCATCAACCATAATGGTGGTACTTGATCCCAAGATTCTTGCCTTTGATGTGAGCTTCCAGTTATCAGCACTCGCAACGTTTGGCATTATGGCGTTTGAAAAGAATGTCGAAGCGGCAATTGGATTTGTTCCCAACATTATGCAGGCACGTGAAATTCTTGCCACAACCATTTCTGCACAAATTCCTACGATCCCTATTCTTATTTATACCTTCCACAACCTCTCAACCCTTTCACTTCTCGCAAATATTTTGGTGCTGCCTCTTGTTCCTCTCATTATGGCCAGTGGGTTTGCGAATCTTCTTGTCGCACTATTTTCCATCTCGCTTGGGAAGCTCTTTTCGCCGGTGGCTTCTTTCTTGGTTAATCTCATGGATGGAACGCTGCAGGTTTTGTCTCAATGGCATTTTGCACTCCTACAGCTTCGCATTCCTGTTGTGGTTCTTGTTGCGTACAGTGTTATGGTGGTTGCGGCATTTCTCTATAAAGAACGAAAAAATCTATGGCTCTAAAAATCTTCATCGGTCTTCTGGCGACGCAAATACTCTTTTTGACGGGGACTATCCCTACAGTGTTCTTTCAAAAAGACACTATAACTTTTTACGATATTGGTCAGGGCGATGCCATTCACATTCGAACAAAAAGTGGTTTCGACATGTTGATCGATGGTGGACCAGGGACTCAAACACTTTCACAAAAACTCACTCAGGATATGCCCTGGTATGATTCAACCGTTGACGTTGTCATGGCGACACATTTCGACGCCGACCATATAACGGGCTTCGCTCAGGTTTTGGATACCTACAAAGTGCAGTGCGTTATTCTCAATCAGCAAGTGCCAGAAACAGAGTTGGCAAAGAATCTGATCAAAAAGATTGAATCAAAGCATATACCCATCAAACACATGAAAGAAGGAGAGCGCTTAAAGCTTTCAGACGGTATCATGATGACTTTCTCTAACACGCAGGTTGATGAAAAAGCCATGAGCAATGACCATTCAATTGTCGTTCGACTTGTTTCGCCACAAAAAACTTTTTTGCTAACAGGAGATCTGGAGCAGTCTCAGGAACAAAAGCTTATAGATGCGCGAATATTTTTAAAAGTGCAGGTCTTGAAAGCGGGACACCACGGGAGCAAGACCTCGTCAAGCGCACATTTCCTAGACGCCACCGACCCAGAAGAAGCCGTGCTTTCGTTTGGTTTGAACAATAAATATGGTCATCCCAACAAGGAAACAGTTGATGCCTTAACGAAGCGAGGTGTGCGGCTTCGAAAAACGGTTCCGGAAGGTGATATTGTTTATGTCCTGTGAACGCCATCTTGACGAATACGCCTTTTCGTGTTAAGGTTTGGGCAAATAACAGGTATTTTATGTCACAGAAAGAAGAAATCTCACGCAAGGTGAAAACCGAGCGAACATTTATGATGGTAAAGCCTGATGGCGTCGCACGTGGACTCACGGGTGAAATTTTTAAGCGTCTTGAGGATCGTGGTCTAAAGATCATCGCTTGCAAGATGGTTCATCCAGATGCAAAACTGGCCGAAGCACACTACCCAACACAGAACACGGAATGGGTAACTCGACTTGGAAAAAAGAGCTTGAAGACTTTTGAGGAGTACAAGATTGATCCAATGGTTGGTGCAGGATCTGATGATCCAGCAGTTGTTGGCCCGCAAGTTTTGAAGAGCCTGATGGAGTACATTGTTTCAGGACCAGTGATCGCAACCGTTGTTGAAGGCATACACGCTATTGACATGGTTCGAAAAGTCGCTGGTCACACATTGCCAGTATTTGCCGATGCAGGAACTATTCGTGGCGACTTCTCGGTAGACTCCCCAGCTGTTGCAAACCTCGAAAGCCGATCAATCAAGAACATTATGCATGCATCGGAAACACCAGAAGAAGCTGCTAACGAAATTGCTCTCTGGTTCAAGCCTGAAGAAATTCATCCCTACACCCGTGCTGGTGAAGATGTAATGTACTAAGGTACAAGAAGACATGAAACTCCAAAAGACCAAATTGTTCGCACTGCTTGCAACGTTTGGTCTTTTTGTTTCTGGGAACTCGGCACGCGCTCTGGACTGCTATGAAGCAGAAGGCTGTGGAGTAAAACATGTTACAACGATCGATGTGTTGCCGTGGGACTTTGCAGATCTTCCGTTCTTTGTAAAGTTCATCCTGGTGTCAAACGTTGTTCTGGCGACTGCATTCTATGCTGCCCTCGTTGTTGCATTTGCTGCGTTCTTGGCTGGATTGATTTCTCGTGCTGAGAGGAAGATGTATTTTAGAAAAGCAAAAATACGCTTTATCGTTGCGCTCTGTATTCTTGTTGTGGCTTTGCTCGCTGCTTTGATGCCAGGATTCATGAGGTTTAGTTTTCACCCTGCTTTTGTGAATTGCTTTACTCAGTGTTTTGGCGGTGCGCCTTGGTACGCATATCCATTTTTCTTTTTCACGTTCTATTAAGGCGCTGAGAAAATATTTGCATTGATGGTTGTAGGTATTTCCTTGAACGATCTCGAAAACCTTTCGGGGGATTGTTTTTGTTTCTGCAAGAACTCTGGGTGTAAGCGATTGCAGTTCTTTTGCTTCCATAAGATCATCCAGAGCAAGTTCGGCTTCGAAGTTAATAATAAATGCGTATAAACAAAAACACCTTTGTTTCCAAAGGTGTGTTGCTTCTCAAAAAGAAATTATTTTGCGTTCTTTGCGATGGTCTTAATGCAGTTCGCGCAAACACGAACTTGCTTACCGTTGATAGTAGCTTTTTGCAGGTTTACATTCCATCGGCGCTTTGAGGCGCGGTTGGAGTGACTTCGCATATTTCCAACAGAAGGCTTGGATTCGCAAATTGTACAGACTTGAGCCATAAAATTCGTAAAAATAAACAAATCAAAACGTGGCGGCAGTATATCACGACATAAGATTTTTGGCAAGGGTTGAGGGGCAGGGGCGTCAGCGACGACCCCTGCCGGATAGTGGCACGCCGTGGCGAGGCCACTCCTCAGTCGTGGAGGCTTGCTCAGTTGGATGTGGGTGCCCGACCCGTCGTCCCGTAGAGCTCTCGATGGAGACGGTGGTACTTCCCCTGAAGCTCTGGAAGTATTCTTGCCGCTTCCAGCAGATCGGCGCGGTTGATGCGCTTTCCCGCATCTACGAGCCATTCAAGGCGCCTTATCTGGGCATCCAGCCGAGCGATCTCAGCCAGCCTTGCTCGTCGTGCTACATCAACGAACTCTGTTTCCAATCTGCAACCTCCTTTGCGCCTTTGCGTGGCGCTTGTGTGCTTATTATTCCACGCTTTTGTGAAACCTCAAAATGTTTGCTATTCTTAGATCATACTTATCGTGTGAAACCATGCTTATTTCTCTCTTGTTCCAAAATCCCGGTGTTTTCTTTGGCTGGGTCATAGCGCTCTTGCTTTCTATCTCTTTTCACGAATTTTCTCACGCGTTCGCGGCGAACGCACTGGGTGATAAAACCCCAAAGTACGAAGGCCGCTTAACGTTGAACCCGTTGGCACATCTTGACCCCATGGGAACGGTTTTGCTTATTCTTGTTGGTTTTGGATGGGGGAAGCCCGTGCCGTTTAATCCGTACAACTTGAAGTATCATCGATTTGGTCCGGCGATTGTTTCGTTGGCAGGCCCAATCGCAAACTTTATCCTGGTCCTGTTCTTTGTGGCAGTTTTGAAGGTTTTGCAAATATCTGGCCTAAACTCAGATGCTGTGACGCAGCTTTTTGTCATCATTATCATTTTGAACACGGTACTCATGCTGTTCAACCTTATTCCTTTAGCACCGCTTGATGGCTCCAAGGTTCTGTACAGTTTTCTTCCAGCTTCTTTGAGCGACCTGCCAGCGAAGATGGAACAGTATGGCCCGTACATTTTGCTTGGACTTATTCTGATCGATAATATTTTCAACATCGGCATTTTTCAGGGGATTTATAACTTCGGATTACATGTTGTAAGCAGGGTATTGTAATGAGCAATTCGCGACTAAAAAAACTTGAGGCAAAAGTTCGTGCGCTGTATGAAAAGAAAAGCCCGCGTCGTGCTGATTGGGCGGATGCCTTGTATCAATATCATGTTTTTGTCACCGTAAAATATGCTGCCAAACTTGCGAAACGATATAAAGTAGATGCTGAGTTGGCACAAGCAGGTGCCATGCTTCACGATATTGCTGACGCTGTTATGAAGCGTTTTGAATCAGGGCATCATGAAAAAAGCTTAGAAATTGCGAAAAAGTTCCTTAAAGAATGCGGATACTCCCAAGAAGAAATTGCCATTCTTGTTGACGATGCTCTGCCAAATCATGATTGCAAGAATGCCTTCCCTAAAACAGATGTCGGAAAAATTTTAAGTACAGCAGATGCCGTAGCGCATTTCGATCCCGATTATACCTTGTATCACTTTTGTGCTTCGTTC
Organism: uncultured Candidatus Saccharibacteria bacterium; assembly: GCA_964390745.1. GTDB lineage: Bacteria > Patescibacteriota > JAUYIX01 > CAYMIK01 > CAYMIK01 > CAYMIK01. Next base: position 61,148 of record CAYMIK010000004.1, read on the forward strand.
CGTGACGGAATGTCTTTTGATGAGACCAAAGCTCGGGCCGCAAAGAAACTCGATAAGGATTACAAAATAAAAATTCTGTATCCTGAAGTCAAAAAAGAGGTGAAGAAACAGTACGAAACACTAAAGAAACTTTTTTCCAAATGAACGATCGTCACAAGTATGTATAAACCCTACGCTCTCCCTATTTCAGTAAAAGGAATCGTTTTTGAAGACGGAAAAGTTTGGCTCCGGAAAAATGAACGAAACGAGTGGGAACTTCCCGGTGGCAAACTTGATGAGGGCGAACAACCCGAGGAAACCGTGAAGCGTGAAATGCACGAAGAACTTGGGTACGAAGTTGCGGTACGTGGTATCGTTCAGGCGCATGTTTACGTCATACAAAAATCAGTAGATGAGAAGCGAGGGGTTCTAGTAGCCTCGTATCTTTGCGAAATACAGGCAAAAACGGGGGAATTTGAGCTCATGGGTGAGGCAGGGAAGGCGGAATTTCATGCATTTCCACTCGAGGAAATTGACTCCCTCCCAATGCCAGATTTCTATAAAGAAGCGATCAAAAAGGCATCCACTTCATTTCAGGGGCTTTCCATTTGACATAATTTCCGCTTTCTTTTATACTATCGCCACGATCACTAATACAGACCGACACACTTTTTTATTATGCCAACAATCAACCAACTTATTCGAAAACCACGAGCAAAAGTTAAGAAGAAGTCTAAGAGCCCTGCGCTCCAACGACGCTTTGATAACTTGCACGGAAAAGCAAGCGCACCACGAAAGGGCGCTCCTTATATGCGTGGCGTTTGTGTGAAGGTTGGTACCATGACCCCAAAGAAGCCAAACTCTGCGCTTCGAAAATTTGCACGTGTTCGCTTGACCAACGGAATGGAAGTTACTGCCTATATTCCTGGTGAAGGACACAACCTCCAAGAACACTCTGTTGTTGTTATCCGTGGTGGCCGTGTGAAGGATTTGCCAGGAGTTCGATATCACATCGTTCGTGGCGTTCTTGACGCCGCTGGTGTTGATGGACGAAAACAGGGCCGAAGTCTTTATGGTGCTAAGAAAGGAAAGTAAATAAATGCGAAGAGCTCGATCCCCAAAACGTAAAGTTGCTGCTGATCCAAGATACAACAATGTCCTCATTGGAAAGTTTGTAAACTACTTGATGGAACGCGGTAAGAAAACTATTGCACTCTCCATTGTTTATGATGCATTTGAAGAAATCAAAACAACAACCAAGCAAGAAGCTTTGGATGTCTTTGATCTCGCTTTGAAAAATGTTGGACCTGCTTTGGAAATTAAGTCCAAGCGAATCGGTGGTGCGAACTACCAGATTCCTGTGGAAGTTCGTGGGGACAGAAAGAACACCATGGCGATGCGATGGATCATTGATGCTGCTCGTTCCAAGTCTGGTAAGCCAATGGCAAAACGATTGGCCGAAGAAATCATCGATGCTTCTAAGGGCCAGGGCCAAGCAATGAAGAAGAAAGACGATACATTGCGAATGGCAGAAGCCAACAAGGCATTTGCTCACTACGCGTAATCTTACACCGGGCTCGAAAGAGCCCGGTTTTTTATTTCTCTTGCAACGGCAATTTTGCATACTTCCGGGATTTTTGGTAAAATCCACCAGGTAGACGAATGAGCTCAAATGTGCTAGAGTTTATTTGATTTCACACATGAATTTCAAAAGAAACAAAAAGTAACTTGGGGGAAAGGGCGCTATGCCAAAGAAGAAAAAAACTACAGCAAAGGCAACGGTAAAAAAGGTCCAAGCTAAAACAAAGAAAATATCGAAGGCTTCGAAGGCGAAGCATTCTTTGGTTGTATCAAAAGCCCCCGTCGTTACCAAAATTTCAGCAAAAGCTCCACGTCCTTCGAAAATTTCAAAAGTTACAAAAGTTTCTCGAGCAAAAACCCAAGCTCCAAAAATTTCTCACACGGATCAAATTATTCACGCAGCTGAAACGTACGCTGTTTCTATCGATGAAATTATCAGCGCAGGAAATCGTGAATTCCGCATGATGCAAACGAACGGCCGCGGACGAGAAATCACAGCACCAAAAGAAGCGAAACACATTGAAGCTGCAATGGCCATAGAAATCGATGAAGTACAAGAAGAAGTTGTTGCGCCAGAATCGACCCTAAGCAATGAAGACCAGAAAGCTTTGGCCGCCGTTCGTGAAAAACTCGAATCCTCAACCGTCATGATCCGTAGTGTATCTCCGCTGCAAAGCTCCTTTGCGCATTCGTCGCAAAGCTTTGTAAAAGAATCTCCAAGAAAGGCAAGCAAGGCTCCGTTGGTATTTCTTTCTTCTGCGGCCATTGTTTTTGCTGCGTTTGTTGTTGCTATCGTTGTTTCAAAGTCTGGTAGCATTTTGCCCTCACCGGTTTCAGCCCCAAAGACATCGGAAGCAAAAGTTGCTGGTGCTGAAGTCTCGCCTCAGTTATACGTGAAGACAGGTGCGTATCAGTTCTTGTACCCATTGACGTGGTTTGCAAGTAACGTAAAAGATACGGTAACTGTTGCTGATGGCCCAAAGACAGCGCTCAACACCGTGACCGTCACTTCAACCTCTTTGAACGGAAAGACGTTCGCACAGTGGTTTGCGGCAAACAAAAACTACAAAGGCAAACAGCTCAAAGTTGGTGTCACGGGTATCTTGCCAACCTATCAGATCGTTGAAACGGATGCCTCTAAGGGAACGACGGTCTTTATCGACGGCAAAGATAAAGTTATTACCGTGCATGCAACCGCAGGCGACGCTGCAAAGAAGACGCTTGATTTGGTTGTAAGTTCCTTCAAGTTCTCGAAGTAATTCGGGCGACTTGACGCAAAACGGAAAAACTACTATAGTATTCGCACGAAAGTGTGCTACTCCGTCTTGCCCGCGAAGCGTGTATAGCACCCATTATTATTTATGAGAAGAAATTTTTATGTCCGAATTTCGAACTGATATTCCATTAGACCATGTACGTAACATTGGGATTATTGCCCACATCGACGCTGGTAAGACTACAGTCACCGAGCGCGTGTTGTATTACACCGGAATTACGCACAAAATTGGTGAAGTGCACGAAGGTGAAGCTACCATGGACTGGATGGAGCAGGAACGAGAGCGCGGAATTACCATTACCGCTGCTGCTACGACCTGTTTCTGGAAAGATCACCGCATTAACATCATCGACACTCCTGGACACGTAGACTTTACCGTAGAAGTAGAACGCAGCTTGCGCGTTTTGGACGGTGGCGTGGTTATTTTCGACGGTGTCGCTGGCGTGGAATCACAGTCTGAAACCGTTTGGCACCAAGCTGATAAGTATCACGTGCCACGTGTTTGTTTCATCAACAAGATGGACCGAACCGGCGCAGACTTTTATGCCGACGTTGCTTCAATTCATGAACGACTCACAAAAAATGCTATTTGTGTTCAGTTGCCAATTGGTGCTGAGGACTCCTTCAAGGGTGTCGTAGATTTGCTTACCCAAAAAGCGATTGTTTTCACCGATCAAATGGGAGCAGCTCCAACCATCGAAGAAGTTCCCGCTGACATGAAAGAACAAGTTGCTGAATATCGTCAAAAATTGATTGAAGCGATTGCTGAAAATGATGACGCTATGTTGGAACAAGTTTTGGAAGGAAAAGAGCCTTCAGTTGAAGAATTGAAAAAAGTTTTACGAAAAGCAACGATTGCCTACAAGCTCGTTCCAATTTTGACTGGTTCTGCATTGAAGAACAAAGGTGTTCAGTTGATGCTGGATGCTGTTACCGATTACCTGCCATCACCACTCGATGTTCCTTCTGCAAAGGGAACGGATCCAAAAGATGAAAGCAAGGAATTGGTTCGAAACGTTGATAACAAAGAGCCATTCTCTGGCTTGGTCTTCAAAATTGCTACCGATCCATTTGTCGGAAACTTGGCATTCGTCCGAGTGTATTCTGGTGTTTTGAAAACTGGAACGTATGTTTTGAATTCAACCAACGGTGAAAAAGAACGCGTAGGACGACTGGTTCGATTGCATGCTGATAAGCGCGAAGAAATTTCTGAAATTGGTGCTGGAGAAATTGGTGCCATTGTAGGTTTGAAAGACACAACCACTGGTGAAACATTGTGTGATCCAGAGAATCCGATCGTTTTGGAAAAGATTATTTTCCCACAGCCAGTTATCTCTATTGCTGTTGAACCAAAGACCAA
>CAYMIK010000005.1:0-56612 GCA_964390745.1 uncultured Candidatus Saccharibacteria bacterium
CACTCTCGCCGTGACGTCGCGACATTGGATAGGCCGCGAGCTACGTACGTTCCGGCTCAAGATCCTGCCTGGCTGGGATCAGGCGGCTGCAGCGAGCCTCTCGCCGTTCATCGAGTCGTACTCGATCGTGAACGGAGAAGTCCAGGCTGAACGGGCCGCGTAACACGATCGCGGCAACAAGCCATCACGACTCAACAGCACCTCACACACCCCACCAACCGCGGGCTACCGAACTGGCAGCCCGCAGAAGGATTTTATTTTGCAAAAACGGAAGCAAGCCCGGAACCACGTTTGGTCCCGGTCTCGCCCCTCGTATTCATGTCGCGTCCTCCGCTTGCGCATCTTCCGCTTCCGTGACCTTGGGCGCCTCCCCCGAAAGCATGATGTAGATCGTGAGTGTCTTGCAGCGAATTCGGATCCGGCCTGCCACCTCTTCCGGATTGGTTTCCCGAATGCGCCGCACGGAGAAAACCCGGTTTTCGGTGATTCCGTAAAGATACCAACGAACCTCCGCGTCGGGGTCATCGGTCTCCGTTCTCCCGATACGGTCGACCGAAATCTCAATAGTGACGTAACTGCCGCGCTCGTCCTTTCTTAACCGAGCACGGCCCTGGATCCGTTCGTGGTACGTCGGGCGGTCACCGGCGTCTGGAGCCCTGCTTCCCACCTTGGGATAGATCACTTCCGCACGAACCAAGCCATGGATACTTTCTTCCAGCTGCTTCCAGTTCATACGCGTCGCCTTTTCGAATGCGAGGGTCTTTATACTATAAATCAAAAAACAGGTCCGGAAAAGGCCTGTTTTTTGAATCTTCTAGACGTCGAGATTTTTTACGGTCTGTGCGTGGGTCTGAATAAACTTTCGTCGTGGCGGCACTTCGTCACCCATCAACGTTTCAAATACTGAGTTAGCCTTTTCGGCATCATCAATAGTCACCTGAAGCATCACACGTTGCGCAGGATCCATGGTGGTCTCCCACAACTGTTCGGGGTTCATTTCTCCCAAACCTTTATATCGTTGGATATTGATCTTGGGCGATGTTCCTGAACTTTCGGTTGCACCTGGCTCACCCTCTTGTACGGAACCTTCTTCGCCTGCTACTTCCCCTTCCGATTCAACAACGGCAACTTCTACTTTTTTACCCTTGGCATTGGCAGCAACTTTTTTCTCAAGTTCGGCAACGGCTTTGTCTTTCTGCGCATCACTGTATACATAGTGTATTTCTTTTCCGTACTGAACTTTGTACAACGGTGGTTGCGCAATGTAGATATAGCCACCTTCGATGGCTGGCTTGAAGTATCGGTAAAACAATGTCAGCAAGAGCGTTCGAATGTGCGCACCGTCAACGTCAGCATCGGTCATGATGACAACTTTATGGTAGCGAAGCTTGGTAACATCAAACTCTTCGGCAATTCCTGTTCCAAGTGCGATGATCAATGCCTTCACTTCTTCATTCACCAACATCTTGTCCAATCGTGCACGTTCAACGTTCAAAATTTTTCCACGAAGTGGCAGCACCGCTTGTGTAAAGCGATTGCGTCCTTGCTTGGTGGAGCCACCTGCGGAGTCACCCTCGACAATGAATATTTCAGATTCAGCGGGTTCTTTTGAAACACAGTCGGCGAGTTTACCAGGAAGAGCAAAGCCGTCTAACGCGCCTTTTCGAATAACGGTATCACGTGCAGCCTTTGCAGCGATTCGAGCGCGGGCAGCGAGTGAAGCCTTTCCAAAAACTTTCTTCGCATCATTAGGGTTTTTCTCGAGATATTCAAGGAGCGCATCAGCCACAACGGATTCCACGGCAGTTCGTGCTTCTGGGTTACCAAGCTTTGATTTCGTTTGGCTCTCAAACTGTGGATCAGCAAGCTTGATAGAGATAATTGCCGTTAATCCTTCTCGCACGTCATCACCAGTGAGATTTTCGTCTTTTTCCTTCATCAACTTTTGCGCACGAGCGTATGAGTTGATGACACGGGTCAACGCTTTTCGAAATCCAATGGAATGCATTCCCCCATCGGTGGTCGCAACATTGTTCACGAAAGAAAGTTCGTTGCTTTTTACATCGTTGGTGTACTGCATCGCAACTTCTACCAAAACGCCCTCAGCTTCTTTGGAAACATGAAAGATATCCGAAACAGGTTCTTGGTTTCGGTTCAAGTGTTTCACAAATGAACGAGCGCCACCTTCGAAGTAAAAGCCATAACGACGTGGCAAATCCATCTGCGGAACAACGTCACCTTCCTTGGTTCGTACTTCGGGAAGTTTTTCACGATTGCGTAAATCTTCAGCAAAAATTTTCACACCTTTGGTAAGATAGGCATGCTGTCGTAATCGATCTATGACACGCTTAAAGTCATATTCGGTCTTCTGCATGATACTGAAGTCAGGAATAAAGTTTGTGAGGGTTCCCGTACCACGAGCTGGACCAATCTTTTTTACTTTTCCTTGTGCCTTACCTTGCTTGTAGTCTTGTCGCCAAAGAGCGCCATCACGTTTTACTTCTACGTAGGCATGCGTGGAAAGTGCGTTTACCACCGAAGCTCCCACACCGTGCAAACCACCAGAAACTTTATAGCCTGAGGAGTCTCCTCCGAACTTACCACCGGCGTGCAGTGTGGTCATGATCGTTTCAAGAGCAGAAACCTTGGTTACCTTGTGAACGTCAACCGGAATTCCTCGTCCGTTGTCGGTAACGGTAACGCTGCCATCTTTTTCGAGATAGACGTGAATTTCATTTGCATACCCACCCATCGCTTCATCGATCGCGTTGTCAACAATTTCCCAAATGAGGTGATGCAAACCTTCGGTTCCCGTGGAACCGATGTACATACCAGGGCGCTTACGAACCGGGTCGAGACCTTCGAGAACGGTAATGCTATCAGCACTATAATCAGACGATTTTGTCTTCTTTTTTGTATCGTCGGAAGCGGCTTTTGATGCGTTTTTCTTTGGCATATTTTCCTGAATTTCTTAAAAATACAATCTGCACCCCTGCTGTGCATTGTTTTTTGGCTTATTTCAGCCAAAATATTAAACTCTTTTCTGGGGTTAATATAGCAGAAAAACAGCCTTTTTGCAAGGAGAAATGCCGACAAATATGTGGATGAATTTTGGTGCTCAAAAGTACGCGAGAAATCGGCCTTAGGGTGAAGCAAACGCAACTTAAACCTGGCACCCACGCGGCGGCGTTGGTGCCAGGAGTTGGGCGCTGGGAATGCGCCCCATTCTATCCCATGTGACAGGTCATGCAGCGGCCGCGTAGCTGGTTGCGGGGTCGATCTGCTGGCTCCGTTGCTCACTTGCGGTTGACGTGCGACGATACAACTCGGCCAACCGACGATTCAGGTCATCCTGGAGAACACCCCAGAACTCTTCCTTGTCGTCCCCGTTGTTCGCGATGTGCAGGAAGCAGCCTCCATACTCGGAAGCGACATGGTTCACCTCCTTCTCGTTGGCATCGCCGTCGCGACGATCTCGCCATTCTTCGAACGACATGTTCCGCTCGTCCGACTTGCTTCCGTCACCCGTCCGCTTCGTACAGCGACGGTAACAGGTCTCGTCGTCGGCCTCGGTGACCAAGAACACGATCTCGAAGCCCAGTCGACGCGCCCACACCTCTAGGGCAACGCGTTGCTGGTGCAGTCGGATCGAGTCGAAGACGATCACGGTGCGATCAGTGGTAGCCATCTCGAGAACGCGGAGCCAGACCACCCAGGTCTGACTCAAGAAGATGGTGTGAAGCACCGTGAAGATTCGAGAGAGCAGCTTCCGGTCGCGACTTCCGTTCGCATCCGGCCCACCGAAGAAGGTGTCGTAGATCCAGTACGGGAGATCCGAGCTGCGGAGGCGAAGCGCGTCGCGCTTGCCAACCAGATACTCCGTAGCCGCCCCCTTTCCCGTTCCCTGTTTTCCCACCAGCCCGTACACGATCCGTGAACGGAGGTGGGGGCGGATGAGTTGAAATAGCAAATCCAAGAACCGTGCGAGCATGCTTACCCCTCTCTGCGCCTTTCAAACCTCGAGTTGAACAGCAAAACAGTTCCGAGGAATTCGGAACGCGAAGAACCATACCACCAAAATATCGGTTCGTCAATGAGCCCGATTTTAGGAGGTAGGCAACAACCGGCTCGCGAAATCGCAAGCCGGCCGTCAACCCTCCAACAGATCAGCCATCATCTTGTCGACTTGGCTGTGAAGCTCTTCTTCACTTCGATTGTTCTCGTACACAAATTGCCCGTACCAAGCGATGAGCGCATCGGTGTCACTCTCGAACCCAGCATCCTCTTCGTCGGTTAGAAACTCTTCCAGCGTAGCAAAGAGCCCGTCCTTCAGATTCGGGTCAGCTCGAGACCGCTCAAAACGCTTGCGATCATCGGCCGTAATGCCAAGCAGCACCACCCTTCTCCCCGTTCTCTTCGCGATTCGTCGAAGCGCGCGAAAATGCTCGCGACGCCGAACCGAGTCGAAAACGATCACCGGTGCTTGGCATTGCTTGATCTTCCGGTAGTGCAACCAGACGATCCACCACTGTCCGAGCAGAATACAGCTAAATAGCCGAAACACTCGGTGGATGTTGTCGCGATTTTTTTTGGCGCGAAGCACATCCAGCAACGCGATCACGGGCGTAACACTGAGAAAAACCGTCACGCCGTAACGCTCCACGAGATGCTTGATAGCCGTGCCCTTCCCTGCACGGCGCTTCCCAGTAACAGCGATAATGAGACCCCTCTGGTCCATTTCGTGCTCCTTTCTGCCGTGCATTCGGCCACTCGTTATAGCAAATTAAAAAATCGTCGTCAACAAGAACGATTCATTCGCCACAAATCTATTTTCTTATCTGCGCCTGGAACTTGGAAGCAAGCCTGTTTTCCAACTGTGACTTCGCTTCGTCTACTTCTTTATCCGTCAGCGTTCTGTTTGATGTCTGATAGGTAATTCTAAACGCCAAGCTTCGCTTTCCTTCATCAATCCCTTTTCCTCGGTATACATCGAAGATTGCTACATCCGAAACCAATGGCGAAGATTTTTTCATCTCTTCCAACAAGGATCCTGCAGAGTGCATATCAGAAACAACCACGGCAATATCACGAACAACGCTCGGGAACTTCCCTACTTCTTTGTAGGAGCGCAATGTTGGGGGCTTGGCGGCGATAACGTCTGCATCAAGAACAAAGCCGAGAGTATTTTGGCGAATCTTGAAGTTATTCAAAACATCTTTTGCCACCACACCAACACAGCCCATCAGCTTGCCCTGCAGCATGACCGATGCAGACTGCGAAGGATCCATATACTCTGGCAACCAGTCTTTTTTGAACGAAAATTCGTCCTTGGCGTAGCCGAGGCTCGTGAAGAGTGCCTCAACCTCACCTTTGGCATCATGGAACGTGAGTGGCTCTTTTGCGGAGGTCAAAGAAACATATCGATAGGGTTGCTTTGGCAACTTCTTGGAAGATCCCGGAGCAATTTCAAATTCACTCGGTTCCTTTCGGAATACACGATCAATCTGAAATATGTTTACGACATCAAAGTTTGCGATATTCTTCGCCACAGCAGCGAGCATATTGGGAACCAATGAAACCTGCAAGTACGGCTGACCCTCGAAAGCGGTCTGAGCAAGCTTCCAATGTTCTTCGGGAGTAAACCCAACGTCCTTGAGTTTCTTTTCATCAACAAAGGAGTATGCGTAGATTTCATTTTTTCCCAAGTCACGAGAAATTTCACGAAGCTTTTTGTTAACCACAAGCTGAGGATCCTTTGCTTCCCGAACCACCTGCACACGAGGAAGCACCGAAGGGATGTTTTCGAATCCATAGATGCGCGCAATTTCTTCCACAATATCTTCAGCTATGGTGACGTCTTTCACGCCTCGCACTGAAGGAACACCAATCTTGTAATTTTCACCTTTCGCGACAACTTCAAAACCCAAACCCTTCAAGATACTCAACGCCTTTGCCTTTGGAACGGCAACGCCTAAACTTTTTTCAATACGTTCGTGAGAAATATTCAATGCAACATTTTTCTTGGTGTAGTTCTTTACATCTGCGACATTGCTTACAATCTGTGCGTCAGGGCACATCTCTAAAATTAATTCGCACGCACGAAGTAACGCAGCTTCAGCAAGCTCTGGGTCTAACGTTTTCTCGAATCGAAGCGAAGCATCAGAAAGCAAGCCAAAGCGTCGTGAAGTTTTTCGAATCATCGCCGGATCAAACGTTGCTGCTTCTACGATAATACTCGTGGTTTTGGCAGAAATTTCTGAATTGGCACCACCCATCACACCAGCAAGAGCGATGCTTTTTTTGGCATCAGCAATAACCAAATCTGCCGATTCAAGCTCTCTGCTCTGTGCATCCAAAGTTTCTAAAACTTCCTTGGGCTTGGCAAATCGAACGTGAAGCGCACCCGAAACAGAAGCCGCATCAAACGCGTGCAACGGCTGGCCCATTTCGTACATAACATAGTTAGTTACATCGACAATATTTGAAATAGGTCGAAGACCCACAGCCAAAAGTTTCGAAGCGATTTCCTGAGAAGAAGGTTCCACGCGAACGCCATCAATGCGAACAGCCATATAGCGTTTTGCGCCCTGCTTGCTTACAATCTTCACATCCAGCTTTGACCTTTTTGGGGCCGTTTTGAGCTGTTTCCAGGTTTTTCGTTTTGGTTCATTAAACTTGGTGCCCGTGATAGCAGCAACTTCACGCGCAAAACCAATCTGGCTCCATAAATCCGCTCGGTGCGATAACGACTTGTTGTCAACTTCCAAAACGACATCATCAAGACCAAGCACCTTCATGATTGGGACACCCAGGCGCGTTCCTTCAGGGAATACCGTAAAACCAGAATCAGAAAGTTCAAGCTCGAGTTCTTCATCAACACAGATCATCCCCTGCGATTCAAGACCGCGCATATTTCGTTTTTGAATTTCGATCCCATTGGGAAGCTTCGCGCCAGGAAGTGCCACAGGAATAATCCAATTCTCTTCAACGTGTAAAGTATTTCCAAAGCAAATTTGCAAAACCTGATCGCCAACGTTAATGAGCGCAACGTTCAGCTTGTCGCCATCTGGATGTGGCTTAATAGACTTCACTTGCCCAGTAACAATATTTTTGTACTGCTCGTTAAAATCAATAATGCCTTCAACCTCTGCCGTTTTCAGCGTTAAATCTCGCGCAATATCACGTGGTTTTTCTGAAGTTTTTACAAATTCACGAAGCCAGTTATAAGAGATCTTCATATGTTTAGAATTGTTTGAGGAATCTTAGGTCGCCACTTTCAAGCAAACGAATATCACCGATGCTGTACTTCAACATGGTGAGTCGATTCATGCCAAAGCCGAAAGCAAATCCAGAATATTTCTTTGGATCAATTCCGCCGTACTCCAAAACCTTTGGATGAATCATGCCCGCACCAAAAATTTCAAGCCAGCCAGTACTCTTGCAAAGTCGGCAGCCACTTCCATGACACACAAAGCACGTTACTTCCCCATTCACGCCCGGTTCCACGAAAGGATAATACTTTGGGCGTAATCGAACAGCGGTTTTTTCGCCAAACAAATGTTTCGCAAGCGTTTCTAGAATTGCTTTCATGTTTCCAAATGTTACGCCTTCATCAATCAAGAAGCCTTCAATCTGGTAGAAGGTGTGTTCGTGCCGAACATCGGTCGCCTCGTTTCGAAAAACTTTTCCCGGAACAATGGCACGAAGTGGCGCACCGTAGTGCTTCATTGCACGAACCTGCATAGAAGAAGTTTGTGTTCGAAGCAACAGATCAGGTTCTTGGTCAATGAAAAACGTATCCTGCATATCACGCGCTGGGTGATCTTCAGGGGTATTCACCGCAGTGAAGTTATAAAAATCAGATTCAAGTTGCGGGCCATCGAGTACCATGAATCCCATGCCCTCAAAAAGTGCCTCGATTTCATACTGTATTTGCGTATTTGGATGCAGTGTTCCACCTTCTTTGACTTGGACTGGCTTACCAGGCTCAGTGATGTCTACAGCAGCCTTGGAGCCATCGCCGCCAACACTTCCCTCTTTCTGTGCGAGAAGATCTTCAACAAACTTGCGAACATTTTGTGCATCTTGTCCAAACTTTCGTTTTTCTTCAATCGTAAAATCTTTCAATGAACGCAAAATTTCCGTGAGTTCGCTTTTTCGTCCAAGAAAACGAACGCGCGCATCTTCCAAAGATTTTGCATCTTTCACAGCATCGATAATTTTTTTCGCATTATCGCGAATATTTTGCAGGTTGTCAGGTATTTCGTGTGATTGCATTAGGATTGCGGGACTTTAGATTGTGATACAAAAAAGAGCTCAAGAATAATCACGGCAAGAACGAAAAGCAACAAGCTCCACCACGTGAGGTAGCGGAATGATTGCAAAACGAGAACACCCGTAAAGGCCACAGAAAGAAGGATGCCTTGTCGAAATGACGTCGAAACGTATGCATACACCACTTCATTTCTGGAAAACCACACACGCAAGAAAAACCCAATGAGTGTAAAGGTTCCAACCAAGGCAAAGAAAAGCGCGATATAAAACATGACGGGCCCAATGAATCCACTGGTTCCCGGATCGATGTAAAACAAAATCAAGGCCCATGCCGCCCAGCAGATAAGCGTAGAGAGAACAAGACCCCAAATGTAATGACGAATTTTCATGCGTTTGTGCTCATGGACGCTATTACTATACTGAAAAATGAGACAAAAATCAACCGCGACTGAAAGATTGCTACCCTGTGCATATCACTCTGGCGTATAATAATGACATCTCGAGAAGTGATGCGAGATATTGGAGGCCACCATGAGCAGCTACGAGGAAAATCGGGGTCGAGTGCAGTGGGCTATGCGTCAGGTGGGTTTTCCGGAAGAACAGGTCCAGGCGGAGACCAACAGAAGGGGCTACTGCTTCAACGTGGATGGCTCCATCAATCTTCTGGTGATCGCAACATGCCTAGGGCCGCGGGTCACGCAGTTGCTGAAGGGCAAGGCAGATCCGGGCCCTGCACGCATCTGGTCGCCAGCCTGACAACGCCAGCCTGACAACGGTCCGCCGCAACCGTCGTACCGGAGGCAACACTCCCGCATCAACCTCCGAGATAAGTCACGCCCTCCAGGAACACCAAGAGGACACGGACTTATCGCGATCGATTTTCTGAAGATTATTTTCGCACCGTCTTCATTCCTGCTTCACAGATATTCAAGAAGTCACAGAAGTTGCACTGGCGGCCAGGCGTGGGAACAAAACGTGATTGTTTCAAGGTATCGATGGTTTCAATAACCTTTGCCTCAAACTTCTTCAGGTCTTCTTCACTGCGCTCGGTATCAACACGGACTCCTTCGTCTAAGAAGTACAAAGAAAGCCTCAGCGGCTTCAAGCCCAACACCCTCTGTGCCGCCAAGGCGTACAGCGAGAGCTGTTCGTCGGCATCTACGTCTTTTTGCTTTTTCACCTTTCCTGTCTTGTAGTCAACAATCGCAACACCATCCTGGTACGGGTCAATACGGTCTATTTTTCCCTTGAAGGTGTACTCGCCCATTTTCACGTTGAACTCTTTTTCAACAAAAAGTGGTGCGACAAACTTTTCCTTGTGCTCTTCAAAGTATTTCATCAGCGATTCGCGGCCTTTGTCTTTTTGTTTTTTTTCTTGCGCCTTGGAATCATACCAATCCGAAATCCAGGAATCTTCAAAGAGCTGCAGAAATTCATCTTGAGAAAGCTGCTTTCCTTGTTGAAGTTGCTTGTAGAAATTTTCCAAAGTAGCATGAATAGATTTTCCGTAGCTCAACGTATGGCGCCCAGGCGGCTGAATTTTATAGACGTGCGCATACTGGTACTGACGAGGACACGTCTCAAAAGCGGCCAGCTGTGTGTAGCTAAACTTGGACGGCAGAACCAACTCAAAGTTCTGGTGTTGTTCAGCTTCTTCGTCGGTGTGCTCCTGAAGGGCATCAATGGCGGGAACTTGTTTCGATTCGAGAAGTGATTGTGTTTCCTGCAAAAAGACACTGGGTTTTTTCTTTCGTTTGCCGCCGTAGTCTTTTGCGCTCGTAAGGAAAAGGCCGTGACGTGCACGTGTTAGTGCTACGTAAAATAAACGTCGTTCTTCTTGCACGTGTGCTTCTTCTTCTGGCACAGCTTCACGAATCAGGGCTTTTGGAAGTGGAATCGCTTCGCTTCGAGCTCGCGAAGGAAACCGATCCGAAACCAAATTCACCACAAAAACATACTCAAACTCAAGGCCTTTCGCTGAATGAACCGTCATAACCGAAACCATATCCGGACCTTCTTCTGGATTAGCAGGCGCCGGGTCCTCCCCTGCTTCTTGCAAGAGATCTAATTCATCTAAGAAATTTGATAGCGAATTGTTCGCATTCGCCGTTTCAAAATCACGGATCATTTTGAAAAATTCTGCGATGTTAAGAATTTTCTTTTTCGAAGCAGCCGAATCTTCTTGCAGAAGATTTCGAACATAGCCAATGTCACCAATAAATTGATACAAGATTTTGCCGGCAGTTTTTGTTTTTGCCATACCGGCGTGCTTTGCTATCATCTCCAGAAGCTTTGTGGCATCCTTCTTGGTTGAATCTGAAACGGAAACAAGTTCATTGACATCTTGCAACGCATCGAGCAAAGGAATATTTTTCCTGCGTGCCTCTGCCTGAAGCTTTGTGACATCCAACATATCGAAACCAAAAAATGGCGACGACAAAATTCGGAAGGCGCTGATATTGTCAAAAGGATTGTTCAGTATTCGCAAATAGGCGCACAAATCCATAATCGTTGGCTCCGCAAACAAGCCACGCGATGCAACAAACTGGAACGGAATACCCTTGCGGTCAAGAACTTCGGTGAATTGTTCTGCCTGCGCATTAGAGCGAACCAAAACAGCAAAATCGCTCCAGGCAAGTTCAGCATCTTTTTCGCGTAGCTCCAAGATCTTCGCCGCAACGCCCATGGCTTCATCGTACTCCGTTTCAAAGTGTAGAACGCTGGGAGCTTCGGCATTTTCTTTTTGTGCTTGCAGTTTTTTGGAGATATTAAGCTTGGTCTCGAGTCGCTCCGGGTTGTTCAGCTGAATCGATTGATATGCAACATCGAGAATTGCCTGTGTTGAGCGATAGTTTTTTGTGAGCACCACATCTTTTGCCTGAGGAAAATCGCGCTTGAATCCAAGAATGTTGGAAACTGCGGCGCCACGAAACTTATAGATACTTTGATCATCATCACCACACACCGTAAGATTATTTCTTGGTGCGGCGAGCAATTTCACCAGTTCATACTGCGCAAAGTTAGTGTCTTGGAATTCATCCACCAAAATAAACTTAAACTTCTCACGATACTTGGCAAGCAAACTTTTTCGATCATGAAAAAGTTTCAATGCGTAGAGAATGAGATCTCCAAAGTCCATATTCCCTGCTTCGGCCATCTTCTTCTGATACAAAACATAGGCGTCCGCAATTTCTCGCGTCTTCTTCATTTCTTCTTCGAGAATTTGTTTTTTGTCTGGGTCAACTTCGGCCGCAGCCAATTCTGAGTTTGTCTTTTCAAGTTCGCCGGCAAAAGCCAGGTACTCTTCCGGTGATATATTTTCATCTTTGGCGCGGCTGAAATGCGAGATCAAAGCATACAAAAATCGTGTTGGGTTTCCAAGCGGCCGGTAGTATTCTAAATTAAAATCATACAAGTGTTCACGCAAGAACAGCCAGGTTTCTGCTTGGCTTAAAACTTTAAAACCCGGGTCAAGGCCAATTTCCAAAGCATGTTCACGCAAAATTCGTTCGCAAAAACCGTGGAACGTCAGAGTCCACAGGTCCACGTAGCCCATGGGAAGCAGTTTATCAACGCGCTCTTCCATTTCGGCTGCAGCCTTTTCTGTAAAGGTTAAGGCAAGCAGTTCATCTGGGGCAGCAAAGCCTTTTTGGATGAGCCAGGCTAAGCGACGCGTAATAACGGTGGTCTTCCCCGTGCCTGCGCCCGCAACAATCAAAAGCGGACCGTCTTTGTGCGTGACGGCCGCGGCTTGCTCTTCATTTAAATCATCAAGAAGTTGGGCTTCGTTCATGCGTTTGTGAGCTCTACTACTTTATCGGCAAATGAATTGTACTCATCAGAATATGTGAACAAAAATACTTGAAAATCTTTTGTGAGTTCTTGAATCAATCGAGCGGTGTGTGATTTGCGGCCTGCATCAAATGTCACAAATGGATCATCTAAAATAAGTGGCGGAAACTTGCCTTCGGATTGTGCACGTGCCAAAGCAAATCGCGCAACCAGATAAATTTGATCGATGGTTCCCTGGCTCAAGTTCCCTTTTGGATTTACAAAGTCACCACGTTCTTTTGAAAATACTTCAATCTCCAGAGCATTTCCCACGCGAACCTTTTCATACCTACCGCCCGTTATTTGTGGTAAAAACTTTTCGATGGAATCCTGCAGAATATCCTGCACGGAGCTCATCGTGCGCTTTTGTGCTTCACCTAAAGTATCGCGAATCTTTTCGTACATATATATTCGCGATTGCACTTTTCGTTGTTCGAGTTCAAGCTCTTTTATTTCTTGCTTCAACTCTTCAAATTCGCCTTCGCTAAACCCAAGACTCTCAATCACGGCCTCATGTGCGCGAATATCTTCTTGCGCTTGCTGCAAACGAGCAGTCACATCGGAAAGTTCTTGCTCCATCTCAACCATTTTCATGAAATCTTTTTCTTCGATGTTGAGATCTTTTGCGATTTTCTCAAGACCAATCTTTTGTACAGCAAGTTCTTCGCGAGCAGAGATCAGGTCTTGCTTCGAAGTTTGTCCTTCCAATGCTTCAATTTTTGCAGCCACTTCACGCCTGGTTCGCTCGGTGTTTTCCAAATCCAAGAGCTTCGCTCTCGCCTCTTCGAGGGATGCAACCTGCAAACGACTCAAGCGTTCACTAATTTCTTTTTGGAGTTGTGCTACCTCGGAAATCTTCTCATCTTCATGGCCGCTCACATCAACCGTTACCTTCCGTTTTTTCGATCGTTCCGTTAGCGCAAGAACGAGCAAGATGATCGCTACCCCAAACGAGAGCAAAAACAGCTTGGAAGCAAAGAATCCGACAACGCCAAGAATGCCGAATGCTGCCGCAAAAACAAAGAATCCAATATCCAAATTCCCTTTTCCGCCCACGTAGGTTTCTGGCGCCTGTTTTTTGGCAACATCTTTTTGAACTGCAGAAAGAACGGCGTTGAGCTCAGCAAGTTTCTCTACTTCTTCTCGCATCTTTCCAAGGTCCTCAGAAGACCCCTTGGCTTCTCGTAAGTCTGCGGATTTTTTCTCAAGGTCCTCAAGCTGTTTCAGAAGACCATTTATTCGCTCATATTCTTTGTTGATAGCAACCAGTTCTTTTTGGAGCTCTTTCGCCTCTGAACTTTTGGAAACGACATTTTCTAAGACGCTCTTGCGCTTGGCAAGTTCTTCCAATGTTTTCTTGGCGGATCCAATCTGTTCTTGGCGCGAAACGATCGTATTGCTTCGTATCTCGAGCTCAGTATATCTGGTGCGCTTTTGTTCAAGTTGATCTGTCACCGTTCGCAAGATTCCTGGGTCAGAAACGTCACGATCAAATCCTTTTTTCATCTTTTGAATTTCTCGATTCAATGCCCGAACAAGTGACAAGACGTTCACATCCTGACCTTCGCTCGTTACAAGTTCCTGCAAAACTTTGGCAAGCTCAGCTTTGGAGGAGTGGAGCTCGGCAACGCGATCTTGATATATACAGGCTGAAGATTCATACAGTGTTGGGCTCGAAAGTCCAGAAATTTCGGCCATCTTGGCAGAAACTTCAGGAAATGTTTTCCACGATTTTCCTTTTGCATCGCGCAGGAGCAAATACTTGTTTTGGAAATCTTTTGTCAGAATATATTTCTCTCCCACAGCATCAAACTCCAGAGAAATGGCATACAACTCTTCACTACCCCACGACTGATGTTCAAGAACATTTTTGCTTGGCTTCAAAAGCGGATTATAAAAAAGTCCGGCGATCAATGCATGCACGAGCGTAGATTTGCCTTGCTCGTTAGGCCCAAGAACAACATTGAACCCTGCATCAAAAGGAAGATCCAAGTTTTTGAACTTCCGAAAATTCTTCAGTTGGAGTCTCGTGATACGCATTACAGTTCCACCTTTCCAGAGATAAGCGCAATGCCATACTGCAGAGCTTTTTCGAGTCGTTTCTTTTTCGCTGCATCTTTTTCTATTTCTATTTCACTTTGCAGAATGCGAACAAACTGCCCAATGACCAATTCATCGGGAAAGGCATTTAAGCTTTCGGGTGTAAGTTCTACCGCTGTTTGATCTTCGATATCCAAAGAGAAAAATGCATCACGGACATCTGATTTCAGTGCTTCGCGGTCAATAAATTGGGTTGGAGCAATCACTCCTCGCAAAACAACCTTTCGACTCAAAAACTGATCAGCACCCTCAAGTATCTTTTGCTGTAATTTTTCATACGTCATCTCCGAATCAACCGTTACTTCTTTTTCGTCAAACTGAATTTGGCCCGTTTGGACCGGCTCAATGGAAACATTGCCATCATCAGCCAACATTACCACCAGGGCCTTACCGCTCCCCTTGTCTTCAAGCTTCAATGTTTCTGGGCTTCCGGCGTACCACGCCTTATTTTTAACGATTTCTTGCGCACGATGCCAGTGCCCAAAAGCAATGTAGTGAAATGGTGATTTTTCTACTTCTAAGGTAGGCACTGGGTAATCATCGGCAGCATATTTGGATTCAATAGCGTGCGAGGCGTGTAGCATCGCGACAGAAAACTTGCACGGGTTGTGCGGAGTAAGCTTCGCCAACGGGCTCTCAACGGACTTGTTAAAAATGTTTGAGAATCCACATACCGTGAGATCGATATCGCGAAAATCAATTTGAGGTTTTTCTGGAAGGAGCAAGGTGACATGGGCAGGCAGGCTCATTCGAAGCAAGACGGCATTGCCTTCGAGGCGATCATGCGTTCCTGCAATCAGCACAACGCGCACGCCAGCTTTTGCAACACGCGCTAATTCCGCCTCGGCAAACTTTACCAAAGCCTCTGACGGCGTATTGGAGTCAAACAAATCACCGGAGATAAGCATGGCATCAGCATGTCGCGAAATAGCCAAATCACAGACCTTTTTGAAGGCTGTTTTTGGCAAATCCGTCATCTCTTGTGCGCGAGCCCCCAGACGACGAAACTTTACGCCAAGATGCACATCTGCGGTGTGGATTAATGTAATCATATGCTTCGCTATTGTAGCCTTTTAAAGAGAAAAACTCAAAAACAAAAGCTTGGAAAAATCAAGCTCCTTTCAATACGAAAAGTACCAACTAATCAGACCCCGCTCTTTCAACCTCGGAATCACTTCATGCTCAAAAATCGAACCGACTTTTATGTCGGCAGGAATATCAGAATCGATCCATTTGATGAATTCAACTTCACTCGAAGGTGTTGGTTCACCTTCGAACTTTTTAACAATAAAAACATCCATTCGGATAACTTTTGTTTCTTGACCCGCCGCCTCTGCGTAAAAAGTGCCAAAAGGTTCAAAATCTTCTTCGTGCGTTGTTATCGAAAACTCTTCCATCAACTCACGGACCAACGCCTGCTTGGAGCTCTCCCCTGCTTCAATGGATCCACCTGGCGCGATATAAAAATCTTTTCCGATGGATTTCTCAACCAAAAGTTTTTTGTCCCGAAGAATAATTCCGCCGGATTTGTAGATGTCGTAATGTTTTTCCATGCTGCGAGTATAACAAAAAACTCCTCCTTTCGGAAGAGTTTTTTGATGGCGGAGTCAACTGATTGAACCCGCCGTTCTTGCATTCTGACTGGCGGAGCGGACGGGATTTGAACCCGCGACCTCGTCCGTGACAGGGACGCGCTCTAACCAGCTGAGCTACCGCTCCAAACCAGTCACAATGCAAGAAACCGAGTCCTCGTGACAGTTTCACAAACGAAGGTGCAATTCTTCTGAATCGCGACTTCGTTTGTGAAAGAGCGCTCTAATCAGCTGAAGCAAGCTCCATACCGCCATGTATTGTAATGTAATCGAAAAGACTTGTCACGTATATTCTGGCTATTCGATCTTTTGGTTGCGGGGGGCGGATTCGAACCGCCGACCTCCGGGTTATGAGCCCGACGAGCTGCCACTGCTCCACCCCGCGACATCCTTGGTAGCGGCGGAGGGAATTGAACCCCCGACACGAGGATTATGATTCCTCTGCTCTACCACTGAGCTACGCCGCCTTATAGCATCAAATAACTTGCTCGACGTCGAGCAAGAAGATGCAGATACTCTATCACGCTTCCCTATTTATTGCAAGGCTCATTCCGTCGCTTGCTGAAAGCAGGTCTCACAAAAGACTTTTTCACTTCTATCTGGAGCAAAGGTTGTTTCAAATTCATTTGTGCAGCAACCCGTGCCTGCATGTTTATGATCAAGTTCGCACATACATTGCCGATGGTGAAGTTGCAAAGGATTGCGCTTCCCCATTCTTTCGTGGTGTCGACAGTTGTGACACCTTGAAGGCAACGGCAAGCCCATTTCCCGATAAAATGCGAGCTCTTGAGGAATAACCTTAAACGCTTTTGTGCAACCATGCTGACACATACCATTGTCGTCACACGGCAAGAGCTCTTTTGTTACCTCATCTTTCACTTCGACAATTGAGTCAGGAATCTTTTCGAGTGTTGCGGTGAACGTATTGTCTGTATGCGTTTTTGGAACAAATCCGAATTTCTTTATCTCACCAGGAGGCAATGGAAAATATTCTTGCGCAATCGTCTCTTCGTATGGAGTAAGCGCAAATTCTGGTGGGAAAAATTCGCCGTATGAGTATACCCGACCGAGAGAATCGCGGTACGGCATGTCTTTCATGTGTTGGATAATTTTATCTTTCAAAGCAAAGTACTCTTCTTTCGTGTACTGTTTATTAAAGATACAGTACGATGCATTTTTTAACCCTACACATGCAAAAAGATCGTGACCATTAATACAGTTGGCAACATATTCAATATCGGAGAAGGTCAACCTTCCGTTCGTTACATCCTTCGAAACAGCCAAGAGCGAAAGCTTCACGTTGTAGCCACCAGCTTCTTCCAGCTCGTAGCAAAGTTCTCCTCCTGCAATGGTAATGTCATAACAATCCTTGGACTTCACAAACAAAATATACTGATTGTATTTGCAATCTTCGAGATCGTTACAAACAAATGATTGTTCTGCATTCTTACAGTGGTTAAGGTAATCGCCCGTAACATCTTCGTTGCCAACACCGTGAATGTACTTTTGCGGCAGCGCAAGTCGAAGCCTCATCACCTCATCCTGAACGTTGCGTATCCCCTTTCGGCTCCCAAGTTGAAGCTCTGCAACTTTCTTTTCGTACTCTTCTTTTGAATACTGTTCGTTAAAGATGCAGTAACTCTTGTGTTTCAAATTCACACATCCGACACAATCGTGACAATCCCGGAGATTATATGAATACGAGACATTCGTGCAACCGAAACAATCCTGGCAACTTACGCATTGGTAGCATCGTTCACAATCGAGACATTCGTAACAGAGCTGACTGTCTCGAAGGTTCGTACAGTCAATCGAATTACGTGAGTGTAAGAATTCATTTCCATAGTAGCAATTTTCAGAGTAACCGCTATTGAAAATAAGGTAGCAATTTGTCAGTGAAATTACATCACTGCAATACTCACTGTTCGTACCTTCGACGTTATAGGCGTGGCTCCAGGGCACTTCGTGCATGAGTTCACGAAACTGCTCAAAAAATGGTCTGGAGAAATCGTAATCCCGACCATAGTCTTTTGCGTCCCACTTATCAGAATCCCAATAATCACTATGATAGATTGTCAGATGCGAATCAGGCGGAAAAGGTGAAAGAACTTTCTTATCACTTCCAACAACATCTCGCATGTAAAGATATCGGGTTCTCCGAAATGCCATTCTTCGAATCATTCGGCACTGGGGGCACCACGTTGGTTCAGGAACGTTAATTTTATAGTAAAACGACCGGTCCTGATCGGTTATTGTAAAGTCCTTTTTGCAACTTTGACATGAAGGCATGGAACGCCCGTTGGTTACTCTTGAACCGTAATTTTTTGCATTTCATCGCCCTGAGAAATTTTAAGAACTACATCCATACCAGACTTCACTTGTCCAAATGCCGTGTATTGACCATCAAGCTGCGGTTGGTCTTTGGTTGTTACAATAAAGAACTGCGAGCCGTTGGTATTTGGTCCGCTATTTGCCATCGCAAGCGTTCCCACCTTGATATGAATTGAAGGCAGTAAATCGTTAAACTTGTACCCCTTTGTTTGCAACTGCTGTATGAGTGTATCGGAAAGCCCGAGCGCCTTGGCACTTATTTCATCATCAAATTGGTAACCTGGGCCACCCGTTCCAACGTTGGTCGCTGTTTTGTTTTTCGAGAGTGGATCGCCACCCTGAATAACGAAGTCGTTGACCACGCGATGGAAGGTTGTTCCATCGTAGAACCCTTGTTTCGCAAGCTTTACAAAGTTTTCAACAGTTTTTGGTGCCACCTTTGGAAAAAGTTCAAGAACGATATTCCCCTTAGCAGTCTGAATAGTCACAATAGGATCTTTTGCGTCCGTCGATGTTGTGGCCGTATTATTGGTTGCGTTGTTCACGGTGTCCCCTTTCTTAGCGTTTTGATTATAAATAATAAACCAAACAGAAGCCGCAGCAACGATGGCAATAACCGCCGTTGAAACCAACCACGTCTTGCCACGTTTTTCCGAAGAAACTTCTTCGAGCTCTCGCTCTATTCTGCGTTGTTCTCTCAGTTTTTGTTGTTTGCCCATTATTTCACCACGGGTGGTTTTTCTTTGTGCCACTTTGTCACTTTTTGGTAGGCGTGACCTAGTCGCAAAATACTATATTCATCAAGTTGCTTTCCCATGAGCTGCATACCGATGGGCAAACCGGATTTTGTAAATCCAGCAGGAACAGACATCGCAGGAATTCCGGCAAGGTTTGCAGCTACCGTGTAGACATCGGCTAAGTACATCGACAAAGGATCATTCTGGCGTTCATGAATCTTGAACGGCGCAACTGGAGACGTTGGCGAAACAATCGCGTGAACATTTTTGAAGGCTTCGGCGAATTCGTCAATCACGATGCGGCGAACAGCTTGGGCTTTTTTGTAGTACGCATCGTAATAACCAGCAGACAAAACATACGAACCAATCAAGATGCGGCGTTTCACTTCTGTTCCCAAAAACTCTCGGCGCGTTTTCATGTACGTTTGCAAAAGATCTTGGGCTTCTTCGCTTCGCATGCCGTAACGGATACCATCGTATCGTGCCATGTTTGATGAAACTTCGGCGGGGGTAACAATGTAATAAATAGGCAGTGTGTACTTTACGTGAGGCAAGGAAATTTCTACCAGTTCCGCACCAAGATTTTCGAGCTGCTTGATTGCTGGCCATACCACATCTTGAACCTCTTGCACCTCGGGACTTAGACCTATTCCGAAATATTGCTTTGGTATACCAATGCGCATACCCTTGATATCTTGATTCGCAATGAGGTTGGCATAGAAAGATTCTTTTGGGTCATGCAAACTGGTTGCATCGCGCGGGTCTTGCCCGGTGATGGCATCCAAAACGATTGCCGCATCTTCTACCGTGTGCGTCATAGGTCCTGTTTGATCGAGTCCACTTGCCATAGGAATTTCGCCGTAACGCGAAACACGGCCGTAGGTAGGCTTCAAACCAACAATATTATTGAAGCTGGCTGGCTGGCGAATGGATCCACCCGTGTCAGTTCCGAGCGAATATACCGCTGTTCCCGTTGCAACCGAAACGGCCGAACCACCTGAAGAGCCACCAGGAACGCGATTGAGATCCCATGGATTTTTTGTAATTTTGTAGGCAGAGGTTTCCGTTGAGGCACCCATCGTGAATTCATCAGTGTTCACTTTGCCCGTGAAAATGGCACCGGCCTTCTGAAGTTTTGCCACTGAGGTTGCCGTGTAGGGAGCAATATAATTATCAAGAACCTTTGAAGCAGCGGTAATTTTTTTGCCCTTCAACATTAAGACGTCTTTAAGCGATGCGGGAATTCCGTAAAGCGGGCCCTTGGTTTCATCGAGGTTTTTATCAAGTTCTTTGGCTTGTTGCTCTACTTCGTTGTTGTAGACATCCAAGTACGCATCAACTTTTGGTTCCACTTCACTCAAGCGTTTCATGGCTGACTGTGTCACTTCCAAAATCGAGACTTCTTTATCCCTGATTTTTTTAGAAAGATCTACAAGCGAAAAATCAAGCAAGTCCATTAGAGCACCTTCTTGGTCTTAATCTGGTTATCGGCAGATTCTGGAGCAAGCGCAATGAGATCAGCAGCGCCCGGCGTTGGTTGCACCATGTCTTCACGAAGTTCTTGAAACAACCCCGTGACATGCGCAATAGGAACAACGCCGTCCGTATTTACTTCGGAAAGCTGGTCAACATAATCCAAAACCTGCGTAATTTCTTTACGATACTTCTCTTTTTCTTCTTCGGTCAGTTCGATTCGAGCCAACAGACTCAATTTTTCTATATCTTCGCGGGAAAGTTGCATGTTTGTTGTTCAAAAGATGGATAAACCATAACAGAAAGAGGTGGGAATTTCAAGAGCGCTCGATCTGCTTCTGGAGTCGCACATACAGGGGTTCGTAGCCAACCTTTTCATAGAGCCTGCCAGCGTCTGGGTTTGAAGCGCGGTATGTGAGTCGCAAATACCCTAACCCCAGTGACTTTGCATAGTCTTCTGCTTGCTGCAAAAGCTTGGAGCCAATCCCCTTGCTCTGATACGGCTTCGATACATTGAGGTCAGAAACGTGAAGAAATTCTACATTTTCTTCAGCCTTGTTTCCATCAACATACACAATCATGTGGCCTACAACTTTTTCCTGTTCTTTCACTAGATAGATCTTGCCATTACTCTCCGAGACCTTTTTGAGCATTTTGTCGGCATAGTCAACACACATCTCAGATCCTGGCTTCAAAACATCCGGCTCTTTTTCCCACAGAGAGTCCTGAAGTTCAGCAACTTGCTGAATGAGCGATTCTCTGTCCTCTGGTTGGTATTCCACAATATTTACTGGTTGTTCAAATTTTGGACCACTTTCATTCATGTGTATCTCAAGTTTAATGATAGAGAACTTATCGCTCCCAACGGGCGAAAAGTGACATTGGCAAGATCCGCTTTGACTGCAACTCCTGAAGGCCTAACTCGCCAACTTCGATGGAGCCCTTTGGTGCATAATCAGCAACAACATTGTGCAAAGTGGTTGGCGAGATTGGAACCGCATAAGCATTCACGATCATAAACAAGGCATCCCGAGCAAGAAGTTTTACGGCATCTTGCAAAAGTGGAGCGATAGCTTCTTCGAACTGCCACACTTCCCCATGTGTTCCGCGGCCATATTTTGGCGGATCCATAATGATCGCATCGTATTTATTGCCCCGACGAATCTCGCGCTGAACAAACTTCACCACGTCATCCGGAATCCAACGAATCTTCGGGTCTTGTAGCTTCGATGCCTTTTGGTTTTCATTGGCCCACGTGATAGCTGGCTTTGAGGCATCAACATGCACAACACTTGCTCCTGCACTTGCAGCCACCAAGGTTGAGGCGCCGGTGTATGAAAAAAGATTGAGCAATGTCACTGGCTTTTTCGCCACACGA
This sequence comes from uncultured Candidatus Saccharibacteria bacterium, assembly GCA_964390745.1. Classification (GTDB taxonomy): domain Bacteria; phylum Patescibacteriota; class JAUYIX01; order CAYMIK01; family CAYMIK01; genus CAYMIK01. The sequence goes on from CAYMIK010000005.1 coordinate 21,717, forward strand.
ATCTTTTTTGAAGCCCACTCCCACTGCACGGCTTGTTCAGGAAAAATTCCTACATGACCAAAGGCGGTAAGGTGCAAAACACACGTGACTTTTTCAAAGGTCACTGTCCAGTTTTGGGGAACATTTTTCTTAATCTGCCAGCTTCCTGTTTTGTCACCCGTCTTCTGGAAGACTGCCCAGGCCGTATCCCACAGGTCCTGTGTTTGCGATGGCTTCCAAATTGCTTGGGTTTCTACGCGATCAACAATAACCGAACCAAAGCGCTCAAGCTTCCGGCCGTTACCGGAATCGAGAAGTTCGTAATCTTTCCACTGTGGGATAAGTATCATAGGGTTCCTATTGACAATTGTTGCAAAAGTTGTATATCTTGATGTGACGTCTCTCACCCCAGCCAAGGAGCGAAGCAATGTATGAACTCGCAGCCCGAAAGCCCGAGTGGGCCGGCGGTCAAACCGAAGTGGCGATGGTGCTGATCCCGATCTTCCCATGCCCGCAGTGCATGCACCTCAACGTCGTGGACACGGATGCCGTACAAGCCTTCAAGCTGCTGATCGAGGATCTCCTGCCGGTCTGCAAGCACTGCAGCGGACGACTCGACAGTGGTTGCTACAAGGTGGACGAGAGCAACCCCTACTACGACAGGGCCAAGGGCGAGCTAGTGGCACTCCATGGCCGTCGTTAATTCCGTTCTGCCCCAACCGCGAGCTCGCCGTTGGGGTTCGTGTGTTATTCTCCAATCAATTTCTTAAATTCATCTTCATCGATAATTTTTACGCCAAGGTCCTGCGCCTTCGTGAGCTTGGAGCCCGCTTCGTCCCCCGCCACAACAAAATCAGTATTTTTTGAAACCGAACTCACCACTTTGCCGCCCAAACGTTTTACTTTTTCCTTTGCCAAAGACCGCGGCATAGAAATAGAACCAGTAAAAATGAACGATTTTCCGGCAACGCCTTTCTTCTCGTGAACACGCTCTGGCTTAATAAGCGAGATATCTTGTCTCAAAAGATGCTCCACACGCTTTTTCATTTGTGGATTCTTGAAATATCCATGAATGGTTTCGGCAACTTTTTGACCAATGCCTTCGATATGCGCAAACTCTTCCACGGGTGTTTCAGAAAGTTTTTTCACTGCAGCTTCAAGAGGTTTTCGGGCGTTGAAGATATTTTCGTGCTCAATGAACGCTGCAATGTCTGCAGAGGTCTGCTCCCCAACCAAAGGAATACCGAGTGAGTAGATAAATTTTGCCAACGTAATTTTGCGACGAGCATTCACTGATTCAATGAGGTTTTGTTCACTCTTTTCGCCGAGTCGTTCCAGCGGAGAAATATCGCCCGGCTGCAGTTGGAAGAAATCTGCGGGTTGCGTTACCAAGCCCGCATCAATGAGCTGTTCGATAATTGCCGGACCAAAACCTTCCATGTCAAAACCAGGTTTGGAGATAAAGTGAATGAGTTGTTCCACTTCTTGTGCGGCACAGGACTCTCGATTCAAGCATTTATAGGCCGCCTCGCCACTTACACGCTTCACTTCGGAGCCACACACGGGACACTTTTTTGGGAATACAAATTTCTTTTCATTTCCGGTACGAAGCTCAGGCAGTACTTTTACAATTTCCGGAATAACATCTCCTGCCTTTTGTAAGATCACCGTATCGCCGATACGAATATCTAGTTTTTGCATGATGTCTTCATTGTGAAGCGTTGCACGGCTTACCGTTGACCCAGCAACCTTCACTGGCTTCATAACAGCAACAGGCGTAATCACACCCGTTCGCCCAACCTGTGGAATAATGTTTTCTACCACGGTAGTAACTTGCTCGGCCGGAAACTTGTACGCTACCATCCATCGCTCGGTTTTTCCTACACTTCCAAGATCCTTTTCATAATCAATATCATTCACGACAATCACAACACCGTCAGTGCCATAATCAAGTTTCTTTCGCTTTGTTTCCCACTTGTCTAAATACTTCTGCACATCCGCGTCATTCTTTGCGAGTTCGTTGTGTGGGTTAATTTTAAAACCAAGTTCTTTCAAAATATCGTGCACCTGCTCGTGCGTTGTTTGGCCTAGATCGGTTATGAGTTCAAAGGCAAAGAAATCAAGTTTTCGTGCAGCAGTAATCTTTGCATCCAACTGACGAATTGTTCCGGCAGCTGTGTTCCGTGGGTTTGCATAGATCTGTTTACCCGCTTTTTCTTGGATTTTGTTAATGCGATCAAATTCTTTCTTGGTCATCACCACTTCACCACGAACCTCAATAACCTTCGGCATATTTTTTCGTGGCTTCAACTTCAACGGAATAGACCCAACTGTTTTCAGGTTCTGCGTCACGTCTTCCCCTATCCGACCGTTGCCACGCGTTGCGCCACGAACAAAGAGTCCATCTTCGTACGTTAAAACCATAGTGAGGCCATCAAGCTTCAACTCGCAAAAATAATCAAGCTTGGCAGTGCTTGGAAGCAGTTTGGTAATTCGTTTTTTCCATTCCAAAAATTCCTCAAACGAAAAAATATCTTGTAGTGACAAAACGGGCCGTGAGTGCTCGGCCTTTTCAAATTTACCGAGAGGTCGCCCAGCAACGCGCTGCGAAGGAGAATCTGGCGTAAGAAACTCAGGAAATTGCGTCTCAAGCTCAACAAGCTCTTTTTTGAGCGTGTCTTGCGCCGAGTCAGCAATAACCGACTTGTCATATACGTGATACTGTTCACGATAATAATCAATGAGGTGGCGGAGTTTCTCTATTCTTTTTTTGGCTTCGGGCTTTGTCATTTCCGCTTCAGTATAGCAAAAAACGAGCTCAAAAGTCGAGGGTTAGGCTCCTGAATCCTACAAGGCAAACTTATCGATGTCGCCGCCATCGAACAAGGTATAACCGAAGACATCGAGTGCATTGTTCGTCTGGCTGAAGGTTACTTCGAGCGCTCGCCGCGCATCTCCGCCCAGCGCCGAGTTATTCACCTGGCCAACGGATCGAATCGTTGGAGAATTCTTTCCCGAAACGGCATGGCTGAAGGAAACTTCGTAAATCTCTTGTGCGTGCTCTTGCTGCACCGAGTGAAGCTCAATCATATAAAGAAGTTCGTTCCCGAGCGAGCTGGTTCCGGTCACATCGAGGCCCGCTGTTCCTGCTGCCGTGTACGCGGACATATTCTGGAAGTAGTGCGTATCAATCTTAATATTACTTTCATCAGTAGCATCAAACGATGTTGTCTTACTCGAAGTAAGCTTACTGGTATCAAACGAAGAAACATTCGCAGGATCAAATGAGTACAACGTTACTTCAAGGTTGTCAGCGTCAAGTCCGGGTGCAGGATTATTCGCACTACACGAAACACATCGGAAACTTACCGTTGTGCCACTCGTTGTTGCATAAGAACCATCTTGCAAGCGATTCGGATCGAAAAGGTAGATCTTTTTCGTGCTCGATTCTACTCCGCTCGTATTCTTCGAAAGTGTCACCTGCGTCTTTTCTATGGATCCACCGGAAACCAATCCGTAGGTGTACGAGTCCTCACCAACAGCGATGGTGTTTGGCGAAGAAAGATCAGCGCCAGGAACCTTGCTTTCTTCATACAATGCTCGCTCCGCACCGGCTTCAGCAAGATAGAATGCTTTCTGACTTCGCTGATTCACCTGCACCGTGTTAAGTTCGGAAATCGAAAGTGCCGACACAGAGAAAGAAATCACAAACATGATTCCCAACATCAAGATGACGTAGAGCAGCGAGGATCCAGAATTAGACTGCATGTTTTTTGTAAATTTCATTGTGCCTCCCCCATTCGTGGCATGATGCTCACCTGAAATGGCTGCGCGACACCGGCCACCGAAATGGAAATCGTCACATAACTTTTTCCCGAGCCAATATCATGACAGTACGCGGCAAATCGGGTAACGTTCACATCAACAATACTTGATGCATTGTCAGCGGGGGTTCCGCTTTCCGTAGAAAGCTGCGTTATTTTGTGAGTGTTCTGATCCCACTCATATGTTGTCTGGGAATCGCCTGTTGCGTCGCGATTAATAACCAGCTTCGTGGAATCGGCGCTGGGATTGTTGCAGGTCACAAGTTTTGCGGCACGAATATCACGTGAAATAACATCTTGAAAGTAGCGAAGCTGTTGGCTCGCGCTCTGGCTTGCCAGCGTCTTCTTTTGTGCGCTCAAAATAGAGATGAATGCACCAGTTGCAAGTGCCGAAATAAGCACAAAAATACCAAGTGCGACAATGGCCTCAACGAGCGTGTAACCTTGATTGTACCTATTCTTGGTCATTGGCTTGTCCAATCATAAAGTTGTGTTGTAAGCGTATAGGCCGAAGGTGCCACAAGTCCACGATTGTAGAATTGAACGGTAGCCGCAACTTCGATGTATGGAATTTTGGTGTTCGTATCAGCATCGGTGTCTTGCTTCTTCGTCAAGGTAATCATTCGTTTAAACCGGGTTACATCATTTCCTTGAGAACGAACAACGTACTGCGAAGTAGATTCTTTATACAAAGCATAACAGTCAGGGCTTTGTGGGCTTGTGTATTCATCAATACACACACGTCCTTCACGATTCTCTGCACCCTTTGCATCCATATTGAACGTAATGGATTGACCTATCGACAGATTCTTTGTAATGTCCGCGAAGTTCACCGTTGCGTTACAGTTTGTTGTACAGTTTGGAGAATAATGGATAAATGCGTTGTTGCTTTCACGAAAAGCACGAACGAGTTCCACTCCTTCTTCCGCAAGAAATTCCGCTTGTGTTTTGTTTTGTGCGACATCAGTCACGTTAATGGACTGCGTTGCAAGAACAAGTGTCGCCAAAAGTGCCGATGCGAGAATACCGATAGCAACAATTGCTTCGACGAGTGTAAATCCAGATTGTTTGTTCAAGGAATGTTTCATAAGTTTTGGATAAGACCCGAAGCGTTTGCAACGCTATCGAGAGAATAAGCAGAGAGCAAGCGATGAGCAAATCGGAAGTATACGTTGGTCTGACATGACTCCTCGAGACACATCGGCGAGCCAGCATTTGCCGCGCCACTGGTTGTAGGTAAAAAAGTTACCGTGAGAGCCGAGAGCGAGGTATCGTCTTGAATCGAGCCAGGTGAAGCAACATTCGTATTCACCGTTTTAATGAATGCGTTATCAGTAAGCGCAACCTTTTTTACGACGATGTCATCGCCCGAGAAGCCAGCCGTGGTGTCACTGTCTTCAAATATGGTGTACGAATTCCCCGCTTTATTTATATACACACCAACGGTGTAGACTTGGGCTTGATCTTTCTTTTGAATATTTTGTTCCGTTGCCAAGCTTTGCGCAAATCGCAGATCGGCCGTGAATTGATCACGGGCCTGGCGCACTTCTTGCCGAGATCTTCCGTCACGTAAGTTTGGAATGGTAAATGCGATCATTACAGCAATAAGCGCGATAACAATAATCATTTCAATGAGTGTAAAACCTTGCTCTTGGTATTGGCGTTGCACGTTCGTGTTCGGTTTCATAAAAGTCCAATGTACCAGTGGATGATGTTGGGCCCAACAATAAGCGCGAGGATGGCCGCCAAGGAAAGGAACGGGCCAAAAGCAATCTTGTCTTTCATGCCCTTTTCTTTTCGCGCCAACACGAATCCTGCATAAACAGCACCAATGATGTACGCAGCGAACAAGCAGAAGAAGATTAAAGGCGAAGAGAGCGTGAGACCGAGGGCAATACCAAACTTCACATCGCCAAATCCAATCCACTTCCCTTTCGAGACAAGATACATAAGCCCGAAAAATCCAAACCCAATGACCGCACCAAGCAAAATATTTACAAGTGTCTGGTTAAAAATAAACCATGAGGCAAGCGCGCCAACAACCCCCAAGAGCAACAGAATTCCATTCGGAAGAATTTGGTGATGAGCATCGTACAGGAGCAAGAAAACCAACAAAGTAATAATGACAAATCCTGCAAAGAGGCTCACAAAGAACGAAAAAGAGAAAAGCTCCGTGTGATCAATGAAGTCAGAGAACAGTGCGTACAAAGTAAAACTCACGGCCGTAAGCACTTCGATGACCGGATAGTGCCACGAAATCTTTTTGTTGCAATATCGGCATTTTCCACTGAGGGAAAGATACGAAAGCACCGGAATAAGGTCCCATCCACCAAGCTCATGCTTGCAGTGTGGGCAAATAGAACGGCCCACAAGAAACGACTTCTTGTTGTCATAGCGAAACTCCAGCGCATTGAGGCCAGAGCCGATCACGAGACCAAATATGAATATGAAGATCGCAAGTAGTGTCATGAAATATTTCCTTATCTTTGCAAAGATCAGACGATCTTTGCAAAAGAAAGAAACAACTGATTACAGTGTTCCGTCGCAAGACGACTTAAGTGTGTCGTCTGAGCTTCCATTTCCTTGATAGTAAGGATTGGTAGCCGTTCCTGGCTGTTCCAAATTTACACAAAGAACATAGGAAGACAGGTCAGCTGCATCGGTACCAACCTTGCCAGCAGCATATCCATACTTCTTCGTAGAATCTGATGGATCATGTGGCATGCTTGGAAGATACTTTGCCATTCCGTCTGATGCTGTGCTGTACAATGCATCTTGATCAGCTGGGAATGTGCCGCCGTGATCGTCCGCATACAGCTCAAGAGCTGTTACGATTGATCGAACGTCGGTCTTTCGTTGGCTGTCTCGAGCCTTCTGTCGTGCGACACCCAAAGCCACCAAGATCAAAACGACCAAGATAGCGATGATTGCGATCACAACGAGAAGTTCAACGAGCGTAAAGCCTTTTTTATTGTTTTTTACCATGGTAATTTTCCCTTCAATTTTTGTCTCGACCTTTGAGTGTCATTATGTTATTGAATAACACTTGCTAAGTTATAGATAGGAAGCAGAACAGCCGCAATCAAGATAAACACGCCAATTCCAATAAAGACGACAATGACTGGCTCAAGGAGCGTGGTGAGAACTGCAATCGTTCGGTCGATATCAGCGCGATAAAAATCAGCCACTTTATCCAAGACGTTATCAATATTTCCCGTTGTCTCCCCCACTGCTACCATTCGCGTGACCATGAGCGGAACATTCTTTCCACCACTTTTTTCGAGCGCTTGAGAAAGTGGCACACCAGTTTTGACTTCTTCGGCTGCTTCGTTTATGGCAACTTCGAGTACCATGTTTTGCGGGACTTTAGAAGCAATGTGCAGAGCGTCAACAATAGGAATATCACCCGAGATGAGAGTTGAGAGGTTTCGAGTGAGTCGCGTTACAGCAATTTTGTTAATGAGCGATCCCATAATTGGAAGGCGCATCTTGTTGTAGTCCCAGCTGTATCGGCCTTCTTCGGTGTGAATATAATAGTTGATAGCGAGGTACACACCAACGAAGATAATAAGGAGCAGCCACCAGAAGTTCACAACAAAGTTGGATGCAGCAATAAGGATTCGTGTGGCAAGTGGAAGCTGTGCTCCAAACTGATCAAAGACGCTTTTGAGTTGTGGAACCACCCAACCAAGCACATACACACTAATAACAACCAACAAGACAACAACAAAAGCTGGGTAGATCAAGGCGCTGCGTATTGCCTGGCCAAGGTTGTAGTCCTTTTCGGTTTGTTCGGCAACGCGATTGAGCATTTCAGAAAGCTTACCTGAGGCTTCACCCGAACGAACCATGCTGACAAAGAAGCTCCCAAAAACAGCCGGAAATTTTCCTAATGCATCCGAGAGTCTAGCACCAGCTTCAACATCTAACACTAAGGCGCGAATAACTTCTCGAAACTGCGGTGTCTCTGTTTGATCGATCAGAATTCGCAACGCTTGTGTCACAGGAAGTCCCGAAGCAATCATCAAAGAAAACTGTCGTGAAAATACCACAAGTTCTTTTTCATTGATGCGCAGCGAGAAAGAAATACTCTTCGCCAAAGATCGTTCTTGCCGAAGCGACAAAACAACAAATCCTTGGGATTGGAGCAATCGTATAGCAGCATCCTGGTTCCCCGCTTGGATGATGCCCATTTTTGTCTCGCCGGCTCTTGTATTTACCTTGTATTGAAATTGTGCCATGACTACCCTTGTAATAATGATTCAAATGTTGGAATTTCTTTGACATGATTAATGGCTTCTTCTTTTGCCACGAGCCCACTTTGAACAAGCTCAGCCAGCGATCGGTCAAATGAAACCATTCCCTCAGAGGCACCCGTTGCAATCATGTCATCGAGTTGGTAGGTCTTGCCTTCGCGAATAATGTTTTTCACCGCCAGGTTCGACATCATAATTTCACATGCAGGAACCATCGAGTCTTCAAGCGAAGGAATGAGTTTTTGGGTTACCACTCCCGTAAGTACGGTGGCCAAACGAGTTCGAATCTCCCCTTGCCTGCTGGGTGGATACAGATCCACAATCCAGTTGATGGTTTCCGAAGCATACTGGGTACCAAGTGTTGCAAAAACGAGGTGACCAGATTCTGCCACCGCGATGGTCTGCTCAATAATTTCCGGGGTATCCATTTTGCTGACCATAACCACATCAAAGCCGCCACGCTGTACACCCAGGAGCGCATCAAGCGAAGAGTTCACATCAACTCCCACTTCTTGCTGTTCGCAAAAACTTCGATCATTTTGGAGAACATATTCTATTGGGTGCTCAACCGTGATAATTCGTTTTGCCTGTGTGTGATTGATAAAGTCCAAAAGAGATGCAATAGTTGTTGACTTGCCACTTCCCTTTGGGCTAACAAACAGAATGAGGCCAGAGGGCTGAGTGGTGAAACTTTTGAGCGTCCCAGGAAGTCGGAGCGAATCAATCGATGGAATCACTTTTGGAATATAGCGCATAGCAAGCGAGACCTTCCCCTTTTGGAAGTATGCCGAAATACGAAATCGCGCGATATCTTTGTGGGCGTAAGCAAAGTCGAGAAATTTTTGTTGATCAAACTTTTGCAGCCGGTCTTGTGGCACCATTGCAATGAGCATGGCACGAATACCATCTGCCGTTTGTACCTGCATATCAGTAAGTTCCAAAAGGTCACCATGAATACGAACAACCGGTGGTTTCCCTACCGTTAAATACAGATCTGAGGCGCCTTTTTCTGTCACGGCACCAAAGAGTTGTTCGAGTTGGAGTTGTGAACTTTCGTACATTCTTTTTGTTTAAAGTATTCTTGATGGCTGTTTGTATTGAGTTCAGCACAAACGCTGAACCATCACGGACAATTATTTCCCGAGAAGTTTCTGGATTTTAGAAACAACTTCCGAAGGCGTAAAGTGCGCTTTAATAAGGTAATCGCTTGCACCAAGGCTCAAGCCACGATCAACATCATCTTTCTGGCTCAAGTTCGTAAGCAAAATAACTGGAATATTTGCCCAGTCGGCGTTCTTCTTCATTTCCTCGAGAACTTCGAAGCCTGACTTTTTAGGCATAACAATATCAAGCAAAATGATATCGGGTTTTGGACCTTCTTTGAGAAGTTCTAAAGCTCGTTCGCCATTTTCTGCATGTGCAACATCGAACCCCGTAAGTTGGAGCTTCGTTACATACATACTTGAGAGGAATGAGTCGTCCTCAGCAAGAAGTACGCGGATTTTTGCACCAGAAGCCTGTTGTGGCGCCTGCGGTGCAGCTTGGTTGTTGGCATCTGCCATACATTTATACCGAATTAATGATGAAATTATTATTTTCTTTCGTGATGCGCAGCACTTCTTCAAGGCTTGTCTTTCCTGCTAACGCCTTCAGAAGTCCATCCTGGAAAAGTGAGATACACTTTTGCTCACGAGCTATTTTTTCAATTTCCTCCTGCGATGGTTTTTTGGGAATGAGACTCTTCAGTTCTGGACTGAGCGTTATCACTTCGTAGGTTGCGAGTCGTCCTTTGTAGCCTGCGGCACACTTTGAGCAGGCCTTTGGTCCGTAAAATTCTGGGGTGGTAATGCCAAGCGCCTGGAGCTCTTCCGGAGGAATCTTCTCGATCTCCTTCTCAACCTGTGTTCGCATCGCTGCTGGCAGTTCGATCTTTTCTTTTGATTCTTCGCACAATGTTCGAACCAGTCGCTGTGCCGCTACGGTATTGGTTGCAGAGGAAATAAGGAACGGTTCAATGCCCATATCGATCAGTCGAGGAATAGCGCCTGCTGCCGTATTCGTGTGAAGCGTAGAAAGTACGATGTGACCCGTAAGCGACGAATGTATAGCCATTTCGGCGGTTTCCTGATCTCGAATCTCCCCCACCATGATGCTGTTTGGATCTTGTCGCAAGATAGATCGCAAACCTTTTGCGAAGGTGAAACCAATGTCAGGATTAATTTGGCTTTGGTTTACGCCCGCAACAAAGTATTCAACCGGGTCTTCCAGTGTTACAACATTTGATCGCTCTTTATTCAAGATAGCAAGTGCAGCATACAATGTCGTCGTTTTACCTGAGCCAGTTGGGCCTGTCATTAAGAACATACCATAGGGCTGACTCAGCGCGTCAAGAACATCCTTTTGTCGCTTTCCCCACAGACCAAGAGATTCGAAGTCCATCATTCCCTTGGATTTATCGAGAACGCGCATCACAACCTTTTCAGCATTGTTCACTTCGCTCGATGTGACCGGCATGATAGAAACACGGAAGTCGATGTGTTTCCCTACAAAAGTTCCACTAAATCGTCCGTCTTGCGGAAGACGCGATTCGTCGAGCTTTAGATTGGAAAGCACCTTGATACGCGAAACAACGGGCGACAACAGTTTAACCGGGAGTTTTAAAATTTCCCTGAGCTCACCATCCACTCGATAGCGCACACGAACTTCTGTTCCCAGAGGTTCGATGTGAATATCGCTGGCATCCTTTTGAATGGCATTTTTTAAAATCGAGGTGACCACTTTGGTAATTGGTGCATTTCGAACCTGGATTTCAATCGATTGATCCTCTTTGACTCGTTCGGTTTGCTCCTCAGTAGCACTTTCGGTTTGCGATTGAATGATCGCCTCTTTTACCTCTGACTCGATGTCACTGTATTCGGCGTACGCATGATCGAAGCTTGATTGACTTATCACGTAGAAAACAAATTCGAGCCCGTTTCTGTTTGCAATAAGCTGCAACGCCTCTTCAGCTTTCAGATCGATAGGATCAATGATCCCCAACTTGATGGCCTTCCCGTCACTTTCGAAAGCAATAAACTTGTAGGTTTTTGCAATGCGGCTCGGGATAACGTTGAGCGTTTCTTGCGGAATACTTGTGCTTGTGAGGTTGATGTACGGAAGACCAAAGAGCGAGGCCTTCATCTCTGCGAGTTCTTCTTCGGTGATTTTCGAAGAGCTCAGCACCGCCCGGGTAACATCGCCATGGTTCTTTTCGAGAGCTTTTTGGATACTCTTAACCTCAGAAGGTTTTAACTTCTTTCTTTTTGCAATTTCTGCAATCAATGCTTGGTTAAAAGATTGGTCGGCCATGGCTCCTTTTATTCAGTGCAACGAACTTCGTTGTGCGATTAGTATGGTGCGAACGGGTCTTCTCGTCCTACTTGCGTGCTGTCGGGTGTTGGTGCGTCTCCTGGTTGGTACTGAATATATTTCAAACCCGTATCGTTCAAAGCCGCAGTGTCGATGGCAACACCATTATTGGTGGCAGCATTTTTTGTGCGAAGTGTTTTGAAAACGTAGTAGCCAAGAGCAAGAATGATAATAACAACAAGCACCGCAACGACTATTGGTATTGTTTTTGAATTTTTTTGTGCGACGATAGCCATAGTTTTATTGATTAGTGGTTGTATTGGTTGGTGTTGTCGACTCTGATGAAGGAACGGTTGTTTGCGTGAGCGGCTTGTTGATCTTGCTGAAGTACGTCGTAAAGGTAATGGAAGAAGCCAGCGTACTTCCGGAAGTGCTAAACGATGTATTTCCCAGGTTGAAGATGCGCTTGTTCTGCTCCAGTGAACCAATAAGATCATTGAGTTGTTTGTAGTTCCCCGTTGCAACCAGCGTGACGTTCAATGGGAAAATCGTTTTTCCAGCAGCGGCAGAGTCACCTACATTGAAGCGGATCGAAGTGATAAGTGCATGAGTAGCCTTCCCCACCGATTCCAGCTGCGCAATAACATCTGCTTCATCGTACGAATCAGGAATGTGTTCATTGAGGTCAGTGATTTTTTCTTGAGGTGTGCTGCTGTAGTTTTTGATAAGGTCTTTCGTATCAGCAAGCTGTGAAGCTACGTCCTGTTCCTTTTTGCGGGCATCGTCAAGATTGCTCTTTGAGGTCAACATATCTTGATACGCTGGGCGCGCCAAGAACAACAAGACAACCACAGCTATCGCAACAGAAACGCCGATATAGACAAGAGATCGTTCGCGGTTCATTATTTTGCCCCCTGCGTCTTAAGTTGAATCGTGTCAGGAAGTTTTGTGAGTACTCCCGGGCGAAGCTCGAGTTGCAAATCAAAGTTCACCGTTACAATTTGCGTCTTCGCATCGATGTTGTAGGTTATGTTCGATGTTGTCACGTGCAAAATATTTTTGGACTGCTCGAGTGACAAAATATTTCGCTCAAGCGCCGTGAGATCGCTCGCGCGGCCTTGCAACTTGATGGTGTTCGATTTAATGTCGCCATTAAATGATGTGTACTGCAAACGTTTATCTGTTCGCGAAGCAATATCGCTTAAGATGCCCGTCCAATAGACGTGCTTATCAGCGAGCTTTGCCAGGTTATTAAGACGCTCAACGAAGCTGCTTGGCTCTACTGCCTGGTCTTTGAGGCCATTCAGTTCAGCTTGCTCGGAATCGGCTTTTTCTTGAACAGCAGAAGCTTGGCCATCAAAGAGGAAACTTACCAAGAAGAATCCAAGATAGACCACCACCGAGAGCCCGATGATTGCGAGCGAGATAACTAAAGCCCGAGGAATTCCGTGTTCCTCTTGCTTCTTACTATCCAACGCTTGCTTTATAAGGTTGGGATTTGCCATGTATTTTCGTCCTTTGTTTTTATGAGTTTAATATGTTTGTTTATTCTCGCATCGCAAGTCCACAGGCGGTGGCAAACGAAGGAGCTATGTCCATGAGAACTTTTTCGTACTCTTTGGGGTAACTTACTTTGAGCCACGGGTTTCCAATCTCTACAGGAATTTTGAGCACCGCTTGAAAGTAGTTTCCAAAGTTTCGTAAGCCCGATGCGCCACCTGTCAAGATAACTCTTTCCACTTGCCGTGAGTACTGACCGTTAAACGTATTTACGACTCGCTGCACTTCATAGATGATTGAGTCCAAAATAGGTTTAATGGCACCTACCATCGGCGCCGAAGAAACACCACCCGGAGTTGCCAAGACCGCCAAATCCATATCGTGTTTAAACTGCTCAGCGCGCACCACATCGATCTTCATGCTTCGTGCAATAATACCCGTAAGGTCTTGACCACCCTTATCAATCGTTCGATTCACAAAGAGCGCTCCCCCGCTCACGATGCTGACATCCGTTGTCGAAGAACCCATATCTACAATCACCGTGTTCACTTGCGGCTCACGAATCAGTGAACGAGCAAGTGCAAACGAACCAATCTCAAGCGCATCAAGTGTAAACGATGTTTCCGAAAAGATGTTCGAAAACTTTTCGACGTAGTCCCGGGGCGCAGCAATCAGCAAGATTCTTTTTCCAACCCGTCCACCACCGTAATCAATATCTTCCACTTCCTTCCAATCAAGCACCACTTCTTCCAGTGGAGCCGGAACATACTTTGCAGCCTCACTCTGAATCGCAAACGCACGATCTTTTTCTGAAAGTTCTGGAAGATCAACAATTGATGTGAATACAGCAAAGCCTGGCAAACTCGAAACTGCCGTCTTGGTTTTTACGTTCACCTTTGAAGCAAGATCGCTTAAAGTTTTGGCGATGTTCTGCTCCAACTGTGCACCCGCTGCACGAATAATACTTTGCTGCAACGGAAATGAACCGAAGGTTTTCAGTTCAAAGTTGCCGCCGTGTTTTTCAAGTTCGACAATTTTTATACTGGAAGCACCGATATCCACGCCAAGGCGCGAGTGCTTCGAGAATCCAAAGAAGCTCATGGCGTGTTAATTTTTCCTCCAAATACGCTGCATATTATATCACGAATGCATCTAGATAACAATCTTAAAAATCCAAGTTCCCGATAATTTCGCGCCAGTCCAAAATCTTATCCGTGCTGGTTGTCCCCGATCCCGGATTGAGGCCAAATCTGCCCGATCCATGGATGTCTTCTGAGGGTTCTGGCTGGTACGCGTCGGAGCCTGGAGGTGGAGGTGTCGTACAGTCCTCTACCGTAACATCGACAACAGTTGTAGCAGTGGGGCCACCTTTGGACGAAGTCACCCGCAAGCCAAGCTGGAAGGTCTGCGTTCCTACATCATCAACAGCAATATGTACCGGTGCTTGTCCAGAAGGATCATGGAGCGAACCAGAAACAGGAAATGCACCGTTGAATGGTGGTGTTGGGCTCCCTGCGGGCACAAACCATTGATATGTATGCGTGTCACCTTGGCCGGCTGGTGGCGCAGATACCGTTGCATCGAATTGCTTTGAAACAATTGCCCCCGGCTCGCTGGCACAAACCTGTACCGGATCCAAAAGTGCCCTGGTTGGATAATATCCACACGAAACAACTAAAGAATCCTGATACGTCTGATCTGGACACTGCAAAGGATTATCAAAAGAACCGGTTGCAGAGCTTGGTAAAGATATTCCACACGGTGCATCGTCTGCAATCTTTGCATTTGCATATAGCTCGAGGTCATTGTTGGCAACTGGCAGCGCCCCGGTCCACTGGAAGCAATTGGATCCGCAAGAAGGAAGATTGGTTTGTGGGAAGTAGTTCGCACTCTGAATTCGCAAGAAACCATTGGTGTTGCCTGCAATATTTTCCGTGAGATGGGTCGCCGTTGACACTGTGTCGGGATTGGAATATGCAGATCGATGTATCCATACTGCGGGGTCTGGCGCCGAATCAAATGTTGCATCCTGCGATGGCTTTGATACGAGATTAAATGTTGGGCTCGATACGGGGCAAGGATCGCTCGCAGCATTGTACGTTGTGCCATTCACCGGCGAGTAGTAGGTATTGCAGGCTGCGCTCGTTCCACAATCAAAGACTCCTACCTTGTCGATATCGAGGTCCCCTGTAAACCACCCACCAACAGCCGCACCCGTTCTAAAACCAATATACGCACTTGGATACGAAGCGACTGTAGTTGACCACGTTGCCTGAAAACTCGTGGTTTTGTGGAGCCACGAACCAAGCACTGGCCTCAAACCATTTTGAATATTTTTATTTGCAACGCCCGTTTGCTGTGTTCCAAACTCAACTGAGACCGCCCCGTCACCAGTCCCCAACGGCATGGGGTCAATCCCCGCTCCCGCGCGAAGGTCGTAACATACTTGGTAGTGATGATCCTTGGTTGCGGTGAATTGTGCTCCGTGCCAATCGCCATACACCAGACCAAGATCTTTTGAAGGATCAACTGTTTCGTACTGGTTCAGTTGCAATTTAATTCCGGCAGATTTTCCTTGCGCGCCAGCGGCAGAAAAAGGAGCACCGATGTGTACGGTGTCGCCACGTGCTGGTGATGCACTGTAATCAGTAAGCGCAAAGGACCAATCAGTACATGCAGGATTTGGCCCGTCGCATCGTCCGTCCGTGGTTAAACCGCCTGAGCCATTTTGGGGTAAGTTGCTTTTTACCTGATCGCCGTGCGTACCACCCGAAATATCTACGTTATTCGTAAACACGTAGGTTCCCGCAGGATCATGGAAAACTTTAATTTCACCACCAGCTCCACCACCTCCAGCATCATCGTCATCAGGACAATCGAGTCTATCAGTGCAGCTGCTTCCACCATTTCCACCAGCAGCCTTCAGAGCCCCTGTAATGCTCAGGTTTTTTGCAGAAATGAGAATACCACCACCTGCTCCACCACCACCGGCTGCTTGTTGATAGCCTTCATAATGATCAACAACACAGATGCCGAGGTTTTTGCAGGCGGTTGGGTTTTTATAGATAACCGTATCGGCTGTGTGGCCAATGTTTGGTGCCGATTGGCCGTTGGCTTGAATCGTCCCTTGGCTCGTAAAATTCGTTGCAAAAAATGAAATGGCGCCACCACCGTTACCGCCGTAACATTTTGTGTTGGCAGAATCTTGTTTACAGTATCCGCCACCGCCGCCGCCACCCATACGAACAGCATAATCACCCTGCGCACCCGCAAAGTTCGCTGCACCACCTGGTTGTCCGCTGTAGTTACTTCCGCCACCACCATTACCGGCGTGCCCACCACCACCTGCTCCATCTGGTGGAACGTAGTATGACTTGCTGGCGCCACCACCCAAATTATAGGTTGTGTAGGTACAGCCAGGTGCACCGTTTGCACAATAGCCAACACCATCTCCCGCAAAAGGATCTGGCGTTGCACGCGTTACGCTGCCACTCGTTGCTATGGTGTGGGTAGCTTCCCCGCCCCTACCTCCAGGGTTTCCGGTTCCGTTGGCATTCACAATCGCGTTGGGTTCAATAACCACCGAATTGGCATAAATCTTCACATCACCATTTACCGTAAGCGTTGTTCCCGTTTTTACCGTGAGCGTCCCACTTACCGAATATTCACCAGAGCTAATAGAAGCATCCGAAGCGATGGTGTTTGGAAGCGGAAACGGACGCGCCGTTGGCGGTGCATCGTAGGTCAAACCACTTGCTGGGCAATTTCCCGCAACCTGTCGTGTCGAATCTTGGGTTTCGATACCAAGAACTTTTTCCGCCTGCGGGAAAAATCGTGTCACAGAAGCAATAGGAATCCAACCCATTTTGGCACTCGCTCCCCCAACAAAGACAAGCGTCAACGCAAAAACGGCAACAGATACAAAAAGCGATCTTCTATTGTGAAGTGTCTGCGGTCCAAATATTCGTACTTTAAGTTTTTGATGAAATGTCATGGTATTTTGCTACTTGAACGTTACGGTGTAACCGGATCTCCCAACCAATAACGATTAAACGCGATATTGGCAGCAGTCAGACTTCCGTACAAGGAAAGTTTTTTGTAGGTTCGTTCTTGGGCCGTTGAGATCGTTCCTTGCTCAGAGAAAAATGTTCCGGCAAGTCGCCCGACACTTCCACTAATGGTGATGTCGCCCTTTTGAACTAATACTCCAAAGTTCGCAAGTTGGTTCAGGCTTGTGGGCGTAGTAGAAAGTCCGTCTTGATACACCAGATTGGACTCCAGAGTAACATTCGCGTTAGAAGAGACGATAGTTATAGCTCCAGATTCCCCAGCATTTCCATTGCGAAGCTTCAATCCCGAATTGGAAATCGTCACCTGTGCAGGTGCTCCCGGTGTGGCTGATTCGATATCAATAATTTTTGCTTCACTTGGCAAAATATCGTCTCGCGTAGCTTCGCATCCCACCGTATTTTCTGGATTGATCGTTCCGGTGTTGTTACCACTTCCATCATCAACAACAGAAAGATTCACTACATCACCGACGCAGGAATAGTTTGCACGTGCCTCGAGATCCGAAAATCGGACCTGGCCAGCAAGCGCCACCGGCGTCGAAAGGTTCACAACTTTCGTGCTATTCACGCCCTTCGTTTTGAAGCTGCTATTATTAGGATTGCAGTCCCCGGCACCAGAGATGGTTTGAATATTCCCGTTGTACATCGCAACAATATAATCAGCGTTGTAGCTACCATCCGGTGGATTACAGGTCGTAAATGAGTACGGCGTTACGCCCGAACCAGACAAGAAACTTGCTTCTCCGTTAATATTGCCACCAGCATAAACATCGCCGCGCTGCGTGGCGACCCATGGGTATCCAAAGAAAATAGTATCACCGTAGATAGGAGAAAGCGTGTTTGTGCTGGGGTCCCGAAGCCGAACATAGACATTCACTACTTGATGGGTTTGCACGCTATTCGTAAACGATGAACCCAAATCGGCTAAGTTGAACTCTGCGCGCTCCCCCGCGGATTCACACGGCGACGAAACAACCGTCTTCCAGCCCGAAGGGATTGGCGAGCTTAAGTCCTCACTCGTTGCAGCAACTTGGTATTGCGTGTACTTAGTTGATCCCTGGACGGTACCAGAAAAACCCAGCCACACATCTTGCGAGCTCGTATAAAACGAATCATCAACGCATTGATCTTGTGGGCTTGGTGTTCGTGAAACGATATGAAAGCCCGGCTCACTCGCTGCTGCTTGCAAAGAAGTATCTGCCACCACTGCACCCGCCGTTGCCGTGAGTTTCGCCTGCGTTCGTGGAACAAAAATGGAGCTTCCAAGCACCCGTGCTTTACCGCTGGTATACGTGAGCGGCACAGAGCCAAAAATCAATACAAAAAGCACGACCCAAAGGGCAACTCGGTTCAATCGTGTAGAAAGCGCAAACGTATGATTCGCACTTCGTATGTTTTTCTGTGTGCGTATTTGCCGCACAGGTAGCCTCGTGTGTGTTTGTTTTGAAAAACTTTTGATTGACGCAGCACGATATACGCTCTATAATAAACGTAATCCGTGGCGTTTTTGATGGCCGAATTATACCATAAACGATTCGTAACATCAATGCTACATATTAACACTGAAAGGAAAAATATATGGGAAATGTTCTTTGGGTGATATTAGCCATAGTAGTCGTGCTTGTTTTGTGGGCAATTGCCGTCTATAACGGTCTTATTAAGGGTCGAAATCAGGTTGACGAATCATGGAGCGATATCGATGTTCAGCTCAAGCGCCGCTATGATTTGATTCCCAACTTGGTAAACACCGTTAAGGGATACGCCGCACACGAAAAAGAAGTGTTTGAGAAAGTTACTCAGGCTCGAACAGCTGCCATGGCCGCTGAAGCCAAGGGTGACCTCAAGGGTGTTGCCGAGTCAGAAAACATGCTTTCTGGTGCTTTGAAAAGCTTGTTCGCTGTATCCGAAAGCTATCCAGAACTCAAGGCAAACCAAAACTTCTTAGAGTTGCAACGAGATTTGACCGACACAGAAGACAAAGTTCAAGCCGCACGACGCTTCTACAATGGTAACGTTCGTGACTTCAACACTTCTTTGCAGACATTCCCCCGCAATGTTGTTGCCTCAATGTTTGGATTCAAAGAACGAACCTTCTTTGAAGTTGGAAGCGAAGCAGAACGAAATAACGTTGAAGTGAAATTCTAGTTTTAGGCAGCATAACGTGAGTGTTTCTCGGGTTTGTTCTTGAAGAAGTTCGCGCAGGAGCTCTTGAGAAACCCAGGAACCTCACGTTTTTCGAAAACGACGAGCGGCACAGCAAGGGCCTTTCAAAAATGCCTGGCGCAAGCGGCCGGACGGCATTTTTGAAAGTGTCATGCCGAGCGGTTCTGAAAGAATAAACCCGAGAAACATTCATGAATCTCTACCAAAACATCGCAAAAAATAAACGAAGGACAGTGTTCTACACTATCATCTTTTTTATCTTTGTCGTGTTTATTGGTTGGTTCTTCGACCAATACTATCAAGCCGGAGGCGCTGGAATCTTTTTAGCGCTGCTCTTTAGCGTCCCAACCGCACTCACAAGCTACTACGCAAGCGACAAAGTGGCCCTCGCCGTAAACGGCGCCAAAGCCATCGAGCCCGAACAAGGATCTGAAGAAAAACAGCTCTATCGTTTAGTAGAAAATATTGCCATCACTGCGGGCATCCCCGTGCCAAAGATTTACATTATCCCCGATGAGGCGATGAACGCATTTGCCACCGGACGAGACCCAAAGCATGCATCCATCGCATTTACATCGGGAATACTAAAGAAACTCGACAAACTGGAGCTTGAGGGAGTAATCGCTCACGAACTTTCGCACGTAAAGAACTACGACATTCGCTTGTCTACGGTGATTGTCATCTTGGTAGGGCTGATCGCACTCCTCTCTGACTTCTTCATACGATGGAGTTGGTTTGGAGGACGCCGAAGAAGCAACGACAACGAAGGTGGCGCTGGCGGAATTCTTATGATCGTTGGAATCATCTTGATCGTTCTCTCCCCTCTCATTGCACAGCTTATTTCTTTGGCGGTCTCGCGACGCAGAGAATTTCTCGCAGATTCTTCGGGAGCGTTGCTTACGCGTTACCCTGAAGGCCTAGCAAAAGCGCTGCAAAAAATTTCTCAGGACACCGATCCGCTTGATCATGCCAATAACGCAACCATGCACTTGTACATTGCGAATCCCAAGCCACGAAAGGGCGCTGGAATTGCGAAATTCTTCTCAACACACCCACCTATCGAAGAGCGCATTCAGGCACTGATGGGAATGGACATAGAGAAGTTTGAGAAGGAATATCTCGAGAAATAGAAGAGAGCTCGCCGCGCGTGTTGCGTACGTGAGCTCGTTCTCCATTCGGCCTGTGGCCGACGCCTCTTTCTGAGGGTTGCGCTCCCACACTGTGGGAGCTTTTGTTGTCGCCGCATCTCACCGAATTGGGAGTATGATCGGCGGAAGCGGGACCAGCGGCGGAAGAACCGGGAGCACCGGTTGCACCGCTGCGTGCGCTTCGGGATTTCCCAGAGCGGCCAGCACGACGCTCGCCACACCCAGCAAGATGGTGAATATGCCCAGCACCACGAGCGCTGCGGCAAAATCCACCTTCTTCCCAGAGAACACTACCTTTGCTCCCCAGGCGTACTCCACAGCTCCAGCCAAGACGAAGTAGAGCCATGCCATCGACATCGGAAGCTCCTAACGGGCTCGGTTGAGCCCAAAGATGGACTAACAAACGTATACCAAATAGGCTCCAATGTCAATGGTAGCCTCTTTTCGTATTTTATAAAAATTTAACGCTGCTCCGCTAATCTGAAAGTCCCAGCGTGCCGAGCGTCTCCCAAACAACCCCTTCAGGAAAACCACGGCTGATCAAGTAGCGCCCAACCTTCTCCATCTGCTTTTGCCGAGGAATACCCGCAACATCAAAGAGCTTCTTTTTTCCAGAGGCAACAGCAACTTTTTTCACGCGCGACTCAGGATACTGCCGAGCAAGACATCGCGAAATAATCTCAGAGCTCACTCCCCTTCGTGCCAATCGCACACGAAGAGCATTCGGACCCAACAAACGATTTTTGATTGAAAATTCTATGAATTCTTTCGTATACGATTCATCATCAACAATTCCCTCATCTTTGAGTGCCTGCAAAGCTTCGAGAATTTCTGCATCGGAATATGACTTTTTCTTCAGATACTTTCGTATTTCAAACTCTGTTCGCGCCATCTGCGCAAGATACGATACCGCTTTAATATATGCCGAAACATTGTTTTTCATAGAGATAATTGTATGCCAGAAAGATTAAAAAAAGCAAAGGAGTTTCTGTTGGAACTCATCTTTCCTACTTTTTGCCTCGTGTGCAAAAAAGAGGATGTGAATTTTGTTTGCACTACATGCTCAAGCAAACTCCAGCCGGAGCAATCCGCGGTGTGCCCCATTTGCCTCAAGACAGAAAGCGAATTCATTTGTTCTTTGTGCCGAGCACAAACACCACTCTCGTCACTCACCTACTGTTTTTCCTACGAAGACAAAAGAGTGGCGCATCTGATTCATGCATTGAAATATAGAAGCATTCACAAACTTTCAGAATTCTTCGCCGAGAAAATGTTTCAGAAAGTTTCCTATTACCCGTTCAATGATAGCTGGATCATTATCCCCGTCCCGCTCCATTGGCAGCGAATGAACGAGCGGGGCTACAACCAATCGAAACTGATTTCGGCAAAACTTGCTGCTCGTTTACATATCACTTTGGAAACAACTGCGCTCGTAAAAACACATTACACCAAAACACAGACAAAATTTTCAAAAGAGGAACGAAGAGAAAATCTTGCGGGTCAATTTGCTGTCGTAACTCAAGAAAAAGTTATGGGCAAGAATATTCTCCTTGTCGATGACGTGGCTACTACCCTCGCTACCCTTGAGATCTGCGCTACGACTCTCAAGGGAGCAGGCGCAACAAATGTTTGGGCGCTTACCATTGCTCGGGCTAAATGATTGACTTTACGCTCAAAATATCGTAGGTTGAGAGGGTTCGTATAGTCGCGGAGAGATGGCTGAGTGGTCGAAAGCGACGGTCTTGAAAACCGTTAGGCCAGAAATGGCCTCGGGGGTTCGAATCCCTCTCTCTCCGCCAGTGAGTACCTTGGGGTTCATACTTTGGAATGTTTCGAGACAAGTTTGGCATCGAATGGACAGTAGAACTTGATTCAAAGAAGTAAAATATCATTGGCACAAACATAGAGTCCTTGTCTCTTTCAATCCAAAAGCGCATACTGGAGCCACCGGACAACCTGCGATAGCGTCATGGCTCGACTCTGGCCAAAGCAGGCCCAAAACAAAGGACGGAAATGAGACTCGGACACCCCGCAAAAGGTTCCAACTCAGGAGTACGTTACGGTCTTGCCTGGAAGCCACGGAAATCCGCTGGCAAACGAGGCGCCATGTCGCCACAAAAGAAAGCACAAGCAGCGCGAAAAAGAGCATATCGATAACGATATGTGGTTTTTGATACGCTCACAGCTGGTCTTTTTATTTTGCTTCATTTCTCACCCCCCCCAACAACCAATTTCCCCGGTCATCTCTTGACTCCCGCAACAAAAGGTGTATCATCGCAAGGTCGGTAAAACCAAATAATCAGGCAGGGTGAGGCCTTTTGTTTTGGGCCATTAAAAACTGTCAGCAGTCCTGGTTGTTTGTTTCATTTTTTTAGAGAATATTTATGGAAAACGAGAAAAAACTCAATCAATTTTATGCTACTGCTATTTGTGGAAACGACATCCTGAGCTCCGTTCTCTACGTCTCTGGCTTCGCCATTCTTTGGGCTGGCGTTTATGCTCCACTCGTCCTCCTCGGCATTGGAGGCGTTTTATTTTTATACAAGATGATCTACACCGAAGTAGTTGAAGCGCTTCCTATTAATGGTGGTGCCTATAACGGACTTTTGAATGGTACCTCAAAGAAAATTGCCGCTATCGCAGGTTCCATCACGTTCCTTTCATATGTTGCAACGGCAGTAATTTCAGCCAAGACCGCTATCGCCTATCTCACGCGTATTATCGATGCGGACAAAATAACCCAGACACTCAAGCTCGCCTGGCTCAAGTTTGTCCCTGGTTTCGAAACCAACGAAAAGGTATTTATCCTTGTTTTCACTTCAGTACTTCTGCTTGCCTTCGCGCTTCTCGTAAGCATGGGCATCAAAGACTCAGCTCGCGTGGCATTGGGCATATTCATCATTCATATTCTTGTACTCATTGTCTTCTTGGTTCTCTCTGCGGTGTTTGTTGGCAATCACGGTTTTGGTAACTTCGTTGAAAACTTCCACAAAACACATGGCCTCGTTGTACAGCATCACTACGGCATGTGGACCATGATCTTCTTTAGTTTTGCAGCTTCATTGCTTGGTGTTTCCGGATTCGAAAGTTCCGCAAACTTCGTCGAAGAACAACAAAAGGGTGTTTTCCGAAAGACACTTCGAAACATGCTCATTGGCGTTACCGTGTTCAACCCGCTCGTCGCATTTGCTGTTCTCTCTGTCATGCCCTACGACATGATCGTTCATGCGAGCGACTTCCTCCTTGCAGATGGTGCTCAGGTGGTGGGCGGAACAATATTCAAAGCTATTGTTGTTGGTGATGCCCTTCTGGTTCTTGCTGGCGCCGTTCTCACGAGCTATGTAGGTGTTTCCGGTCTTCTCTCTCGAATGGCCGGTGACCGTTGCATTCCAACACTCTTGAACAAACAGAACAAGCATCACGCACACAGCCGCATCATCTTTTTGTTCTTCGTTTTGTGCGTTTCCATTTTGTACTTCACAAACGGCGAGACACAAAGCCTCGGTGGTGTATATGCTATCGCCTTCTTGAGCGTTATGAGTATGTTCGCCGTTGGAAATCTTATCCTTAAGGTCACGCGCCCAGACCTTCAGAGAACCTACAAGGCTCGATGGTATTTTGTTATCCCAGCGTTCCTCGCTACGGCCATTGGGATTGCCGGTCAAATCAACATTAATCACAACAACTTTAACATCTTCTTGTCGTACTTTATTCCGGTCGTAGTTATCGTAAGTATCGTCCTCTTCCAAGACGTCATCGTGAGCGCGCTTGAGCGAGGAACACAGAACTTCAAACTCTTGAATGCCTGGCTTCACAAGCTCTTCGACGAAATTACGAAAGACGAGATTATCGTTTTCGTAAGTAGTGTATCTCGACTCTTTTCGATCCTGGAATACGTTGATAAGAACGAATCTGGACGAAATATCGTTCTCGTTCACTGCAAACCACTTCCTGGCGACGACAGAGAACCAGGACTACAAGAGATCGAAGAAACCCTTACCCACCTTCGAAAAGCAAACGTATTTCCCCAATTTAAAATTCGCATTGTCTTGAAGGACAAAGTCTTTGGTCCTGAAGTTGTAGATGAAGTTGCACGCGAACTCAAGGTAAACAAAAGCAAGGTATTCATTGGCTCGGTACACGACCATCACCCATTCGAATACTCTGATTTCGAAGGCGCACGAATTATTTTCTAGCCTTCCAGCACACAAAAAAGAGACTCAAAAAAGTATGGCGTGGTAGCCGTACTTTTTTAGTAGAGGTTGAATGTCTTCATATTTCTTCCCCGCAAGCAAACCGCCCGCAATTCCCTTTTCTTGTGTAATCTCCGCCAGGCAAAACTCAGGCATCTCAAATGCTTCGAGCTCTTCCTGTTTCTCAAATTCAAAATCAATCATCACGAGCCCAAAAAGATCACCCTGAAAGACATCCAGCTCCCCCGTTCTTCCTTGCCACGAATACTGGTATCGCATCTTTGAAAGAAGCTTTCCACTTGCAGTCATGAATCCCTTGTATTCGTCTTTCTCGAGCGGAATAGTGGTCTCTCGTTTTATAGAAGCGTCCTGGCCCGGGATATCAACTTTTTTAGTGATATACATCTTCTCTCCGACCTTCCGAACTCTGACGTGTGGGTGTTCCGCAGATTGTGGAATATACAAATCAATCACTTCTTCTTTGGGGAAGTTTTGTAGGTCCTTTGGAAGAGACTTCAGTAGATAGGTTCGTTCGCGTTCAATCATAAAGCTATTGTTTTGTTGGCTCGAGATTTCCGACCTCGTTTATCTTTCTTTGTACAATTTCTTCCGTTGCGGGATCAAATTCCAAAACAGCCGATACGTATCCATTCGGATGGTTCGCAGGGGCTTCGGCAAGCATACCCACAATCTTAAATTCATGATCAGGATACTTCCACTTTCGTACAATCTCCATACCTTTTTTCAGGCCTTCAATGTGTGCAGCAGCATCTCCAGAAAAGCCACCACAGTTACTATGCCCACCAACAATGAGGAGTTTGGATTTATGGCCTACCATAGAAACTCCAACGCGGAATTTCATCGCATCGAGAACTTTACCATCAATTTTTGCTAACGCGTCTTCTGGTCCAGCCAAGGTTGGCGTATCAACACCTAAGACGCCGTAGCGTCTTTTCGCTTCTTCAACAATAGGCTCTCTCGCTCTTCCATCCATACAAACAATAGCGCATGCCCAAGGCGAAAGTGCCGTGGTATCAAAAAGTTTTCCCATATTGAATCCATATTACAACACAGGTATTCTAAATGTTTTGCATGCAAAGAGCAACTTATCGGATGAGTTTTTTGAGGCTTTCTTTTCTTGCCTTAGCAGCCGCCTGAAATCGCCTTCGCGCCGCCTCAGAAGAAGAAACGCGAACCTCAGGAGAAGAGCCACGACTCCAATAACCGTAACGTTCATGTGAAGTTGCGTTTGTCACAAACCCGATATGTTGTCTTGAGCGCAAGGCTCTTACGGAGCCTATGCGGATGCCTTTGGTGGTAGTAACCATAAGACCTCCCTACTACTATAGTAGGCCGATGGTTACGGAATGCAAGCCCGGGCGACTACCAATACGCTTCGCTCGTGAGGTATTTCTTTTTTGCTTCTTTTGCGTTCAAATCAATGAGTTGCCTCAGAACCTTTGGGTCTACATCCGAAAGCCGTTGAATATACAGACACGATCCACCAACAGAATGCTTTCCCAGCTTCTTCAAGAGGGCTGACTTATTTTTATATCCCATGAGGAGATACAACGTGATATTCTTTTTTCTTGGAGAAAAGCCGGTCGAAAACCAGTCAAGTTCCCGGCCACTCGCATACTTCATATGGCATTCGCCAAATCCAACAATGGCACTCCCCCACATCTTTCCCTTGTCTTTGGTTGTAGCCTGCATCATCTTCGCAAGAGTTTTACAGTCCTTTTGGATCGCTGGGTCTTTGATCGTTGCAATAAACTGGGCGATGGTCTGTTTTGTTGGTTGAGTTTTGAGCTTTGCGTTTGCCATTATTTTGGATCAAAATTTGTTACTCTTACCTGCTTGCCGGTTTTATCGAATGTTGTCCAGTTCCCTACCTTCTTACTGTTCTTAAAATACCCCGAGCCCATCTTTGAACCATCAAGCCGAAACCACTCCCAGTAGCCGGTCATCTTACCATTTTCGGTCCAACCCTTTGCCCAGAGACTTCCATCATTATGATTTTTAATGAATCTTTTTTTCATGATTTTTGAAAAATTTATGTATATTGGCAGGAAAGTAATCTTTTCCTTTTATCATTTTACCAGGTCCATAATCTTTGCTCATATTTGATCGATGGACTTCTTCAAAAATCTCTTCGATCTTGTCCTGGAGGCCATGTTCAATAACCGTACCATACACACAATAAAGGATATCGCAGAGCTCTTTGGCAATTATTTCGATGTTATCATTTTCAACACCTTGGTGGAGATACTCCTCCACTTCATCATGCATAAGTACGTATCGAAGGTTGGAACGATCTTTTGGAATAAGCGAAGGCTCCTCAGAGACAAATGCCCTGAATTTCTTGTGGAATGTTTTTACGAGATCGAGTTGTTTCTTCATATCAGAAAAGTTTCTGCGAGACGTCGGCTTACACAAACTTTTCTGGCGGAGAGGGAGGGATTCGAACCCTCGCGGCGGAAAATCTCCACCCTACAGGTTTAGCAAACCCGCCTCTTCAACCACTTGAGTACCTCTCCGCGGCCCCATATTTGTAACATCATTCGCTCAAAAAGTCTAGAGTAAATCATTAAGGAGCGTGATCGTGCAAAGAATCGCAAAATGGTATATAATAGCGCTACAGAAAAACAAGACGATGGATATCCAAAAAACAAAAAAAGAAACTGCCCGCAGAACGCACTTAGCGCTCAAAAAACAGCATGCAGATGGCAAAAGCGACACGGGCGATGTTCGAACCAATGAAGAGAAACAGTGGTTTACTACCATTTTTATGGAATGGAATCCTTTAGAGTTTCGCGAAATGGCTCGAGGCGACAACTGGTACTTGTGGCTCGGCGTTATCACGGCGATTCTGATTACCATTTTCATTCTGACAAAAACCTATATTGTTGCTGTCACCTTTTTCTTGGTGGCAGTTGTTTTGGTTATGTTCGCACAGAAACCCTCGAAACGCGTTCGAGTTCGTCTCACCGATACCGGCATCGAAATTCGTGATAAATTTTACCCATACCACTCACTCAAAAGTTTTTGGATTCTGTACGAGCCGCCACACATTACTACATTAAACTTTGAACAAAAAAGCAAAGTTACACTGAACATCAATGTTGAAATTGAGAACGAAGATCCCGTAGCCATTCGAGACATCTTGCTGCAGTACCTTCCAGAAGATGAGGAAAAAGAAGAAGACATCGTAGACACGATCGCTCGCCGTCTCCGTTTTTAGTTGACATAAACGCTCCCCTCTTATAGGATAGCAGGAGCTGTTTTGGAATCGCATTTCAATACGCCCATCGTGCACCCGTAGCTCAGTTGGATAGAGCGTGAGCTTGCGGAGCTCAAGGTCATAGGTTCGAATCCTGTCGGGTGCACCAATCAGTACGTGAGGTCTCATAAATTGCATCGAACGGTTTTTTAAAAGTTATCTTAGCGGAATTTCCAGAAACAAATAAGTTTGAAACTAGGGTCCGAAGCACTTCGGGCTTATTTTCATCTGCAACGAATTTATAGCTATGGTAAGCGCTTTGTGCCAGTTTGAAAAATTCCTCAACATCTCGAATTATCTCATCATCATTTACGTCAAATTCATTCAGTTTCTGCTTTAAACTTTCTTTCTCTGTGGCCAATTGCTGTTGCAATTCGTAGTACGTTTCCTCATTCCCCTCTTCAATGAGTTGATGCTCCAAGAGCTTCGTCATTTTTGTTTTAACAATTTGGTAGCGGCGCTGAAGCTTTACATGCTCTGCACGCCGAGTTGCGGTGAGCTCATGAACCTTTCGTGAAATAATATCGCGAATCAATTGCATGGTTCCATTATTAAAGTTTATCTTCTTCAGTTCGTCTTCTACGACCTGTTCAATACAGCGTTCTGAAATTGCCTTTTGCTGACAGTCCTTGGTTCGGCACAAATAGTATCGGTAGTTTATTTTTGTAATCTGAGGATAGCATGCCCTATGACATAGCATACAAAAAACTTTACCACGAAAGATAAAGAAACGCTTTAATTTTTCTTGACTCTTGGGGCGCGTGTTGCTCTCTAGGGACTGTACCTTTCTAAATAGTTCCATGGAAACTATAGGGGCATGCGTGCCGTTATAGGTTCCACGCAGGAGACCATTGCGTCGAACCCCCATATTGATAACACCAGCGTAAAAAGAATTACTCAACATGCCAGCGATTGAATTTTTGCTTACTACGTTACCGGACTTTGTCAGCAGTCCCTCCTCTTTCATTACGGTTGCCAATTTTTCAAATGAATATGCCCCTGTAGCGCGTAGTTTAAACATCTTTAGTATCAACGGTGCCCTATCTCCATCTAAAACCTTCAACCCCTTTCCCGCATTGGCATATCCAAGAGGTGCAGGAAAAGGATATTGTCCTGCTTCGAGTGACGACTTCATTCCCCGGACAACATTATCTCTGAGGTTGTCTGAATATATGGTTGCTACACCGAAGTGAAAGAAGAACATGAGTGTATCTTTTTCGGTATGCACACCGTCAGACGTACGAATCTCCTTAACTTCACCGGTTCGAATTGCATCTATTATTCGACCACCATCAGTACCATTTCGGGCTAGCCGGTCAAGTTTCCATGTTAGTATCGCCTCTGCGCCTCCCGTTCTAATAAACTCCATCATGTCTAAAAATACTGGGCGACCCGCCTCTTTGGCAGACCTCTCCTCTGTGTAGCACCGTACTATTTCAAGACCCTTGCTAATCTTAGCCATTTCCTGAAGCTGGTCCGGTATAGATTTAATCTGCTTTTCTTCGGACTCATTTGATTTGCGAGCATAGATAACATACTTCATCTTTCCTCAACAATTTTATTAATAGCATCTCGTAGCACGTCGCGGTCTTTTGCGGCCGCTACTTCAATGGATGACACCATGATATTCGAAGAGTTTTTGACAAATCCATGTATTTCTAGCATCAACTTTATTGCATTCAAGTTACCATCCTGCACCAAACTGCGTAATTTTACGTAAGCATCAAAGACGTCAACGCGGGAATTCTCAAGAAGTTTTTCAGCACACACCGCCATTACAGTTGATATTGGTGGTGTAACGCTCCAGTTATACAAGGTTTTCCGTGCCACACCAAGTTGCTTTGCCATTTCTTCAAAAGTTTGTGGTTCACGTAGCGACTTTGGAAGTAACCTCCATTCTATGAACTTCTTCTGTTCGGGTGTAGTTTCTGGGTAATTTGCGAAATTAATTAATTCCATCATACTCACTTTTTGGGTTTGAGACTATCTCGTCGGGTCTTCCTATTCTTTCGCTCAAACTTTATTTCCTTTGTTAAGAGCTTATTAAAGTATGCTGCTGGGTTTTGAATCTTTTCAATATTTGCTCTGCGCATTTTTGCCACAGACTTTTTGAATGGCATAATTCCATTCCATTTATAGGTGTGGAGAAAGAAGTCCATGAATGGTTCAACTAGTTCCGATGCTAACATCCAGAGATAACTTTCATCATTGTTGGTTGGCTTGTAGCTCTGAGTCTTTATCGTATTTTTATACATATCGATATATTTATTAGTTATTGCTTATTTATTCTTACTTATTGAGACTTCTGCATTTAGCTACTTACGGTGGGAACTTTAATCGCTCACTTAAGCCATCTCTTTGTTCCTTTAACCTCTGCTCTGCCTTTACATTATTCTGCGCCTGCTCGCCCATTGAACCGCCAAAGCTCTGCATCAGTTCTTGAGGACTGGTTGTATTTTTAGCTTTTACAACAGGATAACCAACAAGCGCGACTTCTACGCCAAGTCTTTTCCCTTGCTGTAGCGCTTTAGCTATATATTTCTTATCTGCTAGTCTCCTTATCGTTCTACCAACCTGGTCCACGCTTAGTCCGGAACGTCTTGAAATATCAGCGTAGATACATTTAGTCGTTCCTGTATAAAAAGATGCCTTGAGAAAGAGAAGGCACAGAATGCCAAATTCCTCAAAGTCAATCGTACCCGCATCTAAATCATATGCATACTGTCTCGGTACTTGTGCGAAGTTTTTTTGCTTTTGAACCATTTTGACACTCCCAGTTGCCCATTTTGGTTCAGTAAGCAGGGAGTGTCATTATTCCCATACTGAACCAAAACAGGAAACGAATTACTTATTAATCTGACTTCGAATTAATGAATTTATTTAAACTTAAATCATTCTTCTTTTCCTTGAGCCAAAGCTCAAAAAGAAGGTTTATGTATTCTTCAAAATTTTTTTGTTCTTCGCTATTCATAATTCCAATAAAAAAACCCAGCTAAAAGCCAACTTGGTTGGTTTTCAACTGGGTTCATTTAAACGCGGTTGCCCGCGCTATTTCTTATACCCACAATAGGTTTTTAATCTTCTAAAGGCACTGTATTCTCAATTTCCGAACTTGTCAAATCTGCCGTTGTATATGCACGCTGAGGACCCCACATAATAACCTTCTCGCCTTTTTCGTTGGTGTTGCGTTGCGGTGGAAATACAATTAGTAATTCGTGACAGTTGTAACATGTGTAAACTTTTTCTTTATTGTCAGTAAGTCTAGTAACAATAACACCAGACTTTTTCCGTCCTAAAAAGTGGCCGCAATTGGCGCATTTAACACGTCGCTTGCCATTATCTTTAAATGTAGGTGTTGCTGTCATTACTTTTTTTAATACTACGTGGGTATTTTTGAACACTTATTGCACAATGTCAATGACTTCTCCATTCTTAAGCCACTTCACATCCACGAGCACCCATGCTATCGTTGCCACATAATAAGTGAATAAAAGGGTTATATGCCTACTGAGAATGCGACCAAAGAAGCGCCAAATCAAGAGGTTGCACTAACAAAGAAAAAGCCATGGTGGCAGAACTGTTGGGTTATAGGTGTTGGTATTTTTCTTTTAATGGGCATTTCGGGGCTCATATCCCAATCATATAAAGTAGCAACAGATAAAGTTGAAAATAACACAACGCAAGTTACTACGCCTCAAGCTCAAAATACTGAGACAGAAGACGAGAAAGCGGCACGTCTAGCGGATGAAGAAAAATACAAACTCACGTATTCGCTATACAAAACCGGCCACAATAACCGTGTCGAAAACTTTGAGTTCCTCATGAAAGGGACACCAAGGAATGACGCCGCAATTTCAGATTTAGTGAAAAAAGCAAAGAGTGAAAACTGTACTCGTTCTTGTAACGTCTACCTGTATAATGACGAAGAAGCGGCCAATCTCGACTATATAAATAGTTTTACTTCAGAAGTCGATGGAACTAAATACGAACAATGGATGAAAGACCATTACTCCTTTATCGCAGACCATCTAGTTGCATCGATTGAATTCACAGGTGACAAGGTAAATATGTACCCATACAAAGACACCTCTCTATATAACAAATATAAATAGTTTATATTGGGTTTCCGTAATATAACATTACTGACCTTTGTATTCGTATTTTCCAAAAGGTTTGACACACACAGCCATACAGCGTAAGCTGCAATGTTGATATTGCACAACTTATCGAAGCAACTAGATAACTTTCAAAAAAGGAAATGGCGAAGCTGACCTTAACCTTAACTGAGATGCAAGATTTAGCCAAAACTCGTGGTGGCGAGTGTTTGTCTTCTGTTTACGTTAATTGCGACATGAAGCTTAAATGGAAATGCGCAAAAGGTCATATTTGGACAGCGTCTGCGACCAGTGTTAAGCATAATGGTTCGTGGTGTTACGAATGCTCAAGGTCAAGAAAATATACCCTGAGCGATATGCAAAAATTAGCGTCCAAGCACAAAGGGAAGTGCCTATCAACAGAATATATCAATCGGCACAGTAAACTTGAATGGGCCTGCGAGAAAGGTCACACATGGAGTACTGCCCCTAAATATATTCTAGATGGAAGTTGGTGTCCAAAGTGCGTCCATGAGAGTTTACTTAAGACGAAAGAGGATATGGTTAAACTTGCTAGTAAAAATGGCGGCATTTTGCTTTCTACAAAATACATAAATGCCAAAACTAAGCTCAAATGGCAATGCAAGAATGGTCACATTTGGGAGACCAATCCTGACAATGTGAAAAAAGGTTCATGGTGCCCATTTTGCAATAAAAATTACCTTAGTTTAGAAATATGTAGAAAGATGGCAGAAAGTAGGGACGGTAAGTTTCTTAGCCAAACATACAAAAACCAACTAACACCATACTTATGGCAATGTAAACATGGTCATACATGGAAGACAACTACCATGGTAATTAGACGAGGAGCTTGGTGCCCAGACTGTGCTAGAACTGAGATGGGGCTCAATTCAAGAAAATATCTCATTTCGGACTTGCAAGTATACGCGAAAAAGAAAGGTGGCCTCCTGTTATCAAGGCAGTACACTTTAGCAAAAATTAAATACGATTGGAAATGTAAAAAAGGGCACACATGGAAAACTGCGTGGTGTCAGATGAAAATAACCGAGTCGTGGTGCCCAGTGTGCAATGACAGTAAAATGGAAACTTATTGTCGACAAATACTCGAACGTAAACTCAAAACGCTGTTTCCAAAAAAAAGACCAGATTGGTTGCGCAATGACCGTGGCTACCTCTTAGAACTTGATGGCTACTCAGAAAAACTCGCGCTAGCCTTTGAGTACAATGGTGAACAACATGATAAGCGTATTGTCTATTTTCACAAAACAGAGAATGCACTCCTTACTCAAAAGAAAAATGACTACATCAAAATTCTGACTTGTCTAAATAAGAGAGTGTATCTTATTACTATTCCGTTCTTCGTACCAGCTAATAAACTTGAGATGTTTATTCAGGCGCATCTAAATAATTACAACAAACTCAAAAACGACCAGGCGCTATACGATGCTTGGTTTAAAATATAGAAAACCTTACTTATCGTATATGAGCGTGGGGTCCAATTGAAGGGAAACCTGATAGACCTCCCTTTGAAACGGCCATAAAGGGAATATTTTCATCGCTAAGGGCTACACCAGCTTCAAATGCGACTGCTTTTGCAAACTCAAAGGTTGAGTTCTTTTTGTATCCCATATCTCGCAGATATAAATTTTCGTCGCTGCGTATTGTTTTCATGGACTTATATTATACTCAACTGTGCACGAACGCAAATGAGAGAGGTGATGAGTTTCTCCCAGACATCAGTTTGAGATGAATCCTGTCGGGTGCACCAAAGAATTATCCCAGATTTCTGGGATCTTTAAATTTTGACATTTGTAAAAAACCCGCTAAACTCATGAGCTGTGTTCGGATGGGCCGAATCAGCTTGTTCGAGGTGAGCAATGAATCGGATGCGCGTTTTTGTGCCGAACTCGTTTTACTACGCCGTTCGATTCCCTGAGCTTCTCAACGCAGCGAGCGTTGCGATCAGGGCTTGCGGCGCCAGTGCAGAAGAGGGATTCCCTCAACGATCGAAGGAATACCTGCTGTTCGGGCGCGGACTCGGAACACTCCTACTACCAAGAGAACCCAGCATCTGGGATGAGAACGTCAGCGGATACTTCATGCTCTTCGAAAGGAGGCAAGGAAAGAAAGGGGTCAAATACTGGGAGGTCAATTCCGATCGAAACCAGTCACCCGACTCCGAGAGCGAATGGATGCTCGAAGTGTCCAACGAAGATCCTGGACCAGATGTCGAGGCTCAGCGCATGACGCTGGCTTGGGTCAATGGTGACCCCGGTCAGTGGATCTACGTACGGAAGTTCAATACGGGGTGTCGTCTTCCCAATGCGGCCTAGCCCACAAGGCGAGGCTTTCCCGATGCGATGATTGCCCTCCTAACCCCACGGAGGCAGTCGTCATGTCAGTCAGTAATGTGGTGTACGTTTCAGGTGCTCTGACCGATGTGCCGCATGACAAGCGGCAGCAGTACATCGAGTTCTGCGAGAGCATCGGTCACCTTATCACAGCGATGGACCTTCGCGTCTACGTGCCACACTGGAACACCGACCCAGTGAAGCACAAGGACGTCACACCAAAGCAGGTCGACTTGATCGACCGAACTGCGGTGACCTCCGCGATGCTCGTGATCGCGGTCGTAGACAACCCTTCGCTTGGTGTGGGTATTGAGGTTGAGATGGCCTACCACGCCAACAAGCCTGTCGTGCTCCTGTGCAAGCAGGATCTCGTCGAGGCTCGTAAGATCAGTCGGTTGGTTCGTGGAAATCCAGCGGTTATTCGTGAGATCATCTACTCGGACTTCGAGGAAGCGAGATCTCTGCTGGGAGTTTTCCTAGACTCGTTCCTGAAAGAGCTGCGAGAGAGCGTCTTGCCAGCAACGCTGGTGCCCGCACTGAGTCGGTAAGTCGAAAGAGGGTTTGAGCGCACCCCATGTCGCTCCCCCGCCAGGTCTAATAGACTGGCGGGTGCTTTACATTATCCAAAATAAAAGTTTCAATCAATTTTGTTAGCGCACTGGTTCGAAC
>CAYMIK010000006.1:0-56035 GCA_964390745.1 uncultured Candidatus Saccharibacteria bacterium
GTCTTCTGTGGAATACCAATAAAACACACCCCAACGCGCGTTGCTTGCGTTGGGACTGATATCAAAAGCCTGGGACAGATGTACAGGTGCTTGCCGGGTGTCTTCAGTGTCGCCGAATGCGACGTCCGCGACCAGGCCGTGGGTGCCTGAACGGGTTGTGCGGTTCGAACAGACCCTTCAGGTCTGAAACCCGCAGCGCGATGGAGCGCTCGGTGCTTTGAGCCGCCACGTTCAGCAGCTCTACGGTGGTAGCACCTTCGCCATCCACGTCGTGGATGTCGATGTGGGTGCAGGGTTCCTCGTCGGAAAACCCCACCTGCCACGCGCCATCCACGAACTGGAAATTCCCGAGGTGGCTGCACAGAGCGTGGTGTTCTTCGTCTGACACGAGGCCCGTGCGCACGGCCTCGTGGATCCAGGCACGCATCTGCAGGTGACTTTTCACCTCCACCAGCGGCTCGAAGCTGTTCCTCGCCGTGATCCTGCCGAACCAGAGGCTTTCGCCCACGATGCGGAAGCCAAAGCCCTTCGTCCTTCGCTGCCTGAGGGCCTTGAGCACGGGATTTCCAGCAACTTCAGGAGTAGCGTTCATCATCCGCCTCTTGTACTGCGTACTTCATGGATGTGATGCATCAATAATGAGTATCTGGGACCACCCCAAAAACTCATCGTGACGACTCACTATACAACAAAACAGGGTCATTCGTCAAGGATGCATTTCCATCAAAACCCCCCACGAAAGATTTCCTCATATATTGCTCTTGACACATATTTGGCACTAGTGTATTATTCTCGCAGACAAATTTTTGTGCTGGTAAGGCTGATTTTTCGCACAAACGCAGGGGTTTTTCAAAAACCCAATCATTGCGACGGCTTTATATTCACAAAAATTTGTTTCTAACTTTAGATAAATTTTAAGTCCATAGAGGGCAAAAATGGCAGAGAAATTTAACCGTTCCAAGCCTCACGTAAACGTTGGAACCATCGGTCACGTTGACCACGGTAAGACCACGTTGACTGCAGCAATTACTACGGTATTGTCACAAAGCGGTCGTGCAAAGGCTAAGGCTTATGATCAGATCGACAACGCTCCAGAAGAAAAAGAGCGCGGTATTACGATTGCTACTTCTCACTGTGAATATGAAACTGATGCACGTCACTACGCACACGTTGACTGCCCAGGCCACGCTGACTACGTAAAGAACATGATTACTGGTGCTGCCCAGATGGACGGCGCAATTCTCGTGGTTTCTGCAGCTGACGGCCCTATGCCTCAGACTCGTGAACACATTCTTTTGGCTCGCCAGGTGGGTGTTCCAAAGATCGTTGTTTTCTTGAACAAAGTTGACATGGTTGATGATCCAGAACTTTTGGACCTCGTTGAAGTTGAAATTCGTGAACTTTTGAACAAGAACGAATTCGACGGAGACAACGCTCCAATCATCAAGGGTTCTGCTTTGAAGGCTCTTGAAAACCCAACAGACGCTGAAGCTACCAAGTGTATTACTGAGCTCATGAGCGCTCTTGATACCTACATTCCTGAACCAAAGCGCGAAACTGACAAGCCATTCCTTATGCCTATCGAAGACATTTTCTCGATTGAAGGACGTGGAACGGTTGTTACCGGACGAATTGAGCGTGGTGAAGTGAAGGTAAACGACACCGTTGAAATCGTTGGTTTGAAAGACACCCAGAACACGGTTGTTACCGGAATCGAAATGTTCAACAAAGAACTTGACTCAGGTATGGCTGGTGACAATGCTGGTATCTTGCTCCGCGGTACAAAGAAAGAAGATGTTGAGCGTGGACAAGTTCTTGCGAAACCAGGAACGATTACTCCTCACACTGAATTTGACGCTGAAATCTATGTTTTGAACAAAGACGAAGGTGGACGACATACCCCATTTTTCAAGGGATATAAGCCACAGTTCTACGTTCGAACCACAGACGTTACGGGTGAAGTATACGAACTTCCTGCATCAACCGAAATGGTTATGCCAGGAGACACTGTCACGGTAAAAGCTCGCCTTGGTAAGCCAGTTGCTATGGAAGAAGGCATGCGATTTGCTATGCGTGAAGGTGGAAAGACGGTCGGTGCTGGTGTCGTAACGAAGATTAATAAGTAAGAAATTGGGAGCCTTGCGAGGGCAACTTCGCAAGGCTCTTCCTCGTACATATGGAAGAAAAAGAAGAGAAACAACGGATTCGAATCAAGATTAAGGCCTATGACCACAAGGTTATTGACCAAACAGCTAAACAGATTGTTGATACAGCAATCCGAAGCGGTGCCAATGTAATTGGTCCAGTTCCGTTGCCAAATGTTATCAATAAGTATACTGTGAATGCTGCAGCGTTTGTTTATAAAGATGCACGCGATCAGTACGAGATGCGAACACACAAGCGTCTCATAGATATTGTCGATTCAACTCCACGAACGATTGATGATCTCATGAACCTCAATCTTCCAACCGGTGTTGATATCGAAATTAAGATGTAGTTTCCGTTTCAATCATATAACGATTGAAAAATGCTCTGTCTTCTGGAAAGTGCGAAAGCATACTCCTGGAAGAAGCTAAGAAATTTTTGTTAACCATTATGACATTTATCCTCGCGAAAAAATTGAAGATGACGACGGTGTTCACCAAGACTGGTGACACGCAAGCTGTAACGCTTTTGCAAGCTGGTCCTTGCAAGGTAACGCAGGTCCGAACACTTGAAAAAGACGGTTATGAAGCTGTCCAGATTGGATTTGGCGAGAAGAAAACTTTGAATAAGCCAACGGCTGGTCACTTGAAAGACCTTCCAAAATTCCGAAACCTTCGTGAATTTATTGCAGAAAATAGCAAAGAAATGAAGCGCGGCGATGAAATTAATGCTTCTGCATTCAAGGCTGGCGACGTTATCGATATCAAGGGAACAACCAAAGGTAAGGGTTTTGCTGGTGTGATCAAGCGTCACCACTTCAAAGGTGGTCCTGCTTCTCACGGTTCTCAAAGCCACCGACTTGGTGGATCGAACGGTCAGCGATTTCCTCAGCACACCATGCGAGGACTTCGAATGGCAGGTCAGTTGGGTAACGTTGTTCGAACAGCTAAAAACCTGAAAGTGGTTGATGTGGACGCAACAAATAACTTGATCGTTGTTGCTGGTGCAGTTCCAGGACACATTGGAAGCGTTCTCGAGGTAACGAAAGCAAAAACTCCTAAGAAATCTCAATTGAAGTAATGGTTCGATAAACTTATCAGAAAACTATGAAGATTCCATCATTCACAAACGAAGGTGTTAAGGCTGCGGAAGTAGAACTTCCAAAAGTATTTGCCGAAACTCCAAACAAGAAATTTTTGAGCGACATGGTCGTTCGATTCTTTGCGAATGCTCGAATCTATACTGCAAACACCAAGAAGCGTGATGAGCGCCGTGGTGGTGGTATTAAGCCTTGGAAGCAAAAGGGAACTGGCCGCGCACGACAAGGATCTATTCGATCTCCACAATGGAAAAAAGGTGGTATCGTCTTTGGCCCAAGAGCGAACCGAAACTACGGAATGAAAGTAAACCGAAAAGAAATGAAGAAGGCGCTGAGCCAGGCAATTGCTTTCAAAGCATCAGAAAAGAATGGTCTTGTTCTTATGGACGCATTGAAGATTGAAGCAAAGACGAAGGCACTAGTTTCGTTACTTGCAAAATTGAAAGTCAATTCGAAAGTTCTTGTTGTTGTTCCAAAGTCAGATGAGAACGTCAAGCGAGCTGCTCAAAATATTCCAACTGTGAAATATGTTGTTGCTTCTGCTGTTTCCATCGTTGATGTTTTGGATGCTGGAACGGTTGTGTTGGTTGGTGACGCAGTAAAAAATCTTGAGAAACAGGTAATGTTGTAAACATATGGGAATTTTTAGCCAAATCAAAAAACGATTCTCTGGATCAACTGAAGCAGAAGCTTCAAAGAATGCTGCTGACAAAAAAGCTCCAAAGAACGTTGAAGCAAAGAAGGCCGAAAAAGTTGAAAAGGCTGACAAGAAAGAAGTCTCAAAGAATGCTCCTGTTGTTGTTTCTTCCCAGTCTTCGATCATCAAGTTTCCTGATGTGACAGAAAAGTCCACGATGCTTCAAGCACAAGGAAAGTATGTCTTCATCGTGAGTGATCGAGCAACCAAGACAGAAGTTGCCAAGGCTATTCGCTCTATGTACAAAGTAGAAGTTGAAAAAGTTCATATGTTGAACCGAGCTGGCAAGATTCTCATGAGCGGACGCCGCCCAGGACGACGAAGCGATATCAAGAAGGCAATTGTTACTTTGAAAAAAGGTCAGACTATCAGTATCTTTGACGCGGAAGAGAAATAATCATGGCATTACGATCTTACAGACCAACAACCCCAGGACGACGCCACATGATTACGGCGGTGAAACCACGAAAAGTTTCACGTCCACATCGATCTTTGACGATCAAGAAAAAGAAGACCAGCGGCCGAAACGCGCAGGGACGAATCACGACACGGCAGCGCGGAAACGAACAGCACCGACAGCTTCGCCAAATTGACTTCATGCAGGACAAGTATAATATTGAAGCGCGTGTTGCGTATCATGAATATGACCCAAACCGATCAGCGTTTATCGCTCTCCTTGTTTTTTCCGACGGTGAAAAGCGCTATTTCTTGCTCCCTGAAGGAGTAAAAGAAGGTGATAAGGTTATTTTCTCCAAGAAGCGTGTTGACTTGAACCCAGGAAACCGAACGAAACTCGCGTACATCCCAGCTGGTACTTTTGTGCACAACCTTGAAATGATGCCTGGTAAGGGCGGTCAAGTTGTGAAGTCTGCTGGTAGCCAAGCGATTATTATGTCCAAGGATGGCCAGTTTGTGAACATTAAGTTGCCATCGGGTGAAGTTCGACGATTTGATAAAGAATGTATGGCATCTATCGGTCAGCTTTCCAACACCGACCACTTTAACGAGATTATCGGAAAAGCTGGAACGATGCGCCGCAAGGGATGGCGACCAGTTGTTGGTGGTTCTCAGATGAACCCAGTTGACCACCCACACGGTGGTGGTGAAGGTCACCAGTCTATCGGTTTGAAGGCTCCAAAGACTCCATGGGGCAAGTACGCACTTGGCGTGAAGACACGAAACAAGAAGAAGCGAACCAACATGTATATTCTTCAAAGAAGGAAAAAGTAAATGACACGATCTCTGAAAAAAGGTCCGTATGTTGACCAGCGACTCCTTGCGAAGATCACGAAGCTCAAGGCAAATGATAAGACTATTATCAAGACCTGGGCACGGGATTCAGCAATTTCTCCTGAAATGGTAGGATTTACTATCGCGGTTCACAACGGTAAAGAACACACCCCTGTATACGTAACTGAAAACATGGTAGGCCACAAGCTTGGCGAATTTGCACCAACCCGAACGTTCCGCGTTCACGGTGGTCAGATGGCAAAAGCTGAGGCTGCAGCCGCTGCTGCTGCTTCCGGTGCTGCTGCCGCAAAGTCACAAGAAGAAGAAAAATAATTTA
The DNA here is from genome assembly GCA_964390745.1 of uncultured Candidatus Saccharibacteria bacterium. Classification (GTDB taxonomy): domain Bacteria; phylum Patescibacteriota; class JAUYIX01; order CAYMIK01; family CAYMIK01; genus CAYMIK01. The sequence goes on from CAYMIK010000006.1 coordinate 5,509, forward strand.
GAAGTATATGGAATTCAACGCATCAGTAAGTAACATCCGAATAGCTCCACGAAAAGTTCGAAAAATCGTTGATACGATTCGTGGTCTTGATGTTGCCAAGGCATTGAATCAATTGGACTTCGTTCCACACAAGGCCGCACTTCCTGTTGCGAAGCTTGTCCGATCTGCTATTGCAAATGCTGAACACAATTTTTCTGCAAAGGCTGACAACTTGTACGTGCAAACTATTATGGTCAATGGCGGCCCGGTGTATAAGCGCTATATGCCAAGAAGCCAAGGCCGTGCATTCGGAATTTTGAAACGAACCAGCGAAATCAAGATTGTTTTGGCCGAAAAGAATCCAGTGAAAGGTAGCAAGAAGGCCGCAACGAAGAAAGTTGAAGCTCCTGAAACTATTAAGCTTGCTGAATTTACCAAGGCTGAAGCTGCCAAGAAAGATGCTGAAAAGAATGAAAAGCATGACCACGACGGACATGATCACGCACACGAACATGGTGCAAAAGATATGACCAAGAAGTCCGAAGTTGCGAAGAGCGGAGCAAAGCGAACATTCTTTAGACGTAAAGGAGATGCATAATGGGACAGAAAGTTAATCCAATCAATTTCCGAGTTGGTGTTATCTACGGATGGAAGTCCAAGTGGTTTAACAAGCGAAAGTATCGCGAGTATCTTCGTGAAGACGTAAATATTCGTGAATTGCTCATGAAAACCTTGCGCGAAGCTGGATGTGAAAAGATTGAAATTGACCGATCTGGCGAACAAGTAACGGTTACCATTTTCTCTTCACGACCGGGTGTTATCATCGGTCGCCAAGGAGATGGAATTGAAAAGTTGAAAGATCAAATCTTGAAACTCCTGAACGGCAAGAAGAATTTGAAGGTAAACGTTGAAGAAGTTCGCGAACCAAATCTTTCTGCAAAATTGGTTGCCCGAATGGTTTCTGAACAACTTGAAAAGCGTGTTGGATTCCGCCGAGCTTGCAAGCAAACACTTGAACGTGTGATGCAGGCACGAGCCCAAGGAGCCAAGATTATGGTTTCTGGACGCTTGGATGGTTCTGAAATGTCTCGAACTGAGTGGTTTGCTGAAGGAAAGATTCCGCTTCAAACACTTCGTGCTAAGATCGACTTTGCAAAAGATGAAGCCATGACACAGTCCTACGGAAAAATTGGTGTGAAGGTTTGGATCTACAAGGGTGAACACTTCGACGAAAAGCCAGAAGAAAAAGAAGCTAACGAGAAGAAGGCGAAATAATGCCATTGATGATGCCCCGAAAAGTTAAGCATCGCAAGCACATGAAGGGAAAGGTGCCTGCAATCACATATCGCGGAAATACCGTTGCCTTTGGTGACTATGGTTTGAAGGCGCTTGAATCTTCATGGGTTTCTGCTCGTCAGATTGAAGCTGCACGCCGTGCTATGACCCGATACGTTGCAAAGGGTGGTAAGATTTGGACCCGAATTTTCCCAGATAAGCCTATTACCCGAAAAGGCGCTGAAATGCCAATGGGTAAGGGAAAGGGAAGTGTTGAATTCTTTGCTGCTGTTGTCTCTGCTGGCCGCGTACTGGTTGAAATTGGTGGCGTGAGTGAAGCTGTTGCCATGGAAGCCCTGACGCTTGCGAAGCACAAGTTTCCTGTTCGAACCAAAATTGTAAAGAAGATGTAACCATGAAAGCCAAAGAACTCCTTACAAAAGAAGTCGCAGAATTGAAATCGTTGCTTCAAGAAACACGAAGCAAATTGAATGGTTTGAATTTTTCAAAGACTACAAAGGCATTGACGAATCACCGAGAGATCCGACACCTGAAGAAAGATATTGCTCGTCTCCTTACGGTTATCGCTACCAAGTCCAAAGAAGTAATCAAGGCAAAGTAATTTTATGACCGAAACAGTACAAAAAGCAATCAAGCGTAACAAGCAAGGCGTTGTTGTGTCTGACAAAATGGACAAAACTGTTGTGGTTGCCGTGATTACTACAAAGACACATGCAAAGTACAAGAAACGATACAACGAAACGCAGAAATTTCAGGCACATGATGAAAAGAATGAATACAAAGTTGGTGACGAAGTGATTATCCAGGAAATTCGTCCTATGAGCCGACACAAACGATATCGAGTAATTTCAAAGGTTATTAAGAAATAATATGATCCAGCAAGAAACCTGGCTGAACGTAGCCGACAATACAGGCGCAAAAAGACTTGAATGCATCAAGGTTCTTGGTGGTTCTCGCCGTCGCTATGCTGCGATTGGTGACAGAATTATCTGTGCCGTAAAATCTGCTGATCCAAAAGGCATGGTGAAGAACCACGAAGTGGTACAAGCCGTTGTCGTTCGTCAGCGAAAAACCTACCGACGAAATGATGGAACCTACATTCGATTTGATGAAAATGCTGCAGTTATTTTGAACAAAGACGATATCGAACCAAAGGGAACTCGAATTTTTGGTCCTATCCCACGCGAACTCCGAGACTTTGGTTATCAGAAAATTGTTTCACTTGCTCCTGAGGTACTCTAATGAATATTAAACGCGACGACATGGTAAAAGTTTTGTCTGGCAAAGACAAAGGCAAAAAAGGAAAAGTCCTTCAGGTTTTTCCAGCCCAAGAATTGATTGTTGTTGAAGGCGTGAACGCTATGTACAAGCACATGAAGAGCGGCCGTGCCGGTGAAGCTGGACAAAAAATTGAATTCAATGGCCCAATCAACGCTTCAAACGTTATGCGTATTTGTCCAAAGTGTGGCAAACCAAGCCGAATGGGATATAAAACCGTTGATGGTAAAAAGGTCCGTGTCTGCAAGAAATGTGGTGAGGCTGCATAATGAATAATTTGAAAAAACTCTACAATGAAAAAGTTGTTGCTGCCGCCATGGAAAAGTTTGGCGTGAAGTCGCCACTTGCTATTCCTCGCATGGAAAAGGTTGTTTTGAACATCGGAACGGGTAATGCTGGTGATGACAAGGCTATCGAACTTCGAGAGCAAACATTGCAACGAATTTCTGGCCAGAAGCCTGTTCGTACCAAAGCTCGAATGTCTATCTCCAACTTCAAGATTCGACAGGGAATGACCGTTGGTTTAATGGTGACGCTTCGTGGTGCACGCATGTATGATTTCATTGAGAAATTGATTAATGTTACTTTCCCACGCGTTCGTGACTTCCGAGGCATTCGCCCAGAATCAATCGACAAGCAGGGAAATTTGAACCTCGGTATTCGTGAACACAACGCATTCCCAGAAATCAACTTCGATGAAGTTGAACGATTGCATGGACTTGAAATCTCTGTACACATGACAGGTGCGAATCGTGAACGATCTGAATTTGTCTTGAGAGCTTTGGGCTTCCCATTTGGCGAAACGGGAACAGTTTCACGCGGTGGATCAGATTCACTCGATTCAGAACTTTCGCCAAAAGCAGCTGCTGAAGCTGCCAAGCAAAAAGCTAAAGAAGCTAAGTTAAAGGCACAGGAAAAATAATGGCAAAGACAAGTCTCGAAGTTAAAGCAACACGAAAGCCCAAGTTTTCAACGCGACTCATTCGCCGTTGCTGGCGCTGTGGCCGACGTCATGGCTACATGAGAAAATTTGACCTTTGCCGAATCTGTTTCCGTGAACTTGCGTCGAACGGAGAGATCCCAGGAATTCGCAAATCAAGCTGGTAATAAATCTATGATGACAGACCCAATGAGCAACATGTTAACAAGCATTCGAAATGCGGTAATGGCCCGCCACAGTGAGGTTATTATTCCAAAATCTGCATTCAAACTTCGTTTGGCTGAGATTTTGAAGTCGGAAGGCTTCGTGCAGAATGTTGAGACAATCAACGATGGCCCTCAAGGTAGCATCAAGATTTCTTTGAAGTATGCTGATGAAGAGCGACGTGAGACTCCTATCCATGAAATCAAGATTGTTTCAAAGCCTGGTCAACGAATGTACATCGCAGCTACGTCTATTCCTCGCGTCAAACAAGGTTTAGGTGTTGCAATTATTTCTACCTCCCAAGGACTTATGACTGGCTTTGAAGCCAGAAAGCGTAAGCTTGGTGGGGAACTCATCTGTCAAATTTGGTAAACATATATGTCAAAGATTGGACGACAACCTGTAACAATTCCAGACGGAGCAACCGTAGCCGTTGCAAACGCAAAAGTGACCGTAAAAGGTCCGCTTGCAACATTTACGCGCGATGTTCCAGAATGTATTAAAATTGAAGTTGCTGACAACCAGGTAAAGGTTTCTATTGATGAAACCAAGCCAGATGACAATGCCCGAGCTTTCTGGGGAACGACACGCGCACTTATCGCTGCCGACCTCGAAGGTGCTACGAAAGGTTTTACGAAGGTTTTGGAAATCGAAGGCGTTGGTTACAATATGAAGGTTCAGGGTGACAAGCTCATCTTGGCCATTGGACTTTCGCACCCAGTTGAGATGCTGATTCCAAAGGGAATTAAATGTGAAGTGAAGAAAAGCGTTATGACAATCACTGGTACTTCTAAGCACGAAGTTGGTCAGTTTGCTGCCAACGTACGAGCACAGAAGAAGCCTGAACCATATCTTGGAAAAGGAATTCGATATCAAGATGAACATATTCGCCGCAAGGAAGGCAAGAAAGCCGAAGCTGCTGGCGGTGGAGCTGCATAAAACATATGAAGACGAACAAAGTTCAAAAATTTGCACGACGAAGCCACAAGACGCGTATTCGCATCAAGAAATCCTTGTTGCCACGTTTGTCGGTTTTCCGCTCAAACAAGCATATTTCATGCCAAATTATTGACGATACAAAGCGCGTAACACTCGTTGCTGCCTCGGACAAAGAAGTCAAAGGCAAGAACGCAACCGAAGTTGCTGCTGCTGTTGGAAAACTGATCGCTGAAAAGGCTGCAAAAGCAAAGATTACCCGAGTCGTATTTGATCGCGCAGGTTATGCTTACCACGGCCGAGTAAAGGCCTTGTGTGAAGCAGCTCGTGAAAATAAGCTTACTATCTAAGGAATTATTTATGCCAGAAGAACGACGAGACAACCAAAGAGGAAGAGGTCAGGGTCAAGGACAAGGCCGCGGTGGACGCGGACCACGACGCCCTCGCCGAGAACGCGAAATTCCTGAATTTGATCAGCGCGTTATTGATGTTGCTCGAGTTGCTCGTGTGGTTGCTGGTGGACGCCGATTCCGATTCCGCGCAACGATTGTTATTGGAAACAAGAATGGACGCGTTGGTCTCGCTTTAGCGAAAGGCGCTGACGTTTCACAGGCAATTCAAAAAGCTGTGAGCCGTGCAAAGAAGTCTATGATCCAAGTTCCTTTGACAGGCACAACGATTCCTCATGAAGTACAAGAAAAAGAGAGCGGTTCTGTTGTCTTGTTGAAGCCAGCTGTTCCTGGTACCGGAATTATCGCCGGTGGCCCAGTTCGTGCAGTAGTTGAATTGGCCGGTGTTCAGGACATTTTGAGCAAGATGCTCGGTGGTTCGAACAAGACCAACAACGCTGTTGCAACTTTCAATGCTTTGCGATCACTCCGAAAGCCTGAGCGAATTATGGAAATGCGAGGAAAAGAACTCCCAGCACGATTCACCAAAAAGAAGGAAGCAAAAGCTGCTGAACCTGTTCGTGATATCGCTAAAGAAGCGGTTGCGCCAACGCAGGATCCTAAGAACAAGAAAAAGGACTAAGATGCTCAATCAACTTTCCAAAGTAAATAAGAATAAGCGTATTCGACGCGGACGTGGTAACGGCAAAAAAGGAACAACTGCTGGTCGTGGAACCAAGGGTCAAAAAGCTCGAACGGGTCACAAGAAGTTGCGCCCAGGATTTGAAGGTGGACGAACGCCGTTAGCCCGAATCTTGCCAAAACGAAAGGGTATTGGCCAAGGACCACGATCTTTTGCTCATCCAGTAAACTTGAACGAACTTGATGTCTTTAAAAAAGGCGAGAAAGTAACGCTCGGAACCTTGAAGCAAAAAGGCCTCGTGCCAAAATCGGCAAAGCATGTTAAAATTCTCTCGGAAGGCGAGCTGAAAGAAGCTCTTATCTTTGTCCTTCCAGAGTTTGCTCTGTCTGCCACTGCCAAAGAGAAAATTGCAAAGGCTGGCGGTTCGTACAAAAAAAGCTCCGAAGCTAACGAAGAAAAGACAGAAAAGGCAACTCCATCCACAAAATAAATCAGGGATGACGGTTCATGATTGAACGAATTACGCAAGCCTTTAAAGTCAAAACGTTGCGCAATAAAATACTTGTAACTCTTGGGTTACTCGTTGTTTTCCGATTGATTGCAGCTATTCCTGTTCCTGGCGTTGATCAGACAGCGCTCACCTTGTTTTTTAACCAGAACAAGATTTTTGGTTTGGTTGATGTATTTTCTGGTGGTGGTCTTTCGACATTCTCACTCGCAATGCTCGGTGTTGGCCCGTATATTACTTCTTCCATCATCTTCCAGCTACTCACTACAATCATACCAAAGCTAAAGCAGTATCAAAAAGAAGGTGGCGAAGCAGGCCGAAGAAAGATCAACCAGTATACTCGTCTCCTCGCTGTTCCGCTTGGTTTCTTGCAGGCATATGGAAGCATTATTCTTTTGAATCGAAACAGCCAAACGCCTATCTTGCCAGATCTCAACACCTTTAAGCTCATTGCCATTTTGATCACCGCTGTTGGTGGAAGCATGTTCCTTATGTGGCTGGGTGAAACAATTACAGAAATTGGCATTGGAAATGGTGTCTCACTTATCATCTTCGCTGGTATTGTTTCGCGGCTTCCAAGTGCTATTGGCCAGACAGCGTCAACCTATGATTCGTCGCAGCTTGGAAAATACATTCTTCTCGCTGCTGGTGGTATTCTTCTTATCGCTGCTATCGTCTTTATTACTCAGGGCTTACGAAAAATTCCTGTATCGTATGCACGGCGCGTCTCAGGTGCACGGCAAATTGGGGGAACAACCAGCAGTCTGCCTCTTCCTGTAAACCAGGGTGGTGTTATTCCAATCATCTTCGCGCTTTCCGTTATGTTGTTCCCAGGTGTTATCGCAAACTTCTTTATCAACTCCAGCAATGACGCTGTCGCGAATGTTGCAAATCAGGTTGTTACCCTGTTTAACAACCAAACATTTTACGCGATTCTGTACTTTTTGATGGTGCTTATTTTTACCTACTTCTATACAACCGTCACCTTTATTCCTGAAGACGTTGCGGAAAATATTCAGAAGTCTGGTGGATTTATTCCTGGCATCAGGCCGGGCAATCCAACAGCACAGTATCTTTCTTACGTCACGAACCGAATTACGCTGGCGGGTGCGCTTTTCCTCGGAATTATCGCTGTAATTCCCATTGTGATACAGAACTATCTTGGCTTTTCGTCGCTCTCGGTTGGTGGAACGAGCATTTTGATCGTTGTCTCTGTCGCGCTCGAAATCATCAAGCAGGTGGAAGCGCAAATTGTTATGCATGACTACGAGGGAATTTGATGGCCCTGAACATCAATCTCTTTGGCCAGTACGCCTCCGGCAAAGGCACACAACGAAAACTTTTGATGCAGAAGTATAACCTTGGTTCACTGGAAACAGGGGAGATTATTCGTGAAGAAATAGAAAAAAAGTCCAAGATCGGCCTTGAAATGAACGAGTTTATTGCAAAGGGTCAACTGGTTCCAGACTCGTACATTATTCAGATGATCGATGATTTTTTTGACAACCACTCAGAAGAAGATGGTGTAGTTTTCGATGGTTTGCCTCGAACGATGATCCAAAAAGATCTTTTTGATGCAGAACTTGCCAAGTACAAACGCGATGTTTTGAATATTGAAATTGTCATTTCTGATCAGGTTTCATTACAACGCCAGATTCTTCGAAACGAAGAACGAGCTGACAAGGATCCTGAAATTGCAAAAGCACGACTCAAGCAGTTCCACAAGTTTGTTCGCCCTGTTATCGAGAAATATGCCGATGAAGGCAATATGAAGCGAGTAAATGGCGAAGATTCTGTAGAGAATATTTTCAAAGAAATTTGCAAAATTGTGGATGAATATGGCAATCGTCACCGATAATAAAGATCTCGAAAATTTGCGTATGAGTGGCAAAATCCTTGTCACGGTTTTAGAAAAAGTTGCGGAAGCTGTTGCGCCCGGCGTAACCACCGAGCACCTCAATGACATCGCCGAAAAAGAATTAGCGGCGAATGGTGGCAACCCAGCGTTTAAAGGATATCAACCAGACAGTGGAAGTATTCCATTTCCAGCCAGTATTTGCATTGTTTTGAATGATGAAGTGGTGCATGGCATTCCTTCACGAAGAAAAATTTACGAAGGTGATATCATTAGCCTCGATTTTGGCGTTGAGTACAAAGGCATGTTCACGGACTGCGCCGTTACCTTGCCTGTGGGCAAAATCGCACAAGAAACAAAAGAGCTCATTGCAACAACCTATGCTGGCCTCAAGGCAGGCATAAAAGCCGTAAAAACAGGTAATACCACGGGCGATATCGGTCATGCGGTTGAAGCTAAGGCACATCCCAAGAAATACGGTGTGATTGAATCGCTCATTGGGCATGGCGTGGGATATGCCGTGCACGAAGACCCGCAGGTACCAAACTATGGAAATCCTGGTACTGGCGCAAAGCTTCAGGAAAATCTTGTGATTGCTATTGAGCCAATGTTTACCATGGGAAGCAAACAAGTTGTTTTGGGCTCAGATGGCTGGACCTTTTCAACTGCCGATGAAAGTTTGGCTGCACACTTTGAGCAAACGGTTCGCGTTACGGCCAAGGGCGCGGAAATTATTACGCCTTATTCACAAAAACTTTTACAACTATGCGGGTTCTAGGCATCGATTACGGAACAAAACGAATCGGACTCGCTGTAAGTGACAGTGAGCATATTGCCGCGCATCCATTTAAGATGATTGCAAACGAAGGAATAAAAAAGTTTGTCTCCGATATCGAAGCAATGATTAAGCCAGAAGAACTTGAAACAGTGGTTATTGGTAGGCCTTTGAACATGCAAGGCAAAGAGACGGAATTTACCAAAGAAGTGGACGTTGTAATACTTGCGTTGAAAAGTACGCTTAATCTGCCCGTGCATGTGATTGATGAGCGGCTTACTTCAAAGGCTTCTGAGCGAATTGTTTCCTCGCATGCAAAGAAGAGCGGCTTGGTTGATGTGAAGAGTGCGCAGTTGATTCTGGAAAGCTATTTGGCGCAGGAAAAGCGTTCGTAAAATATTATAAAAATGAAGAGACCTCCCGCAGCGCTGCGCGCTACAGGAGGTTGTCTTCGTGTACAAACCTACGGAAGCTCGAACCGAGATCAGAACGTACTGATGGGGTGCTTGGTGTCGTATATGACCGCGATCTCGATCACGGAGTCACCCAGGATCCACTCGTACGTGCCATCCACAATGTTGTATCTCCCGTACTGGTGATCTTTGTACGCGAGAACGAGGTTCAATGGACGGGTGATCTTCGTGAGGGCGGCGGTCAGCTGCATTGCCTGGAGAACCTTCATCGGTCCCTTCACGAGGATGAAGCCGCAGCCCTTCCTTTCCAGTCTGGGCAGAAAGCGCTGCATCTCGTGCGTGACGTTCTCGACCGTCTCCTTTGCCAGGGCGCGGATGTCTTTCGTTTCCTCCGCGTGGCTCAACTCGACGATGATTGCGTCGGGATCTCCCCCTGCCGTGTTGATGTGGCCTGAGAAGACTTTGCCCTGAACGTACTGTGCCATGTTGCACCTCCTATAACGGAGACTCGAACTTGGTATGGCAACCAAGATCTGAGCGCCCTATAACGGGCTATTGTTGTACACGAATGCCCCACGAAATTGTGAGACCGTTTATATTACACCATTTTTGCTCTTTTGTCAAGTATCCCAAAGCCTGCAAAATCTTTGTGCATAACTCTTGCGAAAAGTCGCTATTTCTGTTATAATTTTGCCAATCAAACTTCCATAAATAACCAGAATGCAAGCCGTGAACGAACACGTTGAAATGGGGGGAAGTGCCCCGGATCTTTCCGTTGTGATTCCTGCGTGGAATGAAGCAGAACGAATTACTTCGACGCTTGAAAAACTTGATGCCTACCTCCTTTCGCGAAATATCAAAGCGGAAGTTCTTATCGTTGATGACGGCTCCAGGGACAACACACGTGAGGTTATTCTTGCGGCAAGGGCCCGTTTTCCATATATTCAGCTCGTTACCTATGGTGCCGACAGGACCGAAAACCACGGAAAGGGTTACGCCGTGAAGTTTGGGATGCTGAAAGCCAAGGGAAATATCGTCCTATTTGCTGATGCAGACGGCTCGACGCCCTTTGAATCATTTGATAATATGCGCAAGCTTTTTGATGAAGGGTACGATGTTGTTATTGGCTCACGCTACATACAGGGCAGCAATATTCGTGTTCCTCAGCCATTTATGCGACGAGTTTTGAGTCGCGTTGCGAACAAGCTTATTCAGGGCATGATTTTGTGGGGAATAAAAGATACACAGTGTGGTTTTAAGGCGTTTACTCATCAAGCGTGCCAAGACATTTTCACGAAAGTCACCATCAATCGTTGGGCATTTGATATGGAGGCACTCGTGGTTGCAAAACGCCATCACTATAAAATTGTTGAATCGCCAGTTTCGTGGGACAACTCCGCCGATACACGTGTGAAATTTGTGAGTGACGCACGGCAAACACTGCACGACCTCTTCTACATAAAGTGGAACGAGTGGAAGGGTCGCTACAACCCAGCAAAGTAGTCGCAACAGGGGAGAGAAACAAAAAGAAAAACAGAGATGCAACCAATAGTGATCGCCAACTGGAAAATGAATTTTCGACTCGGGGAAGCCGAGAGTCTTTCGCGTTCTATCGAAAAAGGCGCAGAAAAGATTCATAGAACCACGATGGTAATTTGTCCGCCCGCCATTTTTTTGGAAGCCGTTTCTCGCGAACTTCATGAGGTTGCCTTGGGGGCACAAAATTTTTATCCACGAGAGGCTGGCAACTTCACCGGCGAAGTTTCGGTAACACAGGTGGCGGAGTTTGGTGAATACGTCATTGTTGGGCATTCAGAGCGAAGATCTCATTTTCATGAAACGGATCAGTTTATTCAAGAAAAGATTGATGCTGCACTTCGTCATCGCCTTGTGCCGATTCTCTGTGTAGGCGAGAACGCTCATGAAAGAAAAGCAGGAAAAACATTTCAAGTTTTGAATGCGCAGCTTCGAAATGGTTTGCATAAAATTCATTTGCTTGAAGGGAAGCACCTGATTGTCGCTTACGAACCGGTATGGGCCATTTCTGGAAGTGCCGAGAGCCATGCTGCGACCAAGAAGGAGATTGAGAAAGCTGTTGCGCTTATTCAAGAGTTTCTTCACTCGCATTTTGGTGTTCATGTCTCCCAGACGCAAATTATTTACGGTGGGAGTACGACACCAGAAAATTGTGAAGAAATCTTCTCGGTTCCTGGAATCTCTGGTGCACTTGTTGGTGGTGCAAGTCACGAGGCGCCATCTTTTTTATCAATCGCTCAAACATTAAGTGAGAAACAACGATGATTGGAAGCATGCGAAAAATGACACAAGACGCAGTACGTAGAAAATACGCTTTGGCAGCATTTGATTGTCCAAGCCTCGAATTTATGCGAGCAGCTATTGTAGCTGCAGAAAATCAAAAAGCACCGGTTGTCATGATGACCACACAGAAAGATGAAGAGTTTGCTGGTGGATTCAAGCTTGCTTTTGCTGCGTACCAAGTGTTGGCAAAAAAAGCTTCTGTTCCGGTTGCGTTGCACCTGGATCATGGAAGAAGCTACGAAGTCGTTGTGGCGGCCATTAAGGCAGGGTACGAGTCGGTCATGATCGATGCCTCTGCGTTACCGTACAAAGAAAACGTCGCACTTACCAAGAAGGTTGTGAAGTTGGCGAATAAACACGGCGTTTTTGTTCAAGCAGAGCTTGGAGCCTTGTTGGAACATGTTTTAGGAACAAAGAAAAAGTTTGATGTTAAAAATTTGAAGCAATTTTACACTGATCCTCGTGCTGCTGCCGACTTTGTAAAGCAGACGGGCGTGGACACGTTGGCGGTTTCTATTGGAAATTTACATGGCGCCATTAAGTATGCAATACGAAATCCACGGCTCGACTTTGCTCGGCTGAAAGAAATCGTGAAGAGCGTAAAGGTTCCAATTATTATGCACGGCACCAGTGAAATTTCGAAAGAAAATTTGAAAAAACTTGTTCGGGCCGGTATACGAACAGCAAATTTCCGAACTGACTACTTTGATGCCTTCACTAAAGGTATCCGGCAGAATGCTCCCAAAAAAGAAGATCCGCGTGACTATCTGGGCTTCGCGGAGAAAAAAACGGTTCGCGTAATGGAACAAAAGATAATCGCACTCAACGCAAAAAATAAAGCGAAATAAACACAATAGGAGGTTCTATGGTTCGAATTGCAATAAATGGTTTTGGTCGCATTGGGCGAGCCGCATTTAAAATTGCGCACGAAATGAAAGATGTTGAAGTCGTTGCTATTAACGATCTTGTGCCACCAGAAAATTTGGCGTACATGCTGCAGTTTGACTCGGTGTATCGCGTGTATAAGCATCGTGTAACAGCAGAAAAGGACGCGATTATCGTTGAAGGGAAGCGCGTGACGGTAACGGCTGAGAAGGAACCAGAAAAGTTGCCGTGGGGTGCAATGAATATTGATATTGTGTTGGAGTGCACCGGATTTTTCATCACCACCGAAACGGCTTCTGCGCACTTGAAGGCAGGTGCCAAGCACGTCATTATTTCTGCCCCAGCAAAAGACGAAGAAACGCCAACATTTGTTCAGGGCGTGAACCATGATTCCTTTGATCCTGCTGTCCATGTCTCCTCCAATGCTTCGTGCACCACAAACTGTTTAGCGCCGGTAGTGGAAATCATGTATCGCCGATTTGGCGCGCTGAAGGCTATTGCCTCGACGGTTCATTCATATACTGCGTCGCAAGCCTTGGTAGACGGACCCTCCAAAAAAGAACTTCGTGAAGGCCGCGCGGGTGCTTTAAATATTGTTCCAACCTCAACGGGTGCGGCTATTGCCACCACCAAAACCGTCCCAGAGTTGGCTGGAAAATTTGATGGAATTTCGTTCCGTGTCCCAACGCCTGCAGGCTCTATCGTTGATGCCAATTTCGTTTTACCCAAGAAGACGACCGTTGAAGAAGTAAACCAGGTCATGGCCGAAGAAGCAGCAAGTGATCGCTACAAAGGAATAATGAATGTTACCAAGGATGCGTTGGTTTCTTCGGATATCTTAGGAATGTCGCTGATTAGTTTGGTGGACCTTAACATGACACGCGTCGTTGATGGAGACTTAGTGAAGGTTGTTTCGTGGTACGACAACGAATGGGGATACGCAACAAAGTTAGTTGAACAAGCTGCGCATTTTGGAAAGCTCCTAAAATAATAAGCTGAGCGCCTCAAGGGATCACGTATGAGACTACGAACGATACAAGACATGAAGAGTCTTCACGGAAAACGAGTGCTTGTCCGCTCGGATTTTAATGTTGATATAGAAGATGGAAAGATTCTCGATGGCGAAAGAGTAAAACGAGCATTGCCAACGTATCGATATCTTTTGAGCAAAAATGCTGTAGTGGTCGCCATGTCGCATTTGGGTAGGCCAACTGGCGTGCAAAAGAAGTTTACGCTTGCGCCGGTTGCTCGGGATCTCTCGAGGCGTCTGGGCAAAGATGTGTTTTTTGTCTCAGATTGTGTGGGCCAAGAAGTTGAAAAAATTATTCGCGATGCTGCTCCGGGAACGCTTTTTGTTCTTGAAAATACGCGTTTTTACGAAGAAGATCAGGCGGGAAACATGAATTTTGCGAGAAAACTTTCGCGTCTTGCGGACATTTTTGTCGCGGATGCATTTGGAACGGCGCACCGTGGTGACGCATCGGTTGCGGGAGTTGCAAAATTCTTGCCGACCTACGCAGGGCTTCTCATGAATGAAGAGATCGTTCATATTGATTCATTCGTAAAAAATCCAAAGCGTCCCTATACCTTCTTGATTGGCGGCGCGAAGCTTGAAACCAAAATTGATCTTATTCACGAACTTCTTGAGACGGCTGACCATGTTTTGGTGGGTGGTGCGCTGGCAAATACGTTTTTGCATGTCCTTGGCTACAAAATGGGGAAGTCGCAAATTGATATTGACTGTCTTGATGAAGTCAAAGATGCATTTAACAATGTTATTGGGCATCCCGGAAGATTGGTTTTGCCCGTTGATTTTCGTGTAGCAAAAAGCAGAAAAGCGCAATCTGCCAAAGTGGTTGCCGCCAACCAGGTTCCCCGTGACGCCATGACTCTTGATATCGGTCCAAAAACCGAGAAGCTTTTTTCTGAGTACATAACAAAATCAAAAACGCTTGTTTTCAATGGTGCTATGGGAGTTTTTGAAAATCCCGTATTTGCTCGTGGCACAAGAAATCTTTATAGGCACATCGCTCGCTCCAAGGCGCGAACGCTTGCCGGTGGCGGTGAAACTATTCTGGCTCTGGATGATTGGAAGTTTTCCAAGAAAATCGACTACATCTCAACGGGTGGCGGCGCGATGCTGACCTATATCGAAGGCGCCAAGATGCCAGGCATTCAAGTAATTCCAAGAATCAAATGAGCGATACGATCCAAAAAAATTCAGCGCAAGAAATTACACAACACGCTACATACAATTGTCTTTTAGAAAGAGAACAAGGACTCGGATCAGAATCAACATTTGCTCATAGTATATTCCATGAAATTTTGCACTGAACATAAAGTCCCGCCAATTTTAATGGTCGTTTTAGACGGTTTTGGCATTGCGCCAGATTCGCCATATAACGCTATTAAAAATGCCTATACGCCAAACATCGATTCGTTGTTTGCGGATTTTCCAAACTGTCAGCTTCAGGCAGCCGGGCGTCCCGTTGGTCTCATGGATGGTATCGTGGGTAATTCTGAAGTTGGACACATGAATCTTGGTGCAGGTCGGGTGGTTGATCAGGACCTTATTATGATTAATAAGTCTATTGAGGATGGTTCATTTTTCAAAAATAAGGTTCTCGTTGATGCGATGAAGCATGTGAAAAAGAATCGCTCACGCCTGCATTTGATTGGTCTTCTTTCTGATGCGGGTGTTCACAGCTATCTTCCGCACCTTTTTGCGCTCCTTGATTTGGCAAAACAAAAAGACGTTGAGCAGGTATTCATTCATGGTTTTACTGATGGCCGTGATGTTCCGCAGACATCGGCAGTTGGGTATGTTGATCTGGTTGAAAAGTACATGCGCGAAAAAGGGATCGGAAAAATCGCTACTTTGGCTGGCCGCTTCTATGCCATGGATCGAATAGATCAGTGGGCGCGATCTGCCAAGGTCTACCACACCATGGTTTTGGGTCAACCAAAATACGAAGGAACCCCGCAACAATATTTACACGAATCTTACAGCAAGGGGATTACTGATGAATTTTTACGCCCAGCAAGTTTTGTAGGCGAAGATCATGAAGGTGTCATCCACGATAACGACGCTGTCATTTTCTGGCACCTGCGAAGTGATCGCGCGCGTCAACTTACAAAGGCGTTTGTTCAAAAAGATTTTACCCAGTTCTTCCGCGGTCACATGCTTCATGATTTGGATTTTGTGACGTTGACCGACTTCGGAAGTGGGCTTGGTGCTGAAACCGATGTTCGCTCGGCATTTGCAAAACCACGAATTTCAGAATCTTTGCCAGAAGTTCTTGGTGCGCAGGACGGCCTCCAGCAACTCTACATCGCTGAAGAAGAAAAGTATCCGCACGTAACATATTTTTTCCACGGTGGGAGGATTGAGCGCCATCATAGCGAAGAGCTCATGAGGCTCCCGTCTCCTCATGTGCAAAATTATGCGAGCCGCCCGGCTATGTCTTCAGAAAAGGTGGTTGAGGCCGTGCTCGATGACATTTCGGAAACATATACAGAGCGTCATGACTTTACGCTCATAAACCTGAGCAATGCTGACATGATTGCGCACACCGGAAACTACGAAAAGACGGTCATTGCTATCGAATACCTCGATAAGTATATTGGCGAGCTCTACAAGAAGATCCGAGAGGTAGGAGGAACTATGATTGTCACGGCCGATCATGGCAATGCCGAAGTCATGTTTGACCCTATTGAACGAAGCGTTGATCCTTCGCACTCTGCTAACCCTGTTCCATTTTTGCTCATTCCTGATAAGAGTATTGATCCTAAAAGCATTCATCTTCGTGATGGAGTTTTGGGAAGTGTTGCGCCAACTATTTTAGAACTCTATAAAATTCCGGCTCCCCAAGAAATGACCGAAAGGAGTTTGTTTACCAAATGAGCAAAGACAACGCTTCATATCGACTCGAAGAAACCGCAACTCCGTCAGTTCCAACGGCACAACCTATGTACCCCATGGTTGCTCTGATTGTACTTGATGGATTTGGTATTGCTCCGCGTAACGCCGGAAACGCTCTCTCGCAGGCGAATATGCCTTTTTTGAAACAAGCTATCCAAGAATTTCCTTACGCATTCTTGCAGGCCGGTGGCGAGGCTGTAGGTTTGCCGTGGGGCGAAGTAGGCAACTCTGAAGTTGGGCATATGAACTTAGGAATGGGGCGCATTGCCTACCAGGAGCTCCCTAGAATTAACAACGCCATCCGCGATGGAAGTTTTTTTCAGAATCCTGCTTTACTGCACGCATGTGAACACGTGAAGAAAAATAACTCACAACTTCACGTTGTCGGATTGCTGAGCAATGCCGGTATTCACGGCCTCGATGAACACATCTACCAAACACTTGCACTTGCTCAGTCGCAAGGCATCAAAGAAGTTTTTGTTCATGCTATCCTCGATGGCCGCGACACGCCTCCAAAAGCTGGCATAGAATTTATGCAACGGTTTTATCACGAAACGGAACGCATTGGCCTTGGCACTCTGGCAACCTTTGGTGGTCGTTACTTCTACATGGACCGTGATAACCGATGGGATCGAATTGAAAAGGCATACGCCGCTATGACGTTTGGCTTGGGAGAACGAACCTCGGATCCGCGCGCGCATATTCAGCAAAAATACCAAGCGGGAAAAAGTGATGAAGATATGCTGCCAACGGTTGTGGTGAATACAACAGATACGCCCATTGCGGTAGTGAAGCCGAATGATGCCATTATCTTCGTAAACTTCCGAACCGATCGCGCCAGACAGCTCTCTGAAGCTTTCACGGTTCCGGGTTTCGAAAAGTTTGAGCGAAAAGGACAAATACAAAATCTTTTGTTCGTCACGATGGTGGAGTACGAAAAAGGTTTGCCAGTAGAGATAGCATTTCCGCCACAATCTTCTGAAAATACGCTGGCAAAAGTGTTGTCCGATGCTGGGTTGCGGCAGGTGCACATTGCTGAGACAGAAAAATTTGCCCACGTCACGAACTTCTTTGATGGAGGCCTGGGGCTTGTCTATCCCAACGAAGATTTTATTTTGGTGCCCTCGCCACAAGTTGCTACCTATGATTTGCAGCCCGAAATGAGCGCCTTTGAAATTACCGATAAGGCCGTTCAGGCAATGACCAAGGGAATTTATCAGTTCCTGGTTATCAATTACGCCAATCCTGATATGGTTGGTCACACAGGCGATTTACAGGCAACCATTCAGGGTCTTGAGGCCGTAGACAAAAATCTCCAAGAGCTCATTTCTGCCATCACTTCTGTGGGCGGCGTTTGTCTTGTGACCGCTGATCATGGAAATGCTGAAGAGAAGTTGAACCTTGAAACTGGTGAAGTAAGTAAGGAGCACACTGCCAATCCCGTGCCGCTCGTGATGATTGCTGAAAATATTCGAATTCCTCTCAAAAACCCAGAGGCCGTTTTAGATCCTACCCAAGCGCAGGCCATCGGGGTTCTCTCCGATGTCGCGCCTACTATTCTTGAACTTTTTGGCATTCAAAAACCAGCAGAGATGACAGGAAAAAGTCTGATTCCGTATTTATTCCAAACCAACACACATAAGGAGGCATATGTTTGATGTTGTAACTTTTGGTGCGTCGTCCCAAGACAACTTTATTAAGATATCAGAAGAGTTTTTGCATTTTGTGAAGGACCCTAAAACGGGGAACGAACTGGTTTCTTTTGAACATAACGCAAAGATTCCGGTGCAAGAAGCAGCGAGTTTTCCCGGTGGCGGTGCATTGAATTCCGCGATAGCACTCAAAAGACTTGGGCTCAAACCACTCGTGGTTTCGGCTGTTGGCTGGGATAATTTTGGCGAAATTATCCTCAACAAACTCCAAGAGGCAGGAATTCGCCGTGACTACGTCTTGCGACTCCAGGGTGTTCATACGGCTTTCTCAACGATTATTTCTACCGCAAAAGGGGACAGAACGGCTTTTGTCTTTGGTGGCGCAACGGAGCATCTCTCCAAAGAGTTGCTTCCTCCATTTGAAAAACTCGCGAAGGCAGAAATATTTGCCGTCTCGCATCTACGAGGCGAAGGGCACAAGCTCCTCAAGGATATTTTTGATGCCAAACAGTTTAAACCAGATCTCAAAATTGCCTGGAACCCGGGATCTACGCAAATCCAGCATGGCGTTGCGGGCCTTAAGGAATATTTAACGAAGACTGATGTACTCTTGATGAACAGGGAAGAGGCACAAAGCCTGCTTGGTAAAACACAGGCAACTTCTTCAAAAGATTTGGTTGAAGGGCTTCGTGCTGCTGGTCCTCACATCGCCGTGGTCACTGATGGAAACAATGGAGCCTTAGCTGCAACGCCACGGGGCACTATGAAAATATCTCGCTTTCCTGCGGAAGTTATCAACACGACGGGTGCGGGTGACAGCTTCTTTGCTGGGCTTATCGCCGGCCTCCACTACGCGAAAAACATCGAAAAAGGCCTTATTTTTGGCAGCATTAACGCTGCAAGCACGATCTCGTATCTTGGGGCGCAAAATGGCTACCTCTCACGCGCAGAGATCGAAAATGTCATACATGACCATCCAGAATTTCATGTGGAAGCATTGTAAATATGTGCACTGGAAAAATACAACCACTTCTGGTATAATTTTCACATCGATATGAGTCTTTTTAAAAGAAAAAACAAAAATCAGGTAACGATTCCTGGAACCTTTGGAAAGCCAAAGACTCCAGATATTTCTGGTCCACAAAAAGTTTCTGGTAACTGGCCACTTCGAAAGAAGCTTGCCATTCTGGGGATTGCTGTTTTGGCACTCGGCCTGATTGGCTCGGGATATTTATATTGGAACAAGCAGCGCCAGGTTGTCGCGGGTGACGCAAGCAAGAATTTGGCTCAGACAGATCCAAAAGGTGATGTCGACAATGATGGTCTCACGAACGAACAAGAAAAATACTACGGTTCTGACCCGCTCGACCCAGACAGCGATAACGATGGATACTCAGATGGAGAAGAGGTAAAGTCTTCGCATAATCCTATCGGCGCAGGAAAGCTCATTCAAAAGGGCGGATCTGTAACGGGCGACTACTCCGGAATCAGCTTGCAGCAAGTTTTCTCGGGCAAGGGAAGCTACCTGTGCAATATGAGTCTTGATCAGCAGGACACGCCGATGAAAGTCGCACTGAAGGTAAAGGGTTCAAATATTCGCCAAGAGATGATTCCAAATTTTCCCAACGTTTCCAACGATCAGCTTGATCCGATAGTTTTGATTCGAAATGGCGCCGACGTCTTCTTTGGAAGTGGAGAAAACAACAAGGGTTGGTTGAAACTTTCGTACAATGAGAAAGATAAGTCGTGGTCTTCCCCGGGCGTGACTATTTCTGGTGGGCTCTTTGTCTCACCTGAAGAAGTGCAAAAAGCAAATCCAGAAAAAGTTGAATGTGAATCGCTCGAAATTGAAGATAGTGAATTTGCTGTTCCGGCAAAATATATTATTGAACCGGGCATGACCTACCAACAGTTCCAAGACAAACTCAAGAATACCAAGTAGGAGGAAGTATGGCAGACATTGATTTTGGTGACCCAATAGATTTTGGCTCCGGCCAACAATCGGCGAGTCCGCAACAACCAGCATCACCGCAGCCACCACAGGGTCAACCACAAAGCGCAGTACGCCCACAGGGGATGCAGCCGTCTTTTTCGTCACCCAAACCTGGCTTAGCACCTGAACCGGTTCATCGTATCGAAGGGAAGCCAGCACCACTCTTTCCTCGCTCGCTCGTATTTCCTCGTGGTCAAAATTCAGAAGGGCAACCAGCAGCCGCGACTGGCATGAGCGCCGTACCATCGCAGCAAGCGCAGCCTCAGGGAAATTTTGGACAGAACCCAACCAGCATGATGCCAGGTGCTCAACCAGGGTTTCAGGCTCCGTTGCAGGCACCACAGAACTCCTTGACCGATAGTGGTCAAAAAGGAAGCAAGAAAGTTATTTATATTGTAGTGGGAGTATTGCTCTTGGTACTTCTCGCGTCCATCGCGTACTTCGTTTTGACTCGCACCACGAAAAATACTCCAACGAATAACACCGCAAATACCAACAGCAACGTTTCGATTGTAAATACTATTTCAAATTCGCAAAATACGACCAATGCTACACAAAACAGCAATGACACCGACAATGATGGTCTCACTGACGCCCAAGAAACTCAGTACGGCACCGATATGAATAATCCTGATAGTGACGGCGATGGTTTTAAAGATGGCGACGAAGTTGAAAAGGGATTTAATCCATTAGGATCTGGAAAGCTGGCATCACCTGCGCGTTTCTAATATGAATACCGTTTGGAAGTTACGAAATGAAACGGAGGGGTTACACGTAGCCGAACCTGGGATTCCTGGGCTCGTTTCGCGTATCTTGAAAAATCGTGGGATTACGGGTCAAGCTCGTGAGCATTTTTTGAACCCAGACTATAAACGGGATTTGGGTGATCCTTTTACCATGAAAGAGCTTGCCAAGGCTTGTGAAGTTATATCTCTTCATCTGAAAAAGAAGAGTAGAATTTTAGTTCACGGCGACTACGATGTTGACGGCATCACTTCAACGCTCATTTTAAAAAGTACGTTAGAGCATCTTGGCGCAAATGTTTCGCACATTCTCCCAACGAGAGATCAGGGCTATGGACTGAATAGGTATTCAGTGGAAAAAATTCAAAATGAAAAATTCGATCTGGTTATAACGGTTGATTGTGGCATTCGTGACCACGAGGCCATTGATATATTGATGAAACAAGGAATCGATGTGGTTGTGACCGATCATCACCAGCTCGCAGAGACGCTTCCGAAAGCTTTAGCGGTTATTGACCCATCGCGGTCCGATGAGACCTATGGATTTCAGAATTTTTGTGGAGCAGGCGTTGCCTTTAAACTCTCGCAGGCGCTTTTACAACAACACAAGCCAGATGAGCTTTTTGAAAAACAACTACTGGATCTGGTCGCACTTGGAACAATGGCCGATATGATGCTTCTTGTGGGAGAAAACCGAGCCATTGTGAAGTTTGGCCTGCTGATGATGACGTTGAATAAGCGGCCGGGAATGGTTGCGTTGGCGGAACTATCGCAGCTTGATATGAAAATGATCGATGCAACGGCATGTGGATTTAAAATCATTCCATATCTCAATGCTGCTGGTAGATTAGCGGATCCCGAAACCGCCTTTCAGCTTTTGGCCGCAAGAGACATCGAAACGGCACGGAGCTTTGCAAAGCAGTTAGCCGAAATCAATGCCAACAGAAAAGAGTTGACTCAATCAGCCTTTGAAACTATTTCTGCCGGTATCGACGACACGCATCCTATTATCTTTGAGGCCTCAGAACGATGGCCACGTGGTATAGCCGGACTCATTGCGAACCGCCTCACCGAAGCTTTTGCTCGTCCGAGTTTTGTTATAGAACTTACGGGAGAACATTGCGTAGGAAGCGCCCGCAGCGTAGAAGGAATCAATGTTACGAAGGTCCTTGAGCGTGCAAGTGAACATCTTGTGGTATTTGGTGGGCACAAGGAAGCCGCGGGGTTTACGGTGAGAAAAGAAAATCTCGAAGCTTTTCGGCTTGATGTTATTCGCTATATTAACGAAGAAAAAACAAGTACGCTCCTCGAAAAACTCTTTCTTGCTGATACCGAGTGTACTTTTTCGGAAATTTCAATAAACGTTCTCGACTGGATAAAAAAACTCGAGCCTTTTGGCGAAGGTAATGACGAACCAATACTTGTGACAAAGGGTGTAACACTTTCGGATATCAAAATGGTAGGGCAAAAACAAAATCATGCTAAGTTTAGTTTTATCGATGATGCGAAAATTACCATGAAGGGCATTGCGTTTTCGCGTCCAGAGTATGCCACGCTTTCTTTGGGTGAAAAATATGATATCCTGTACTCGATTAAAGAAAATATTTGGAATGGACGCAGATACATCGATCTGAGTCTTATCGACATTAAAAAGGTATAAATATGATATACACGAGTTTTACAGATGGCGGCTCCCGAAATAACCCAGGACCAGCAGGTATTGGGGGTGTATTGTATGACGACAAAGGCGTTCTCGTTGATGAAGTTTCAGAATACATTGGAACCGCAACGAATAATGAAGCTGAATATCGAGCTATTATTGAAATACTCAAAAAGGCTCTGAAGCATGGCGCGAGAGAGATTAACTGTTTTTTGGACAGTGAGCTAGTAGTGAAACAAGTGAAGGGTGAGTATCGCGTGAAGCATGAACGTTTGCAGGAGCTTTTTTCGGAGCTTAACCATGTGGCTAATCAGTTTGAGAAAATTACCTTCACGCATGTTCTGCGCGAGAGAAATAAGGAAGCCGACAAGCGTGTGAACAGGGCATTAGACGCCGCGGGGTTCTAGAAAGAAATAAAATTTGCCAAAAAGAGTTCGAGCCAGGTACCGTGTGCGGTCCCTGGCTCGTTCTCGAATCCGTCTACGTTTTCGAGGGGTTCCTCGGAAAACGTTTATGCTCTCTCGACGGGACGGAACCGTCGAGACCCAGGGCGCATCCGCCTACATGTTGCGGCGGAGCCCCGTCCCGGCGCTCGCAAGCGCCGTGACCCGTTGGCCGTAGAAGGCAGCGGGCATGGGAGCCGGCGCGCTCTCACTCGCCGCCGGGACCTCCTCGAAGTCCGACAGGTCGTCGTCCTCGAGCAGGTCCGGGTTGAAGATGTGCGCGTGCAGCACGCGCTGCTCGACCATCTCGCGCCACGAGCCGATCCGGATCCGTGCGAGTTCCTTGAAGACGTGCGCGGTTCGGGTCTGGGGGGACCGGCGCCGCATCATGTCCTTGACCACCTCCGCCACCGTCTTGGGCTCCGCGCCCTCCGCGCGCCCGATGACTCGGCGGATCTTCCGCACCAGTCGCCGCCGAGCTCCGTCGCGCTGCGAGTGATGCCACGGGTTGGGGCGAGTCTGGAGGGCTCCGTGGGCCTCGAGGACGTCCTCCACGATCTGGAAGATGTAGTCCTCGTCGATCGGGAAGTGCTTGTCGAGCTCGTGAAGGGCGGCCCGCTTCTTGCGCTTCGTAGCCTTCGGATTGGTCGCGATACCGATGAGGCGGTCGAATTCCAATGCGCAGTTCATGGTCCCTCTCCTGTGATGCCACCCAATGGGTTGGCGTTGGTGAATCGTGGTAAAAAACCTCTTGGTTAAGCCAAAAGGGCTCATATCACAATTCACAAACATCACACAATATCATGACTCGCTCATCCTGTCAAATACGGCCAAAAATATCGCCACAAGAGTATTGACTTTTCTACCCTTTTTGTGTTATATTCTACCCCGTAGCTTGGCTGGATTGTCGCTGCTGGCCCGCAAGGGTTGGGAGAGGAAAGTCCGAACACTACAAAAACGGTGATTTCTAGCGGAAATCGAGAGAAGAATGAGCGAGAAAGCCTGCAGTTTTTTCGCGAAATCGAATCTTAGGGAAAGTGCCACAGAAACTAAACCGCCTTTTTCGGCGTAAGCTTAAAAGGGTAAGGGCGAAACGTTTGGGAGTAAGACCCCAACTCTTGCATGGTGACATGCAAGTACGGCAAACCCCACCGAGTGCAAGGCCAAATTAAGGTTGGCTGCTTGAGTTCATATGCAAATATGAACCTAGAGAGATGACATTCGTTGCGTGAACGTTAAGTGACCGCAATACAGAATTCGGCTTATAGGCCAAGCTGCCCCGAAAGGGTTTTCTAACAATCAATTTTCACTTATGAAGAAATCGGAGCTCGTATTTAACGTTGTGCTGCTTCCGCTGGATTTTCTAGCAATTCTTGGTGCTGCGCTTGTAAGCTACCTTTTCCGTTTCCGTATACCAAAAACATCCCAGCTCTTTGTCGCTGGGCTTGATTTGAATTTGCATGACTACGTTTTTATTGCTGCAATCGTTGCCTTCATCTTCGTGCTCTTCATGGCTGGCAACGGCCTCTATGTGCTTAAAAACACCCGACGAATTTACGGCGAGCTTTTTAAAGTTTTTGTTTCCCTTTCTACCGCTACGTTAGCACTTATTATCTTCTTGTTCTTTACTAAAGAATTTGATACCTCGCGTTTCCTCCTCATAGCCGTGTGGGTTCTTTCTATAATCCTTGTCTGTGTTGAGCGCATTATTGTGCGAGTCATCCAGCGAGTGCTTTTTAGTCGAGGAAAATACGTTCGAAACGTCGTGCTGATTGGTGACAATCATGCGACGCACCAACTTGCCGACACCTACAAAAATAATCCCTATATGGGCTACAAGGTTGTTGCCGATTTGCCCGAAGACGATATCGATCACACGATTCAGCGTCTAGCGCACGTAAAGAATACAAATGGAATCGATGAGATTATTCAGTCGAATCCAAAGTTTAGCCCTCATGATGTTGAGAGACTCGTTGATTTTTGTTACGAATACCATGTTGATTTTAAGTACACACCGGACTTATTTGAGTCACTTGCAACCAATATCGCTATTCAAACGGTGGCTGGAATCCCTGTAATCGAAATAAAGAAAACTGCTCTGGAAGGTTGGGGACGTGTGGCAAAACGTGCCGTGGATATCATCGGTGCGCTTATTGCCATTATCATTTTTGCCATTCCTATGCTCATCACGGCCATAGCTATTGCGATTGATTCGGGCTTTCCGGTTATCTATAAAAACGAACGCGTAAACCACAAGGGTGGCAAATTTAAAGTTTATAAATTCCGATCGTACAAAAAAGAACTCAGCACGGGCGAAGAGTATGGTGGGAAAAAGGCGAGTGAATTGGAAGACAAGCTTGCAAAAGAAATGAGTCTACGAAAAGGACCACTCCACAAAATCGATCCATCAAAAGACTTCCGCTTAACACGCGTTGGGCCATTTATTCGCAAAACCAGCCTTGATGAGCTCCCACAGTTCTTCAACGTCTTGAAGGGAAATTTGAGCTTAGTGGGCCCTCGCCCTCACATGCCAAAAGAAGTCGCGAAGTATGAAAAGCATCACAAGCGCGTGCTTACCATTAAGCCGGGCGTTACCGGCCTTCCGCAAATCAATGGCCGAAGCGACCTGGACTTCGAAGAAGAAGTTCGTCTGGATATGTACTACATCGAAAATTGGTCTTTTCTTCTTGATCTCAAGATTCTCATCATGACGCCATTTGCCCTTTTGCATCCACCAAAGTCTGAACAGGTGAAAAAATGAAGCAACCTCGAGTAGCACTCGTCCATGACCACCTCAACCAAATTGGTGGCGCAGAGAATGTTTTGAAAGCATTACACGAATTGTATCCAGATGCACCGGTTTTTACGTTGATCTATGATAAAAAAGAAATGGGAAATTTTTGCGACTCGATGAACATCACCTCTTCGTTCTTTCAAAGAGTTCCGGGCGGAAAAAGATTTTTCAAGCCGCTGATCCCTTTTATGCCAACAGCCATTGAGCGATTTGATTTACGACCCTTTGATATTGTTATCTCCGATAGCTCGGCCTTTGCTAAGGGAGTTATCACCCAGCCAGAGACTCTGCATATTGATTATTGCCATACGCCAACACGCTACTTGTGGCATGACACGTTGGGATACACTGCTGAACTTCCAACCAATCCAATTCTGAAAAATATTTTGCCGTTTGTTTTGACCAGCCTGCGTCAGTGGGACCGAATGGCAGCAGATCGGGTAGATGCATTTCTTGCGAACTCAAAAACCGTTGCGTTACGGGTGAAGAAATACTACAAGCGCGATGCTGACGTCATTTATCCACCACATGAGCTTCCAGAAAAAGAAGCCGTTCCTGTTTCGAGGGTTGGTAGCTACTTCTTGGTAGGTGGAAGATTCCGCCCATACAAAAGATTTGATCTCGTGATTCGAGTTTTCAATAAGGTGGGGTTGCCGTTAAAGATCTTCGGTCAGGGCGAGGAAGAAGAAAATCTTCGAGCTCTTGCTGGACCAAACATTGAATTTGTTGGACCAATTCGCGACGAACAAAAATGGGAACTTTTCCGAAATGCACAAGCATTTTTGCATCCAGCAGAGGAAGACTTTGGCATTACGCCACTCGAGTCTATGGCCGCAGGCCGCCCAGTAATTGCCTTCAAAAAAGGTGGAGCAACTGAAACAATCGTTGAAGGTGTAACGGGCGAATTCTTTGACCAACAAACCGAAGCATCCCTTCTTAAAACTGTTCGAGCATTCCGATTTGATGCGTATGATCCAAAGCGCATTCAAGAACATGCAAAGAAGTTTTCTACAGAACGATTCAAAAAAGAAATCAAAGAATACGTCGATAGAAAATACGAAGAGCACAAAAAACAATTAATTTAAAGTAGGAGTTTTATGGAACTACGTGAATACGTTCACATTGCAAAAAAGTATTGGGTGATGATTGTTGTTGTAACCGCAGTGCTTGTTGCGGGATCTGTCTTGTTTCGAAGTTTGCAACCAACAATGTACACGGCTTCCCGCGCGCTGACGTTGACTCGAGTGAACACGCAAAAGACTACGGACTACAAGTTCGATGATTACTATGCGATTCAGTCCGCAGACCTTTTTAACAAGACCGTTATTGCGTGGCTTCAAACGCCTTCTGATGTTTTGGATGTGTACAAAGATGCCGGAGTTTCTGCCCCAACACAAAACTTGAATGCACTTTCGCGAATTTTCGACACAACAAAGATTTCTCCTCAAGTTGTGCAGGTACAATTTGCCGCCTCCAATGAAGCGGACGCAAAGAAAATTGCCGACTCAGTTGTGAAGATCGTTCAAAACGAAGTGGAAAAGCAAAACTCACTTGAAAGTGAACAAGCAAGCTTCCACATTGATGCTTCAGATACTGTTGTGGTTGTCACACCAAAAAACCTTGGACTCATCGCTGCTGTTGCTCTCCTGATCGGCCTGTTCGTTTCTTATAACCTTGCGCTCCTTATACATTACTTCTCGAAAGGCTCCAAGGCATAATGCGTATCGGCGTAGATGTTCGCGTCTTTGATGAAGGAAGGCAAAGCGGCGTTGAACAGTACGCTGAGAGTATTTTGCGAGAGATCTTTGCGATTGATTCGGTGAATGAATACGTTCTGTTTTCGAACTCGTTTCGAAGTGACGGTCAGGAAAGAATTGAGCAACTTGCTCATGGTCATGCGAATGTTTCGCTCAAAACATTGCGGCTCCCAAACAAAGTTCTCAACTCCAGCTTCGTTCTCACCGGACACCCCAGACTCGATACGTTAGTGGGAAAAGTAGACCGATTCTTTAGTCCCAATATCAAGTTTGGACAGGTATCCGCAAAGACGCCACATATCATCACCTTTCACGATCTTTCGTTCGAGCTGTACCCAGAGTTCTACTCGTTCAAAAAACGATGGTGGCACCGGGTTGTGAATCCAAAGAAGATTGCAAAAGAGGCGAAAGCCGTGATTGCCGTTTCTGAGGCAACAGCACGGGACTTGCAGGAACGATACAGAATTGAAAATGAAAAGATTGTGGTCATACATTCCGGAGCGCCTGCGTTGGCCAAACCTCGTGATGCATTTTTGGAAGAAAGGGGAATTGGCAAAAACTTCATCTTGTTTTTCGCAACGCTCGAGCCCCGAAAGAATATGAATGCCGTTTTGCAGGCCTACGAAATGATTCGCGCGCGTTCTCAAGAAAACCTGCAGTTGGTTTTTGCGGGAGCAACCGGTTGGCTCGAATCTGAAATCAAGAAGACATGGAAAGGTTCAGCGTTCAGTAAGGATATTATTTTCACCGGTCCGGTTTCCGAAGAAGAGAAAGCTGCGCTCTATGCGCGGACCAAAGCCTTGCTCTACGTATCACTCTATGAAGGCTTTGGGTTCCCACCCCTTGAGGCAATGCAACTTGGAACGCCCGTAATCACTTCAAACAGCTCCTCACTTCCCGAAGTAGTTGAAAATGCAGCCTTAATGGTAGATCCGAGCAATGCAGAAGATATTGCCGAAGCGATTCTACGCATAACCACCGACAATGAACTTCGAAATATTCTGTCCGAAAGAGGAAAGAAACAAGCAGCAAAATTTTCGTGGAAAGACGCAGCACAAAAAACATTAGAGGTCCTCACAAGAAACTATGAGTGAAAAAACATACAAAATTGGAATAGACGCGCGGTCATATAACTGGACCGGCATTGGCAGATACTTGCGAAATCTCGTTCGTGAGCTTGTTGTGTTGGATACAAAAAATGAGTACACGCTTTTCTTGGACAAAGAGGGTTATGAAAGTTTTCAAACGCCAAATGAACGAATCAAAAAAGTTCTTGCGGATATTCCACACTACTCACTTTCTGAGCAAATAAAACTTCCTCGATTTTTGAAGAAGGAAAAGTTTGACTTGGTCCACTTTCCACATTTTAATATGCCGCTTACGTACAAAGATCCATTTGTTGTAACGATCCATGATTTAACCTTGAGTTTTTTCCCGGGGCAAAAGATGACTTCGCTGGCTCACCGGGTGGCCTACCAGTCAACTATTCGCCATGCCTGCAAGAAAGCTAAACATATTATTGCTGTTTCAAAAAATACAAAAAAAGATTTACAACAACTTTTGAAAATTTCTGACGAAAAGATCAGTGTTATTTACGAAGCGGTAGAAAGTGATCGCTATAATACACAGGTAGCCCCAGCAAAGATTGAAGAAGTCAAGAAGAAATACAACATCCGAAAACCGTATCTTATGTACATAGGTGTATGGAGAAACCACAAGAATATTCTTGGCATGCTTTCAGGATTTGCTAAAATTCTTGAACGGGGCCTTGATTATCAACTTGTTATGACGGGGAAGCCCGACCCACACTACCCAGAAGTTATGCAAAAGATTAAAGAGCTTGGTATAGAAAAGAATGTTGTGTTGGCGGGATTCGTTCCCGAAGAAGAGTTGCCGGTATTCTTGCAGGGATGTGATCTGTTCGTCTTCCCATCGTTCTATGAAGGCTTTGGCCTTCCGCCGCTGGAGGCGATGGCCACTGGATGTCCCGTAGTTGCTTCAAACACCTCGTGTATGCCAGAAATTTTGGGAGACGCAGCCGAATACTTTGACCCGTATGAACCCGAAGACATTGCACGAGCTCTGGAGAAAGTTTTACGAAATAGAGCATTGTCTGAGGAGCTTCGAAGAAAAGGCTTGGAACGCGTTAAGCGATTTAGCTGGCAAGCAATGGCAAAATCAACACTAGAAGTTTACAAAAAAGTCTTAAACCAAACATGAGCGATCTGCCAAAACAAAAACGTGCGCGCATGTTTGACATCGCGCCAAAAAGGAAAGGAGGGAAAAAACTTTCATCGTTCTCTCATTCTTTGTCGTACAACCCGCAACCAACACCTCAACCTTCGGTTTCTTCGAAGCCTGTTTTGAATTCGCCTTCTTCTCGTTCGGTCGCTCCGGGTAGGGTTGCCTCGCTGAGTTTTTCTGAGCTCCACCAAGAACTTTCACGAATCAAGAATGCCATTGAAAGTTCCCAAAAAGAGCAAGACGCACTTTGGGAACAAAAGCACCAGCTTGAACGTGGGGCAGACAAAGCAAAGATGGATATCATTCAACTTTTTGAAGAAAAAAGAGAAGTTCGAAGTGAATACATTGCCTTGCTTGAGCAGGTGCACCGATCTGCGATTATGCTGCGCCGCGAAAACAAAAAACTTACGAAGCAGATAGCAGAAAAGAAGGACGTCTTTAGCGCGTTACAGCAATTAGTATTTGGATTGCGTTTTAGGCTTCTCCGAAACCAAAAGATTTTATGGAAAGAAGAAAGCACGGAGTTGCGAGAAAAAATTCAAACACGTCTGAAAACCCAGGAGACACTCGCTCGGGAAATTCAGATTCTACGGGCGCATAAGCAAAAGATTCTCGCTTCTATTAGAACCGCAACACGAGAAGACGAGCTCGTACACTTTGCACAACAAAAGGTGATTCGCCCAACTTCGCCAGCTATTACGATGCTCAATTCGCTTGAACCTCAATCGAACATTGCGCAGACAGTTTCGCAAGTGACAAATCTTGCTGTTCGCGAATCCCTGAAAGAAAACGAGAAGCAAAATGATGAAGAAAAGAAAAGTCTTGAGTCTGATTTGGCGCTCCTGGTTGTTTCGAAAGGAAAAGAACGACAACGACGCATACAACTCCGCGCTCGTCTAAAAGAACTCCAAAGAAAAGAAACACAGATCGAAAAGTCTCTCGCCTCGCTTCGCTCGGATCTTTCACGGACGCGTGAAGAAACTCAGCGCACGCTCGAACAAAAAGCTCTGGAAGAAAAGCAAAAGTTAGAATTAGCTGTTGTGAAATTTTCTCCACCGCTGCGACAGGTTTCGAAGGAATCGTTGCTAGCGCCAAAGCCCAAAAAAGAGAAGAAGTCTCAAGAAAAGCAAAAGCGCGAGAAAGCCAAGCCAGAGAAACGAGAACAAAAGCATGTGCTTCGAAACTTTCTCCAGAAACTTCGCCCTTCGTTTGTTGTTTTTGTTATTATGGCGCTTGTCCTCCCAGGAACGGTGGGAGCTTTGGCATATGCCAATAGAGGCTTGGCTGCCAAGGGATATGTTCTTGGCGCCGCAACAAATGCTATAAATGGAGCAAAAAGTGCTGGTGGTGATATAGCGAAGAGTGACTTTGATGCTGCCTCACAAAAATTTCAAGGTTCCGCAAGTGCACTTCTTTCTGCGCAAAGCGCACTTCGAAGTATCGGCCCCAATATTATAAACGTCACTCGCGGCATTCCGTATGTAGGTCAGATAAAAACGGCAGATGCGCTCGTAGATGGAGCAAAGAATCTCTCTGAGGCCTCTGCGCTTATTACTGAAGCTGCTGATGCATTTCAGGGAACGGGGGACATACTACCTGCAAAGCTCACGGGTCAAAAAGCATCGAAGAGCAAGACAACGTCTGAAGCAACCAACCAGTCCTTTGTTGAGGCCATCCAGCAAACACAAGAAAATGTTGCGAGGGCGGATCAGCTTTTGCTTCAAGCCAACCAGGATTTTCATGATGTAAAGATTTCAGATCTGCCAGTTTCGTACCAAGATCAGGCACGTCAGGTTGTTGAGCTGCTTCCGCAACTCACTTCAACATTCCATCAATTTGCGGGATTTTATTCGGTGCTACCAAAGATCTTTGGCGCAACGCAGGTTCAGCGCTACCTCCTTATGTTCCAAAATAACGACGAACTTCGCGGCACGGGTGGTTTTTTGGGTTCGTTTGCTGTTGCCGATGTAGATCAGGGTAAGCTCAAGAATCTACAGGTTCATGGCATTTATGACCCCGACGGCCAGCTTCTTGATAAAGTTTCGCCTCCGTCACCACTCAAGCTTATTACGCCTCGATGGTTCATGCGCGATGCCAACTGGTATCCAGATTTTCCAACCTCCGCACAAAAAGTTCTGGATTTTTACGAACGATCAGACGGTCCTTCTGCCGATGGCGCGATTTCGTTTACGCCAACCATTATCCAGAACCTGCTTACTATAACTGGTCCCGTGACGGTTCCAGAGCAGCACGTTACCGTTGATGCAGAAAACTTTTTGAAAACAACGCAGTATAAAGTAGAAATTGATTATGATAAAGAGTTGAATCAACCCAAAAAGTTTTTGGGCGACATGCTCCCGCACCTGGTTCAAAAACTCACCTCACTTCCAAAAGAGAAGTGGTTGTCAGTTCTGTCGGTCCTCACAGACTCTATGTCACAAAAACAAATTCTTGTGTACATTAGAGATGCAACTGCTGAACAACAGGTGATTGATGCTGGCCTGGGTGGTGAAATCAAAAATGTTCCTCTCGACTATCTCAGCATCGTCAACAACAATGTCTTCGGCAACAAAACCGATCTCCTTATTCATGAATCCGTTCAGCACAATGTCACTATCGAATCAGACGGAACAGTCATCTCCGAAGTCACCGTTACCAGAGAACATACCGGAACGGATGCGTGGCCCTCAGGACGAAACCGTGATTTCATAACGGTGCTTGTTCCAAAGAATTCCGAGCTTCTTTCCTATACCGGTTTTGACACGCTAGAGTCAAAGGATCAACCACTCCCATGCGAAACCTGCGTGAGTGATCCACTTGTGGAAAGTGTTGAAGGTGGAAAGCCCTTCCAAAACACTGGTGTTACGACCTATCAAGAATTTGGTAAGACCGTCTTTGCTGGTTGGCAATATCTGGAACCTGGAGCTATAAAAACGTATACGCTGCGGTACCGATTACCATTCAAAGTAACAACGAATTTCTTCCATCCTGCTGCAAGCTATTCACTGTACGTACAAAAGCAGTCGGGAAGCATGGGCTCAAAATATCGTCTCCAAATCGGCAAGCCGGCAGATAATGCCTTTGCGGCGTTCGTGCCAAAAAACTTTGACGATGTAGCCGCGGTGAAACAAGGCTCAACATTAACCTTTGAAACAACATTAACCAACGACCGCTTCTTTGGAACGGTCTTAGAGAAATAATATGACACTGCGCTCTTTGGAAGAAAAAAAGGTCCTTTCGCACGCAAGCATTATTGCTGCCTTTACGGTTTTGAGTAAAATTCTTGGTCTGCTTCGCGACCGACTTTTTGCCTCGCAGTTTGGGCCTGGCCCAACGCTTGATGCGTACTACGCGGCATTTCGTATCCCGGACTTTATTTTTAACCTCATAGTGCTAGGAACGGTTTCGGCGGCGTTTGTTCCTATTTTCTTGGACTATGTTGCGAAGAAGAAAGTTGAAGAAGCTTACAGAATCGCAAGTTCGGTTATGAATGTTATATTCGTTGTCATGGCGGTTCTTTCGTTCGTTGCATTTGTTTTTGCCGAACCAGTCATGAAGGTGATTGCGCCAGGATTTACCAATACTGAAAATCTTACACTTGCCGTTGGCTACATGCGCATCATGCTGCTCTCACCTATGATTTTCGGGTTCTCGAGCGTTATTAGCGGTATTTTGAGTGCCTATCGAAGATTTGTTGCCTACTCATTAGCGCCAGCACTGTACAACCTTGGAATTATTATTGGTATTTTAGTATTTGTTCCTGTGTTTGGTGAAAAGGCATTGGCATGGGGCGTGGTGCTTGGTGCATTGCTTCATTTCTTGGTGCAACTTCCAAGCTTGTTCCGCATTGGATTCAAGTGGCACCCCGTTCTCGACCTCAAGAGTCAAGGACTTCGAAGTATTATCAAGCTCATGCTTCCACGAATGTTTGGGTTCGCCGCCTTGCAAATTAGTTTGTTTGTTACCGTTGCTGTTGCGACAACCCTCCCAAGCGGAAGCACAACGATTTACAGTCTTGCGGTGAACCTTCAGTACTTTGCGGTGACGATCTTTGGAACATCTATTGCAACCGCGGTTTTTCCGCTTCTGGCCACAACGGCTTCCAAGCAAGACGAAGAAGGCTTCCGTTCTCATTTTTCTTTGAGCTTCCGAAAAACCTTGTTTTTCATGATTCCGGCATCAGTTCTTTTGTTGCTTTTTCGAGCGCAAATCGTGCGAATTCTGTTCGGGTATGGTCAGTTTAACTGGGAAGATACCATTAAAACACTCGATACGATTGCCGTCTTTTCCTTTGGTCTTTTTGCCCAGGCATTGATGCAACTCGTGACCCGTGCCTTTTATGCATTGCAAAATACCAAAATACCTGTTATTTTGGGGGTCATCTGTATGACGTTGAATATAGTGCTCAGTGTTATTCTCGCACCTCACCTGGGTGTGCCGGGATTAGCGCTGGCAGACACCGTGGCCGATATTGTGAACGCTGCGCTCCTTATCTTCTTGCTTCGAAATCTTGTTGGGAATCTGGACGATAATAATATCGCGGTTTCTACCTTCAAGATCACTGTTGCGTCGCTTGGAATGGGATTTGCGGCCTATGGCCTGCTCTATGCAACAGCTACGATATTTGACACCCACACGGTGGTTGGAATCGTTTTGCAGGCACTCATCTCGGGCATTGGAGGAATTATTAGCTACCTTATTCTTATGTACCTCATGAAGAGCAAAGAACTCTCGGTGTATGCACACTTCTTTGCGAAAAAGATTGAATCACATGACTGACCAGAAATTTATTCGAAACTTTAGCATCATTGCTCATATCGACCACGGAAAATCTACCTTGGCCGATCGGCTTTTGGAAATTACCAAAACGGTCCTAGCGAACAAGATGCAAGATCAGATGCTCGACACCATGGACCTCGAGCGCGAACGGGGCATTACTATTAAGATGCAGCCCGTGAACATGCAGTATGATTTGGGTGGCAATCATTACTACTTGAACCTTATCGATACGCCCGGCCACTCAGACTTTGCCTACGAAGTTTCCCGGGCACTTGCGGCCTGTGAGGGCGCTGTTTTGCTCGTTGATGCAACACAAGGTGTTGAGGCGCAGACCATTGCCAACCTCGAAGTTGCTATGAGTCATGACCTTACCATTATTCCTGTCATCAACAAGATCGACCTTCCAAAAGCGAACGTTGAAAAGGTTGAAAAAGAAATTGAATCTGTTTTGGGAATCAAGGGCGAAAAGATTTATCATGTTTCTGCAAAAACTGGCCAGGGAGTAGAGGAGTTGCTGGAAGGGATTATCGAAAAGATTCCAGCACCAAAAGGCAACCCGCAAGGAGAAGTTCGTGCGCTCGTTTTTGACTCGTACTATGACTCCTACCGCGGTGTTCGCGCTTCTGTTCGCATCGTTGATGGAAATCTTTCAGGAAAAGACACCATAGCAGTTCGAAGTCACGGAAAATCCGCAAAGATTGTGAACCTTGGATTTTTCAAGCCAAAACTTTTACGCGCAGAGGAAATTCCTTGTGGCATGACGGGCTACATTGAAACCGGGTTTAAAACCATTCGAGATTGTCGTGTGGGTGACACCATTGTTTTGCAGGGGCAAACTCCAGAACCACTCGCTGGTTACGAAGAGCCCCAACCGAAGGTTTTTGCAGGAATATTTTTGGCAGAGAATGCAGAAGTTTCCGTGTTGACCCAAGCCCTAGAAAAGCTGCAATCAAATGATGCCGCGCTCACATTCGCGCCTATTCGTTCGGATGCTCTGGGTTTTGGTCATCGACTCGGCCTTCTTGGACTGCTCCACTTAGAAATTGTTCAGGAACGCCTTGAGCGAGAATTTAATTTGAAGGTTATCGTTGCTTCGCCGTCGGTAACATACAAAGTGAAAGAAGCTGATACGCCAGCAGAAAAAATTATTCGAAGCCCTTCTGAACTTCCTTCGCCAGAACTCATCGAAACCGTTCTTGAGCCATATGCGCGTGTAGAAATCGTGACGCTGGTTCCATATATGGGAAAGATCATCGACTTGTGTAAAACCAGACGCGGGGCATACAAGACAAGCAACTACTTTGGCGAACAAAGCGTTTCGCTTATTTTTGAAATGCCTATGGCAGAGATTATTGCTGATTTCTATGACGCTCTCAAGAAAATCTCAAGCGGATATGCTTCATTTTCCTATGAGCAGATGGATTTCAGGGCGGGCGATCTTGTGAAGCTCGATATTCTGGTGAACGCAGAGATCATTGACGCTTTAAGCCAGATTCTTCCACGAGTTGACGCGGCAAGGCGGGGGCGAGCGATCATCGAAAAGCTAAAAGAAAAGATACCGCGAAAGCAATTCGAAATTACACTGCAGGCGGCGGTATATGGTAAAATATTGGCACGAAATAATATTCCAGCACTTCGAAAAGACGTCACGGCAAAACTCTACGGAGGTGACGTAACGCGTAAACGAAAACTTCTCGAGAAACAGAAAAGCGGTAAGAAGCGCTTGAAAGAAGTTGGCGGTGTGGCGATCCCGCAAGAAGCATTCCTGGCGGTACTTCGAACGGGAAATGAGAATTAAAAACGATTAGCTAAAAAAATGAAGGCAATATAAGTGTTGCAATCATCGCGATTGATACCAGAACAATAACAATCGTTACGCAGGTCTGACGAAATTTCTTAGAAACCATAACACAACTCTATGTTCAATAATTTTTTTCTTCAAAGCTTGAAAGAAGGCGAAGAGGCGATAGCCATTGTCCATAAACATTGGGTGAAGCTTGCTCCAGCCATTCTCCGTGCTGTGATCGCGGGTATTATACCATCTTTTTTTATAAAGTTTATACTAAGTTCTCAAACAGCCACGTTCATCTATTTGGCGTTTCTTGGCGTGCTTGTTTTGTATGTTGCGTACTCTTGGATCGTGTACTACTTTGATGTTTTTATTATCACGGACCAGCGTGTTATCGACATTCAGCAAACAGGAATTTTTCAACGATCTGTTGCTGAAGCCCCAATGAACCGTATCCAAGATGTGACCTATGCTGTGGGTGGTTTTTTCGCAACGCTTTTTAACTACGGAAAAGTTACCGTTCGAACGGCATCGAACAATGAGCTCACCATGAAGGATGTGAGCAACCCAGAAGAAATCCAAGAAATCATTGTGGAACTTCAAAAGCTCCATCAGGGAGATAAAAAGCTCTCAGCAGAAGAGCTTCTCGCCTACATCGCAAATTTGAAAAATGTTCAACATGATCAAGATGAGGATGAACCCGAAGACGAAGACTCCGTGGACGATATAAACGAGGATGACGGCGAGGAATAAGATGAGAATCGGTTTGAATGGCTATGTCTTTGGAATTACCAAAGACAGAATAGGCCAGTACGCAACATTTTTGACACAATCGCTGATAGAAAGCTATCCGGATGTTCAATTTGTTTTGTACACGAAGCAAAAGCTGAAGATTGTTTTGCCAAAAAACTGTACCGTTGAGGTTTTTTCACAGCATACTGAGACGAGAAAGAAATGGGAAAAGGGTATAATGAAGTTGCCCAGTTTTGCCCGTCTTGATTATTTTCATAGCTTTTCTGTTCCGCAGGCGGAAAGCTCGAAGAGTAAATACGGATTTACATTGCACAGCGGTGCGGCGTTCCGTTTTCGCGGGTTCTTTTTTACGGTGATGCTGCAAAAAATGCGCCTCATGAGGTTGGTAAAAGGTGCCTCTATGATCGTGACGGTTACTGACGTGCTTCGAAAGGAAGCATCACGTATGTATTCACTTCCGTTGAACTCTTTGCGAGTCATTCCTGGCGCATCCAACCTGTACTTCCAAAAGTCACCGGAAACGGCGACGCTGCAAAAAGTCCAGAAGGAAATCACCCGAGG
Source organism: uncultured Candidatus Saccharibacteria bacterium (assembly GCA_964390745.1). Taxonomy (GTDB): domain Bacteria; phylum Patescibacteriota; class JAUYIX01; order CAYMIK01; family CAYMIK01; genus CAYMIK01. The sequence goes on from CAYMIK010000006.1 coordinate 43,019, forward strand.
TTTCGACTTCTTGCTGTATGTTGGTAAGGTTCGAAAGAAAAGTAATATTGTACAAATCCTTGAAGCTTTTGCAAAAATGGTTCAAGAGCCACGATTCTCGAAGCTCAAGCTCATCATCACGGGGAGAATTCCATACCACAAAGATGGCTTCTTCATGACCGAATCTGAGATTAAGGCGTTACTCCAAAATCTCAAAATCGCTTCCCACGTAATTTTGCCGGGACCTGTTTCGCTGGAAAACCTGCGGGCGCTTTATAAGCTCACGCGCGGTGTTGTTTGTGATACAACGGATTTTGGTTTTCCTGCCGTAGCTTTCGAGGGTTCCCTGGCCGGTGCTGCAATGGCAATACCAAGTTCGCCTGAGTACGAAGAATTCTTTCAGGGCGAATTTACAAAATACCACCCAGGAAATCCAAAGTCTCTCCGCTTGGCATTAAGCATCCTCGCAGATCAGGTTATCTCGAAGAATGAGCAGGTCGTGAAGGCACAAATGACCGCGCACTCGTATTCTTGGGCAGACGCTGCGCGATCGCTCATGCAGGCAATCCAGCAGGCAGTTGAAAAAAAATGACAAAATAGGTAAAATATCCCCATGGAAAATCCTAAGCCGACGCTTAAAAAGAAAGTTTTTGGTTCTCGTTTGTTTGTGTGGGGTGGTGTTATTATCCTCGTCCTGATCGTGGTGGGAATTGGAAAGGCTGCACTCAAGAAGCACGACATCTCAACACAGGTGCAAACGCTTAATAACCAGGTGAGTGCGCTTGAGTCCCAGAATACCGAACTTTCTGGACTTATTCAGTACTTTCAAACGAAGAGCTTCGAACAACGCCAAGCCAGAGAAAACCTTGGGCTCAAAAACCCAGGCGAAACGGTTGTGGCACTCTCAACGAGCAACGCCCAAGATGCCGAGGCTTTTTCAAACCCAGAACAAAGCGAAAGACAGCAGAATCTCTCGAATCCACAAAAATGGTGGAACTATTTCTTCAGCATTCAATTTAAATAAACTCTATTAAGGAGCACAATGTCGGAAGACAAAAAGATGCAAAATAAAAAAGAACCTGCGAAGGAAGTTACACACGGAGCAGCTGGTTCAAAAAAGAAAATGTCAAAGGGCAAACTCGCGCTTATTATTGTGCTCGTGGTTGTTGGTGTGGCTGTCTTGACGCTTGCTGGCTTTGGCGTGGCTGTGTATGAGAGTAGTGCTGCCACGGGGTTCGTTGCGAATGTTGCGAAAGTTCTTCCATACCCAGCAGCTCGCGTAGACTCACGCCTCATTTCAGTGAAAGACTATAACGAAAATTTCCGCGCGTTGATTCAGTACTTCAAGGTGAACCGAAATGCTGACATTACCGATAAATCGAACGGTGATTTGCGTATGCAGGTAGAACAGTCGGTGATCGGCAGAATGATTGAAGATGTTGCTATCCAAAAAATGGCAAAGGATCTGGGAGTTTCTGTAAGCAATGACGATATCGAAAAACAACTCAAAAGTGTTACCTCGAATTTTGGGAGTGACGAGGACGTTGCCAAGGAATTGCAAGATTTATATGGTTGGAACAGGGATCAGTTCAAGAGTAATGTTTTGAAGCCGCAACTTTTGAAAGATGCCGTTCAGAAAAAGTGGAACTCCGAAGATCAATTCACAAAAGATGAAAAGGCGAAAGCTCAGGACATCTTGAAGCAGCTCAAAGGTGGTGCTGATTTCGCAACGCTCGCAAAAAAGTATAGCGACGACCAGAATTCTGCTGTTGATGGTGGGGACCTTGGAACCAACGAAAAGGGAACATTCGTCAAAGAATTTGAAGATGCTGCACTCAAGCTTAAGCCAGGTGAGATCAGCGATGTTGTTCAGACCCAATTTGGTTTCCATATCGTCAAATTGATTTCGAATGACGACAAGGGTTTGCATACAGCACACATCTTGGTTGCGACAAAGTTTGATCAGTACCTATTACAACAAGAACAGGCAGCAAGCATCAATGTATTTGTTCGGGGACTTTCGTGGGATAAGGGCAAGGGAACGGTAGTCATAAACGATAACGACGGTGACGGTGTTCTTGATGCTCGAGATGTTGACGATGATAACGATGGATTTAGCGATGCCGACGAAAGTAAGGTTGGAAGCGATCCATTGGATAAGAACACAACCCCAGACACGATAAAAAACCAAGGAACAACTGATACGGTTCCTTCCGGTTCGTCAAACAATAGCACAAACTCAACGGGCGGCGCAGCTCAATAGGAGATATGAAACAGAAGGCTTTCGCCAAAAGTAGCAAGAGGAGTTCTGCTCTTGTGGAAGTTGGCAGGAGCCTTTTGTTGTATTTCAAAAAATCAGGGAGAGCTCTACCGTGGCGAGGTGAGCATGTCTCGCCCTATCATGTTTGGGTGAGCGAAATCATGCTTCAACAGACACAGGTTTCGCGCGTTATTTCGTACTATGAAAAGTTCCTGAAGAAGTTTCCGTCAGTTGAAAAGCTGGCGGAGGCCTCGTGGGAAGATTTTTTGCCATACTACGCTGGGCTCGGGTACTATCGGCGTGGACGAAATATGATTGTGTGCGCAAAAGAGGTTGTGACAAAGTACGGTGGGGAGTTCCCGCGAGATTTTACATTGTTGCGTGCGCTGCCAGGTGTTGGCCCATATACTGCCGCCGCCATCCTGAGTTTTGGATATGGCGAGAATGTCCTGGCACCTGACACCAATATGCAACGAGTTTTTGGACGCGTCGTACATGGATCAAAAACTGCCAAAGTCAACTTTGATGAGGTTTCAAAACATACAACTTCCAACAAAAAGGCATTGAACGCTGCTGTTATGGACTTTGCCAACGATGTGTGTTTGGGTCGTCCTCGATGCCATGTTTGTCCGTTGCAAAAGAACTGCAAATATTTCAAAACAAGGAGACGGCTGGAAAATATTTCGAAAAAAGCGCGGGAAGATTTTCCAACCAAAGAAGCGTCGGTATATTTGTGGTTACATGAAAATCACAAAGAATACTTTTCGAAAAACCCAGACGACTTTGAGGTGTTTACTTTGGACGCTTCAAAAAACTCGAGAGAGGGGATAAAAAAGTATTTTCGCGAAACGTATAAGTTGGATATTGCTGTGCGACCACCGCACAAAAAAACATTTGTGAATGGTAAGCCCGTAATGTTTATGAATGCGCAGATTTTGCTCGGGCAGCATTCTTTTGGTATCTTTAAGAAAGCCGACATCGAAGATTTTTATAAAACGGGAGAACAAAAATGAACTACTGGCTCATGAAAACCGAACCCGAAACGTATTCCTGGGACGACCTTGTTTCCCAGAAAGAGGGCACGTGGGATGGTGTTCGTAACTTTGCTGCTCGAGGGCACCTGAAAGCCATGAAAAAGGGTGATTTGGCCTTTTTTTACCACTCAGGAGAGCAGCGCGCTATCGTTGGTGTTTGTAAGGTAACGAAAGAAGCCTTTCCGGACGAAACGGCCAAAGAAGGGAATTGGGTTGCGGTGAAAGTAAGGCCGGTCGCGAAGTTTAAAACTCCTGTAACTCTTGACGTTTTAAAAAACGACTCGCTTTTGAAAAATATGAAGATGGTAAAGATCGGACGACTTTCGGTTTCGCCGGTAACGGAGAAAGAGTATGAAAAGATCACGAAGCTGGGTTCAAAATGATTTTTGAAATCATTGGGATCATTTCCGGAATCCTTGCAGCGGCAAGTTATATCCCATATATTTTCGATATTGTTCGAAAAAAAGTCCGACCTGAACGAGCGTCATGGCTTATTTGGTCCGTTTTGATTGGAATAGCGTTTTCGGCACAGTTCTTTAAGGGCGCGACCGACTCGTTGTGGTTTACGCTCTTTGATAGCGTTGGCGCTGTTACTATCTTCCTACTTTCCATAAAATATGGTGTTGGTGGACTAACAAAGAGAGACATTCGAGGGCTTATTGCGGCGGCATTCGGACTTCTTCTTTGGTATCTTACAAAAGAGCCCATTTGGGCGCTCGTCCTCACGATTATTGTCGATGCGATTGCTGTGACCCTGAATGTCATGAAAACTCTAGAAGACCCAAAGTCGGAAACCTACTTAATGTGGTCAATAGTTTCTTTTGCAGCGATACTGAGCATGATCTCCGTTGGTGAGCTCAACTATGGGCTGCTTGTGTATCCGGTATATATCTTCTTTGCAAATTTCTCGATTGTTATTGCAAAGTTTGTTGGAACGTATCGAAAGAACAAAAAAGCATCGCTCGACTAGTTATGCCCTAATAAGCATTTTCTGTGTGATTGAGAACGACTTTTTGGCATCTTCGGATAGGACCTCAAATACCTTGCCAAAAACCCCATTTTGTGTAGAATGGAGCCATGCTTGATATCGAATTTATTCGCCAAAATCCAGACCTCGTAAAGACCGTGGTTGCTGCAAAACAGCTCGCGGGAGTTGTTGATGTCGACAAGCTTTTGTCTATTGATGCCAAGCGAAAGCAGCTTTTGGGCGAAGTTGAGGCAAAAAGAGCTGAACGCAATAAGGTTTCCAAAGAAATTCCAACCCTTTCAGATGATAAAAAGAAGGCCGCTATTGCACGCATGACAGAGCTGAAAGAAAGCATGAAACAGGGCGAAGAAGAACTCCCAAAACTTGAAGAAGAGTTTAAAAAGTCCATTTTGGCAATACCAAATCTCTATGCCAGCGACGTTCCGGTTGGGAAAGATGAACGGGGAAATAAGGTCTTACGAACGTGGGGAGAAAAAACCAAGTTTGATTTTAAGCCTCTTGAACATCACGTCGTGGGAAAACAACTTGGAATTATTGACGAAGAAACTTCCGCAAAAGTTTCGGGTGCTCGATTTGCTTATCTCAAGGGTGACGCAGCTCTTTTGCAGCTCGCCCTCATGAATTTTACGGTTGATGCACTCACTTCGGAAAAAGTTATTGCTAAGCTTGCGAAGCAAGTAAAAAATCCATCCAAGAAACCATTTACCTTTGTCATTCCGCCCGTTATCATGAAAAAAGAGGTGATGTCCAAAATGGATCGCCTTGAACCAGAAGAAGATAGATATACCTTCAACGAAGACGGACTGGTGTTTATCGGAAGCGCAGAACACACCCTTGGTCCATCCTTTATGGATCAAACATTGAAGGCCTCCGAACTGCCCATTCGTTTTTTGGGCTACTCAACGGCATTTCGTCGAGAAGCGGGAAGTTACGGAAAAGATGTGAATGGAATTTTGCGACGACATCAATTCGACAAACTGGAGATGCAGGCGTTTGATACGAAAGAAAATGGCCAAAGCGAACAAGACCTCATGGTTGCCGTGCAAGAATATCTTATGCAACAACTGAAGCTTCCATACCAAGTTGTTTTGAAGTGCACGGGCGACATGGGCAAGGTTGACTATAAGGGTATTGATATCGAAGTGTGGCTTCCGGGACAAAATAAGTATCGCGAGACACACTCTGCTGACTATGTAACCGATTTCCAATCTCGCAGACTTGGTACAAAGTATATCGATGAAAAAGGTGAGAAGCATTTTGTTCACATGAACGATGCAACCGCATTTGCTATTGGGCGTGCTATCGTCGCAATTCTGGAAAACTACCAACAAAAAGATGGCTCGGTGCTTGTTCCCAAGGTTTTGCAAAAATACATGGGAAAGAAAGTAATCTCTGCTCCCAAAGTAAAGAATTCAGGTCGAAAAGAAGTTAAACCGAAAAAGAAATGAAGAAAAAATCTTCGAAAGTTGCCGTTGTTGAAACGGATGAAGCAAAACACAATCATCAGGAATGCATCTGCGGCAAAAGTGCCGACGGCGTTTGTCGATGTGAGTGTCAAGCATGCCAGGAAACAGAAATGATTCCTGCTGGTTGCAACTGTGAAGGCTGCAACTGTAAATAAGCTCACGAGGGAAAAGTGGCGAAACAGAAGTTCCAAATTTACTTGGGCGCAGACCACGGTGGTTTTGCATTGAAAGAAGAACTCAAAACCTTTTTGCGAAAAAGAGGATATATTTTTCATGATCTCGGCAACTATGTAGAAGATAAAGACGACGACTACCCAGAGTTTGCTTTGCGCGTTGCAAAATCCGTGATGCACGAAAAAGGATTCGGAATTCTTTTGTGTCGAAGCGGTACGGGTGTCGCTATCGTTGCTAATAAATTTCCAGGCGTACGAGCGGTTTCCGCGAAGTCTGTGAAGGAAACAGAAAAGGCACGACAAGATGAAGACGCGAATGTTTTGGCGATTGGCGCTGACTATGTAAAACCAAAAGATGCAAAGAAAATTGTAAAAACTTTTCTTCTGACGCAATTTTCCAAGAAGTCTCGACATGTTCGCAGACTCAAAGAAATTCAAGCAATAGAAAATACACCAAAATGAAGCGTGAAGTTATCCCGGCAATTTTAACGAGGGATATCAAAGAACTTCAGATGCAACTGCATGCACTGGAGGGTGCTTCGCATTCCGTACACATTGATATCATGGATGGAATCTTTGTTCCACACACAACTATTTCACTGGAAGACCTTGCGCAAATCGACACTATTTTAAATATCGAACTGCACCTCATGGTGGTTCATCCGGAGCGATATCTTGAGGCCGCACGCGCAACGCGTGCGCGAAAAGTTATCGTGCATTTTGAAGCAACGCAGGATCCCAACGGTGTTATTCACCAGATCTCGTCTTTTGGAATGAAGCGAGCTATGGCAATAAACCCAGAAACGAGTATCGAAAAAATTCTTCCCTTTGGAAGAAATTTGGACCAGATCACGGTGATGGGTGGAAAACCTGGCAAGAGTGGCCAATCGCTTCTTGAAACAACGTACGCGAAGATACAGGATCTTTCGAAGCGTTTTTCGCGGCTTCCTATAGAGGTTGACGTAGGTGTTAATGCCGAAAATATTCAGAAACTCAAAGAAGCAGGTGCATCGATGTTTGTTTCGCATCATGCTGTCTTTGATTCGAAAGATCCAAAGACCGCTCTTCAAAATCTTACCTCGCTACTTTAAACACAGCCAAATAATAAAACAGACCCAAGGTCTGTTTTATTATTTTCGTGCTTAAGCCTTTTGTGCTGACTTTGCTGCTACTGAGCCTGCCAAGTATACTGCAGCGATTCCCACGAGACTATAGACTACTCGTGACAAGAATGACATGTCACCAAAAATGGTTGCAACGAGGTCGAAGTTGAAGAGACCAACTAAACCCCAGTTCAATGCACCAACGATGACGAGCACAAAACCTATCCAATCAAGAGCATTCATTTTCATATGATTTCCTTTGTGATAATTATTTTGGAAGAAGAACTGAATCTATGACGTGAACGATTCCATTGGAACCTTCGATGTCTGTTGCGCTTATCTTTGCATCGTTCACCATTGGTGCCGGTTCGGCTGTAACCTGGAGCTCTCCACCTTGAACCGTTGTGAGCGATGTTCGTGCAAGCACATCTGCTGCTGTGAGCTTCTCGGGAACAACGTGATAGGTGAGTATGCTGGTAAGTTTGTCCTTATCAGCAAGCACGGCATTCAGCGTTTCTGTGCCAAGCGCTGCAAATGCTTCGTTCGTTGGCGCGAAGATGGTAAATGGTCCTTCTGCGCTCAGTGTGCCCACGAGGTCAGCAGCTTTTACGGCAGCCACGAGAGTAGTGAATCGATCGTCGGATGAGGCAATTTCTATGATATTCTTCATAGTTTCCCTTTCTGTGAATAAGATATTCACGTTTTTTATGTGCGGGGCCCTTGCAAAATGAATAATAGGGTATAGAATGAAAACATGCAAAACGTGCATTTTAGTACAACCGATATCGCAGAGCTTTTTCAGGTCAATGTTTCCACAGTGAAGCGATGGATTGATCGTGGGCTTTTAAAATCTCAGGTCACGCCTGGAGGACATAGGCGCGTTTCTCAGGAGCAACTTGATGTTTTTATTCGCAGTAATGCGCGCGTCGCAAAAAACTCATATGTCATTCAGAGGTTGAGAAATAAGCCGCGCGAAACTCATCGGGCATGGAAACAACTTTATGAACACCTCCTGAAAAACAATATCGCCGATTGCAGAAACATGGTTCGTGAATACTACCTTTCAAATGCCGAGCTAGTACACCTCCTCGAAGATGTCATGACGCCAGCGCTCCGGCATATTGGTGATGAATGGAGCAAGGGGCACATCACGGTATATCAAGAACACCAGATGAGCTTTTTAGTGCGCCTCCTTTTGGTAGAAATTTCGGCGTATGTTCCGGAACCTTCTAAGAATGCCCCGAATGCTCTTTTGGCGTGCGTTGAGGGTGATCGGCATGAGATACCTCTGCAAATGCTCTCGCTTGTCTTGAAAATGCAAGGAATTCGAGCCGTTGTTCTTGGAACAAATATTTCGGTTGCGGAAATTATTCGTGCCACTGAAGCGACCCGTGCGCAGTACCTCCTCATAACGCGCATCTTTTCAAAGACACGAAGCTTCAACTACTTACATACACTCGCAAAGTATGCATCGATGAAAAAAATAACCTTTGTTTATGGCGGTTCAGGCTGGACAGATCGTGAACAGGGTTTATTCCATGAAGAACACATGTTTTTCTCTGAATCTCTCGCGTCATTTCACCGCTATCTTTTGGTCCATCGATAGCGCGTATTTTGGTGTTCAGGGAATTGAATATGTGTTAAAATACGGTTGTGCAGCAGGAGGCTGTCAGAACTAAGTGTGTCCGATATGAATCTCAAACAAACATCCAACCAAATACGACAAGATATTATTACAATGCTCCTAGCTGCAGGATCCGGTCACGCGGCGGGGCCTTTGGGAATGGCTGATATTTTTACGTCACTGTACTTTGATGGCGCCCTGAAATACAGAGCAAAAAATTCTACATGGGCCGATCGTGATAGATTGGTTCTTTCGAATGGGCATATTTGTCCTGTTTTATATGCAACACTCGCACATGCAGGGTACTTTTCGCGAGACAAATTGAAAACGCTGCGGAAATTAGGAAGTGGCCTGCAGGGACACCCACACAGAGAGTCGCTACCCGGAGTTGAAACAACCAGCGGCCCTTTGGGTTGCGGTTTGGCGCAATCCGCGGGGATGGCACTTGCTGCGCGCTTAGACAAGAAAAAATGGCGAGTTGTTTGTTTGATGTCTGATGGGGAACTGGACGAAGGAAATACCTGGGAAAGCTTTTTATTTGTATCGAAAAATAAACTTTCAAATATTACCGCCGTGATTGATCGAAACAATATTCAAATCGACGGCAAGACGTCTGATGTCATGCCGCTTGAACCACTGCGAGAAAAACTTGAGGCCTTCAACTGGCATGTGATCGAAATAAACGGCAATGACTTTGTAGAAATAAAAGCTGCGTTTGCCAATGCAAAGGCACACACGGAGGGGCCAAGTGTTATTATTGCAAACACTACGCCTGGCTTTGGGGTTTCGTTTATGGAAAATAATTACGAGTGGCACGGTAAGGCGCCAAATGCTGCAGAGGCAGAGAGGGCTTTGGCTGAATTGCGAGGAGCACGATGAACGAACGACTACAAGAAAAACGAGCAACGCGTGATGGCTTTGGAGAAGGGCTTGTTCTGGCTGGCAAGAAATTTAAAAATGTGGTGGTGCTAACCGCGGACTTGTCAGAATCAACACGTGTTGAGGAGTTCGCGAAGAAATTCCCACAAAGGTTTTTTGAAGTGGGAGTTGCTGAGCAAAATCTCGTCACAATCGCTTCTGGTTTGGCTGCATCAGGAAAGGTTCCCTTTGCTTCTTCGTATGCGGTGTTTTCGCCAGGCCGCAATTGGGAACAAATTCGCACCACCATTTGCTACAACAATGTTCCGGTCGTTATCGTTGGAGCTCACGCAGGGCTAACGGTTGGTGCTGACGGCGCAACACACCAAGCGCTTGAAGACATTGCACTGATGCGGGTTCTGCCCAACATGCAGGTGTTATATCCGTGCGATGCGGTTGAGGCAAAAAAGGCAACATTGGCTTTGGTCAAAACCAAAAAGCCCGCTTATATACGTTTAGCACGAGAAAAATCATCCATACTTACGAGCGATATGGATCCATTTGAAATTGGGAAAGCGCGAGTGATGCGCAAAGGAAAAGATGTCACGCTTGTTTCGACTGGCCCGATTCTTGGTGTAGTGTTGCACGCCGCCTTCAAGCTTGGCACAAAAGGAATTTCTGCTGAGGTCGTTCACTTTGCGACCATCAAGCCGCTCGATACCAAAACATTGTCTTCTTCTGTCAAAAAGACTGGCGCACTCGTTTCCGTTGAAGAGCATCAAGTTGCGGGTGGATTTGGATCTGCGGTTGCCGAGGCTCTGAGCCAAATCAAACCAACTCCACAAGAGTTTATTGGCATGCATGATCAATTCGGCGAGTCTGGAACAGGTGACGAACTTCTCCAGAAATATGCTATCTCAGCTGAGGCTATCGCCAAGGCTGCTCAAAAAGTAATCAAAAGAAAAAAATGAAAAAACCACTCGTTTGCATTACTCGAACTATTCCCGAAGTTGGCATGAAGATGCTCCAATCAAAGAATTACCAGCTTCGTGTGAATAAAAAAGGAAGAGCGCTTACGCGTGCTGAGCTTGTGAAATTCGTGAAAGGTGCCGATGTTATTGTGAGCCTTCTGACAGATGACATGGATGGCCAAGTGATGGATGCAGCTGGGCCACAACTGAAACTGATTGCAAACTATGCTGTGGGGTACGACAATATTCATTTGGACGCTGCAAAAAAGCGCGGAATTTGTGTGACAAACACGGCAGGTGCTTCAAACGAATCCGTTGCCGAATTTGCTGTAGCTGCCATGTTTGCTGCCGCAAAGCATCTACCACAAGCTCATGACTTTGTGGAATTCGGAAAATACAAGGGCTGGAACCCGTCACTCTTTATAGGCGAAGAACTTTTCGGGAGAACTGTGGGAATTGTTGGGCTTGGGCGTATCGGATTTGAAGTAGCAAGGATCACCAAGAATGGATTACGAATGGAAGTTCTGTATCATGATGCTATTCGAAATGAAAAAGCTGAAAAAGAGTTGGGCTTGAAGTTCGTTCCACTTGCAACGTTGCTTAAGAAAGCTGACTTTATCTCATTGCATGTTCCGCTCCTTCCAACAACGCGTCACATGATTGGTGTCAAGGAGTTTAAAATGATGAAAAAGAATGCTGTTCTGATCAACACGGCGCGGGGACCCGTGGTGGATGAAAAAGCCTTAGTTCAAGCTTTGAAGAAGAAGCAGATTGGCGCAGCGGCGTTGGACGTTTTTGAATACGAACCAAAGCTTGTTCCGGGTTTGGCAAAACTCCAGAACGTTGTTTTGTCCCCGCACATTGCTTCAGCCACGGAAGAAACTCGAAACAGAATGGCTCAGCTTGCGGCACAAAACGTGATTGCGGTGCTATCGAGCAAGGCGCCCGTTTGCCCGGTGCCGATGCCGTAGTAAAATTTTCACAGGAATTTTGACAAATACACTTTTTGTGATATTCTTTTTTTATGTCGAAATTTCAATCTACAACGCACAAGACTCTCTGGCTATGTCGCTATCTCGAGCGACTGGGAGTTTTGAGTAGGTAAATTTCGCTAGACACATCATACGCGAACACTCACACTCCCAAGCCGGGAGTTTCTTTTTTGGTGAGCTGTTGCGTAGGATAAATAACGAAGTATCACGCGCAACCTTCTCGCCAAAAACCAACCCTCGGCGAGAGGAGGAGATGATGATCATGTTCGCTGCGCGGATCGTTCGACCCGAAAGCTCGAAGCCGTTTTTCCAGGGTTTCAACTACGGAAACGGGCGAGCAGCAAGTATTCACGTCAATGGTTCCGGGACGGCGTCAGGCTTCACTCAACGCAAGCTGCCTGACGGCCAGGTTGAAGAAGAGGGGTTCCTCTTCGCTGAAAGTCCGGAAGAAGCACGTGTGGTACTCAGGGGCTGCATTTCCAAGTACTGGCTTCGTCGCATGCCGTACGGCCAAGCTCCCAAAGAGCTTCTGATCGAGTGGCCGTAGGCAACAAGTCAGGTTAGGCCTTCGCAGCACAAAGGGTAAAGCCGGTCGCGATTCAAAAAAGAGGTACAACGTTATTTCGACAAGAGTTTGGGCGCGAGGCATCGCACTCAGACTCTTCGTCGTTTTTTTTCAGAACGGGCAAGAGCTCGGATCTTGTAATAGAGATCCGGCCCTTGTTGGAAATCTCCAATCTCGAGAGACCTTGGTCTCATCGATACCCAAGACAGACTACAAGGAGGGTTTGAATGTCACCGGCTGATTGGTGGTGAACATGGTGCCGGTGATAGGCAGCTCGTTGGGATCTACCGTTTGGCCGACGTACTCCTTTCTGGCGCGTCCCACTTTGCGCCAGAGCCCAACGTTGCGAACCGTTCCTTTCTGCGTCAGTTCGCGAAGCAATGTGGAGCGAACCTCGGGAAGGAGCACCTCTGGGATGAAGGCGATCGCGAAGCGATCCTTGAGGCCCCGCGCTTCTCGTGCTTCAGCGAGGGCCGCCACTACGAACCTCAGCACGATGGAAGGGCCCGATCCGTTGAGTTTTTTCCACTCCTTCTGCTTGAGATTGAGGTTGATGTCGAGCACTGCTGCGTCCACGTCTCCGTGAGCTCCGTGAACCGCATGGCCACACTCCGTTACCTGAACGAAGATCTTCTTCGAAACTCGTGCCACCTTGGCCTCCTCTGGTTGGGTGATTGGATGATTCAAGGCGCTTTTAATCCAAGTGCCTTGAATTTCACTAACCACCTAACGAGCAGTGCACACAAAAAATCCGCCTTGCGGCGGCTTTCTTGATCTTCAACCTCTTGATCACGAAAGTTACGCCGCGGATGGCGGAATAATAATCGAGATAATAGAGATGATGCCTTTTTGTGGGGTCATAGGAATATTTTACGCCTGGCTGATGAATTGTCAAACATTCTGCCAAGAACAAAGTATGTTCAATTATGGAGCCGATGGGCGGGATCGAACCGCCGACCTCTGCTTTACGAAAGCATTGCTCTACCAGCTGAGCTACATCGGCA
>CAYMIK010000007.1:0-55374 GCA_964390745.1 uncultured Candidatus Saccharibacteria bacterium
CAGCTTCACGGACATCATTCCTGTCAACTTCAACCATCTCACCAGAGTTGCCGGTCTTCATCTGCACTGCATAAGCTCGGACATAGCTTCCTTGTGCCATCATACTGGAATCAGAGCGAATAGTCGCAACAACATCATCTTTACCTTTGGGCGGTACGAAACTTTGATGTAACAATTCGAGTTCAGCAAATACACGTTCTTTTTTTAATTCTGCCGCGTCTACCTTTTCCATTTTCATTGTACCGTTTTGTTGTGGGACTGGAACCTCTTGACCAGCAAGCGCCCTCTCTCCTTGGAACAGTAAAGCTGCTGCAATTGCCGCGGTTTTAGCAAAGTTAACAACTTTCTCCTTTTTTCCTGGCTCCAGGCTTGATCGAACACCTCGCTCAGATTCAGGCACACCTTCGAGATGCGGTGTTTCAAATTTCATTTTTTTCTTCAGTTAATTGTGGCCATTATAACACTTTCGAGCAGCGCACGCATTGCAGAAACCGGCCTGGATCGAGCTACCAACCAAGCACGAAGTATTCAAGTGCCCACACTCCCAACGAAGCAGCAAAGCCAAGCATTACGGGCCAAAATGCAATTTTGAGATACTTGTTAAACGTCAATTCTTTCACCATCCCCATTGCAACAACTCCTGCGGAAGAACCGATGATAAGAAGTGAGCCACCAGTGGTGACAGCTATCGAGAGAAGGATCCAAAGACCAGTATCCGTGGTGTTCAAAATATTTATTGCAATTGCCGTGAGCGGAACGTTGTCTAAGATGGCAGACAAAAATCCAAGCGTAATATTGCCTGCAATAATTTTGGCAACGCTCGGCGTTGCGCCATAAATGAAATCGGCTAGTTTCTGCAGCACACCAAGTGAGTGCAACGCAGAAACGGCAAGCAGGATTCCCGTGAAGAATTTGAGTGAAGCAATATCAGCGCGCTTGATAAACTCTTCAATGGAAGCGTTGAGGTGTGTTTCGTATGGGACAAATCGCTTAAATGCATCAACGAGGGTCCATACAATACCAAGGCCCAATAGCAAGCCAAGATACGGCGGAAGATCCAAGAGACTCACAAATATCGGTAGTAAAAAAGCAATAAATGTTGTGACAATAACAGTGATCTCGGTCTTGTGAAGTTTCCCTACGAGTTCATTGGAGCTATCAGGTGTTTCCTTTTGGATTGTGAATGACATAATTCCGCATGCCACAACATAGCGAACAAAGGCAGGCAAAAACCCTTTGTATATAATCTCCAACGTACCAAACTTGTGGGCGAACCACATCATGATGGTTGTAATGTCTCCAATTGGCGAAAATGCACCACCGGCATTCGCCGCAATGGTAATTCCAGCAGCAGCCACGATCATATTATTACCCTTAAAGAACTTTCGAGATATCTGGATCATGATGATCGTTGTTGTAAGATTGTCCAGAATCGCTGAAAGCAAAAACGCTAGAAGTGTAATAACAACAAATTGTCCTCGTTCAGAGATTCGGAGAGCAAAGAGCTTACTGCGTACAAGATCAAAGAACTCATAATGCGCTAAAACCTCTACAAGCGACATTGCAGCTAGCAGGAATATGACCACGCTAAATACATCCGAACCAGCCTCCATAACATGCTCAGCCATGTTTTCCACTTTAGCGAGTGGGACCAATATCCACAGAAGTGCACCGGCAACAAGTGCAATCGATGACTTGTTTAACTTTACATTGTGCTCAAGTGCAATAAAAACATATGCGAGCAAAAAAATAGCAGATGCAACAATTTGAAGTGTTGTCATGGTATCCCTTTATTGAAATGGTTCTTTGTGTATCAAACGATAATAGCAAAACCCTTCGGTCAAACAAAAAAGGGTTCACCACTCGATCAGAGTCCATTGTAATGCCAAAAAATGATCTGTCAAGGAGCTTGAAAAAAGCTCCTGTTGACAATGAAACGGGTCCGTCGCGGCGTCGGCGACGGACCCAAGAACAGGAATGACGAAGCTCGCGGACGACGTGGTCGTCCTAGATCGGTTCGCTGCAGTGACACTGCATCAGATCGCAGTCACCACAGCGTGGACGCTCTGGGTGAACAGTTCGTTCATCTTCGTTCGCTGGCACCCTGCGAGGATGTGCCACCTGAGGCGGGCTGGCTGTGCGTGTCACCTTCTCCTGGGACTCGTTCATTCGAACTCCTCCTCGAGCTGTGGGTGAAAAACAAAAAAAAGTCCGCGCTCGCAAAAATCATCACACAGAAAAAGAGGTCGGTCAACCTCTTTGTCTGTGCATAATTTTTGAGCGAGTTACTTTAAAATATGCTTCGTATATCCTGCAGCAACGAGTTTTTCGAATGCACCCCAGACCGCATCGGGTATGTCTTGTTGTATTTGAAAACCAAGCCTGGGATATTCTTTTATGCGCTGGAGGTCTCCCACCATAAGATTTACAACTCGGTCTTTGTCGTTCACCTCGTTAAGATAGTCTTTGTATTCAACGTCTGGACCCGTAACTACAAAGTTTTTTTCAGTTGCAGGCCACTGCTTCATGAAAGTTGCATAAGTCCTTCGTAGCATGAAGGGCTTCTGAACCAGAACAAAGCTCTTGATTGGTAGGCTTTTCTCTTGAATGAGTTTGTAGACATACTGAATGTTGTCACCCGTATTTTTCGCTCTTTCTTCGAGAAGCATTTTTTCGCGAGGCACACCACATGCTTCTGCAATACGTGCAAAGTGTGAAGCCTCTGTATCTTCGCCCCAAGAAGTTCGAAGTAGGTCATTTTTATGAGCCACCCCGCCAGAGATGATCAGCCACTCTCCATACCCTTTCAGAAAAAGCTCTGCACCATATTTTGCAATGCGATCATCGGTACTTCCCAAAACAAAAACTGCGTCCGCTTTACGCAGTTTTTGCCTGATATTCATATAGTCCCAGATTATCTTCGCGCTATCGTCAACAGACATCACGCTTCCTTCTTCTTGTGAATCTTGCTTCGAAGTTTTTCAATCCAAACGTAGAGGATTGGAATGACCACGAGCGAGAAGAATCCCGACAAACCTATTCCGGCGATAATTACCACACACAATCCGCGCAAGAAGTCGGATTAAATAGCCAAAGGCAGCAAGGAACCCAATGAAACTAACTTGGTTAAGATAATTGGTCGGAAGCGAACGCCAGAAGCCTGAATAATTGCTTCGCGGGCATCCAAACCTTTTTCTTTTTTGATCTGATTGGCGTAGTCGATCAAGAAGATAGCAACGTTCTCAACGATACCAACCAAGATAGTTACACCAAGAAGTTCCAAGAAGCCAAGATCAGACCCTGTTGCCCAGAGTGCTGGGAACACACCAATAAGCGACAGCGGAACCGTGATGATCATAATTGCTGGAAGTGTAAACGACTTGAACTGCAAGACCAACACAACATAGGTCAGTACAATGGCCACAGCAAGTGCTACAAACAATTCTTGGAACGATTTTGCTATGTCTTCATAGTCACCCTTGTTAGCACGTGAATCAAGACCCAGGTCTTTAATCTTTTGGTCGGTCAAATAGCTATCGAGCTTTTGTTGAACTGCAAAGGTGTTCTTTGAATCATCAACTCGAGCCTGAACGTTTACGTATCGTGAACCGTTGAAACGCTGAATGGCGTCTACTGTTGTCACCTCGGCAATTCCAGCAATGTCGCCCAATCGAACCAACGAACCGGTTCGTGAAGCCACTGTGAGATTTGCAAGCGCTTCAGCATCACCTGGCTTATTCGTGCTTACTAAGTACACGTCTTTTGCTGCACCAGAGTTACTATCAACAAACTTCGTTACCTTGGTCTCAGAAAGCAGAGTCTGGATTTGCAAACCAACTTCAACGCTGGAAAGCCCGGCACGCTGAACTTTGTTTCGATCAAGAACAACCGTCAGCTCTGGTTGGCCTTTGTCAGTAAATCCATCATCAACTTTTATTACGTGCTCAAGACCCGCAACATACTTGCCAACTTCCTTGGCAGCTTTTTCGAGATTTGCCAAGTCGTTGTCATAGAGCTGTGTTTGGATCTGATACTCACTTTCTGGAGTTCCACTTCCCACTTCGGCAACAAGCATGTCAGAGAATCCTTCAAGAGAACCAAGATCGGTTCGCAAGCTGGAAGCAATTTCTTTGGACTTCTCGCCTGCTTCTTTTCGATCTTTCTTTTCTTTGAGGTTCACGTATACAACCGCATCACTCGAACCCTGCGAAAGGTAAAAATAGTTGTCGATTCCAGGCTTCGTGAGAATCTTGTCTTCAACTTGCTGCATCGCCTTTGCGCGCGCCTCAAGGCTTAAGCCCGACTTAAACGAAGCATGAACGGAGATAAGCTGATTGTCTTCGGCCTGCGAGAACTGAACAATATTCACCTTGCCCATTCCAACCAAGCTGATTGAAAGCCCAACCAAAATGATCGAAACAATAATAACGGCAATGCCGCGGCGAGCACGGGCCAATACCCATCGATTGACCTTCATAACGAATCGGGCGCCTGCATTGAGGTCTTCTTCCTCATTTTGTGCACCTTTGTGGTGATGCTCATGTTCCTTCAACAACGCTTTGGAAAGCGAAGGCAGAAGAGCAATCGGCACCATGTACGAGGCAAACAAGGCAGGAATAACCGTGAGTGGAATGTACTTGATAATCTGACCAAAGACACCCGAAACCACCGCAAATGGGAAGAATACAATTAACGAAGTAAGAACCGCCATGAAGAGCGAGGCGCCATATCGGCGGCCTGATTCAATAACGGCATCAACGCGCTTGTAGCGAAGATCTCGATAACGCTGAATGGCTTCAACCATCACAATGGCTGGGTCCACAACCAGACCGAGCACCAAGATGAATGAGAACAAAACAATGGTGTTCATTTGAACACCCATCAACGCGAGTGCGATGAAGGTGAATCCAAACGAAAATGGAATTGCTAAAGCGGAGACTAGTGCTGCACGCCAGTTCACAAAGAGCAACATAGCAATGAAGAGCAGCTGCAAACCACCAAGAAGGTAAAAGTTCTTTGACGAACCAACAGCAGCATCAAGAATTTCATTCACCTGATCAAGCGTTGACTTGCCCTGATCAAAGAGTGGCGTTACGGTAAGGTCTTTTGAAAGAGATCCATCAGCCTTGCGATCATCGATGTGCTTCAAAATAGCACTTCGAGTGGTAACGATATCGGCATCACTCGTGAGTTCCAACGATACTTCAACACCTGGCGCAGAAACGAGTTTGCCATCCTTTTGGAATCCGATTCGTTCAATCTGCTTGCTGGCCTCTGTCCCTGTTTTGACTTCCGCAACATCAGCCACGGTTACTGGTCGGCCAGTTCGTGGATTTACACCAACGATCGTATTCTTCATATCATCAAGAGAGCCAAAGGCCCCGATGCTGACAACGGATTTTGTATTCGTAGCAGATTCAACAGTGCCGGCTGGGAGCGTAACGTTGGAAGCGGCCAGGGCTTGATTTAAAACAGTAAGGCTAACACCATTCGCTACAAGTTTTGCTGGGTCGAATGAAACGAAAATTCTATCTTCCAATTCATTCGTAAGTTTTGCAGACTTCACACCCGTAACGTCTTGCAACTCTTCGGCAAGCTTTTTGGCGTCCGCGCGAACTTGATCTATTCCCTTGTCTTCAGATACACCAAAGATAAATGCCGGACCACCAGTGCTAAAGGTTTGTACCTTTGGAGATTCTGCATCTTTTGGCAAATCCCCTTGTGCAGCTTGAACCTTGCTTTGAATTTCTTGTACTGCGTTATCAAGATTTGCTGATTCGCTCAAGGTCACAACAACATTCGAAAAACTTCCTTGAGAAGTCGAGCTGACATCTTTGACGTCTTTTGCATCACGAACGGCAGCTTCAACCACTTCTGTTACCTGCGTTTCAACTTCTTTCGAAGGCGCGCCAGGATACAACGTTTGCACCAAAACAACCTTTGGTGAAACCTGCGGGAATCCTTCACGACGTAAGGTTGAAAGGCTGTAAAGACCGCCCACCAAAAGTACAGCAATAATCATCCACACGAGGCGTGGATTGTGAACAAAAAATTTGACCAGCTTGCCATTCCAGTCGAGCTTTTTTTCTTCCATAAAAAACCTAGATTTTAGAACAAATGAAAAATGTCACACACTGGCATTATGCCAAAGGATGCGTTTAATTGCAAACGGCCTAAACGTGCTTTTTAGCGCATGCAGAGCTAATTACTATACGAAGTATGTGGCGAAAAGGTAAGGTTGAGCGACTGACCACCTTGCGGTTTTGCCGCAAAGACATGATTGGTGTTGTTTGGTTCATCAAACCATGTTTTGGTTGTCGCTCCTCCGCCCGGCTTCAACGTCCAGCCACTTGCATCGATACCAATATTTTCCGGCTTAAAGTCAGAAGGTAGCTTTATAGGTGCGCCAGCAAAAACCGTCATGTGGATTTGCATTTCGTTATACACTTTAAACCATCGAGCCTTTCTTTGGGCGAGCGCATACTCAGGATCACTTACGATTCCCGCGCACGAACCACTCTTCGATGTGCATGTGTACCCTGGAGGCACATCACCTTCATACGAACGGTAGTCGTCATAATTTTCTTGGAGCTGAATAGGGATGGTCATGGACTGACCCGCCTGAAGTGAGGGAACAGATATAACCGCAGGCTTGAAAAGCTCACGGTCCTTGAGGTCCAGCCCGTTAAAAGCGTTTGTGTCATGGAAGTGAATAACAAGATTGCCGCGTGCCGGCGTGTTTCCAAAATTCTTCACCACCACAGAGATCGATCCGGGCTTATACATGTAGTCTAGGTCAGGTGCAATGGGCGAAGGCGAACTTTGATTGGCTTCGTCACGAGATTTTTTCAGCTCATCTTTCATCTTGGTGAGACCAGCCTTGGTAGCTTGCTCCGTTGCCGCACTCACCACCGTTCCGGCACCATCGGCAACTTGATCAGCAGCTGCCGCAGCAACGTAGTCAATGCCTTGATCCATGAGTTGATCAAAGTTTGGAAGCGAAGGAGGAACTCCAATAGCGGCCTGCGCAATGCTAATACCGGCGCTTAAGCCCGCCTTACAGGTGCTGTCACATGGAATACCAACAGCGGTAAGGCCACTCGCAATTCCATCAACAACGCTGGATTTAATTCCGTTGTAGGCATCGGCAACGGCACTTATGAGATTACCAACCGAAGTAATAAAATCACCTATCGAACTCACAAAGTCACCGACGCTGTCCAAAAAGCTCTTATCTTTTTCTGGCTGGACTGGAGGAACATACAGCTTCTCGCCCGCGTGAACGACTACCGGAAGTCCACCACCAGGAAAATCGCGTAGCCAGTAGTAGTGGCCTTCTGGGTTAAATGAATCGATATCTTGTCGCGGAGGTGTGTATTTTACAGAAGAAAGACTTATTGAGGCGTCAACCGTAACGGAGTGCTGAACGTTATTTGGAAATGTGACAGGTTTGCTTTCTTTTTGTTCACCGTAATTTATGGTTACCGTATTGGTTGGCTTGAAGTTGGTATTACACGTGCCAGCACCAGCATTGAGGGCGACAAAACGAACATAATACGCAACGGGGTCCTTGCTTTTTGCAAGTTGTTCTTCCAAAGTTGTCGGAGTGGCATTTGGGTCAGTTTTTACCACCCACTTCAATGGAATATTTTTCCAGGCTGCAGGTTTTGTTTCTTCAAAGTTAGATTTTGTGCCCTTAGAAGTTGGTTTATTAATAGCAATCTTTGCAAAATCTATATCAAAGGCCAGTTGTCGTGGCTTTTTGTCGGTCAGGTCAACATCGGCATAAGCGATTTGGTTTTCAGGCCCTAAACACTGCGTATCGTCGAATGGCGAAAGAGCTACCTGCCAGCGGCCAAAAGATGGATAGCCGCCAGTTGCACCTTCGTCCATGACAAATCGATAGTCTTGATTTTCTAGGTGCCAGTTCAAGAAAGAAACATCTTCGGTATTTGGAAATTCACCGCCCGTTCGCTGGCCCGTGCCCGTTGTGTAGAGGACATTTTTTACAGCGCCATCTGGGTATGTCACCGTTTCTGATGTGAGAATAAATACCGCACTCGTTGAAACCGCATTGGAGACAAGCTCGTTGCAATTTTCTTTTGAGCCAGCTTTTACTACGCGAACATTAAATGGGAGGGTTCCGGTTTGTTTTCCGTTGAGATACCCAGCGGGAATAATTTTCTTGAAGTCGAGATTAAAAAGTGTCTCCTTGTCTTTTGCAGAAATCGTTGTTGAATAAAGGGCCGTACTTTGGGTACAGTTTTGCCCTGGAAATGGGAACGTAGATACTTCAACCGTGAGATCTCCGGGTGCCTTCCCTTCTGATGTCAGCTGAAATGACTTTATGTAATCAGTAGCCTCCGTGACCGCCGACTCTAATCCCCATACGGGTGCGTCCGTGCTTTCGGCTACCTTGGTTGCAAGCTTGAGCGAGGTATTGGCATCATTAACACTGGCAACAAACTGTCCGAAGTGTGTTATGTACTCTGGGTACTTCGTAAATGGTTTTAACTGGTCTGGCGTATTTGCTGACGCCTGTACCTCAGACTCACCGACTGTTGGTTTTGAGGAATCGGTCTTTTTGAATTCTTTCTTTCCCTGGGGGTTGGCGAGTTCTGTAGCAACTGTTTTTGTTGCAGGAATCGCAGCCGAAGAAAATGTTGCATGACGAATAAATTCAGGTTTTGAAGCAGCAAGAGAAAGCCGAGTGTACGTTATCGATGCAATTCCGACGATAAACACAACTCCGGTTATTGCATACTGAGGCCAATATTGTTTTTTGCGTTTTTTCCAGATGAGGAATATGAAATAACCAAAGGAAGTAACGAGCAAAAGAATTCCAAGCCAAAAACTTACAGAAGCCGTAGTAAGATTTTTTGCCTGAGCTGTATCGGGTGTAATCTTTTCTGGGACAACAACCTTGCCTTTGGTAACAGAATAATCAGCGAGCAGATGTGCTGGCTTTGTGGAAACAGGAGTTGGCGTAGGCGGAGTGACCACTTCCGCAGCTTCTTGGATCACCTTAAAAGTATATGGCAGGGAAGGAATATCAAGAAGATCGGTTACTATGAGTGTTGCGGTCAAACTTCCCTTGATTTGTGAAAGATCAAAAGAACAATCTTCATACGTCGTTGTTACCGCACCAACCGTTGCGGTTTGATCTGAAAGTGAAACCTTGCAATCTTTTGCGCCCGCAATGTCTGCGATCGTAGCAACAACATTGATATTGCCCTCATAGTTATCGCTAATGGTTATCTCATTTTGTTCAGTGCCATTCAAAGTAACCGAGCTTATCTTTGGAGGCACGGCAATCTGCTCGGGAGTCGTAAAGGTGGTTGCAAGATCGAGATCGTTGGTTACTTTAATCGTTACGGACGGCAAGTACGGCGCATTCTTTCCAAAATCAACAGAACCCGAGCAATAACGCATTTCAGGGTGTGTAGTATCTGGTTCGGTGACGGTTAGGGTAGTGTTTATGGTCGGGCGCGTACTAGAAAAGCTACAAGAGGATATACTCTTAGCCTTGTCGCCAATATTTGTAATTTGTACCGACACAGTTCCCTTGCCATTGTCACCGATTCCAATCGAAAAATGTTCAAGTGTGGGAGCGGATCCTTGTGGCGCAACCAAATGCAAGATATTTGTGTCGATAGCAGCACCAGCAGTGAGTGGCGACGAAAGAGTGAGCAACGTTGCGAATACCAAGAAAAGCGATGCGAGCTTTCTTGCTCCAACGCTCACTTCCTTTTTGAAGATATTTTTTTGTTTCACGAAGACCCTTTGTTTATGCAGGCATTATACCCGCAGAAAGCCAAAAGATCTAGCCCACCGTGCACTGAGAAATTACTTCTTCCCGGCTCGTTTTCTGTCAGCCTCGGTCAAAAACTTTTTGCGAAGTCGTACTGAGGATGGCGTAATTTCCAAATATTCATCGTTCGCCATAATTTCCAATCCCTTTTCAAGAGTAATCTCTTGTGGCGGCGTGAGGTTGTAGGCATCATCAGAACCAGATGCGCGCATGTTGGTAAGCTGTTTTCCCTTGATAGGGTTTACGCCCATGTCTTCACCTTTGGCGGTATTTCCAATAACCATTCCGGCATAGACTTCAGTCGCAGGCTTGATATACAAAGCACCGCGTTCTTGTAAGGCTGACAACGAGTAGCCCAAAGTTTTTCCTGTTTCGATAGAAATCATCGATCCCGTTGCGCGCTTTTCAATTTCACCAACGTGGTCTTTGAACTCCGTTACGCGAGACGTTAAAATTCCTTCGCCCTTGGTATCAATCACAAATTGGTTGCGGTATCCCAAGAGGCCTCGGGTTGGAATTTCAAAAATCAAACGAGTGGTTACACCATTTGTTTTCATGTCTTGCATGGCGCCTTTTCGTTTGGAAAGTTTTTCGATGATCGTTCCGCTCATGTTATCAGGAACGTCGATGGTAACCTCTTCAAATGGCTCCAGCTTGCGACCATCTTCTTCCTTGATGATAACGTGTGGCTGCGAAACCTGCATTTCAAATCCTTCACGTCGCATGTTTTCGAGCAACACGGCAATTTGCATTTCCCCACGACCGTAAATCTTGTACGAATCGTTTTGTGAAAAATCAACTTTCAAACCAACGTTAATTTCCAACTCTTTTTCGAGTCGTTCACGGATCTGGCGGTTGGTAACAAATTTTCCTTCGCGTCCTGCGAATGGTGAATCGTTAACTAAGAGGCTCAAAGAAATAGTCGGCTCATCAATGGAAATGGCTGGAAGTGGCTCGGCGGTTTCTTCTTGGCAGATAGTTTCACCGATATAGATATCAGGAATTCCAGCGATCATAACAATGTCGCCTGCTTCGGCTTCTTGAATTTCTTTTTTCGCGAATCCTTCAAAGGTAAAAAGTTTTGTGATGCTTCCGCTTCGTGTTTCGCCGTCAGGTTTTCGAACAAAAACTTTTTGGCCCGCTTTCAACTTTCCTTCATACATTCGGCCAATAGCCAAACGACCAAGATAGTCATCGTAACCCAAGTTAAAAGGCTGCATCCGGAATGGCTTTTCAACATCGTGCGGAGCCTGAGGAACTTTTTCTAAAATCAAGTCGAGAAGCGGCGTGAGATCTTTTGATTCTTGGTCCATAGAAATTTTTGCAATTCCCTGTTTTCCAATGGCGTATACGACAGGAAATTCTAACTGTGCATCATTCGCGCCCAAGTCCATGAACAATTCCAAGACTTTTTCGTGCGTTGCTTCAACATCAGCTGCTGGTTTATCGATTTTGTTAATAACCACAATTGGTTTCAAGCCTAATTCCAAAGATTTTTTCAAAACAAACTTCGTTTGTGGCATTGGGCCTTCTTGGGCATCAACAACAAGCAAAACAGAATCTATAGAACGCAAAACACGTTCAACTTCAGATCCAAAGTCGGCGTGGCCTGGCGTATCAACAATGTTGATCTTGGTGCCTTTGTAGTTCAAAGAAGTATTTTTCGCATAAATCGTAATTCCACGCTCTTTTTCAAGTGTGTTTGAGTCCATGCTTTGACCTTCCTCGGTGAGCATGCCGGTCTGGCGAAGCATTGAATCGGTCAAGGTAGTCTTGCCGTGGTCTACGTGTGCGATAATAGCAATGTTGCGAATTTCCATTCGTGTGGTATGTGAAAAACAAATAAGTGGCAGAAGTATACAAGGATTTGGCTTTTGTGTCAACTGAGGTAGAATGTGGGCATCGAACCCAAACCGCCCTTTGGGCAGGGAGACGAAGGATGAAGGGCCAATCTTCCGAGGGAACCGCAGTGCAAGCGCTGCTGAAGAAGGTGGAAACCGGCGAACGGAGCGATTACGAGACTCCGGACTTTCCCTGGGTCTCGTACGAGAAGCCCAAGATGAAGGGCGCGAAGCCAGGAAAGAAGCTCAAGCGTAAGCCGGGAAAGGCTGCAAAGCCGAAGCTTGGCGACCTCCAGATCTACGTCGGCCGCAAGGGGCTCGCATCCCTCACGACCGGCCTCGGAAGTCGGTCAGTAGACCTTCAGAAGCGGCGTGGTGTCAGCAACCAAGAGCTCGCGAGGAAGTTCCTGCGGGGAATCCTGGATGGCGACTTCGGGGAGGTCACGTCCAGCGAGACGCCAGACACCATCAGCGCACAGTTCACGGTCGGAGGAGCCGTAGTCAGGTATCAGGGCTACAGCAGCCCCAAAAGGGCACGAGCAAGTCTCCGACGTGCCCGGAAGTGGCTGGAGGAGATTCGGACGTACCAGCTTCAGGCCTAGAAAGCCCGAGGGACGCCCGGCTACTCGACAAACCCATTCTCCGCCGAAGCCCCCGCTCGCTTCGGCATAACCCAAACCGCGTCTCGCCGTCGCAACGGCAGGCGCACCCGCGACCTCTTCGCCGACCCATCGGGTCCGCGAACGTCGCTTCTCATTGAAAAAATTCGTGCCCGCTTGATTATTCCGCTTTCTTGTGTCTAGAATAATCAAACCTTGTTATGCCCATTCTGGTACTTTTACGCTTGCTTCTGCCCAATGGTGGGCACCCCTTAGCGCCCATACGGGGCAGACTGCGAGAAACGATGAAGGCAACAGACGCACTGCTTCGAGCGGTAGCAAAGAAGCGTGGGAACAACTGGTTGATCGAGATGAGGCTCTCGCTTCGGGGAGGAAAAAGAGAGCCAGAAGAGTTACAGGTCCTGGTGGTCGCCTCGGACGTCACGCCGAAACTGCGCGGACCGACCAAGGACGACAAGGACCGAGAAGTGCTGGTTCATCTGGGCAACCAGCCGCTGCTGCGCCTCAGGGTGAGCAAAGACTGCAAGTCAACGCTCGTCGCGTTGCTCAGGGTTGTCCAGAACAAGAACAAGCGGGCGTTCATGACCGGGGTCCTGCAAAATGGTGACACCGAAAAGAGTCTGTACCGAGGGCTTATCCTGGCCCCGGACACAGAAGGGTCGTGCACGGACGGTTGTTCCCTCTACACAGATCCGAAGGAGGCCAAGGCAGCCGCTGACCGCCTCAAGAAGGCACTCCTCGAGCTCAACCGAGCCGAGACCTGTACCTAGGGCGCGCCCGTTTCGCCTCTCCACCAACCCCCATCGCGCCGACGCCGCCGATGGGGCTTTCCAATTCCCAAGGTTTTGGCTAACGACAAGCTTGACTTTTCGTATTTATCTCCGTATACTACAAAGAAGTCCGCTGGAGGTAAATACACGGATTTTCTGTCCAAAAATTTGGATAAAACCAAAACTGGAATCCCTTTTCGTTTTTTCCATCCAAATTCGCCCCTCCTCGTATCCTCATTTCGAAGTCTTCAATCAATACACTCACATCTATGAATCAAAGCCCGTACATCATTCTTGTTCTTATCTACGTGATTGGCCTCGCTGTTGTTTTGCTTTCGAATATCATCGCCATTATCGCTAAAGCCATCATTCACAAGAAGACCAAGAAATATGCCAAAAACTAGTGACATCTTAAAAAAATACGTCCCCATGGGGCTTTCACTAGCACTCACGGTTTTTATTTTCTTGAACAGCTACGAGGTAGTTTTCAATAAAGATCTTCCGTATATCTCAGCGGTTCGAAGTGTTAATCTCGAAAGCATCGATCGTGATTATCCCCTGGCACACCAAATTGACGCACCTACCTTTGATACGAAGCAGTTTGGAACACCAATATCTTTGAAAGTTTCAGGCGGTAAGGCAAAGGTTTCCCTCGTCCCCGCTATTTTCAACAACGGCAAGTGGCTCGCTCGCTCCAACACGGGTCAAGTGACTTCGTTTACCGTTAATAAATTTAGCGACAACCTTTTTGTCTACATGCGCGAGGATGTTCGAACCATTCAAAGTGTTCGCACGATGCGCCCAGGCGACAACATGCAAATGGATACCACCACAGGCTTCCGCTACATCTTCCGCGTAAGTGATGTGCAAACCATCGATGTCTCATCCCCGTTCATCTTGCAAGATACACAGAAACCCCAAATCTTTATCGTTATCCAAGATAACAACCAAACGCGCAATCAGGTTATTAGCGCCAACTTTGTAACTAAGGAGCAACAATAATGAACGACGGTAATCTTTTCTTTATTTTCCGAAATATAACCATCTTCTTTGCAGGCGTAATGCTGGTAAAGTATTTTGTTTTCCTCATCTTGTCGCCATTCCACCCCGTGAAAGAAGCGCTGCGCAAATTTCGCCTCGCCAAGATTCGTTCACAAAAAGGACATAAAAAATACGAACCAAAGATTTCCGTTGTTACTCCGGCTTGGAACGAAGAAGTAGGTATTTTAAAAACCGTTCGCTCTATTCTCAACAACACCTATCCGTTCATTGAAATGATTGTCGTGAACGATGGCTCTGAAGACAAAACAGACAGAGTGGTGCGCGACTTTATTTTGAGCGAAGAATACAAAGCCATCATCGCAAAGTTTCCTGAAAAGAAATTACGTTACTATCGAAAGAAGAACGGTGGAAAAGGGACAGCTTTGAACCACGCCATTGAACGTGCAAGCGGCGAAATCATCGTGACGGTTGACGCAGACTCTGCGGTCGATCCAGAAGCCATCGAAAAACTCGTTCCCTACTTCGAAGACCCAAGCATCGACGCAGCGGTTGGACAAGTTCGCATCGACAAAAACCAAGGACTTATTGGAACTATTCAAAAACTAGAGTATGCTTTTGGTTTTTATCATAATCGCGCACACTCCGTGATGGGTGCTGAATATGTTTTTGGTGGAGCCTGTGCAGCTTTCCGAAAAGAAAATACCTTTGAAGAATTTGGTTTATTCGACGAAGTCAATCGAACGGAAGACATCGAAATGAGTATGCGTTGCTGCTACTTTGGAAAACACGCCGTCTACGCCGAAGATGTCATTTGTTACACCGAAGGTCCTTCTGATATTGTTGGCCTCGTCAACCAACGACTCCGATGGAAAAAAGGACGTCTCGATACCTTTATTAAGTACCGCGCCTTGTTTTTCTCACGAAAGGGTCACCACAATCGAGCACTTTCGTGGTTTATTTTGCCCTACTCTTTGGCCTCAGAGTTGCAGCTCTTCTTTGAACCTATTGGGCTCACGCTTCTCGCAACATACAGTGTTCTCACCGGAGACTATCTTTCGATCGCCATTGGAATCATGTTTATCTTCTTGATGTACTTGGTGGTTGGAGTCTTTAACCATGAACGCGTCAACATGAAACTCATGCTCCTCTTCCCCTTCACGTGGCCATTGTTTTATATGCTCGTGTGGGTTGAATATATTGTGCTGCTTCGAAGTTTCACTATGATCCTCCGCGGAGAGGAAATTGTCTGGCAACGATGGAACAGAAAAGGAGTGCGCATATGAAAAGTAAAAATATTATTATCTACAGCATATTTTGTTTCCTCGTAGTTCTTTTCACGATCGATACCGTGACGATGGCGCTTCTTGGACGACATTTTTACGAACTGCTCATCCCATCACAATCCGCAGACCAATCACCTGCTGACAAGTCGCTTGCAAAATGTACCGATAAAAATAAGATTGCCGCGGCCAACGAATCGAGCGCAAAAGAAATTCGACAGCTCGCGCAGTATCAAAACCTGTGTAATTCTTTCGTTACTGACGAAGTGATGATTTTCACGGACATGCCGAAAGACGACAAAGTTGCCGCACAGAATGCCGCCGACATGGCAAACAACTTAAAGCAATTTGGACAGTACGGCATAAAGCCACTCGTGATTGCCGAACCAGTTACTGCCTGGGGTCTTGTTGACTTCGACGAATTCAAGAATGGTTTCTATGATCGCTGGATCGACACCTATTTTTCTGAACTCAAAAAGAACGGCATCACCGATGCACAAATGGGTACATGGGTTCCTTTTCCTGAAGCCAACCTTCCCTATTGGAATCACGCCAATGCAAAACCTGAAGACTTTGGACCTATCGTGAACAAGTATTTGGGTGCCATGAAGAAATACTTCCCCAATGCACAAGGAAGCGTCATGCTCAACTCGGCAACGTATGACAGTGAAGATTTTGACTGGCGAAATGGCGAATACCTCAGCCTCATACCCTACGTTTCAAAGGTAGATAAGAAACTTGTATCAAGTTTTGGTTTACAGGGATTCCCATGGGCACCCCAAGCAACTGACACAGGCGCAAGCGTCACCGATGCCAGCGAGTTCCTCAATCATCGTTTAGCAATTGAAGCTGCAAATGTATTGAAGGTCAACAAGATTTGGTACAACACGGGGACCTTCCGAAGAAAGTATACCGACGATGCAAACAACTCAATCATTATTTCTCCTGAAGAGCGCTTGCTAATATTGAATAGCATCGAGGAAGAAGCCCTGATCACCAAGAATAATGGATTTGAAGTTTCATTGAACATCTTCGCACAAGACAAAAGCAAAGCAACCGAAGCGACTGACTGGTCATACCTCCCTGAGCAAGGAGCCCAGAGCAGCAAAGACGCACTTGTCTTCACCGAGTTCGTAAACGATCTACAAAAGAAAGGCATCCACCTTTCAATGTTTGATCGATAAAAGATAGAGATTCAAAAAAGAGCCCGATTCCCGGGCTCTTTGTTTTTAGCTTTGTACGTTTTTTGCGTGCGTTTTTCTTTGTCGTACGTGTCGATACACATACAGCACTACCGCAAGCACTACGAGCCCCGCAATGAGCAAATCAAAATTATGAAGCGTTTCGCGAACCTTCTCCCAGTTATCGCCCAACTTCACCCCAAGCCACGTAAACAAGATACACCATGGGAGTGCACCCAACGTGGTGTAGAAAGAAAACTTCTTTAGATTCATCTTGGAGATGCCAGCAGGAAACGATATGTAAGTTCGAATAACCGGAAGCAGACGCCCAATGAAGACCATAAATTCGCCTCGTTTTTGAAACCAACGATCAGCAATATCGAGATCGTGAGAAGAGATGAGGATGTATTTTCCATATTTTTCAATGAGTGGTCTGCCACCCTTTGCACCAATCCAGTAGGCCAACAATGAGCCGCCCAAGTTTCCAAGTGTTCCCAATGCAACGACAGCCCAGAAGTTGAACACCCCATCAGCAACTAAGAACCCAGAAAACGGCATGATAGCCTCAGATGGAATAGGAATACCGCACGATTCAGCAAACATCAACAAAAATACGCCCGGATAACTCAGAGCGTGAATAGTGTTGATAACAAAGTTTACGAGGAGGTCGAGAATATGAGAGATCATGTGGACACCTTTATAACAATAAAACTGATTATACCATGGTTATTTACTTACCACTATCATTGATTTTTGTGCCGTTCCCGTGATGGGCGCATGCTCGCCAGTAGGATACTCGCGAATCGCATCGAAGACTTTTTGCTGCGGGTACTTGTAGCCAGCACCAAACTTTGTCCCCGAATCGTTGGTAATAAACTCTTTCGTCTTTACGTCGTACCCAATAATCAAAAGCATGTGGCGCGCAGGTCCTGACTGTGTGTAGTGCGGGTTCGCAAGTTTTTGCCCGTCCATGGGAAGAATAACCAGATTCCCCTTCATAATCTCTTGAACAATATCCTGGAGTGCGATGCCTGAAACTGCCTGAGCCGTGTTGAAGTGAAAATATCCCTTGAAGATTCTTTTTACCGTATCAGTAGGGTTGGTATCTTCCGAAGAACCGTAGTTTTCTTCTTCGTAGGAAGTAATTTTTAATATCTGCTGCAAGGAGTCTTGCGACGATGCTGGCTTTTTGCCTTTCGCCCACCAGTATGCCATAAGTGACGAAGCCTCTTCACATGCATTCTGTTGGTTCTGATCGCTCCACATTCCGGTGGGAGCCTGCGAAGTAAATGGAACGGTTTGCGAAATCGTTTTTACGGGAAACGTGGTGCTTTCCTCTTCTTGTGTTCGCGTTAACGCATTTATTGGCGCTTCAGTATTCTCTGTTTGGTTATTGTCTGATGAAGCGTTCTCCCTGGCGCGAACTTCAAAATTTGCTCCTTCGTGTTCAGGCGAAGGTTGATTTTTTTGTGGAAGTGCCAGCGCTATGCCAAATGCCAGTGCGACAATGACCGCAAAAATTATTGCCACCAAGAGCAACTCGATTCCAGATTTTGAAGATCTTGTTCTTTTTTTCATACCAAACCTTTCAAATATTTCACACGTTCGGCTTGTGGAAACTTTTCGATGGCGTATCGTAGGGCCGTTCGGGGCATGGTTGTATACACCGTTTTGAGAAATTTCTTTTCCGTTTCAGGGGATTTGTTGCCTACTTCACGAAGCATCCAGCCAACCGCTTTTTGAATAAGGTCATGATCATCGTGAAGCAAAAGCGTAGCGATGCGAAGTGGTTCAGAAAATTCTTGCCTCGCAATATAGTACGAAGTTGCCAGCATCGCAATACGCTTTTTCCAAAGACTTTTTGATTGAGCAAATTTCGTGAGCAGCGGAACGTTGATTTGAGGAAAAAACGTGCTCCCAACTATTTTGCCGGCGGAGATATCTATGAGGTCCCAATTGTTGATGTATGGCGTGGACTGAATGTACAAACGAAAAATCTTTTTTCGGAGCGAATCGTCCGCCTTTGCAAAGTCAGCGAGGAACATAAGTACTGCTATCATCCGTTCTTCGTGGATTTTTGATTGCAGCAGTTTTTTCTTTTCTTGGAATGGAATATCTCGGAACTTTTTGGCCAATTGCCGTGCCTGTGGCACAGAAATTCCTACAAAAATATCACCTTCAGCATATCCGCCCGGACCAGTTTTAAAGAACCAGGAGAGATTCTTGGCGCGTTCGCTCGAGGCTTCTTTTTGTATCTGTTTTCGGAGCAAAGACAGGGTGAGTTGCATGCTTCTACTCTAACCGAAATAACGAAAAAAGCAACCTGCACGGGGGGTGCCAGCAATGTAATTTTTGGTTGACACCACGAACCTCTTCTGATAGAGTGCAGTGCTTGTCCGGGAGGGTCCTGGAGAGTGCTTTTCGTGAACAATCGCAGTCGAAGAGACCGAGGAGAGCGACATGAACGTTCGCGAAGTGAAGCGACTAGTCGAGTACGGAGACCGCGGCCCCAACACGGTGGTGGTGATCGCGACGGGGATCCGCCATGCCAAGGAAGGCGAGAACACCGGCGGCGCACCCACCGCCGAGACGCTCGAGGTGGTCCGGGCCTCGCTGGCGAAGGCGGAATTCGAGGCGGTCACACAGAAGCTGGTGTTCTCGGGAACCGAGTTCCCGCGTCACTATCTGACGCGCGACTTCATCGCCGACGAGCTCTTGAAGGGCCAGAATCCGAAGCCCGAGAAGATCGGGGAAGACGCCTTCGGCTACCGCCATCGCTGGTGGAAGGGCGGCGAGTACGTCCCGGTGGACAACGAGTGGTGGTTCCAGTTCGTGAAGAAAGCCAAGGGGATCGCGACGGAGCGCCCCGTGCTCGCGAGCGACTGGTTCGACATGGTGCCGGACTACATGATGACGATGCGCAGCACGTACCGGAACGACTTCAAGGCGATGCTGTTCCGAGAGCTGCTCCCGCTGCTCACGCCCGAAGACAAGATCGTGGGTGTGTCCGGCGTGACGAGTAACGTGTGCATGGAGACTTCGCTCGCGCCCTGGTCGATGATCGCAGAAACGCCGATCCTCGCGGAGTGCGGCGACACCTTCGCCACGGTGTGGGAGATGGACACGGAGGCGGGCACGTTGACTCAGATCCCCGTCGCCTACTTCTGAGGCACAGCGCCTCCGAAGAGGAAACAAGACAAGATTTTTCGCGCCATTTCGGCGCAACTACGGCCGGTTCCACTTTTCGTACTGCAACACCAGTTCGAGTGGGCCGGCTCGAACTGTTTGTATTAGCAAATTACTTCAGTTTATTTTTCTTTCGAAAAATATTCGATCGTCATCGCAACTTCCTTATCGATCCCCTCAATACAGTCGTAGTTTTTTACTTCTTCAGCATTGACCCAGGCAAAATCCGTAAAGGCACCGGGTTCGGGCACCACATCGCCCGATATATATGCCGCAGCAAATTTTACAAACACGACTGGTATTCCATCGGGCCGAACAAAGGCCATACTGTTGACGTACTTGAACGGTGGCTTCACAATAATCCCCGCTTCTTCTTTTGCTTCACGCATAAGAAGATCTTCAATCTTGTTTTCAAAATCAATTACATCGCCATTCATTCGCGTTGGATGTGCCAAGTCGAGATCACTCCACTCAAGTTTTCCGCCCGGCACTGCATACTTTCCCGGGTGAACTTTTTCGCGCATGTCACGCTTCAATATTAAACAACGCGCATCGCTTGCCCGGTACACCACAACATTGGCGACAAAATAAAAGAGTTTGTCGTTCTTCGCGTTTTCCAGAGAGATCTTTTCTGCCTTCATGGAGCCTCAATTTTCTTTAAGTATAGCAAACCTCACCTCATTGACAATGCAGTAAAAATGCTGGTATTCTGCGTGCACTCTGGATGACCCAGGGAACATGCACACGGCACCCAACAGCGAGGTCAGAGATGGCTCACTACGACTCAACGGACACGACTACGGCATTGGTTCAACTTCACACCGCGCTCATGCGCTGCAAGGTCCAGCCGGGTTTCTGGAAGGCTGCCGTCCCCGTGTGGCGGCACACCCAGGACCAAGACGATCCGCTACACCCACTCACGCCCGAAGGCGAGCAGATGGCGGTCGCGATCGGCGTCGCGATCCGGAACGCGCCCATCGTCGACATTGGCTGCATCATGGCGAGCATGAGTCCGCGAACAAAGGCTACGCGCGACTTCGCTCTCACGCAGTCCTCCGCGCACACGTGCGGAGTGGGCGGCAAGGGGCACGACATCGTCACGAGCGGCGCCTTCGGGTACGACATGGTTGAGCAGTGCGGCCGATTGAACGACTGGACGGCGAAGAAGCGCGAAATCATCGCCACGGCGAAGATCTGTGGCCTCGAACGCGCCAAGGTCGCCGACTGGTTCAAGGGGTGGTCGCACACCGAGCAGCTCATCCGCATACCGTTCCTCACAGGCCTCTACGATCGGATCAAAGCGGTCAACATGAGCGACGAGAGCGTACTCCCGGAGCGCATGGTCCCGCCCGTTGGCCCCGATGACGAGGAGATCAGGCTCCCCGCCCAGATCTGCTGGTTCCCGGTCTTCAGCCACGCGGCCTGCGGCGAGGTCTCGGCGTGCCCCATCGGGCTTCGCGAGCAGATCGAGATCCTCGAATGGGGCTGCGGTGTCGGTGTCGGGTTCGTTGTGGATCGGCAACGGAACGGCGTGTGGCAGATCCCCGATCTCTGCATCCCGATCCCTGCCCCCAAGCTCGTGGGCTGACGCAGACGAGTCTCTGCGTAACCCAAAACGACGCAACAGAATGCGTCGTCGCGCCAATCAGGCGCAAGAACAGCCGGACGTGCCACGAATTTGCAACAGCAGTTCGCGCGCTGTCCGGCTCGAACTGTTTGTATCTCTAAATTTTGACTCGGGCTGCAAATCTACGCGTGATGCGCTGCGTGGTGTGATTTATTTCGCTGCAAGACAGCAGCACCAATCAACAACATAATCAAGCTCACGCCAACTACTGCGCACCAAGCAGCCACGGATTCTTGCCATGCCTGGTTTGTTCGTTTTTCAACTTCCTTGAGCGATCTGCCCGCAACAACAAATCCCTTGGAAGATCCCGAATCGTACGAGGTTACCACGATAGCCTGTCGAACACCTGCTCGTGGTTGCCAGGTCACCCGGTCTTCACCGTGCGACGCAACATAATCAAATACGCCCGAGGGAACCTTTGGAACAACCGCATCGAGCATGGCCGAAGATGCAACGGTCTGGCCATTTTCATCAGCAACCGTTACAAAGGGAGCTAAACTTTTTTCGATATCAACGCTTTCTTTGGGCACAACACTCTCAACTGTCGCGCCAGCAGAAAGTTTCGCAGCAATATCTTGTGCCATTTGAATTTGTGGGTCATTGGCGCCTTGCCGCAAACTTTGCTGTACAGAAATAAACACCAAGCCGCACGTCAGCGTTGATACTATGGAGATCATGAGCCAGATGTACAGTGCTTTGGTTGTTGGTGTCATAGTTTTCTTCGGTTAATAAAAGCATCCTAACACAAAATCTTCATTTTTTGAACTCAGCCGCGAAGCGCTTGCCAGCCGTTACCAGAAATAATTTGTAGATCAGTGGTTACAATAACGAACGGCTCCGTGCGTTTTCGAAGATAGTTTTCTGCATCAGCATCATGGAGAAACGCAATCGTCGACACAATATCCGCCTGATAGGCACTCGCAGCAACAACGCTCAGGCTCAAAATGCTCGAAGTGGGTTTTCCGGTCTTGGGGTTAATTTCGTGATGCCATGAATTTCCGTTGTGCTCTTTCTTTACAACATAGGTACCACTCGTAGCAATCGCGGCGTCAGATATCTCTACGACTTCGAGAATTCTTTGGACGTCTCTTGGATCCTGAATCCCCACCCGCCATTTTTTGTGCTGAAACAAACCCCTTGCGAGAACATCTCCACCAGCATTGATCATCCATGAAGAAATATTCTCGAGCAATGATCCAGCCTCATCAATCGCTATACCTTTTACGAGTGCTGCCGGCTCGATAACCTGATTCGGTGCAACTCTTATCGACAGATTTTCTTCGTTACATTCAATGGATGTAAAGTTTGGAACTTTCTTTGGAAGTTGGTAGTTTTCTGGCAAACCATAATTCGCTGCGGCCAAATAGGAGCCGACACTTATATCAAAAAGTCCTTGTGTCTTTTTGGAAAGCAGCACTGCTTTTTTTATTACCACAAAAAGCTGAGATGAAACACTCACCCACTCACCCGAATGAGTAATAATCTTCATCAGTTCGCTGTCTTCCCTGAATCGGCTGGCTCGTCTGTCCCACTCCTCAAAGACCTTCTCAATTTTTTTCGAAACTTCCAGGGCATCTTTTCTCGGAATATCCAAAAGCGTCAGGTGGATAGGAATCCCCATCGAATGAAATACATGATGCCATTCTGCTTCACTCACGTGTGCCTCTTAAAGAGCATTCCCGGCTTTGCTAATAGCGCTCTCCAAAGACTTCGCGAATGCCAAGCTCGTGTACGTTGCCCCGCTTACTCCTTGAATATTCGCAGAGTTCGCCGCAAGTGCTTGCGAGATAAGTTCGCTTTGCGCATACACACTTGGTGGAGAGTCAGGATACGTAGGCGTTGTGACGTCAACAATTTTTTTATTTGAAACGGTAATGCTTACAGCCACCTCGCCAAATGGTGTGTTGTAGGTTGATCCATCGAATGAAGCTGTTGCAGGTTCTTGTGGCGTAACGTTCGTGTTGTTTGTAACCGTATTCTGCGAGGTTGTATTGCTCGAAGTATTTGTTGAGTTCTCTGTTGTATTCCCTACAGTGTTCACTGTATTGCGCACGCTATTTGTTACCGCAACCGGAGTTATGGTGTTCGCAATAGTTTGCTTCTTGTACCGCAGGATGCCCAACAAAAGTACAATAAAAAACAGACCTATGAATGTAACAATGAGCGTATTTTGGAGATACTTTTTCCAGCGCATTAGATTGAAAAAATTTCTTTAATAAGTTCTTTGATGTTGTTGTACCAAAAGAAAAACGTAATACACTCCACCAAATACAGCACCGCAAGAATTGCCCCAACCTTCACCACTTCGCGCTGTACTCCCGCTTCACTTTTCGCGACAATATAGGGAGAGTTGGGCGATTGGTATACATAATAATCGTGGTTTCCTATGCGGCGTTCCGAAAATCCCTCATGCCGATCTTCTTCTTTTTCGTTCTTCAATATTACATAACTTTCACTGGGAGATTCCTGAAGGTATCGGTTGTCAAAACTTTGATCGGTTGTTTGCTCTGAAAAATCCATGAGATTCTGACGGAGCTCTTGTTTTTCAAGATAGTAAAACGCTCCAAACGCTATAGCATGAAACACACCAAGGATAATTATCAAAACAATGCCATGCTTCAGAACATGTCTGTGGTGATGATGCAGAACTTTATGTTGTTGTGAATCTTTTGGGTGTTTCATCCGAATTTTTGAATAAATACATGTTCTCGAGGGAACCGCATCTTTTTCACGACCTCTTCTGCACCATCTATCATAGCAGGAACCCCGCAGATGTACATATCCCAATTCTGGAGCGGTGCTTCCTGAATAAATTCTGGGACATAACTTGTTATGTAGCCAGTCCCACCTTCCCAGTTTCGTGGTGGGCGTGAGAGTACAGGATAGTAAACAAAGAGTTTTGAGTTTTTGCTTTCGAGCTGATTAAAATATTCATGATACGGCAAGTCTTTTTCCTCTGGACTTCCGAGCAACAACGCACTCGGTACGCGCTCCTTGATGGCAAGCTGCACCATCTTTACGAATGGCGCGACTCCGGTTCCCGTGGCTAAAAATATTTTGTATCGCTGTGTTTTTGCTTGGTATGGAAAATCGTCATATGGCCCGTATCCAAGCACCTCGGTGCCAACCGGCGCTTCGGCAAAGAAACGAGCACCAACACCCATGCCCGAGAAGCTAATAATAAACGTTGCAGTCTGATCGTCTGATTCTGCCACTGAGTAGGCTCGTGGAATTTTGCCCGCAATCATAAACTGAACATATGAGCCAACAGGAAAAGGACCACCCAAAGCCGAGTCGAAACGCACACGAACCTTTTGAATGTGCGAACCAATGCGAGACGATTCAACAATCTGGTACATATGTACCGGTTCTTCTAAGAAGGCTCGAATTTTCTCAGAAAAAGACATGGAAGTTCGACGAGAGAACGGCTAAAAGTGAATGGAGTGCAAGCAAACCAAAAGCGAGCCATCCAAACCAATGATGCAATGGCGTAACGACCACTTGCCACCGCATAAACCATTTCCAGTTAAATTGTTTTACGATGGTGGTAATGATGAGCAAGAGAAAAAACACTCCGCCTAAAATTCCTGTCCACCATGTAAGGCTATTGCCTAAAAATGTTGTCATAGGATCCCTAAATTTTAGAAGTGGGAGCTGTGTATTTACTGAGAAACAAACGGCTCACCCCTTCATTTCTCATAGGAGGTCAAAGCCATGGTGTTATTATAATCAAAATTCCAAAATGGAACAAACCGACCCGTTCAGACAGACTCGCTCATTACGTTTGTCTTCGAATGAACCAGCTTGCCGTCCTCGAGTTTAAAAGTCATGTCCGCCTCATCGGCCAAGGCAAGATCGTGCGTCACAACAACGATGGTGGTATTCTTAGATTTCGCCAGGTTGTGCAAGAGTTTGACGATCAACTTTCCCGTCGCGCTATCGAGGTTACCCGTTGGTTCGTCTGCAAGAATGAGTTTTGGATGGTTTGCTAGCGCTCGTGCAATTGAAACTCGCTGCTGCTCTCCACCGGAAAGTCTGGGAGGTTTACGAAGTTGTTTCGCCTCATCAAGTCCCACCTCATGCAAGAGTTCAGAAGCTCGCTTTTTTCGGTCAGCCTTCGAAACACCCGCGAACTCCATCGGCAACATAACATTTTCTAAGGCAGAAAGATTTGGAACCAGGTTGTAGTGCTGAAACACAAAGCCTATCTTTTCGCGTCGGTACGCAATAAGCTTATGATCGCGCATAGAGACTACATCATCTCCATCAACTTTAATGGATCCACTCGTTGGCGCATCGAGCGCACCAAGCAGACACAAAAGGGTGGTTTTTCCGCTTCCGCTTTTACCAACCACAGAGGCAAAATGTCCTGTGGGGATTTTAAGCGTGATATCGTCTACCGCGTGAACATCTTGATCGCCAGAACGAAAACTCTTCGTAAGATTTTGAACTTCCAACATATTATTCTCCTCTAATTACTTCAGCGGGTCGAACTTTTGAAATAAGAAAGGCAGGAATCGCACTGCCCACGATGGCAATAACAATAGCAGCAAGCACGCCGTACAGAACAATTTGTGGGCCAACATTCGCCTGAAGACTCGCTACGGCGTCACGAAAATTCAGTCCCGGACCAAAGCCAACGAGTACAGATCGAACCCCAACAACGGCGGCACCACCAGGGCCGCCCGGGCCACCTCCAGCAATTCGTGGTGCACCATTCGCGCTACTCGTAGAGGAAACAAGCGCACTCAAAATAGGATTACTCAAGAACACACCGAGAATAATTCCCGCAACGCTCGCCATGAGCGTCAGAATCATCGATTCAGAAACAAATTGTGAGACTATAGAAATATTCGAAGCACCGATAGCCTTAAGAACACCAATTTCCTTTCTTCGCTCACGAACAATCATGATCATTGTAAGCAAGGTAATCACAGAACCTGCAACCAAGGCTCCAATTAAACTGTACCAAGAGATGGCCTGAATATTCATCAATGGCTCAAGTGCTTGCGTTGCAGTATCTTGGCTCGATGTGATGTCGGCCTTATCTGTACCCAAAGTATTTTTGACTAGCGTTGTTGTTTCGTTCATGTTGTCAACAGAATCTACCGTGACAACCGCTGTGCTTATCTGTCCTGCTTCATCCATAACACCCTGAACAGCGGCAATGGGCATGTATACGGAATTATTCTGGAATTCGTTTCCAGCATCAAAGATACCAACAACCTTCACGGTTGCACTATGCGCAGTGAATGTAGAGCCCACTTTTAGGCTATTCTTTTCTGCAAGTGTTTTTCCCACAACAGCCACGTTCTCTTTTGAGTCGGTAGCAAAAACCGACCCGGATGCAATTGATGTCGAAGATGAGTTCGTCAAAGTGGTTGTATCACTGATTCCATTAACCATGATAGGAATGGAAAAAGTTCTATTATTACCACCACCGGGCCCGCCAATCTGGACGCTCACCTGACCGTTTCTTCGGTTTCCCAAAGTTCCTGGCTCAATAGCAGAGACAAGATTGGTAGTAATCCCAGGTTCGAGGCGCTCATCAAGTGTTTTGCTCACACCCACAACATGCGCCAATGAGGAGAGAGGCTTGATTTGATCTTCTGTGAGTGGTTCTCCGCCACCTTCAAAACCCTGACTTCCTGCAGGTCGAATAGTAAGAGTATTTCCGATACTCGACTTCACACTGTCGATTCGCGCCGTCACGGCACTCTGCGCCAAATACATAACCAGCGCCAAGCCAATGCTTATCCCAAGAATAAGAACAACAGAAATGGTGCGAATCCAGTTACGGAACGCATTTTTGATCCCCCGAATAATAACGCTCATGTTGCACTCTTTTAGTTCACGATAACTGTAAGATTTTCAACTGAGAGTTTGCTTAGTCTTGGGAAAAGTCTTCTTCGTTATGTGATACTTCTTGAATCAAAGGGAGCTTTATGATAAAGACCGTCCCCTTTCCAAGTTCGCTTTTCACTTCAATCTTTCCTTTGTGCGCATCAACAATCTTCTTCGCAATTGAAAGTCCAAGGCCGTATCCACCTTCGCTTGTTTTGGAGCGAGATGTGTCGGCTCGGTAGAATCGATCAAAGAGATGCGGGATATGCTTTTTGTCGATACCAACACCAAAGTCTTCAACAGTGATAGTTCCATATCTTCCATCAACGTTCGAAGTAATGACAACCTTCGAAGAGTCAGCGCTGAACTTGATGGCATTATCAAGCAGAATAGAGAGCAGCTCCGTAAGGCTCCACTCATCGCCCAAGACTTCGGCACTCACACCTTTTGACTCAAGAATGATTTTTTTCATTTCTGCCGGTTTTTTCATCTTGAATTGCGCACCTTCAATCACCTTTTTCAAAGAAACTTTTTGAAATGAGGCTTGGTCAACATTGTTGCCGTTTTGAGCGAGCTTCAAAAGACCGCTCGAAAGCCTCTCGAGTTTCTCAACTTCTTCAAGGTTGCTTCGTAAGATTTTCTTCGACTCCTCGAGCCCCAGATTGCCATCACGGAGCGCAACCTCCAGCTCTGTTTTCATTGATGCAAGCGGTGTCCGAAGTTCATGCGAAGCATCCGCCGTAAAACGATTTTGTGACTCAAGCGCATCTTCGATAGGCTTTAACGTTTTGAGTGCAAGAAAATAACTTGCACCACCACCAAGAAGGAAGATAACAAAGTTAAAGTAAAAAAGGTTTCGTGCAACATTTTTCTTTGCATCTTGAACTTGGGCTTCACGAAAATCCTTGTAGGCATCAACGTTGAAAGGAATAAAAATGGGCGCTTGATCGAAATAGGTTGATTCACGTTTTTGCGCAAGATCAAGTTCACGCGTTGCACCACGGTATAAAACAAGGCTAAAAGCGAAACTAATCACCATAATAATCAAAACATACCATGCCGTGAGGCGAATTGTTGCTGATTTGAAAATTCGCGTGATGGACATTAGTAACTTCTCCCAATTTTATAACCAAAACTTCTGATCGTATGAATAAGTGGTGGTTTTGCAAAGGGTTTGTCTATTTTGTTTCGTAAATACCCAATGTAGACTTCGACGGTATTGGGCAGCACGTTTGAGTCATAGTCCCAAGCATTCGCAATAATATTATCTTTGGTCAAAACTTGGTTCGCATTTCGCATGAGGTACTCCAACAAGACAAATTCTTTTTTTGAAAGTTGAATAGATTTGTCATCGCGCTTTACTTCAAAGTTTTTTGCATCAAGCGTAAGGTCTTCTACGCGAAGCACGGGCGTGACATCGTCTTTCGCGCGGCGAAGGAGCGCTTGAACACGTGCAACAAGTTCTTCAAAGGCGAATGGCTTAATGAGGTAATCATCGGCGCCAATTCTCAGCCCTTCAACACGATCTTGCGTCTTATCTTTGGCGGTAAGCATGAGGATGGGGGTTTTCAGGCCAACGTCACGGACTTTTTTACAAATCTCCATACCATCCCACTGGCCTGGAAGCATTCGATCGAGAATTATAAGATCATAGTTTCGAACCGTTGCAAAAGCCATGCCATCGGAGCCATTATACGCAACGTCAACAGAAAAACCCTCGAGTTCGAGGCCTTTTTTCACAGCATCTGCAATTTTTCGTTCATCTTCTACTATAAGGAGTCGCATGATGGTATTATACCTAACTTTCTGAGAGGTAGCTTAGAACTTTCAAATGAGGCTGTCGAGTGTTATCATGAATACTAAGGAGTACATATGGAACAAATTATCACATTGGGCGGCGGATGTTTTTGGTGCACTGAAGCAATATTACTGGAACTTCGCGGGGCGAAAAAGATCGTTTCGGGTTACGCCGGGGGCAACACAAAAAATCCCACCTACGAGCAAGTCTGCAGCGGTCAAACAGGGCATGCAGAAGTTGCCGAAGTAACCTTTGACGACGCAGAGATTTCTCTCCACGACTTGTTGGTGGTGTTTTTTACCTTGCACGACCCAACAACACGGAATCGGCAAGGAAATGATGTAGGGACGCAGTACCGCTCTATTGTTTTGTATCGAAACGGCGAGCAGAAGAAAGCAGCGGAAGAAGTCATACGAGAAATCAACGAGAAAAAAGTTTGGCCTAATCCCATTGTGACCGAAGTTGTTCCGTATACTGAATTTTTTCCTGCTGAAAATTATCACCAGAATTACTTCGCACAAAATCAGAGTCAGCCATACTGCCAGCTGGTCATTGAGCCGAAAGTTTTGAAGCTGCGCAAGCAATTTGCCGACATGCTGAAAAAGTCGTAAATCTTTGCCTTTTCAGGGCCACCTTGTTACAATACAGATGGTCGGAAAATTTGATATTTACGGTAGGAATTCATGGATAATCCCCTGGTTCGAATCCTGCTTGGCATAGTCATCATCTTTGGCGTGGTGTTGTTTTTGTACTTCCGATTTGTTCCTCGAATCGTAAACAACACGGTTGAAAATAATACGCAAAACGCAGAAACCGCAACCAATGATGCATCACG
Source organism: uncultured Candidatus Saccharibacteria bacterium (assembly GCA_964390745.1). Taxonomy (GTDB): domain Bacteria; phylum Patescibacteriota; class JAUYIX01; order CAYMIK01; family CAYMIK01; genus CAYMIK01. The sequence goes on from CAYMIK010000007.1 coordinate 29,796, forward strand.
TTTTGACAATACGACGGTAAATAGCCCAAGCAATACAGCCACAAACGTTGTAAGTAACACAACCGAAGAGCCGTCAGGCAGCCTCGCCGACCCCATTGCAGAATTCAAACAGCGCGTTACAAAAAAGTTCTTTGGAACCTACGTCATACCACAGAAGTCCCCCGTTCAACCCGAACGATTTACCGGATATCATAACGCCGTTGATGTTGAGTACACCGACACAGCAACCGATGTCCCGGTCTTTGCAATTGCCAATGGAAAAATTGTCTCAGCACAGACCGCTTCGGGCTATGGTGGCGTTTTTGTTCTTCAATTCACCTACCAAGGCCAAGCCTATACCGCAATTTATGGTCACATTCGCCCTTCAACGTTACCAAATATCGGCACCGTGGTAACAAAGGGGCAGAACCTGGCGCTGCTCGGAACCGGTTTCACCAGCGAGACTGACAATGAACGACGTAATTTACATTTTGGGATACACATAGGAACCTCGGTAGATATCAAGGGGTACCTACCAAGCACAACAGGTATCGATGCCTGGGTTGATCCGCTCTCCTGGTACTAGCCTGTAGCGACCAAAGTAACGATTCCGTTTACAGAGGCTTTCGTTCTTTTTCGTATCCGTCAAAATTTTCTGAAACGATGTGGAGACGTGGAACCCCCATATCGCGCAAAGTCTTTTTCATGGCCTCTGCCATGGCGGGTGGCCCGGCAACAAAGTAGATCGGGCTTTGAATATCTTTAACGTGTCGCTGAATCATCGCTGCATCAATATAGCCTTTTTCACCTTGGAAGTTCTCATCATTGGTCATAGTAGGAATAAATTTCCCGTTTGGAAGCTGCGAGAATAGCTGCTTCAGTTCTTCAAAAAATGGTGCGTCTGCTGCAGAATGATTCGAATAGAACAACGAAATTTCTGTTGGAAGTTTTTTCTGAACAGCATCTTTCACCATGCTGAGAAATGGCGTAATTCCAATCCCACCTGCCAAAAATACAGCAGGGTTTTGTGGACCAAGAAGTTGCAATGTCATATCGCCATTGGGGCCCTGAGCTTGAATCTCATTTCCCTTTTGAAACTGTGCAACCTGACGCTTGAATGCAGAGTCACGCATGCGTGTCGCAAAAGCCAAATACGAATCGCTGGGGGCGCTTGTCAAAGAGAACGTTCGAAGCAAGCCTTCGGCGTCATTTTCCTTCGCATCAATGAGCGTCCAGTCCATATTCTGGCCAGCTTCGTAAGTGAAGCCTTCAGGTTTTGAGAAAATAAATTCAAAGGTGCCAGTAGCAACTTGTTTCTTTTCCTGAAATGAAAGCGTATAGAGTGGCATAGTATTCTTTTGTTTACAACGTTATGCGCTTTCTTTTTCCTGGAAGGTAAACGTGATCGTCGCAAGCGTTATCAGGATGACTGCCCAAATAATCATACCAAGAAGATCTCCGCGAATGTCCCAGAGGGTTGAGCCTTTGGTCATGACATCACGCATCGAAGTAGAAAGATATGTGAGCGGGAGGAATTTGGCAACACTTTGAAGCCAGGCGGGCATACCAGAAATTGGGAAGAAGGTTCCACCCAAGAAAAGCATTGGGAACACGATAAGGTTCGAAAACACCGGCACAGAATCCACCGTTTTCGCGAGTCCTGAGATAGTAAAGCCAAGGCCGAGGAACATAAGTGCACCAAGAACGACACACAACAACAGTACGCCGTATGAACCCTGAATGTGAATCTTGAAGAGCAAAAGGCCCATTCCAACGAAGATAGCGGCCTGGAAGACGCTAATTATGAGACGCGTTACGGCGTTGGCTGAAACAAATTGCCATGGTTGCATCGGCGTTGCGGCCAGCCGCTTTAGAACACCCTTTTCTTTGTACTGCGTGAACACAAATGCTACCGAAAAAACTGCCATCTGCATGACGGACATGGCAACTAGGCCTGGCAACAGGAATTCAATGTAGCGGAGGTTGCGTGAATCAACGCTTATCTCTTTGATATCGAAAAGGGTGGGAGCATTGGCTACGCGAAGCGTTGTTTTATCAAGGAATTGATTGAGAACCGAGATGACCGTTTGCGCTTGAGGTGCCTGGCCTTCGTTCGTGTACGCAATGATAGCCCTAGGAATAGGTGCTGCCTCAGCAGTTCCTGCACATGGCGCAACAATGCAATTTGTCGTGCGAGGTGTTGAAATATTCATGAAGTCCGATGGAACGTCAAGAACAATGGAACGATTTCCTTCGCTCAGCTGATGTTTTTCTTCCTCGAGTGTACCTCTGGTGATGTTGAAAGTTTCAAATTTTGTTATTTGGTCAATGAACTGTTGCGTTTCTGCGGTCGGATTTTCCACTACCAAACCCAGATCGATCTTCTGGGGCTTATCAAAGCCAATGTATCCAAAGATGATCATAATGAAGAATGGCATAAACAAAGTAAAGAACAGCGCCTGTCGGTTTCTAAGGAACATTTTGACTGCAGCTATGGTGAGTTTGTAGGTTGTGTACATTAGTCCCTCAGTGCATGACCAGTTAGTTTCAAGAAGACGTCTTCGAGTGTTACACGCTTCACGGTAAGCTCTTCGATCTTCACATTATCTTTTCGTGCCAGTGTGAAAAGTTCATCAAGCGTTTTTTGCGAATCGTGCGTCGTCAAGAAATACGTATTCTTGTCGTGATCAACTTCTTTAACACCGGAGAGTTTTTTGAGGTGTTCCAGCGAGATGTCTTGTTTTGATTCAAATCTGACCGTTGGGTCTACGCCTGTTTTTGTGAGCAGACCTTCGGTGGTATCGAGAGCAACAATTTTTGCATTGTCCATGACAGCAATCCGGTCACACAAGACTTCCGCTTCGTCCATGTAGTGTGTGGTAAGGACCACGGTCTTTCCTTTTTTCTTGATCATCTCAACCAAGTCCCACAAGTTTCTTCGAGCCTGCGGATCCAGGCCCGTTGTTGGCTCGTCTAAGAATAATACTTTTGGATCATTCACCAAACCAACGGCAATAGACAAGCGTTGCTTTTGGCCACCAGAAAGTTCTTTGACTTGTTTTTTTGCTTTTTCTTCGAGTTGAACTTCCTTTAAGAGCTCCACAGCATCAACCTTGCGGTTATAGAGCGAAGCAAAGGTATCGATGAGTTCGATAAGATTCAGACCCTCAAAAAATGTGGAGGCCTGAAGCTGCACACCAATCACCTGCTTTACATGGTGTGGCTCTTTCTGAACATTTTTCCCATCAAGCAGCACTTCGCCCGAAGTGATCTTCTTCAGACCCTCGATCATTTCAAGTGTTGTTGTCTTTCCAGCTCCGTTGGGGCCCAAAATTCCAAACGTCTCACCTTTGCGAACTTCGAATGAGATGGTGTCTACAGCAGTAAAGTCGCCATATTTTTTTGTGAGGTCTTTCACCTCGATGATGTTTTGCATGGTGTTTGCATTATATAACTAACATAAAGAAATGCTCAAGTAAGCACATCTGCTCGAAACGAATCTACAGGCCGTTTGATTCAACGTTGAGTTGTTCGGTATCTCCGGTGTAGGCAGTATCAATATTCAGGGAGTTGAGATACTGAGAAGTAGTATTGAGATCGTTTTTTGAAGAAACCGTTGGAGCAGCGGGAATATTCAGAGTATTTTGCGATGTAGTTGTGGCGGTTTTAGGAACGAAATCGCTCGTTTGGAAAAGAAAATATGTGGCAACAACTATGACGCCGAGTGAAATGACAACCACAACCCCAAGAATAAGATTAGCGTGTTTCATTGCTCGTCTTAGTAACGGTTGTATTATTATCTTCGTTCGATGCATTGGTTGCGTCATTTGTTGCATCTTCATTTTCCGAAGCGTCATCAGGCTGAACGGAAGCGACTCCCTGCACGAGCTTCTGAACTGCGGTCTTATATTCTTTGAGTGCGGCGATTTCTTGTTTTAAGGTTGCGCGGAATGATTTCAAAAGTGCCTTTGGATCGGCAGCGCTGCAATCGAGTGGTCCAACATTTTGGAGCGTCATGAGAACGTTTTGCGCATTAGTCTTTTTGCTGGTGACGTCAGCGACTAATACATCGTAGGTAGAAAGGGTGTTGCCCTTCGATACGTAGAAGGCCTCAGTGCGGTTGGTAATATTCGTAAAGACTTCCACAATGCGTTCTCCACGAAGCACCGCACGAGTCATGATACGATTAATCGCAGATGCATGAGCCTCGCAAGAATTTCCGTGGCTCGAAGATGGAGTTTCATTATCTTTTTTTCCTGACTTCTCATGTGAACCGTTGTCGGTTGTTTCGTTTTCAGCTTCGTTGTTGTGAGCATCGTTATCTTCGGTCTCATTTTCCGCAGACGTATCTTTGTGTGAAGCATTAGCAGTGACTGTAGAATCGTGGGTCTCTGTCTCATTTTCCACTTCGTTCTCGTTCTCCGTTTCATTGTTTCTGTTCTCGGAGTGACTGTTGTTGCGTGAATCACGCTCACCGTCTCGAGCAAGTGCCATGCGTGATGCAAAGAATACCAGAAAAAGAATCACAAAAAATGATCCTACCACAGGAAGAAACTTCAATCGAAAAGTTGTATGTGTATTTTTCATATCAAACGTATTATAGCACAGGAGTTTTTGTGCTTCAATTCGTGAACGCCTGGCCAAAAAAGTACCAGAAGTGTTGCAAAATGAGCGCCAAAATAACAGCGTACCAAGCGACCAGCACCGTAACGTGATTTCGCTGCAAGAACGCTATGAAGCTTCGAAACTTCCCTTGCGCTGGCAAGGCTTCAGCTTCAAAGTTCCGCAATGTGACATACCAAAATGCCGCAATGCTTACGACCCATACAACCATACAGTACGGGCACAGGGCTTGAATTTCATAGACAGCCTCAAAGGCAAGCCAGTGAACAAAGACAACCGAGAGCGCCAAGCCGCCGTTCAGACACAACCAAAACCATTTCTTAAACTTCGCACCCGCTAAAAGCGCAACACCCGCCGTGGTGACAACCGCAAAGGCCGCAATCCCAATAAGTGAGTTGGCAAATCCAAAGACACTCGCCTGGTCCGTTTTCATGACAGAACCACAACTAATGATAGGGTTGATGTTGCATGGTGGAATGTAGTTAGGATTTTGCAGAAGCTGAATTTTGTCGGTAGTGAGAACAAAAGACGACAAAAAACCCAAAATACCACATACGATAAGAACGTATGGCAGGGCTTTCTGTAGCCTACTTTGGAAGGCGCCTTCGAGAATCATGTTGATGTGTTGCTATGTTTGTTATAAAATCAGTGTATCACAAAATAAAAAAACATATGAATATGATGAATGAGCATCTTCCCAAGCACCACAAAGTTTTGCCGTGGCTTATAAGTATTGGCGCGGTCGTGCTCATTGGCTTAGTTATGTTCTTTATTTGGTTCGCAGGCCAACCGCGAGGATCCGAAGACAAGGCGAATGAAGGCACAAAGAGTACTTCATCGACCAATACACCCTCAACATCGCAACAGCAGAATACGGCATCCAGCACGCCGGAGATTCTTTGGAGTTTCTCTGGAACCGAATGGAAGTATCTTGCACAGGGCGCCAAGCCACCTACGTGTGACCCCCAAATCATTGAACAGTCACCTGCCAACGTAAGTTCCGCAACAGCTATTCTCTATCCTGGTCAGGTTCGAGGCGGAAACTATAAGGCTCACGGTGGCTTTCTCTTTGGAAAAGCCACAACGAATAAGATTGACGTAGTAGCTCCGCTTGATGCCGTTGCCTATCGAGGCACCCGTTACAAAGAAATGGGCGAAGTACAGTACATGTTTGATTTCATTGCGCCCTGCGGCATCATGTACCGACTTGATCACCTGAGAACTCTTACGCCAAAGTTCCAGGCCATTGCGGAAACCTTCCCAGCGGCCGGCGACATGACTTCGGGCACAAATATTATTTCTCCAGCTTTTGAGGTAAAGACAGGCGAAAAGATTGCGACAGAAGTTGGCTTCAATGGGTCATTCCGAAATGTATCGTTTGACTTTGGCGTATATGATCTTCGCAAAAAAAATGTTGCCTCACAAAGCAGTTCTTTCGTAAACAAACAGGGCGTGACAGCAGAACTTGGCCAGTACGCAGTATGCTGGCTTGATTTACTCCCAGGTACTGATGCCGCAAAGGTACAGGCACTTCCTGGCGGTGACCAGGCAAGCGGAAAGACCAGCGATTATTGCAAGTAGAATTCTAGGCAAACATAAAAGCTCAGTCGTGGTTACCATCAAAGGCTTCCTCAACTGAGCTTTTTGTTTTATTGCTTCATGAGGAGCGAGAGGATCGATTGTACCGAAGCATTATTCTTTGACCAGTCGCTTGTAGCACCTTCAGGTGGCGTGGTCACAGAGATATAACCAAATTGGGTTGCAAGCTTGTAGTCGCCCGTGGTCTTTTCGCAAACCAAGAGGTGTTTATCGCCAGCACTTCCAGCTCCTTCTTGCATAGCGATTCGGAAGGTTGAAGTAACTCCAGCAACCGTTGTTGGTGAACCAAAGGTTGCAGCCATCGGATCGCTACTTGTAGCATCTCCTGGGTACACACATGTTCCGTTGCCACCGGCTGACTGAGAAATTACTACCGTAAAACCGCCCCGCGTAAGCGTGAGGTTTGTTGCAGCTCCAACGTGCGACTTTTCCCAGCTCCACGTATTAGGAATGTGCGCCGTGTAGGAAAGGAATGGCGACTTACCCGTTACGTTGATTCCCGTAGTGTCGGCAGGAATGGTTGGGGTTGAGTTCGTTGTTGAATTTGATGTCGTCGAGTTGTCTGTCGTGTTCGAAGTGGTATTATCAGAATTCGTTGCGTTGTCTTCGGTGTTGTCTGCTGAAGTGTTATCTGCATTCGCTACTTCGTTCGTTGTATTGTTCGTTGTTGCCGTTGAATTATCCGAAGAGGAGTTTCGTGTCAAAAGCCATCCAATCAAAACGCCAATACCCACCAGTACCACGAGGCCAACGATAATAAGCACCACTTTTCCAGCAGAAGATTTCCTGCCTGTTTGTGGTTGTCTTGGCTGCATTGAATCCATATAAACTCACTTTTTTAGACTATACGCGGAGTATATCACCGCAAAAGACGAATATCAATAGTGTCCAAATAGCCATCAACAGGCCAAGATTTGGCTTTCTTTAGGCAAAAGTTTGACTTTTCCCTCAAAAAAGTGTAAAATACACGCAGTTAATAAAATAATTAAGAGAAAACGATGAAGATGAATGCTGCAGACTGGGTCGCCTGGGTACTTGTACTCGTTGGTGGCTTAAACTGGGGTCTCGTTGGATTTTTCCAATACGATCTCGTAGCTTCCATTTTTGGTGGCTCAGATAACGTCGTTGCTCGAGTTGTTTATGCCCTCGTTGGCTTGGCAGCTCTTTATATCATTGTCATGATGGCAATGAAGGGAAGCAAAAAAGAAGCAAAGGACGCATCGACATCGATGTAGTCTTGGTTTCTTGAAACGCAAAAACAGACCCACGTGGTCTGTTTTTGATTTGGCTTATTGTACCGGTTCACTTAGCATTGAATGCGCTGTACGTTTGGTTACGCTTCCAAGATTTTGAACTCGCCTTCCTTCAAGCACCACACCGGAAGTTGCTCTTTGTAATGCACAAGGGCCTCATGCGCTTGTTGCCAATTGACGTTGGAATATTCGGCGCTGAAGCAATGGACAATAGATTTTACCTTCGCCAAACCCAGGCCACTTTTGATGGTATAGTCGGTAATATCATAATAATACCTCGAGAGCGCGTACGCACCTGCGGAAGTTCCGGCGAGTGTTTTGTTCTCAAGCACCTTTTTGCTCATCCACGAAGTATCCTTGGTTGCATATTTCATGAGTCGCGCTTCACTATCGCCTCCCATAAAAAATATCGCGCTTGATTCCCGGCATTGTTTCGAAAAGATTTCAGGTTGTGCATTTTCATATGAAAGATCTTCTCGATCGATAAATTTCAAAAAGAAATTTCTTCGTTCTTCAAACGAATTTTGCCACGCATCTTCTGGTCTCGCAAAAGGACAGATGAGTACCTGTGAATCTCTCGGCAAATCTTTTACAAATGCATCACAAAAGTCTTGCCCGCCGCGCGCGCCCTTTTGTACATACCCACCAACTAAAATATATTTTGTCATTATATCTTCCTGCTATCGTAGGCCCAGTGTAATAGCGCCTGACGTTGGCGTCGATGACACAACATGTCGCCTGGTTTGCAGTATTTTTTAATTTGTCCAATATGACGGCGCATGGCACGCCATCGTTTGATTTGCCTATCGTCCTCAAGAGGAATGCGGCGACCGAGATAGTAGCGGCAGTACCACTGGAACCATCCACGCGGGTCATCTTTGTAAATCCAACCCTTCTTTTGCCAAACTTCTAAAGGTTGACTCGCATTGATGCCAAAGTAATTACGATTCGCTTCTGGCTCCCCGGTTTTTGAAAATTTCACGCCACGAAACCACGCCGCTGGAAATTCCTTTGGGCGATCTTCAAAATAATGGCCGCCAAAGACGCCGAGTTTCAGCATTTCTTGAGGTGTGAGTTCTGGCTGAAAACGTGGATCAAAATGTTTGCCGGAAGCTTCGGACAAAATATATTGGTAATTCCTTTGGGTATTATTACTGACCTTTACAATCCGGGCGCGTTTCATTTGTAGCTCGAAATAAAACTTGATGGTTTTCTCCAAAAACTTCTTTTGGTTCGCTTCATGCCCTTCTTCCAATATCCCGCCAAAACTTTTCCTTTCCACGGTCCAATATACACGGAAAAATGCAGATGCGACTCCCAAAATCCATTTTCTGCTGAATTGGCTCTACCCACTGTCCCGAGTACTTGCCCCACCTCAACTCTCTGGCCTTTACGAACCAGGCGATACCCCAAATGCCCATACAGCGTAAAAAAGTTTTTTCGCGTCCTGGGATTTTTGTGCGCAACAATGATGATATTTCCCCAGTTTCTTTTTTTGCGCGTTCCGGGATGCAACGCCGCATATACAACATGTCCACGACCCGAAGCTAACACCTTTGTTCCCGCACGGCAATTTACGTCTTCTCCAAGGTGGTATCCCCACACAACTCCATCGTACTTGCACCATTCGTTGAAATTGAAACTATTCACGTGATAGTTTTTGAGTGGGGGCTGCGTGGTGGGTGTAAAAGGGTATGCCATCACCACCCCGACTTAAAATTTTCATTCAACGAATCGAGTTTCGTCATATCTTCTTTGAAGATCCCAAAATCAAAAACGTCAAAATTTTCTTTGATATGTTCTTGGCTTGCCGATTTTGGAATAACCACGGCTCCATGTTGCAGGTTCCATCGAATCAAAACTTGCGCTGATGATTTTTGATACCTTAAAGCTATATCTTGCAAAACTTTTTCTTGTAACTTTTTTCCGCGTGTAAGCGGGCTGTACGACTCGAGCACAATATTTTTTTCTTTGCAGAACTCAAGAAGTTCTTTTCGATAAAGAAACGGGCTAAATTCTACCTGGTTTACGGATGGTGGAATTTTGCATGAACGCAGAAGCCGCGATAGTTGCTCAACAGAGTAGTTGCTTACTCCAATAGACTTCGAAAGTCCCTCTTCATATATCTTTTCCAGCGCTCTCCAGGCATGTCCTTTTCCTGGCGTTGGCCAGTGAATAAGGTACAAGTCAACATATTCCAGACCTAATTTTTCTAGACTTTCGGCAAATGCCGCACGTGCGCGCAAAAAGTGTGCCGGCCACAATTTGGTGGTCACAAAAATTTCTTCTCGGGGAATACCGCTTTCACGAATCGCCTCACCCACTTCGCGCTCATTACCATAAATATGCGCGGTATCAATGAGACGGTAGCCAACTTCAAGCGCCCACAAGACAGCTTGCTTCGTTTGCTGGCGTGGGATTTGCCACACACCAAGGCCTAAAAGAGGCATCGATTTTCCTGAAGAAAGTTGTATGTGTTCCATGTCTCTTTGATGCTTTCTTCTATTGTACGCCTATTTCTGTGCTGGCGTAAGCTTGCCATTACATGCTGAACTACTCCATAAACCCTTCTGATTTTCTCGTGCCTCTTTTTGTGCTACAACAAAATCTTCTTTGTGAGCAATATTTGGCGGAACCGTATCAACCTGCGCGTATCCTTCTCTTACAAGTTCCAGGTTGATAAACGTATCGCCAACATAAACGTAGCGAAGCAGCCGGCCATATCTATCTTTGTCGCCTACATCTGCGACCAACCGAACTTCTTTCCCCTCAACCAAATCTTTGTTCCGCTGGCTCGCCTCTTTACCAAAACACTGCACCGGAGTTCGCGGATCAACACTTTCTGGTGTGTTCACGCCAATGTAGCGAACCTTCTCTCCCGAAGACAGTTCAATCGTGTCACCATCAACCACACGTTTCACAACCAGGGTTTGAGAAGATGCATTCTTCGAAACATTTTCGCCAGCAATATTTTGGGCGCCTTTCCCGTTCGAAGTAAACAAAAAGATTATCGCGGCAATAAGAACAAGTGCCGTGCTTACAATTTTATAGTTTTTTCTCCCGAGTATGGACTTCCAAATTGGGTCGATGTTTTGCATTAGACCGATATATCGCGTTTTTTAAATATCAGCGCGCCAATTCCCGTACAGACAATTGTAATTCCCAAGAACACCAGAACTGCCAACCAGCGAATATAGTGATCATTCAACGCAACATTGAAGTTGAAGTAATAGAACAACGAAGCGTACTGAACATTCTGAAGACTTTCTCGAAGTGACGCAATGACGTTAAGCACGTACATGAGAAAAATAATTCCTGCCGTTACCATATAGACCTTGCTTTTGTCAGAAAACATCGCTGAGAACATATAAGCAATGCTATATACCGTCATGCCAAAAAGCGCGCACAAGACGGCAAGAACCAGGTAGGCCTTTGCAACAAAATCGACACGGAAGATAGCCGCAATGGGAATCACACAAAAGATAGAAATAATAACAAAGATGAAAAATGCCTTCAGGCCAGCAATGTATCGAGCAAAGTAGAGTTGCATTCGCGAGACAGGCTTCGCCAAAATGTTTGCCATGGTGCCTTTATGAATCTCCCCGGCCAATGCGCCTCCGGCAAGCGATATGGAAAGTATGATGGCAAGTATCGGCCACATAAAACTGTACTGCTCAAGCCCTAAAAACCTTTCAAGCGTTGAGAAGTTGAGATCCTGAATTTGAAAAACACTGTACAGTTCTTTTGGATAGGTCGATAGAAGTTGCTGCAACTGCTCTGCCTGCTTCTGCAGCGCTGGAAAAAGCGCGGTGTACATGGTGACAAAAATAATTTCTGCGGCACTATACGCAATGATGGAAATCTTTTTATCTTTAAGGTATCGGACGATAATCGCGTACATTATTTTTCGTAGTATTTAAGAAAAATTTCTTCGAGTCCAGCGTGTTCAATTTCGATGTCTTGAATGGAGAATTTTGAAAGCTTTTTCACGAGACGATCAAGATCTTCCGTAACGCGAATATCAAAGCCCGTGGGAAGCTCTGAAGCAATTTCGAGTCCTGGCTCTTCAATCTCTTTGCGCGCGACTTTATTTTTGAACGTTACGTGAGCTGTGTACAAGTGTTTTTTTCGAAGCGATGCAATACTTTCAGTTGCCACCATCTTTCCGGCACGAATAATGCCCACACGATCGCTGATACGCTCAACATCTGAAAGGTTGTGCGAAGACATGAAGATCGTTGCGCCATTTTTCCGTGCATCCGAAAGTATTTGGTAGACCGTGTGTTGCAAAAGTGGATCAAGGCCCGTCGTTGGTTCGTCCAAAATAATAACTTTCGGGTTAGCCATCAGTGCCAAAATAATACCCAACTTCTGACGGTTTCCAGATGAAAGAGCAAAAGCACGAACGGTTGGGTCAAAATCTAAACGAGAAACAAGATCGTCAGCGGAATTACCATCGCCAACAATCTTTTTGAAAAAGTCGATGTGCTCTTTTCCGGTCCATCGCTCATACAAACGAACTTCGGCGGAGAGAAATCCAAGTTGTTTTTTGATGGCCACCGAATCTTTCTCGGCGTCCATTCCGAGTATCTGCACTTCGCCGTCTGAAGGACGGATGAAATCCATCATGCAACGGATGGTGGTGGTTTTGCCTGCACCGTTTGGGCCAAGAAATGAAAAAACTTCGCCTTCCGCGACGTCAAAGGAGATGCCATCGACCGCTTTTTTCTCTCCAAAATGCTTCTTGAGGTTTTTTACCGAGATAGCGGACATAGATCTTCCTTTCTTCCTCTATTGTATCGAAAGAATTCGCTTTTTTCAAATCCCCTCACTTGGAGAAACACTGATCAAAACGTATACTATACTCATGGAAATATTTCAAAAAATTCTTCAGCAATTCCAAGGTCTTGAGCCGAGGCTCTCCGAAAGACACCGAGAGCTCCTTCCTTTTCATAGGGCATACGAAAAAGTCACACAGAATTTTCTCTCTTTTGTTGAAAAAGATTTCTTCGAAAATCCTTCACTGCTCGAAAAGCTTGATGCCACTTTCGCCGATCTCTACTTTCGCGCCGTCACTCCACCAGTTCTCCCCGAAATCTGGCAGACACTTTCAAAGAAAAGAGTTCTCGAGCCATCGAAGCTTTTTTCGCTTTTACTTGGTGCCAACGTCCACATTAATCATGATCTCCCGCTCGCACTCCAAGAAACGATAACGTCACCGCAAGATTTTCGAAAGGACTATTTTCGTGCGAATAAAGTTTTTAAGAAAGCTCTTTGGGAAATTTATACTGATATCGAACCTTCAAGCGAGCATGGCTTGCGCGGAAAAATAGTATTCTGGACCATCTATCATCTTATTAGTCGTTGGCGCACAAAGGCCTGGACCTCATCCTTGCGGCTGAAGCAAAAAAAGATCACACAGAAGCATCTTGAAAATACTACATTGCGAAAGGCCGATCACATTCGAGGCGTGGAGAGCTTTATTACAAAGTAAAAAATGAATCGCTTTCTCAAAAATCTTACCGATCCCGTTCAATCCATTTTGATTGGGTATCTTGGTTTCTTCGTTGGCATGTTGGTATGCATACTCATCCGCCCCGAGGGGCTTATGGCAGACCAGGGTTTTAGCTACTTTGGTGGATTCATAAATACCGGATTGATATCTCTGCTGTCGTACCTGTGGACTAGCATGTTTCTTTATTGGGCTGCACAGCTTCTCGAACGAGAAAATCCCAAGAAATTGCGATATATTGCGGTGTGCCTCAAGGTTATGGCAGTTCTTATCATTCTCATAGGACTCACGCCACACACTATCCTTGATCAAATACACAAAGTTTTTGGGAGCGCATTGTTTATTTTGCAGCTTGGTCTTTCCTTCGTTTTTGTATCACAAAAAGAATTTGCCAAGTTCCGATTGCTGTTGATTTTCGTCGAGCTGGCAAGCGGCATTGCATCTGCGTATTACTTGCCGTTGGACAAAGGCTATCTTCTCGAAACACAGTTTTTGTATCAACTCGCATTTTTTGGCATCTTGCTCAATGTTCTGAAGAATCGTGCCAGTTCCATGCATCATTCATCAGAATCTTGACATTTTCTGGTTTTTTCGGTATATTTTAAATGCAAATTATTCGCAATTAGATATTCTCTCACTTCCCTCATTTCCGCATGAACACACGCAAACCCCAACACGCTGAAAAAATCATCGCTCTCAAGAGCATCTCTTTTTCGTATGGAAAGAATCTTATCCTAAAAGATATCTCACTTGATGTTCACGCGGGTGACTACCTTGGAATTATTGGTTCGAACGGTGCCGGTAAAACCACCCTATTGAAAGTTATCCTGGGGCTCTTGCAACCAAAGTCCGGCTCCGTTGAGATCTTCGGAACAGACCTTACATCATTCAAGGATTGGCCTCGCATTGGATACCTCCCTCAAAGTGTTGCACGATTTGATCAATCATTTCCTGCAACGGTTTTTGAAGTGGTCATGATGGGCCGCTATGCAAAACTTGGAGTACTCAAAAAACCTGGTGCAGGCGATCGTGAAGCAGCCAAGGACGCTCTGCAAGAGGTTGGCATGTGGGAATTTAAAGATCGGCTCATCGGCGAGCTTTCTGGCGGCCAACAGCAACGCGTTTTCATTGCACGGGCGCTGGTTTCAGATCCTGAGGTAATCTTCTTTGATGAACCCACGGTTGGAATTGATCAGGCTTCGCGTGTAGACTTTTATTCCCTCCTTCGCGATCTTAATAAGCATCACGGTATTGCCTTGGTTTTGATCTCTCACGACCTGAAAACAGTTTTAGAAGAAGCAAAACACGTGGCATACATTGACCACGAACTCGTCTTCTGCGGACCTTCAAAAGAATTTATGCAGCACAAAAACGCACAAAATCTTTTGGACGAACACTTGCATCTTGATGACTCGAGGCACCAATGATCTGGGATATTTTTCAACATGGATTTATTGTTCGCGGGCTTCTGGCAGGCGTTATCATCGCGATCATTGCCCCACTCATTGGAACATTCCTGGTTTTGCGAAGGTACTCTCTCATCGCCGACACCTTGGCACACGTTTCGCTTGCCGGCGTTGCGATTGGTGCATTGTTTGGCTGGGATCCGGTTATATCGGCACTTGTTGTTACACTCGCCTCTTCACTTGGAATCGAACGGCTTCGTGTGAGCAAAAGGGTCTTTGGCGAATCAGCACTGGCACTTTTTCTGTCAGGAAGCCTGGCGCTCGCGGTAGTACTCTTGAGTCTCGGAAACGGTTTTAACGTCAATCTCTTGAACTATCTGTTTGGTAGCATCGTCACCGTCACCACGCGCGACATTATCACCATCATAGTTTTGGCCGGGGTTGTCATTACCATTCTCCTCGCCTTTTTCAAAGAGATTCTTTTCACCACCTTTGACGAAGAAGCCGCAAAGGTGAGCGGAATTCCGACACGGACCGTCAACACCGTTTTCATTTTACTTGCCGCACTCACCGTCTCACTCGCCATTCCTATCATTGGTGTACTACTCACCGCAGCACTCATTGTTATTCCAGTAATTGCGGCGCTGCAACTCAAAAAGAGTTTCTACAAGACCATTGTGGCTGCAGAAATTATTTCACTCTTTTCTGTTATTATTGGAATTATCCTTTCGTACTACCTCAACATTGCAACGGGTGGAACCATCGTGCTTCTCATGCTTGGTTGCTTTGCGATTTTGTATTTTTGGAGAGAGTAACCGGGCGTAAGCAGCTTTCGGTTATATCCCCTTCGTCAACGACACCACCGAGTAGCCACGAGATTCTATTTGCGTAAAGACATCGTCCAGGATTGATCCGGTGATGGTGTCGCCAATATGCATGAGGAAAATTGTTCCCGGCTGAACATTCGAAAGAATGCGTGTTTTTACTTGCGAAGCTGTTTCGCCAGAAGACTCCTTCCAATCAAGTGCATCAACGGTCCAGAAAATTGACTGGTATCCCTCGAGGGCCACAAACTCACGTACGTGCTGATTTCGTGCTCCGTATGGCGGACGGAAGTATGGTTTGGTTGTTACGCCCGTCAGACCAGAAATAATTCTCTCAGCGTGACTCAATTCGTCAGCAATTTGGGTGTCCGTCAGTGTTGTAAGATCTTTATGGTCATACGTATGATTAAAGATTTCGTTGCCGTTTTGAGCTATTTTCTTCACCAATGAAGGGTTAGCTTCGGCCCATTTACCCGTGAGAAAGAATGTGCCTTGTACATGGTGTTTGTTGAGTGTGCCAAGAATCGCCTCAGCCGATTGGGCGCCAGATCCTCCATCGAAGGTGAAAATAACCTGCTTTTTCGATGTATCCCCGCGAGAAATTTCTTTCGAACTTACAGGTGTGGGTGTGGGATTCGGTGTAGCGTTTGTGGGGGTATTGTTCACCGTGTTATTGACGACCGTATTATTAACAACCGAAACCGTGTTATTCGTTTGAGTATTATTCAAAGAAGGTGCTTCGTTTTCTTCATTGAGGATATTGGTATTTCCAACGCCATTGTTTTCATTTTGGTTTGCTTGCCCTCGAAAGAAAAGATACCAAAGAAAACCTGTTAAAAGCACAATAAGAAAAAGGGTAGTTGTAATAATGATAGTCAGGCGAGTCGTTCGTTTCATACGGCTTGCCTCTTTTTCGTTTGGTACTCCAACGCCGTAGTAACAATAACGAAAACATCGAAGAGGGCGAAAACGCCTACAAGCCACGATGGTGCCGTGATCAACCGATAGATTTCATAGAGCAAAAATAGCCCAAAAACGACCAGTGCAAGTGGATATGCCCATCTCTTGTTCCGTAGGAGCGCTATGACCACAAAGAGCTTAATAGCACCATGTATGAACAGATACAGAAATGCAAAAAACTGATCCTGTGGAGAGAGTCGCGCTGCTACCGAACGCAAAAAATTCGCGACAAAATCTTTTGGGTCTTCACGGAGCTCCTCCTGCGTTATGGAAACCACAAAACTCTTGAGAGCGAATGTGGAAGGGATAAGCAAAAGAAATGCAGCGATAATCCCCAGAATAGCATCAATGCCCTTCAAATATATGATCGTGTAAAAGGCTTCATCAAGAAGGTGCTTTGTTTTGTTGTTAGGAAGATTGAGCATAGGCTTCATTGAATGGTACGCGCTTTTTTCATTCATGGCAAACACATGAGGGCAAACCAAAAAGCCGCGTCTGTAATGATCGCGGCTTTGGTATCATTCGAAGGAACACGCGGAACCTTACGCAGCTGGCGTAGGCTTTCCTGTGTGATGCATATGCATTCTTCGTCGAATGAAGTAGTAGACGGCGGCACCAAATCCGGCGCTCGCTGCTCCCAAGATAGCAAGAGTAGAGCCCATACCAGTGGTTGGAACAGGAGCTCCACCACCCGTTGTGGCCTTTTGACATGTTGCTGTTACAGATGTTGTCACCTGGTTGCTATCGATTCCCGTAACTCCCGTAGCACTGATCTTCGCCTTATCAAGCACCGACGTAATCGTGCTTGGTGGAGTACATGGAGTTTGACCAACCGAAGCGACCAATTTTACTGTGCCGCTCTTTCCTGCCTGCAGTACTGGCAAAACAACACTGTTGTTGCTCTTTGAAGTCAGAATTGGTGTGGATGAAGTCAATGAAAGGTACTTCTGATTCTGGTTCGTAAATGGGTCGGAGATCGTCACAGAACTTGCATCAGACGAACCATTGTTCTTGTAGGTCAGTGTGTAGGTTATCGTGTCGCCCACTTTTGCCGTTGATTTATCAACTGACTTTACAATGGTAAGTTGCGGTGTTGAATTTACAACCGTTTGAACGGGGTTTGATTCAACGTTTGGTGTTTGACTCGTTATAACACCCGTGTCGATGATGGTTGTTTGGCCCTGTGGCATGACACTCGCAATCTTTGCAACGATCGTAATATCTTTAGCTGCTCCTGGCGCCATCGATCCCAAGTTCCATGTAAGTGCCTTTGGATCTGGGTTGCTTGCTTGCGGATTGGTCGAAACCAACGTGAGGTAGTCGCGGTTGTTACCCGTGAGAGGATCCTTCACTACAACGCTTGGAGCTGTTGCGGTTCCTACGTTTGCAACGTGCAAGGTGTAGGTGATAGTGTCACCTGGCTTTGCAATGTTTTTATCAACCGCCTTGGTAATGACCATTGCTGGTGCTGTACCAATCGTTGTTATTACCGTGTTCGATCGAGCAACTGCCGTCTGAGTGCTCGTAATCTGTCCCGAATTTTGAATCTGATTCTCTGTTTCTGGGAAGTTCGAAGCAACCTTCACAACCAAGTTAATGGTTTGCGTCTGGCCAGGGTTCAATGTGGCAAAGTTCCACGTTGGCGGGTTGGTGCTTGCTGGATTTACATCGGAAGAGATAAAGCTCAGATAGTTTTCGTTCAATCCATCAAATGGATCGCGAACAATCACATTCGTTGCAGGAGCCGTTCCGTTGTTGGTTGCCTTCAAGGTGTACGTAAACTGTGCACCCGGTGTTGAGGTATTTCCAAGAACGCATCCTGGCTGGATACACTTCGCAAGACTCAGAATAGGAAGTGCAGCAACCTGAATTTGATTCTGGTTGGTTGTTCCACTTACTTCAGTAGAAGTGTAGGTAGCAACGTTCGTGAAGGTGTAGGTGGCAGCTTCTGGCATCGAGCTCTTCAGGTTCAGGCTAAATCCAACGTTCTGAGGAACACCCGACGTACATTGAATCGTTGAGCCGTTAATAGAGCATGGGCCAGCAACAGGGTTAAGCGTTCCAATGTTCCAAGTGATCGTATTTGTGGTTTGTTTTGTACCACTGTTTGCAACTTGTACCGTATTGAGATCGATCAAATCCTTGGCAATCTTTTGGCTCGTTCCGCCACCGTTGAGAACTTCGTTTACCGTGCTGTTCAGGAAGTCGTCAGAAACAACAAAGTTGTGTGCTGCCAAAGAACCAACGTTTACGAACTGAATGTTGAATCCAAGCTTGTCGCCGGGCTCTGCTGTTCCTGTGGAGGCAACATTGTTCACAAATGCTTGCTTGACCGCAATGATGTTTGGAGCAGCAGGAATATTTACGGTGACAGTATTGCTATCGTAAACATTCAAGTTACTGCCCGTGAGCGTAAACTTGTTCGTTATAACATTGTTTGCCTGCGTGAAGACGTTTGCAGCGTGAACTGAGAACGAGAGCTGCTTTCGTGTTGAGGCACCGCCGCGTGCGGCAGAAATACCAGACCACGAAATCTTCTTTGTGGCGGCATCAAAGGTTCCACCATCAGATATATTGCTTACGCTGGTAATTCTTCCAGCAGCAAATTCAGCAGAGAGATCATCGGAAGCAGTCATGCCCGTAAGATCATTCAAGCCATCGTTTTGAACGTTGAGATACATGGGGAATGTTGAGCCCGGAGTTTGAACTCCCGTGGTAACCGCGTTAACGGCATCAAGACTTTTCGTAACGCTCACCAGGTTTACATTCACAGTAACCTGCGCTGTTTGCGTTGGATAGTTATCGGCAGAGACAGAAACAAAGTTGCCGATCTGCTTATCCTGATCCGTTGTAGCGGCTGGATATGGAAGCTTCACTTGTGCAGCAAACTGCAAAACTTTTGTTGCGTCAGGAGCAAGCGTAAACGGAGTGCTCGTCAATTTATCGCCATCATTCGCAGAAAAGTCGCCAGGACTGCTGATGAGAATTTTCGATTGATCATAGTCATCCGTTGCGACAACATTCGTAAGGGTTCCGTCAGTTGTATTGTGAATGGTTACCGTGTAGGAGTAGAGTTCACCTGGGAACAATGAAGGCTTATCAACGGTTTTCGTAACAGTGAACGCAGGTGCACCACATGTTCCCGCAGCATAGGTTCCGAGCTCGCCGGGTTCAGGTGTATTTGCAGCATCCTGTGTTCCTGCAGCACCGCCTCGAACATCAACCGTTGAAGGGCTAATGACGGAAGAAGTATTGCTGTACGCAAAGATCTTGATTCGTCCACCAGCGCCACCGCCAGCTGCGTCATCATTGGTTGGATCTGCTGGGCTCGCCGTGCTATTTCCACCGTTACCACCCTGCACTCGCAAGATACCAGTGACATTTACCTTCCAACCTGAAAGCAAGATTCCACCACCAGAACCACCACCAGCTGCTGCAGTATTTGGAGCAAATGTCACAGAGTCACCATCGGCAGCATTCATTCGAATGCTTCCTGGAATAGTTAAATTCTGAGCAAAGAGCGCAATAGCGCCACCGCCGTTACCACCGTCACAGGTTCCGGTTCCACAGTTGCTTCCACCACCACCAGATCCCTGGTTGATTCCGTAGTCAGCAGGAGAGCCATAAGCCGGACCGCCCGCACCACCACCGTTGGAAGTATTGGCACCACCACCATTTCCACCGTGACCAGCACCACCAGCTCCGTCAGGATTTGCAGCATTTCCACCACCACCAGCACCAGGACCGGTTCCGGCATGTGTTGCTTGATTCAATCCAGCACCGGCACCACCAGTATTTCCCGTTCCAGCTCCTACAATAGAACCCGTAACGTTAATTGCAGGGGCATAGATCGCAACTTTTCCGTTCACCGTAAGAGTTCCGGCGATAGTGAGCGGTGCGGTTGAGAAGTAGTTACCAGCGTTCAATGTTTGGTTAGCTCCAAAGTCCGTGGTTGTCACATTGGTTGAGCCCGAAGGCGCAGCCGTTGTGAGATTCGCAGGACACGAAATAGCCTGTGGAGCAGGATTCAATCCGCCCCCAGTTTGCGCCTGTGCCCCGTTGAGGTTCAATATGTTTGCGAGGGCGCCAACGCCACCGAAAACATAAAAAGCCGCCAAAGCGACCGTGACACCACCAAGACCAAGAATGTATTTTAGGTCAATTTTTCTCATGACAGAAATCTCCCTTTGTGTTTTGAATGAAATTTTATTTTCGAACGTACGATAACTATACAATACTTTTGAGTGTATTGCAATCATCGATTGTGTGGTATTTGGGCTACTTCGAAGTCTACTTTTTCTTAAAATCCGCCATATACCGTTTGAGGGTCGCATACATTGCCATGGCGTGACCGTGACCCAACTTATAATCCTTCTTGAGCCATGCAACGATATCACCCGCTTTTTTGCCGGGGTTAAGAAGTCCTTTCTTTTTGGCTTCTTTCAAAAAATCCTTCGCTGTTTTTCCGGTTTTCTCTTGAATATTGTCGAGATATGCCTGAAATGTCATGGATGTCTCCTATTCTCCGTCATAGGCTTTTTGTAGTGCCGCACAATCAATTTTGACCATTTTCAGCATGGCCTGCATCGCCCTATCGGCCTTAGTACGATCAGAGCTACCGATGAGTTTTGGCAGGATCTTTGGAATAATCTGCCAGGAAAGACCATATTTGTCTTTCAGCCAACCACACTGACTTTCTTTTCCGCCATCAGCAAGGAGCTTATCCCAAAGCTCATCAACTTCTGTCTGATCTTCGCATGTTACATACAATGAAACTGACTCGTTGAACTTGTAGATAGGGCCACCATTCAGCGCTATATACTCAATACCATCGAGCGTGAATTCCGTTGTCAGCGATGAAGTCCTCGTTATCTTTGAATTCTTAAAAAGCGACGTGTAGAATTTTGCCGCCTCTTCAGCCTGATTATCAAACCAGAGAAAGGTTGTGACTTTTTGCATATTTTCCTTTATTACATTTATTGCAGCGTAATAGTGGTAGCACCACTCGCTGTTACTACTCTAACATTTTTTCCTTTTTCGAGTCCATAACTTTTTGGATCACAAATGATCACCGGAATGCCCTTTTCACGTGCGACAATGGCGAGATGCGAAAGAACGCCGCCGCTTTTGGAGATAATCCCTTGAATGTACGGGAGCTTTTCGACAAAGTTTGGTGAAAGTGCGTCAATGAGCAAAACGATGTCATGTTGCTTGGGAAGTTTTTCGTCTTTGTCGACAAGTTCCCCAGAAAAATCTCCTGGAGAAAGAACCTTTATGCTGGTGTTTTTTTCTGCAAGAGGTTGGCCGCTTCGTAAAAGTGCCGGGAACTCGGGTCTCGCAAGATCTTCGGCGTAGCGGCGCTTTCGTTCGGAAAGAATTTCTTGCTTTGTTGCACCACCAAGAATCTCGTCGATGGTAGCAAAGTAGTCTTCCTTCGAGGCAAGGGCTCGCCGCAAGGTATTCATGTTCTTTACCATGAGCCAGCGACCGGCTTCACGGGCAGCCTGAAGCCTGAGTGCGTTTTGAATAAGAGGCAACAGAACTTTTTGAGAGATCTCTGGGGTTGCGCTCCACCAGCTTTCAACATTTTTTGGCGCTTGCAGTGCAGGCGTTGAAGCCGTAAATGGCTTTTCATCCGAAATTTCGAGTGAGTTACCCAAAACACTTTCTGGTTTTTTAAACGACGTTGAGGTTTTTCCGAAATACGCCTCTGGCACTGACAAAATATCAACATACGAGAGGTTGTTTTTTGGAAGAACTGTTTCTAGTTTCTTAAACGAAGCAGCCGCAAGAAAATTGATTTCGAAAATAATTTGATATTCATTCAAGAAATGCTCGAGAGCATCAGCAAAAGACATGTTTACCTCGGGCCCATTGAGAGCTTTTGAGAGTTCCGTGATGGCCTCTTCGGTTGAGAAGTTCCGAGCAAACGCAGCCATATTCTTCGTTGTGGTCAGTGCTCCTTTTAATCGTACGATTTTAGGAGTGATATCAGTTTTTCCATAACTCATGGCAGGAAAGAGCGAGGCGAGTTCCTTTTCTCGGTCAACATACAGCTGGCCGAGCAGGTTCACCAAGAACGCGGTATCGACGTACGTAATCTTGAATTTCTTGTATGCCTGCGCTACTGGCCCGTTTTGAGCATAGATTTTTTCAAGCAATGAAAAAGTAAACGGCGTTGGGCGTGGTGCCACTTCCGTAGCTTCGGTCTTTTCAAAAAAGTAGTCTGGAAACTGTGTAAGTTCTTTCTGGAGTTCAGGGTTCATGTTAGTAGAAATCGTAAGGCCGGTTATATCGTCCTAAAAATGTTGCGCCACGCTTTTCAAGTTCCACGCCCGTCAGTTTGGCATCGAAACAGTTGACGTAGTCATCACACAACGTGATAACACGAGCGCCTTTGGGAACCTGACCAAAAACTTCGTTCATTTTGGGTGTGGGCGTGTACATAATAGGAATGTTCACGCTTCCAGGTACATGATTTTTGGCAAATTTTTCTGGTTGCCGTGAATCCACCAAGAGTACGCCATCTTTGATGTAGCCTTGCATCTGTTCTTTCGAAAAAACGACTTTATAGCGATCCGCAGAATAGACGTTGAGAAATTTAATTTCACCCTCCCACGCGCCACCAGCCGAAACCCAGGAGTCGGCACCATTTTCGACGTATCGTGTTACGAGGTTTTTGGTTCGTAAGAATTCTGCGACTTCTTTTCCGCGAATTCCGGACCAGCAGAGAGCGTAAATAAATTTATTGGTGGGCAGATCCTTCCACTTTCCGTCTGCAAGATCGGCGAAACGGATGTGAAGGCTTCCTGGCATGTGGCCCATGCTATTTTCGAGATCTTCACGGGCGTCAAGAACAATAAAGCTGCTCGTGTCCCCTTGCAACTGCGTTTTGAGTTCATCGTTGGAAATACTGAGAGCAACATCTTTATTTTGATCCCAAAAAGCGGTGTCTGGCTTCGTTTCAACCACTCCTCCACCACTCGAAACCGTTCCCGGAAGCGACGCAAGGCCATTGTCTTCTTTTTTGCTCTGTTCAAGAAATAATTTGTAGGCTTGCTGCTGTTTATAGGAGACGTAGTACTGGTTTCCAAAATATGCAACGGAACCGGAGATTACAAGAATACTTGCAACACCAATGATGATCGCGGCTTTTTTATGTTTGGTAATGTGGCCCTTGAAAAACTGATAGCTTGCCGAAAAAATTCCCGAAAGAAAAACTACCGCGATAGCAAAAATATTACCAAGCTGTGAAGTGATCGAAAAAATAAAATCAGGCGGCGGAACCGCTTGAGCTGGATGTGTTGGTATGAGTAGTGATGCTGCAAAAATTGCGAGTGTACCACCAAGAAATGCAGAAGTTTTTCGGCGAAAAAACATGAGTGACTTCTGGCCCTTTTTTGATGCTGTCATTTCACCAGCATCATATATCAGTTTGCTCATTTTTGGCAAGTCGAGGCGCCCAAGGACTCACTACAGCCGTTGTTTTTCCCATAACTCGAAAAATCTTCCTTTTTTTGCATAGAGCTCATCAAAACTTCCCGACTCAACAATACGTCCATGCTCAAGAACAAAAATCTCATCCATTTCCTTGATGGTTGTCAGACGATGTGCAATAACAATGGCGGTGGTTTCCTTCAAGAACTCATGCAGACTTGCTTTGATTTTTTCTTCAGATTCCAAATCCAGGTGAGAGGTGGCCTCATCAAGAAGCAAAAGTTTTGGTTCTTTAAAAATGGCGCGCGCAATTCCCAGACGCTGGCGCTCGCCACCAGAAAGCTTTACTCCTTTTTCTCCAATGAGCGTGTCGAGTCCGTCTGAGAGTTTTCCTACAAAATCTGAAATGTGTGCCGTCTGCATGGCTCGATGCAACAATCGTTCGTTTTTCGCCTGACTCATATTCGTGATAGTAATATTGTCGCGAAGCGGAAGATTAAACACCTCTGTGTCTTGCAAAACAACGGAAGCGTTCTTGAAGTAATCGCTCGCCCGAATTTTCTGAATGGGAACATCGTCAAACAGAATCTCACCTTCAAAGCCTTCGCGTTCTTTCAGAAGAAGCTTAAACAATGTGGATTTTCCTGCGCCGGAAAGCCCAACAATTCCTACTTTTTGTCCACGAATCACCTCAAAAGAAACATTGCGCAAAACTTTATGCTTTTCGTACGAAAATGAAACATTTTTAAATGTAATCTTTTTCCAATCTTTTGGAAGCGCCACTTTGCCGGTTTCATCTTCGATGGTAATAGGTTCGTGCAAAATAGCATTCATTCGAGCAATACTGAGCTTAGAGCCAATAAATTCTTGTGAGGCTTCCGTAAGCTGGTCGATGGCTTCTCGAAGATCATTGAAGTAGCTGTTAAACAAAACAAGGAAGCCAACTTCGTAGTGGCCGTGCGTGATGCCATAAGCAATGATGGCAACCATGGAAATCTTAAACGAATAGGACCAAAAAGAAAGAAATGAGCCGGTGGATTGATAGATGGTAATTCGTTTTTTCAATCTTGTGAGAAGTTCTCGGGTTTCCTTTGCAAGCATTCCATACATCGCTTTTCCCATCGACATAACCTTCATGGTTCGAATGTTATTGATGGATTCAAAGAGACTTCCGTTGAGAACTTCTTCTTGGGCATTGACCTGAAAGGAAGCTTTCCCGCCTTCTGAGAAGAATTTTGCAGAGAGAAGCCCGTAGGTCACAAGGTAAGCGGCCATCATTCCAACTATTGTAAGATCAAACTGTGCCAAAATAATGTTGATGGCAACGAGGCTCA
The DNA here is from genome assembly GCA_964390745.1 of uncultured Candidatus Saccharibacteria bacterium. Taxonomy (GTDB): domain Bacteria; phylum Patescibacteriota; class JAUYIX01; order CAYMIK01; family CAYMIK01; genus CAYMIK01. The sequence goes on from CAYMIK010000007.1 coordinate 54,723, forward strand.
CACCAATTTGAATTAAGCTCGAAAACCATCTTCGAATAATAGTGTTGTATCCGAGTGATGCATTCTGTATTCGCTTGATCTTGTTTCCAGAATTTTCTTTTTCTTGCCATCGCATATCCAAACGGAACATGTGCTCTGCGCCCTTGAGGGTTGAATCCACGTTCACCCTTTCGGCTACCATAAAACCCAGGTACTTTGAGAAAAATTGACCGAAGCTTCTCACGACACTCGAAGAAAACCAGAGTGCGAGTATCACCCAAACAGGCTGCAGTGATTCCCCTACGTGATACTCTGAAACAAATGTCACAACGGAGGCGAGAGCAATGGGTGGATACAACCAAACAAGATCAGCAATGAGACGAATAATTGACGCACCAATAAAACGCCACTTGTATGGCTTCAGGTACTGCGCAATATCTTTCACGAGTTGCCAAGTCGAGTACGAGGCAACCAGCGTGTCCCCTTGTTTGTTTTTCATTGTCCCCAAGTATACCAGATGTGCTTGACCCGCTCAAACAAGCGGAAAACAACAATACAAAAACTTTTCGTATCACGCTCCGATATAATCAGTACTGGCAGCATTATCGTCGTGCTGAATCTTTTTCTTTTTTGCGGGCAACGATGACAACAACAGTCACAATAATCGTAAGAG
>CAYMIK010000008.1:0-38168 GCA_964390745.1 uncultured Candidatus Saccharibacteria bacterium
ACTTTGCGCGCTCACGATAAGAAGAGTCCGCTCGTGATTCTGGCTTCAGTGATAGTCCAGAATTCAACCGCCCAAAGAGAGAAACACCCGTGGGCTGAGTCGTTTACTATCCATTCAAATTATACCGAATATCGAATTTTTGAAAAGTGACCAAAAAGAATAGCACCCCCGCGACGAAATCATCGCGAAGGGTGCTTGAAGCGGTCCAAGAAACCAAGGGCCGAACCTCGGTCCAAGTTTCCGAGAGACCGAGTGCCGTCAGGAAGAACGCTTGCGGACGGCCAGGAAACGGCAGCGCTCATCCCACTCGTCGCCGAACCAGCCGAGGTCGAGGTAGCGCCTCGAGCCAGACCCGGCGAGGCACGGGACGCACCGCTCACCGTCGAGCTCGGTGCTGGAGCCCAGGCACACCACGGGGAATTCCCGCTGCACCTCGGGCTGCTGCTCGCCGAACGCGAGGAGATGGTCGATGAGTGCGGGCTCGAGGTCCGCTTCAGCCATCGCTGCGATGACCTGCTCGCTCGTCATCACCTTGTTCGGGTGAAACAGCACGACTTCCTGCTCTTCCACGAGCAACGTGAGTTGGAAGCGCTGGTCGTTGATGTTCTCGTTCGACCAGTCGTACTTGCCCGCCGCCACGCGCTCTTTGACGCTGTCGCGTCGCATGATGAGCTTGATGGCCGCGCCGAGCATCATCGCGCGAACCTTGGCCACGTTGTCGAGGAAGAACTGGAGAAGAGAGTGGTCGAGTTGACCAGCCTGCTCCCGTTCACGAAGCTGCCAGAGCTGACCTGCACTGATTGCTGCCATGACTGAACTTTCCTTTCCGCTAGTGAGTAGTTCATACACCGCAATGGGACCATTCCCACCGCAGTGCAGATACGCTCAGCAAGCAGATGTTGGCTTGGGACGTTTTCCCAGCCTTGGTCAAGAGGTCAATAAAACCGCTTAAATAAAGCTGGGAATGAGAGGTGTTTAATGTTCAATAACTGGCCATATTACACCTTTTCGGGATTTTGTCAAGGATTCCCGCATCACAACCCCTTTTGTGTTAACATGGCAACAATACGGTTCTACAAGAGCGTCATTTACAAAGCCATCATACGATATAGGACAATTATATGGGTAAACTTTCAGGGTACAAAAACTTCCGAAGAAAACTCAAAAAACATCCAGAGGTAGACTCAGAAATAAATGATAAGGTTCGTTTGTACTTTTTCAATCCAAAAAAAGATAAGGAAGAGTACAGAAATATGTTTGGCAGTTCTTATTTGGGAAAAGAACCTTACACAGTCTACGTCTACTCGCCACTTTATCTAGCAAGGCAAGACATAAGATTTTGTCTTGGGATGAGACCAAAAAAGAGTGAAAGTTTTTGCAACGAATCCACTGGAGGCCCTGCAAACTTTATTGGAATTGCTCATATGTACAATACACTGGAAATGGTTGTGAATTCAATGAGTGGTAACAAAAGAAAAAGTGACAAGAAAAAATTCGAAGAGAGTGCTATGGAAGTTTTCCTTAGGCATAACCTACCCAAGCTTACGAATAGAGAAAGAAATGCCTTTAGGCTGTTGCGACATGCCATTACCCATAGACAATATGGCCTCAAGATAGAATGGGATGACCCAAGGAATAAAAAAGATAAAACGCCAACAACTTTCAACATCTTCGAAAGAAGTAATTTCCTCATAGCAGAAATGCCAGCCAGAGAAAACAATTATCTATTTTACGTCAATGTAGTCAAACTTTATCGAGTTCTTGAAGACACTTTCAAGGAGGTCGAGTTCTTCTTAACAAATGCAAATCAGAAATATACTCGACAACGATTTCATTTTTCTGAAAAGGTGAGAGTCAAGAATTGGATTAGACTCTGATAATTGATTCTGAAAAAGTACCCAAAAAAAACAGCACCCCCACACGATAATACTGTGTGAGAGTGCCAGAAGCGGTCCAAGAAACCAAGGGCCGAACCTCGGTCCAAGTTTCCGAGTGACCAAGGTCCTTCAGACGTTGCGGACGGCCAGGAAACGGCAGCGCTCATCCCACTCGTCGCCGAACCAGTAGAGGCGGAGGCGGCGCCCCGAGCCATCCCTGCCGAGGCACGGGACGTGCCGCCGACCGTCGAGCTCGGCCACGGAGCCCAGGCAGACGATCGGGAATTCCCGCTGCAGAGCAGGGCAGGCCGCACCGAACGCGAGGAGGTCTTCGATGGCACAGGGCTTGAGACCCTGGTCCGCCATCATCTTGATGACCTCTTCGGACGTGACGACGCGGTTGGGCTGGATGAGGATGAGCTCCTTCTCCACCTTCCCTTCGCCCTTCATGGGGAAGTTCTTGGCCGTGATGCTCTCGTTGGTCCAGTTGTACTTCCCGAGAGCGATCATGTCCACGAGCGAGAGCGCGTAATCCACGACGACGCGGAAGGTCGTCATGCTCAGCATCAGCTCGCGCACCTTCCCGAGGTTCCCCAGGAAGAACTGCATGAGCTGGAAACCGACCTGGTCGGCATCGTCCCGCTCGATGAGCTGCTTCACCTGTCCAGTCGTGATACGGTCCATCGGTCACCTCTCTCTTCCGTCAGTCAGGCATACAGAGTCGCAAGGGACCATTCCCCCGAAACTCAGCTTGGCCCAAAAGACAGAAATATGGCGTGGGATCGTTTCCCAGCCTTGTTCAAGGGGTCTATTAAACCGCTTGGATAAGGCAAGGAATAAGGGTTCTAAACGTTCAAGAACTGCTTATATTACACCTTTTTTTACTTCTTGTCAAGTATAACATTTTGGCGTATCTTTGGCTTAATACAGACAAAAAACGTAATCTTAAACTTGGAACTACATGGAAGAAACTTTCAATGACAAAAAAGAATTAGAATGGCTGAACGGGCTCCCTTTTGAAGAGCACGAAGACTACAGTCGGAAACACAGGATAATGATGGCACAAACCTATTGGCCCTTCATGCAGCATTTCCATCGGCTTTTTACTATACTCGTGGATGCAATTGATGCTGCTAACTACATCAAAAAAGATGGCTGGACATACCACAATCTTGCCCAATGGACATTATTAAGTAAAAATGTGCGCTTCATAGATTCAGCCTATCAAAAATTGCTAGATGGATACTATGAGGAGAGCTTTGTTCTTGGGAGAGTAGCTTTTGAAGCTTTCTGCCGCATTGTTTGGCTACATCGATACCCAAATAAAGATGTGGGTGTTATCTTTCGAAGCACGAAGGACAAAGGTGAACGATTTAACATCACAAATTTCTTAACCCAAGATTTGGAAGTCGACTGGCTAAGTTACCCTCTGTTTTCAATGTTTGTGCATGGAAATCAACCTGACATCTTGAAGATAATCGATCAAGTTGCCCATGGTACAACTCCTAAGATTTTAGTATATAGCGGAAAACAGGATAAGAAGATGATTGAGGGCCTCGCCCCTACCTTGTCCTTTCTTCTTTACGTTTTTTACGAGTGTTTCAATCACTACGTCTTGACTCTTGATAAGACGCACGGAGTAGAAATAAAGGGCTTACAACGAATCATGACCCTGCAGAAAACTTTGCTCAAGAAAAACCCGAAGGCCTACTGGCAAAAAGTCGCTACAGATATAGAGCGAATTTTTCAATCATAACTTTCAATCAATAAAGCAAATTGTACCCTGTTACCTCGCCGTGACGTATGAAGAAAGGTCAGGAATGTAAATCGTTGCATCGTTTATCCTTTCAAATCCCTTTCTAACATCCTTCACGCAAGCACCCCAGAAAAAATCGAGCCCTCGGGTTCGATTTTTTGTTTTATAAAATATATCCATTCCAAACATAAAGCACTCTCACAAAGATAATGGACCTTATGTTCCAGCTTGCCAAAGAACAGATTCCCTGCTACAAGAGAAGCATTAACACCAGTCACAAGAACTATGAATAACCATACGTGGACACAAATCCTGACACGCAAAAACTCAGTGTTCATGGATAGACTTAAGCTCTACGGCTCCACGAATCTTTTGAATGATCTTCACTTCGACTATCGGATCAAGACATACAAAATCGTCAATGGTGATAACTACATCGCCGAAGATTATGACAACTTAGCCAAGTCGTTGAAACAGCATATTAACTCCAAGCCCAACTTTCTGTCAGTTGTTCTTAAAAAGGCGCAGAAAGATATCAAGCGCTTTCAGAAAGTTTGGGGCCGAATTCATGGGCTTGACGCGAAATTACTCTCAAGAGAAGACCTGTCCTCTTGCTTTAACGAATACATCAAGACGCTTCACGAACTAATGGCGTACTTGTTCTTGCCATTATCCGCAGAGAGAATACTCACTGAAAAAATCCAAGAGATACTCATCAAGCGGCTCGAGGAAGAAAAGATCGAGCTCACTTTCCAAAAGATCGCAGTTCCCACGCGCCACAGCCTCATTCAAGAAGAGAGTATTGCCTTCCTAAAGTTGGTTCGGAAGGCACAAAAGAAGAACATCGAGTCGTTAAAAACGGAACGCGGAAAAAAGTTATTCGAAAAGCACTTGGCAGAATGGGCTTGGCTGGGTGATCACTTTTTCTTGGGCAGATTCTGGACCATGAAAGACCTCTCTGATCGATTCGAAGAGTCCAAGACGAAAGATTGCTCACTAGAGCTTATGGAGTTCGAGAACAGACTCAAGAATCAAGCCACGGAAGCAAAAAGTGTCTGCAAAGAGCTTGGGCTCTCTCGGAATGAAATTGGGACGATAAAGCTTGCTCAGAGATACATAGACTTCAGAACCTTTCGACTCGACGTACTGTTCTTATCTGAGTACCTTGTAAAAGATATGCTCGATGCAGTAGCTGCGAAACTTCACATGGACTATGAATGTCTCGTTATGCTGAGCTCGGAAGAGATTAATCATGCCCTTCAAAACAATGATGTAGACTTCATGCACGTCATTAAAGATCGCAAAAAGAACTATGCAATTATCGTCGAAGACTACGTAGTGAGCATACAGTCCGGCGACAAGGCGGAGAGTCTAAAAGAGCAAGGGGCCGTAGCGACGGGCCCAATCAAAGGCACAATTGCTTTTCCTGGATTCGTAAAAGGCAAAGCAAGAATCATCGAAAAACGAGAGGACTTTGACAAATTGTGCGACGGCGACATCCTAGTAACACACATGACAACTCCCGACTTCGTGCCGCTCATAAAACGCTGCGCAGCCATAGTCACAGATGAAGGAGGAATTACCTGTCACGCGGCAATTGTCTCACGAGAACTCAAGAAGCCCTGCGTCATTGGAACGCGAGTTGCAACAAAAACTCTCAGCGATGGAGACGAGGTTGAAGTAGATGCAGTGAAAGGTTATGTGAGGATTGTTGCGTAATTCCAAAAAATATCGAGCCTGATCGGTCATGGCTCGATTTTTTATTGCATCAACTTTTCTATCTCTTTTCGTTCCTTTGCTGCCGTTGTAAGATTCCTTCTCCCCTCTTGGGTAACCACAATATTATCTTCTATTCGTATGCCACCAGCGTCAAAAAGATCATGTATCTTCTCTTTGTTCAAAAACTGGGAGAGCTTTTTGTCTTTAAGCGCTGGTTGCAAGAGCGCAGGAATAAAATACAAGCCTGGCTCAATAGTCAAAACCATTCCGGGCTCGAGCACTGGCCCGAGACGAATACCGTTTTTCTTTTGGGTTGAAACCCTAGCACCCACATCGTGCGTATCAAGCCCAAGCAAGTGGCCAAGACTGTGAGGGAAAAAGAGCCTGCCTATTTCGTATTCCTCAAGATCTGACAACGCGCCTTTCACAAGAGCGAGACCTTTGAGGGCCTCAATAACCATCTTTTCTGTTTCACGATTCAAGTCCGCCATCGAAACACCTGGCGCAACTTTTTGTATCATAGACTTCTGAATACAAAGAACGGCATCGTACCATTCAGCTTGCTGCTTGGAAAATTTTCCATTGGCTGGAAATGTTCGCGTAATATCGCTGGCATACTCTTCACACTCAGCGCCAGCATCAACCAAGACGAGCGAACCACTTTGGATCTTCCTATTGTTGGCAACATAGTGCAGAGTTGCAGCATTTTTCCCCGATGCGTAAATGCCATTGTACGCCTGGCGCTGAAGGCCAGCTTGCATCGCAACTTCTTCAAACACCGAGCGAAGTTCATACTCAAACATGCCAGGCCTTGTTGCCTTCATAACCGCTTCGTGGCCAGCGCTTGAAATGTCATTCGCTTTTTTAATGAGTCGAAGTTCACTTGCATCTTTCACGCGGCGTAGTGCATGCAAACAATCAACAAGATGCTGATCGTTCACAACAAATGCACGATCTCTTAACGCAAGGTGGCCCCTTTTCAAAACATGAATCCTTCGGGCGCCGGAATTTTTTATGAATTGTGCGACCTCAGTTTTCTCGAGTGCATTATTCGCACCATATTTTTTTGCAAAATGTTTTTTGTCTTCGTTGAGCCCACGGAACACCACGTCAAAACGTGAGCGCTTTGGGAAGATGAGTGAAAGCTTTCCCGAAGGAACTTCAAGGATAGCAGCAAATCCCGGCTCTGTGATACCAGTCAGATAATAAAAGTTGGACTCTTGTCGAAATTCGTACTCAAGATCTGTGTCGTCTTGAAAAATCAAATCCCCGCCCTTCAAAAATATGAGCGCCTTCTCTTTGGGAAAAAGTTCCAGAAGCTTATTTCGATGTTGCGCAAACATATTCATGCCGGGATTATACACTTTTTCCAATTTGAAGACGAACCTGGCGCGAAGCATCGCACCAGGTCGTTCTTCCCGAAGGTCCGCAGCGCGGTTCCAACGGTACTGTCTTTTCGAGTTTGAACTTCGCGTGGCCGAGGTTCTACGTCAGGGCGCGACGTCGATCACGCCCTCGACGAGCGGCGCGAGATGACCATCGACACCTTGCGGCATCATCTTGACGGCATAGGACACCCCATCGACGATGAGAGTCCCCACCACGGTCCCGTCCTCGAGATTGGACACGACCTCACCGAGATCGACACCCGCGTAGGCCGTGGAGCCCACGCGCACCGGGAACGTGCCGCCGAAGCCACTGCCGTCCGGAAGTGCGGGCAGCAAGGTCGGCAGGGATCCCAGCGTCGGAAAGAGGTCGCGGGAATCCATGGTGACGCGGTCCACGGAGTAGCCCTCACCCAGTACGAACACCACCTGCGCCTGCTTGATCGGGTCGAGGGCCATGCACGGCAGGTCCTTCGGGTTCAGCACGATGTCGCGCTTGCCACCGTTCTGATCGACCGTGATGGCGGTACGGTCATACACGTACTCGAGCTCGGACTCGTCGGGTGCACGGGCCACGACGCACTGCAGAGTCGTCCCGTCGACTCGCGGCGTATAGCCCGCGAGGTTTCGGGTGCGGTTCTGCTCGCTGTCGTTGTACACCTTGAGGGTGTTCCGCCCCATCTGGGTCGGAATGAACCCCGTCATGACGTCGCCGGCGTCGAGCGCCAGCACCGTCTCTCCGAAGTCGGAGTTGGCGATGTACGGGACGGGGTCCGAGACCAGCTTGTCGACGTCCCAGAGCGGGACCTCGATCAACACCGTTCCCGGCGGCCCCTGCTTCGGGCCGTTCCCGCAACCGTTGACTGCCACCATCACGAGTGCCACGTACAGCTTGGTCCAGGTCTTCACGGTACTTCCTCCTCTGGCCGGCCACCTATGGGCGGGCCGAATCGAGTGCGAAAAGAACATGTGGCAATACCACATGGTAGGTTCCGTAATTCTTGGAAGCCTGACAGTAAAAGCTAACACAGCGAGGTTGTTCTGTCAACCCCTCTGCTACGTACGAAAAAGCAGCCCCTACTCTGCGGTGGGTGCCTTTGCTGGCTCTCTTGTTCCGCCACTACCAACCGTGAAAGAAATATTTCCTGTTGCACAGTTCACATTTGCTCCCGTGCATGCGGTGTAGTGGACCGTGTAAACACTATTCGAAGTTGCGTTGATGGAAAGTGTCATGGTTTTTTTATCATTCGAAAAAGTCGTGACCCCTGTTCCAACATGTTGCGGCAATGAAACCTTGGTAACACTCAAGAGCGAGCTCGAATCAAGTGCCGTATTAAAAGTCACCGAAACAGAAGAGATAGCCGAAGTTGCCACACTCGAGCCACTCGCTGGATTTGAAGAAACAACTGTTGGAGCACCAGAAACACTTCCTCCCTGCTTTCCAGTACCAGTTGTATTTGTTGTGTTCAGCGTTTCGTTTGAAGTATTCGAAACAGTGTTGTTTACGGAAGTATTATTCGTCACCGTGTTTTGCAAAACAGTATTTACGGCAATCGTGTTGTTCTTTGCTTCCTCTGCCATTCTGCCCTGACGGTATCCGCGAACCAAAATAAGTCCAAGCAAAACAAGTACTACCACAAGTACAACAATGAGGATTGTTTGGGTCTTGTTCGATGTTGGCGCAGGAGTTTGGCCAGCAGATGGATTTGATGTTGGCTGAGGCTGTACTTCGTTCATGTGACTCTATTCTAAATTTTGCCTCATTGTAGCATTACATTCGGCAAAGCATCAAGAAACCAATCTACGGCAACGTGAACTGATTGAAAAAGTTCCAGATAACCTGATTTCCGTTCGCAGTGCTGATGTATCCCGGGTCCGAACACTGAGGATCCGTACTTGGCGCCACATAATCCCCGCCACCAGGCCAGGTGTGGCCACCATTTTGAATGGTACACATACCAACCTGCGCTCCACTGGCGCAACCCGTAAAGATTTGGCAACTCATATCCGAAGAAGGAGTGGTTGTTGTAGAAGTTGTACTACACGAATTCTTTGTTTTCCATGCATCGAAAACATCTTGTGCCGATTTCCAGTTGTTCCCGGACGCACAGGTCGAAGCACCACCACTGTATGGCATCCAAAAATCCCCCGTTCCACTGAAAAGAAGTGTAGGCATGGGCCGGCTTGGCGTACAACCACTCGTAAACTCCCAAAGATTTCCTTCCACCGAAGCCATCGCAGTGATTCGGTTTGCAAGGTGGCACGCAAGACGCTGTGCCATCATGCCACCATTCGAAAGACCGACGACAAAAACCTTCTTGGTATTAATGTTGTAGTCGGCTTCAACCTTATCGAGCAGGGCTCCCGTGAAAGCAACATCGTCAATGTTTTTTATGCGAGTCAGTGGCTTATAGTATCCTTGCTCACCCTGGCCCGGGTTCCAAAAAAACGTTGTATCAAGTGGGCTGAGGCTAATGTTTGAGCCATTTGGGTACACGACTATGTAACCATTGGCGTCAGCCGAGGCATCCATGGTACTTATTACTGCTTCCTGACCACTCGCTTGCCCACTCGCGCCGTGAAAATTCACAACAACGGGCATCGCTTGACCATGGTAACTCGATGGTACATGAACAATGTATGAACGAGTGATGCCACCACTCTTCACCTTATATATAGTATCCCCTTGTTGACGAAGTATTGGTGGCGTTGTGGGGCTCCAAAACGGCAAACAGCCAGGCCACGCAACCGCAATATATGCAAGGTCAGTGGTATCCACCGTGCCGTTGTCATCGATGTCTGCGCCCACCGTAGGGTTTGCGAGATGAATATTTTTTCCTAAGAGATTCAAGTCACCCGTATCGATACAGCCGCTGTTGTCAACGTCGGGAGCAAAACTGTAGGCTCCATCTGCTTTGGCCTCATGAACAAAAGTTACGCCAATGAAAAAAAGCGTGATGAGGAGTGCACCACGAAGAAAACTGGCTTTTTTGAACGATCGTCCGTCCACTATTATCTTGTGTTTTTGTTCTTTCCTAGTATATCATACTCATAGATGATTTTATTTGGGAGTTACCATGAATAAGACGATAAAAGCTCTTGGTGCCATCGTTTCTGTCGTCATCGTTCTAGCATTAATTGGAGTGTTCATTATGGGATTTTTTGCACGAAGACAAGGCAAAACCATTCGTCAGTTTTTACAAGACCGACACGCAGCACAGCGAGCCGCAGAGTCAGAAGACATCAGTTCTCTGAACCTTGTTGCTGGAATGAGCAGCTTCAAGATGACTTCAGGCGGACGCGAAAGAAGTGGCATGCTCTATATCCCAGCCTCCTACAAAGCCTCGGAACCAACTCCCCTTGTTGTTGGGTACCATGGAGGTTTTGCCGAAGGTGAAAATCAGGACAAGCTCACCCACATGAGCCAAATTGCCGACAAAGAAAATTTCATCATCGTTTACCCCGACGGCGTGAATCGACACTGGAACGATGGACGATCAAAGGCCATTGAAAATGGTGAGAATGTTGATGATGTTCAATTCACCAAAGACTTGATCGCCGCAGTTTCAAGCCGCGTAAACATCGATGCAAAACGAATATACGCTACTGGAATTTCCAATGGTGGCATGATGACCTACCGCGTTGCGCGCGAAATGACATCAGTTTTTGCAGCGGTTGCCACAGTAAGTTCTGCAACACCCGTAGAGCAGCAAAGCATGCAAAATCCATCGAGCCCTATTCCCGTGCTGATCATGCAAGGAACCGAAGATCCGCTTATTCCTTTCAATGGTGGCGAAATGGCATTTCATATTGGGACAGCAGTTCCAACAAGAGATACAATTGCCTATTGGGTGAAGGTAAATAAGGCAAATGCAACCGCTGCGTCGTCACAGCTTCCTGACACTGACCCAAATGACGGAACAACCATTACGCACGACTCGTATAGCTCTACCGGCGCTGGCTCTGCACCAGTGGAAGTATATATTGTTAACGGTGGCGGTCACACATGGGCAGGCGGAAATCAGTACGCAAGAGAATCAGCGATTGGCAAAACCTCTCACGATGTTGATGCAAGCCAATTGATCTGGGATTTCTTTAAGAATTATTCCAAGTAGCATAGAGAACTTTCAAAAAGTCACACTTCGCCTTTGGCTGTCGTGTGACTTTTTGAAGTGTTGTGCCGGAAGGGTTCCCAAGGGCTCTCCTCAAAGGGAAACCTTACTACTCAGGCTTAATGAAGCCGTTCAACTGATCTTCCATCGCAAAGAATTCTTTCGATCGTTTGTTGCGAGGTCGTGCAAGCTTATTCACGACCACTTTTTTGATATGGCTTGGAATGGTTACCAGACACGCAATGCGATCCGAGAGCTGAATCGCCTCTTGAATAAGATGTGTAACCATGATGATCGTAGGTCGTTGTTCTGCCCAAATCTCAAGAAGTTCGTTTCGAAGTTCCTCCGCTGTAAACGAATCAACTTCTGAGAAAGGCTCGTCCATGAAAATAATCTTGGGATGCGTTGCGAAGGCACGCGCAATCCCCACTCGTTGGCGCATACCACCAGAAAGTTCGTGTGGAAACGATTTTGCAAATTTACTGAGACGGAACCGTTTCAGTTCTTCGCGGATTCGCCGCTCTTTCTCTGTCTTTGAAAGTTTTTTCTGAAGCAGGCCCATGCCAACATTTTCTTCAACTGTAAGCCATGGCAACAAGGCAAATTGCTGAAACACAAAGCTCACATCTTCGCGCTTAACACTTGGGGCTATCTCAATATTTCCCGAATACTCTTTATCAAGACCACATATGAGACGCAGTGCCGTGGACTTACCACAACCCGAAGGCCCGAGAAAGATAAAGAACTCACCTTCGTAGACTTTGAGATTGAAATTCTTCAAAACCGTGAGCTTCTTTTTATTTTCAAGCGTAAAAGTTTTGGTGAGATTCTTTAATTCAATGATGGGTCGAGTGGCCATGTGTTACTCTTCTGTTTTTCTGTGGCTCCAATCGAGCAGAGGCAGCCAAATTATTTTGTTAAGCGCGAAAATAAGGATGAGAAATCCCAACATGCCGAAAAGGGTTATCGCGGTATTGGTTTCGTTTGCCCGAAAAAAACTTCCAAGTCCGTTTTTCATCCCGATAATGATTTCTGTTGCAAGCAGCGCTTCCCATCCATCACCTAAACCAATAATGGAACCAGTGATAAGACCCGACCACGTTACCGGTAAGAGATAGTAACGAAAATAATTCCATCCTTTGAGGTTATAAATCTCCACCGACTCCTGCCAGTCGTGCTTCATGAGCTTTAACGAGCTGATGATAGAAAAGAATATTGGCCAAAGAACATCGAACATGACGAAAAATACGATCGTCCAAAAATTCGCACCAAAGAAATATGTAATCAACGGCAAAACGGCAAAGAGTGGAATGCTTTGCAGTACGTCAAAGATAGGAAGAGCGACTTTTCCGCGTCTCCCACGATAAAATAGCACAGCGAGTATCCAACCTAGGACTGCAGCAACAATGTATGCAATGAGCATTCGCCACAACGAGACAAACGTATCAGTGAAGAGATGTGAAATAGTGATTTTTGCAAACTGCGCAAAGATGGCCAGAAACAAAAATGGAACAACGAGTGTAAAAAATGTTGCAAGCAAATGAATCGGACTTGGATAAATATGCAGGTGCCGATGTTCCCGATGGTGTATTTGTTTTTGTCGTGGCTCGTGCCTATCTTGTGCCACTGCTCCCCTCCAAAACTTCGCGATGTAACATGCGTACTATACGAGTTTTGGAGGGAAAAATCAATTACTTTACAAACACACCGTTTCGATCAACTTTGCTAAAACTTGATACGGATCACAGTTTGCCGCAGGGCGTCTGTCTTCAAAATATCCCTTGCCTGCCTGGGTAGTTGCAATCGGAATTCGGACAGAAGCACCTCGGTCTGATTCGCCATATCGGAACTCTTTTATTGAGCAGGTTTCGTGCTTGCCGGTAAGCCGCAACTCATTTCCAAAACCATACACGGCAATATGTTCTTCGTGCTTTGCTTTCAGTTTCTCACACGCGGCTTTGATAACTTCCAAACCGCCATCCTCTCGCGTTGCCTTGGTTGAGAAATTCGTATGCGCGCCAGCACCATTCCAATCACCCTGCACGGGCTTTGGCAAAAATGAAACAATCACATGAAAATCTTCGGCGATTCTTTTCAGAAGCCATCGTGCCAACCACAAATGATCAGCAACCGTAAGCGGATCAGCCGTTCCAATTTGAAACTCCCATTGGCCTGGCATCACCTCTGAGTTGGTTCCAAAGATTTCCAAGCCCGCTGCAAGACAAGCCGCAGCATGCTTTTCAGAAATTTCTCTTCCAAAAATAAACTCGGCACCAACTCCACAGTAGTACGGCCCCTGAGGTCCCGGAAACCCAGCGTCAGGAAATCCTAGTGGACCGTCCGTCATCTTGAAGAGCGTATACTCTTGTTCAATACCAAACCACGGCTCTTGGTCTTTTGTTTTTTCTACAACTTCTGCCAACACCCTGCGCGTATTTGATGAATGCAACGCTCCGCCATTTTGAAATACTTCACACAAAACAAGAATATTCGATCCCCCCTTGATTGGGTCAGGCACAAAGGTTACCGGTTGCAATACGCAGTCACTGTGCGCCCCTTCGGCTTGTTCTGTACTCGAACCATCAAAGCTCCACTTGGGAAGATCTTCTACTCTGGTTGCGGCTTCAGGTAAAACTTTTGTCTTGGAACGAAGTTGTGCTGTTGGCCTTACCCCATCGAGCCAAATGTATTCTGCAAATACTTTCATAGAACCCCTAAAAATTAATTGTCATGGTGAGCTCGCCGAACCATGATCCATAAAACAAAACGAGCGAGTTTTTTTTAACTCTACTCTTATTACAATGCTATTTAATTTCTAACATTCCGATTATATCAAAAAGCAAAATAGCTGCAAGATACATTTTTTCCACAAAGCCAGAATCCCGGACCCTCGCGCAGCGAGAGCCCGGGACCTGACGCGCTCTCCCTCCAGGAGCTACGTCGTAGAGATATTTCGAAAACGAGCGAGCCCTACGATCGCAATTCCCGTTGTTATTGCGATCACCAAAATCAGACTCGCGAACATCATGGGTGTAAGCAGGCCAGAGGCCAGCCCCATTCTTGCAAACACAATCCCCACCTCCCCGCGGGGAATCATACCTACACCTATAAGGCGTGGGTTGAGCGCGCGATCGAGGGTGACAAATCCAGCCACCCACTTGGTGAACACTGCCATCATCGCCACCACCACACTCACCCACAAGATCTCACGACCAACGCCCGAAAGCTCCAGTTCCATTCCTACGAGAATAAAGAAGAAGCTGGTCGCGAAAGTCGAGAGTGAACGGAGACGTGATTCCAACGAACTCTCGAACCGCTTGTGGAAGTACTTGACGTGGTCGTCAGAAAGAATCCAACCAGCAGCGAACCCGCCGAGAATGGGCTCGAGGTGCAACACGCGTGCCGCCAATGCGCCCATGGTCATCCAGAAGAGCAGAAACAGCGTTACGGCTTCGTCGGATGCGCTCAGCCGCGCAAACTTTCGGGCGACCCAGTGCGATACACGTTCACCGAAGATGGCCGCGGCAGCGAAGAAAGTGCCAGCCGTCACCGCCACCTCAAGTGCAGCACCAAGCGCGGATCCCTCGCCAGCCATCTGCTGGTTTATGGCGAGGACCATCAGGCCAAGCACATCGTCGATCACCGCCGCCCCAAGAATGATGCGACGTTCGGGGCGGTCGAACATTCCAAGTTCGCCTAGCACCTGCATGGTAATCCCCACGCTGGTAGCAGTGAGCGTGCTCCCATAGAAGAAGGCTTGCAGGAACGAAGCGTCCTTGAAGAACATCGGGCAGAGCAGGAGCCCGCCAACAAGCGGCAGGACCACGCCTACGACCGCAACACGAAACGACTTCGCACCAGCCGAGATCAGCTCATGTACTGAGCTGTGGAGTCCCGCATCGAACAGCAACAAGAGGATCCCCAACTCACCGATACTTACGATGAACTCGTTCTCCTTGATAGCCTGAGATGCTTGAGGAATGGCGTTCGCGATTGCAGCGCCCACCATGATACAGCCCAGCACTACAGGAAGCCTCCACTTCGTTACGAGGCTGCCGAAAGCACCACACAGCAGAAGGAAGCCCATCGGCAACAGCCAGACGTACTCTTCGGTGTGAGCCCCCTCCTTCCGGAGCGCAATAGTCGTCACGCTCAGGAGAGCGACCAACACGAAGAACTCCTTCTTTGAAAGCGGCATCGGCGATTTCATCGTCACGGAAAGTCCCCTCTAAACTTCGCATGAAGGTTGATGTGCCCCGAATATTGAAGCAAAGTATTGTAAGAAAATCAAGTACGACAAAAAAGCGGAAGCCCTTTCGGCTCTACATAATTACTGTAACGCTTTTTTTAAAACTTCCAGCGGCAATAGTGCACACTTTATTCGCACAGGCCCTACTTCAATCTGCAACATGTCTTGGACATCTTGCGCCGTGAGCCGTTTGGCCTCTTCTACTGTTTTGCCCATGAGGTGTTCCGTAATCATAGAGGCAGAAGCAGTAGAAATGGCACACCCAACTCCACTAAACTTGATATCTTTAATCTTTTTCTTGTCGATGAGAAGCTGCATGCTGATTTTATCGCCACAGAGCGGATTGAGACTTTTGGCTTCGTTGGTTGGATGCGAAATCTCCCCAAAGTTTCTTGGGTTCTTATAATGGTCAAGGATAATTTCTTGATACAGCGACATTATTGCAACGTTTCTTTTACTTTTTGAAGTGCCGAGACAAGCGCATCAACATCTTCTTTGGTATTGTAGAAATAAAAGCTTGCACGAACTGATGCGGGAATGTTCAAACGAGTGTGAAGTACTTCAGCGCAGTGGTGACCACTTCGCACCGCAACATCATATTCGTCGAGGATTTGGGCAACATCGTGTGGATGGAATGTTTGGAGGTTAAAAGAGATAATGCCAGAACGATCCTTTACATTCTTTGTTCCCAAGAATCGAATTTCATTGCCAAATACCTCTTGGAGTTTATCGAATGCATACTTCGTAAGTTCGTGTTCCCACTTTTGAATGTTCTCCAATCCCAGATCCTGCAAATACCAAATCGATTGTTTAAAAGCAATAACTTCTGCTATAGGTGGTGTTCCCCCTTCGAATCGATATGGTGCTTCTTTGTACGAGGAGCCCGCAATGCCAACAGATTCGATCATGTCGCCACCAAAATTGAGGGGTGGTAGTTCGTTCAAAAGCTTCTTCTTACCCCAAAGAACTCCAAGTCCGGTTGGACCAAGCATTTTGTGAGCAGAGAAAGCAACGAAGTCAGCATCGAGATCATATACATTGAGCTTCATGTGTGGCGCAGCCTGTGCTGCATCGATCACAACGATGATTTCAGGGTCCATTGCGCGAGCTTCGGCAATAACTTCCTTGATGGGGTTTATGGTACCAAGAACATTTGAAACATAGGTCAGCGCGAGAACTTTTGTCTTTTTCGATACAACCTTCGAGAAGCTTCCTACTTCAACTCCATCAATATTTTCAATGCTCTTGTCGTCATGGTCTCCAAACTTCAAAACTCCGTCATCATTAATATTCACCAATCGTAACGGATATCCTTTTTTGGAGAGTTCCTGCCAAGGAACAAAATTCGAGTGGTGCTCAGAAACAGAAGTGACGATCTCGTCACCAGCATTCAAAAGACCTACTAGCCCATTCGCAACAATATTTATGCTTTCCGTTGTTCCTTTTGTAAAAACTACTTCATCGGCAGTATTTGCATTGATGAACTGGGCAACTTCGCGACGTGTTTGCTCGTATTCTTCGGTTGCCTTTTCACTTATCTTGTAAACTCCTCGATGAATATTCGCCGAATACTTCTCATAGTATTCATTGAGCTTGTGTATCACCTCTTGGGGTTTCAGGCTCGTTGCGGTGGAATCCAAATACACCAAAGAAGGGTTCTTCTGCAGAACCGGGAAATCTTTTCGTGTTTTTTTCATCTTACTTTCCAAAAACATAATACTCCGCTTGCTTTTTATACTCGGCAACTTCATTCGCATAGCCAAGCCCAGCGGCTTTCTCAAAAACTTCATCAATGAAACCCGTTACCAACAATCTTGTTGCCTCTTTTTCAGAAATACCACGGGTCATTGCATAGTATAAATCTTCTGGATTTAATTTTCCAGTCGCTGAGGCATGTTTACACTTCACATCGTCAGCTTGAATTTCCAAATACGGCTCGCTGGTGACCATTGCATCCTTTGAGAGAACCAAATTTCTGTTGGTCTGTATCGCATCGGTATTTTGTGCTTCCTTGGCGATATCAATCAAACCGTGATACACAAACTGCGAAGCATCGTTGAAAACACCTTTCACAAAGAGATTGCTCTGACTCCCCTCTGCAAGATGCTTTTGTGTCGTATTGAGGTTGTATCGATCTTTTCCACGGCCCAGGTTCACCCCAAGAACGTACACAGAGATATTCGGTTTCGTAATTTCAAATGAAATATTGCCCGAAACATTGTACATGAAGAAAATATGCTCACCAGGTTCCGAAATCTTGTAAACCTCTTTGGGATTTTTTGTGATATCAATAAACGTTCGGCTCATCCTACGCTTCCTTTCATCTCCAAGTTGATCAAACGATTCAACTCGAGAGAATATTCCAAAGGGATCTCTTTTACCACAGGTTCAATAAAACCATTCACCAATAATCCTTCGGCTTCTTCCTTGGTAAGACCGCGAGACATAAGGTAAAATAATTTTTCTTCGCCAATCTTTTCAACCGTTGCTTCGTGTTCGATCTTGACGTCGTTTTGCTTCACCAAAGTAATGGTTGGATACGTATCCGATCGAGACTCCGGATCCAAAATCAGGGCGTCACATGCAACAAATGAAGTGGCATTTTTTGCGCCGGGTGCTACATGGATAAGTCCTCGATAGCTGGTTCGGCCACCACTCTTGGAAACTGACTTCGAAATAATACGACTCTTGGTATTTGGCGCCAAGTGGTACATCTTTGAGCCAGTGTCTTGGTGTTGTCCTGCGCCGCCAAAAGCTAACGAGAGGACTTCGCCAGAAGCGCCTTCGCCAATCATATAAACGCTTGGGTATTTCATAGTGACTTGGCTTCCAATGTTGCAGTCGATCCACTCCATGCGAGCGTTGGCTTCGCACTGCGCGCGCTTCGTAACCAAGTTGTAGACGTTGTTGCTCCAGTTTTGAACCGTGGTGTATCGAACCTTGGCACCTTTTTTGACAAAGATCTCTACAACGGCCGAGTGCAAAGAATCGGTGCGATAAATTGGTGCGGTACAGCCTTCAATATAATGAACATCACTGCCTTCGTCAGCAATGATGAGGGTTCGTTCGAACTGTCCAAACTTTTCTGCGTTAATTCGGAAGTATGCCTGCAGTGGCAGCTTCACGGAAACGCCTTTTGGCACATACACAAACGATCCGCCGCTCCACACAGCAGAGTTGAGCGCAGCAAATTTATTGTCATGTGAAGGAATGAGTGTTCCAAAGTATTCTTGAACAAGCTCTGGGTATTTTCGCAAACCCGTATCCATATCACAAAAAATCACACCCTTTTTTGAGAGTTCTTTGTTAATACTTTCGTAGACGACTTCAGATTCATACTGCGCCGAAACACCTGACAAGTATTTTTTCTCAGCTTCAGGAACCCCAATCGCATCGTAGGTATCTTTAATATCTTTCGGAAGTTCTTCCCAGGACTTTTTTCTGTCTTCGGTAGCCTTCAGATAATACGTAATCTCATCGAAATCGATTTTAGAAAGATCGGCACCAAAACGTGGCATTGGTTTTGAAGCAAAAATATCATACGCCTGCAAACGGTAGTCGGTCATCCACTGTGGCTCATTTTTCATCTTAGAAATTGACGCAACCACTTCCCTGCTAATTCCCTTACCCGTTTTGGCAACAGAAACCTCTGGCTTTGCAAAGCCGTATTTGTAATCAAAATCTACTTTTGCCTTTTTCTTTGCCATTAGACTTCCGCGTATCCTTTCTTCTCAATGACGTGGGCGTAGCTTCCCTTTTCTTCCTTCACAAGACGCCCATCTTTCAGAACCAAAACTACATCCGGACCAATATATGAAAGTAGCCGGGTATAGTGCGTGATCAAAACAATTGTTTTGTCTTCGTTCGCAAGTTTCTTTAAATATTTTCCGATGAGTTTCAGTGCATCAACATCGCAGCCTGTGTCAATTTCGTCAAAGAACATAACATCGGCATCCAAAACCGCGGCCTGCAAAACTTCCATCTTCTTTTTTTCGCCACCAGAGAAATCCTGGTTCAAAGATCTTGAAAGCAACTCTTCTTTAATCTTCAAATCAGCTGCAATCTTTTTCATTTTCTTGCTCAACGCCAAAGGCTCCATTTTTCCTGACATCGACAACCGAAGAAGCTGAAAGATATTTACACCTGACAACGACTGCGGAGATTGAAAAGACAAAAAGATTCCTTTTTTTGCACGCTCAGCGGCATCGAGCTTGGAAATCGGCTTTCCCTTGAACAGCGTTGTTCCAGAGACTTCGTAGACTGGACTTCCCATAACTGTCTGGGCCAGCGTAGACTTTCCCGAACCATTTGGTCCCATCAGCGCATACACTTTTCCTTTTTTGAATTCATAGGAAATGTTATGCAAAATCTTTTTGTCACCAATTTTTACTGAAACCTTTTTGAGTTGAAGCATAGTACTCATGAAATTAAATCTGCCAAAGAAATTTTTTTCAACGTTGCATTTACGGTCGTATCAAGCGTTCGCCAAACATTTTTCGTCGAGCATTTTGATTCTCGCGGGCAGCTCCCATCTTCATGCGAACCTGAAACACAGAGAAATGGCGCTATTCCACCCTCAAGCACTTGAATGACATCGTAGGAATTAATCTGTTTCGCTCGTTTTGCCAATTTATAACCACCCTTCGAACCCTTGTGCGAAATAACTAAACCAGCCTTTCGCAATTCTTGCAAAATTTTCTCAAGAAAATCCGAAGGAATTCGTTCAGCTTCTGCAATAGCAGAAAGCCGTGAAACATCCTTTTGCTTGGCCAAGAAAACCATGGCAAGCATACCGTAATATGATTTGGTTGAAACGCGCATAGGTGAAATAAAATGAATTCCGACTGTTTTAGTCTGGTTTAGAATTTATACAGGAACAAATTAATAATGTCAAGGTTGACGCGCTCCCTAAAAAGAGATCATTATGAGATCAGAAGTTGCACGCTCCTTCCAACCCTACAAGAAGAGCGCAAGGAGGCGCCATGCCCGTTCATCACTCGCGCCTCGTGGCCTTCACGGCTGCCGGCGGCAAGCTGTTCGAGCTCCCCACTTTCGAGGCAACTGAACGCGCCAGAGGAGACTACCCGCTGGACTTCACCGTATCAGAACTCCTCATGGAGGTACACCTGATCATCTTCCGACTCGAGCAGATCTTCGGAGGAAGAGTGGGATGGTGGAAGCACGGTGACTACCGAAAGTACCGAGGTGAACTCCGCTGGCCAGAGTCGGATGCGAAGTTCGAGACATACGAAATGATCGCCTGCAAGATCTGGCTTCCGGGGGTTCGCACCCACATCGCGGAATTTGCCTTCCGAAACAGTGGGTGCATCAAGGCAGAAGTGCTTCTCCCACACGAGGCACCGGCCCCGGAAATACATCGGCCTGAACGGATTCGAGTTCTCCGGCCCGATGCTGAGCCCGTGGAGCTCCGGATTGGCGAGTGGGGCCAGGGCACGGTGATGAATGGCAATCAGCTGAAGAAGGGCATGGCGGACCCAATCTTCGGATGGGTCGCAAAGCCTCGGCCAATCAGGTAACGAACGCATGCTCGTCAACACACGAAGCACAACCTCTCGGAATAAAATATTCCGCAGGTTCTGCCTGCGTTGATTATTTTACTCGTCCATCGAAAGAGCCTCTACAAGAATCCGAGCTTTGCTTTTGCATCTTCGGTCATCATCTCTGGCGACCACGGCGGATCGAAGGTAAGTTCGAGCCGAACCTTGTCTACTTCTTTAATCTTTTTCATTCGCTTACGAATATCTTCTTCAATCACATCAAAGAGTGGGCACCCAAGTGTTGTCAGTGTCATTCGAATAACCGCCTTATCATCTTCCATATAAATATCGTACACCAAACCCAGCTCGGTTATGGGGAGATCGAGCTCTGGGTCTTTCACACCTGAAAGCGCCTTACGAATTTTAGAGACAACGTCAACTTTTTTTGGCATAAATGTAGGATACTCAAAGAAAAGGGAATTTGCAAGGAGAGATTTTTACCAATTGGAACTCGCCCACCGCAACATGTGCAGCAGGCGAAGTACATCGAGCGGCCACCGACGGCGTCGGGTGGGCGCTTGCGGTCTCTGCGTCGTTGCGATCTTCACGACGATGATAACCGCGATCATTGTGGCGAGCGCGAGTCCGGCGGGGCCGAGCCGAAACGCTTCGCGGAGGGTCCTGCGGCTCATGTGGCGCTGGTCGATAATACAGACCAGGCACTCGGCGACGAGAACCGGCATGACCCAGAGGTTCACGAGAAGCCAGGCGGCGAAGATGGAGACCTCGTGAAGCGCATGCGTCATGCGGCTGCCTCCTTAGCACGAACGAACCACGAGACAACAGGAATGACCGTGACGAAACCGAGACCAACGAGGAACATCAGGAGTCCGCCTGCCGAAGCCCGACGAACGTAGTCCCAGTCGAACCTTTGATCTCTGCTCTGAGCCCATTCGTCCAGCTCGATGACGAATGCGCCCAATGCCCCCGGCAAGAACCAGCCGAGGATAACACCCAGCACGATCTTCGCACAGATCAGCGGATAGCTCAGGGCGGAGACGAGCAGAGCGATCAGCCCGAACACTCCGAACATCAGTTCGTTCGACATCGTCGTACCTTTCGTGAGAGAGGTGGAACTACGTAGCGCTATCTTGCTATGTTTCCTTGAATCCGTCAATCATTTGGCACTAGGGCTTATTCGTACTACAATGATTTCGAGAAATATATGATCATTCTTGGTTTAACCGGCGAAAACGCTTCCGGAAAAGGAACCGTTGCCGAATACCTCGTAAAAAAGTACAAAGTAAAGCAGTTTCGATTTTCGAAAATCCTCGACGATATTCTTGATCGAATCTCACTTCCCCACTCGCGTTATAACGAATCGCATCTTGCGATGTCATTGCGAGAACTTTTCGGATATGACATTCTTGCGCAAGTGCTTACCAAAGATATCGTCAAAGAAAAATTGAAGCTGAGTCTTGTTGATGGAATGAGGTTTAAAAATGAATACAAACTTTTTAAAACCATTCCTGGCTTTAAACTGATTTACGTAACAGCGCCCGTTGAGATGCGCTACGAAAAAGCAAAAAAGCGTGGCGAAAAGCCAAATGAAGATACACTGACATTGCAGCAATTCAAAAAGATCGAAAAAACTTCGCGCAATGAAAAAGACATTCCCAGCCTCGGAAAACTTGCAGACTTCCGAATCGACAACACGGGGACCAAGCAAGAGCTGTATCGCAAAGTTGACGAAATAATGAAGCAAATCAAAAAGTAGCCACACGGGCTACTTTTTAAATCTTCTTACACTTTTATGATGCTAACAGTTGGTTGATCGCTTCGTTCAGTTGTTGTGCAGATTGATACCCGGCGTCGCGTCGGATAATTTTTCCTGTTTGATCGATATAAACATGCGTAGGCGTTCCTGCAAGCAAGAACCAGGTAGAAACCGCTCCGCCTGGATCGTAGTACCAAGGATACGAAATTCCATACTGCGCCAAATGAGCCTGAACCAAACTTTCTTCTTCATTAATATCAACCGTTATAAAGTTTACTCGCTTCTCTGCAGCAATCTGCTTGAGATCATTCAGCTCCTGTTTACAATACACACACCATGTTGCCTGAAAAACGAGCAAAGTCTTCTTGCCAAGAATATCTTTTTGAAAATCGATAATCTTTCCGTTGCTTCCTTTCAATCGAAACGGTTCAACATAGTACCCTACTGCTGAAGCATACTGCTTGCCAGCTTGTCGCTCAGAGGAAAGGAGCCCAAGATCCGTTGATGAGCCAATTCCCAGTGACGATGGATTTGTTCGAAAGAAAAGCCACGCACCAACAATAACAACAACGAGTGCCCCAAGCACGGCACCGCGTTTCAATAGTATTTTTTTTGATTTCTCAGCGTCTTCCATCGCGAATATTATACCAAGAATCGTTCGCGATTGCTAGGTATTGGGCTTCCTAGAAACTAAGCCCTAATACTCGCTCAAGAGGATACGAAATGGCGGTTGTTCCACCAAAGACGAATCCACTCGTAAGCGTTCCTGCATTGCCATGAACATACCCAGAAACCGATACTGGCAACGAAGAAGCTTGGGTTAAGAGAACCGGTGCATTGTACGATCCTCCCAAAACGCTGCCCGAAACAGCATCTACGAGCGAGTATCCGTTGGCCAATGCCAACGAAGCAGGGTGTTCAAAAAATTCCAGTGCAACTTCTTTCGAAGTATCAAATCGGTCAGTACCAGAAATTCGCGTCACCGTTTTGCCCATCAAGGTAAGTGCGCTCTCAACGCTTGAGCTTATTGCGCTGGTCCCACCTACAATATATATGTGCGAAATGCTTTCGCCTTTGGGTTCGCTTTGCAAAAAATCAGCAACGTCCGATGCGAGCGAAGATCCCGGCGTAACAAGAATGGGCCAGCCTTCACGCGCAGAAACAGCACCAGCCGGAATACCATCTACCATGCTGCTTTGCACGAGAAACGCGGTGTTGGTGACATCTAACAACCCAGCAACTTGTACTGACTCATCAACGCGGCTCCAAGGCGTTATGCGAACAACCTCGTCAACAAAGTGCGCATTCAAATAATCGTCTACGGAGGTAGTAATCACCGAACTTTTTCCAACAACATAAATCTTTGAAGTAGCCGAGTGCGGCAACACACGAGCAATTTCATTCAAAGTTACCGCAGGAACAGAACTCGTATCGGCAAAAAGTATAACACCGTTCTCCTGCGAAGCCAGTGATCCCAAAGGCACAGCATCTAGGTAGCTTCGCCCTGAAACCAAGAACACCGACGAAGCACTTCCCGCTTCCGGATACATCTTTTGTGAAATACCCACCGCAGTTTCGTATCGCGAGGCAGAGCTCTCAGGAACCCGCTCAAGAACGTACCCATTTCGAAGTGCTAAAGTATGCAAAACTTTTGCTGTCGCAATTACTGCGCGCCCCAAGGAGTCGGCAGCAGAACCTGTAAACGTTGCATTTGCAGAAGTGTTCCACGAATTTCCTTGCAAGGGCATATGATTATTCATCCAGTCCGCTCCCCACGTAGAGCCGTATCCAAATGTCGTGGTTCGTGCAACTTGTATCGCTGCATTGTAGGCAGTGGTTGTTCCCAACTCATCCACATTGGGAATAAACGACTCAAACTTTCCCCCATTGTATCGAGTAGTATAAGCTTCAACGCCTCGTTCGTATTCGGAATGGTTCGAAGCTCCCGGCAAGAACGAATCCCCGCCCATAACATGCGGATATGCCGAAACATCAGCAATGTAATGCGTCATGGCGCCAGCATAATAAGCAGCCAATCGCTCGTTCCATGGGAGGTTTTGATCCGCCTTGTTGTATTCTTCTTTTGCTCGCCGCGCAGCAGCGTCGTTGGTGATTATTCCGTCTGTATCAAAGGCTATAACGTGATTTTGAAAATCCCCGTAACCCGTATTTTTTCCAAGATACGAAAGCTCAGCATTATCTGGCGCCTCTGTGCCAAGCAAAAATGCATCGTAGTTGTTTTCGATCCACCCTCGTTCTGATTCTGGCAAAAGATGCATCGCATGATCGGCAATCCAATCATGTGTTCCGTAGTTGGGTTGCGAGTAATTCGTGCTGTAGTCCCACACTTCACTATTTTTATATGTTCCATTAAACCATTCGGTTGAAAGCGACGAAGCATCGGCCTCTCGCAAAGAAAAAAGTGGCATCGCAATAACTGCGGCCACAAGGAATCCTACAAAAAGATGTCGTAATGTTTTCATCGTGTTACGTGCGAGATCCAATCACACACAAACTTTTCAAGTTCTGGGTCATGGAACAAATTTGTTCCATGCTCGTTGGTCTCAACTACTTGAATTTGTTTTTCTTGAGCAGGAATTCGTGGAAAAAGTTCATTACACGAAGCTGCCGAGTATGTATCCTCTTGAGAGGTAAGAAGCAAAACAGGTTTTTGTATCTGCGAAACATCGTTCCCGGGTTGAATTCCGCGATAATCAATCCCCGGCGAAAGTGCGACCACAAATGACGTTTGCGGGTTTCGCCCAGCAGAAATAAGCGCGGCATTTGCTCCGATGCTGGCACCCACCAACCCAATGCTTTCGGGATTAATTTTGTACTCATGCATCAAAAAAGACTTTGCACTCTCCACATCAAGACCAGGAATTTTACGAAAGTCATCTTCGGTCATGGATTCGTGCGTCAAAGTTTTGCCTTGAATGTTTGTACTCTCCCCGTGTCCACGAAGATCGATAGCAAGAACATAAAAACCACGAGTGGCCATCTCGTGCGCAAAGTGATCGTAGGTCGATCGGTCCAATCGAAGCTGGTGTAAACAAATAATTGCACCACCATTGGAAGCTTCGGGAACATACATCGTTCCACGAATTTCACACTGGTCTTGCGTCGTAAAGGCAATATTTTTTGTTTGTGTTGGCATTTTTGTTTTTTCGAAATCTTCAAAGAACGCGCAACATTGTACAAGAAAAAGGCCCTGCTGTCAAGCAGCGCCTGTGCACAGTTTATGAAAGAGTTCCCTATCTTCTCGGATCGTTCTTTGCGCGTAAACTCTGAAGGAGAATAAAAATGACCGAAAGTCCCGAAAGTGCTGCCGCAATGGCAGGCTGAATAATATCTGTGAGCGCCAAGAGAAACGCAGCTACATTATACAGCAGCGCAAAAGCCAGGTTTTGTTGAATGATTCGAGACGCAGCCAAAGAAAAACGGAATATCTCCGGGAGGCGCGTAATAAAGGGACGAATAAATACGATGGAATCACTTTCCTCTTTCATATCGTTCACATGTAGCAGTGCATGAAGGTGAGCTTCAGAAAATACTTCCCTGTTTTCCAAATCGTGCACGGCAAGAACTAAATTCTTTTTGCGAGCCAGTGCTCGTATAGCCGCATTTCTCTGGCTCTCGTCAGGATCAGATATCGCACCAGCTGCACCAAGCAACTTTGACTGCACCGAAAGTGCCGTTTTATTTTGCGAACTCACAATATACGACTTCACGCCAATGCGCGAGAGATTTTGAATGGTCTCTTTCATGCCTTCACGCTTTTCGTCAACGATTCCAAGAATTCCCAGCACCTCTTTTTTGGTGCACAGCACTAAAACCATCTTTCCTTGCGCTTCTAAATCTTGAATCGTCGCAACATGTGGTTCCACGTTTGCACCAAAGTCTTGAGCGAACTTTGGAGAACCTAACGCGAGCAAACGCCCATCGATAATTCCTGAAACACCATTGTGTGCTTCAAAAGAATCGTCTTTGGTATGGCGAGAAAGTGTTACACCTTCATTCAATGCACTCTCCACCACAGCACGACCAAGAACATTATCAACGCTTTGCTCTAAACTTCCTGCCATCTGAATAATTTTAAACCTGTCACCGCCCAAGATATCAACGACGCGCGGTTTTCCTTCGGTAATAACTCCCAAATACGGAAAGAGCGCCGTGTTGGCTCGAGGAAGGTGCTCGATATTGGTAATGCGATGGAATAAAATCCCACGAGCAGCAACCTTCTGCAGCGTTATGGCATACACTGTTTGCGTGATGATTCGAAAACTCAAAGGCGAAACGGCCAGCAGCACAGTAATGGCTACACGAAGCGCATCGAACAGAGAAAAGCCGGTTGCGAACCAACCAAAGAACGCACCAACAGCAATGAGCACGGTAAACGGAAGTGCGATCCAAGAAACAACGTTCAATCGTTTCTGAATGTGCGAAAAGGTTGTTTGCGATCGTGAAAGCGAAGAGGCAATCTCTTGGAGCAGTGTATCGCCAAGTTTGTGAACTACGCGAACAACAATCGTTCCAGACTGATTCAACGAACCCGCAAACACTAAACTCCCCACGCCTTTTTCTTTTGGCAAACTCTCGCCCGCCAAAAATGATTCATCAACTGTGGAGTTTCCTTCCACCACTTCGCCATCAAAAGGAATTCGTTCCTGTGATTTCACTTGGATGTGGTCGCCTACCTCAATGGCCTTCACGGAAAGATACAAACTTTTTCCATCGGGAAAAATCTTTTTCGTTTTCCGTGGAATATATGACTGAAGCGTTTTAATAAACTGATTGCTCTGTTGTTTCACACGTTCTTCAACATACCGAACAATAAGCAGAACAGTGAAAATCGCCGCCACGTCGAAGTAGTACACATACTGACCACGCGTAAAGGTGTTGTAGATACTCATGCCAAGAAGCGCAGCCCCACCAAGGTACGAAAGAACATCAACCTTGTGCTGACTCACGCCGATCCCGCGAATAAGCGGGATGATGACCCACAAGAAAAGTGCAACCGTAAAAACAAAAAGGAGCGAGCGAGCACCCTGAAACGGCACAAAGTGCAACGTGATGGTGAGCCCACCGATAATAACCGTAAGAGCCACCGCCGTTACCACCTGGATCCAAAGAAGGCTTGCGCGGAATCGTCTAAAAAAGCTATCTTGGGTGCCATGTTCTTTAATTCCCACTGAGTCATCGAGGTTTTCAACTTCTGCCTCACCGCCGTGCTCATATATGAGCTTCAAAATATCTCCGCTTCGTGCCGGTTGACGATCGAGCGCAACATGAATTCTCCCCGATTTTTTCGAGTAATGAATATCCACGATGCCATGCATAGCCTTGAGCCGTGCGAATATATCATTTGCGCAATTCTCGCAGTGGACTTTATTCAATTTGAGAACAAGAATTTTCTCTTGATTCAAGCGTTTTTGCGTTTCAAAGCTTTTGCATTATAGCAAATGACAGGGCTTTGCAAACTGTGTTATAATAATGTCCACTTTCGAGAGAAAGTTTTGAAGATTTTAGGAGGAAAATGCCAAAGGTTTCGAACACAAAGAAGACAGCCAAGGAACAGGCCGAACCACGGCCTGATATTATTATTCCTGCTCCCCACAAAAAGCATACCGCTCTGAAGTGGTTGGGCGGTTGCTGTGCTTTTTTCTTGATCTTCGTCATATTGCTCGTCAACGTCTTGGGTATCGCCTTTGGGACCCACGTCTTCTTTGATAATGTTTTTAGCCGCGATCTCCCCTACCAAGAAACGATTGTTGCAAGCCATGGAGCAAGAGACGACAAGATCGCACTGATTCATCTCTCGGGAGTTATTTCCAGCGCAAACGATGCAAGTTCTGTTTTGCAAGAACAGGGCAGCACACAAGATGTTTTGAATCAACTCGAAATGGCGAAACAAGATCCTGCCGTACAGGCAGTGATTATCGAAACCGACAGCCCTGGTGGCTCTGTTACGGCCAGCGAAGACCTCTTCCAAAAAATTGCCGATGTTAAGACCGCTGGAAAACCCGTTGTCACCTATGTTCACACGGAGGCTGCGAGCGGTGCCTACTATGCCATATGCGCAACAGATTACATTATTGCTAATCCAACCTCTCTCAACGGAAGCATTGGCGTGATCTTGCAATCATACAACTACGGTGACTTACTGAATAAGTATGGTGTGCACGTTGAAACGTTTAAATCTGGCCCGTATAAAGACATGCTCAGTGGAGCTCGCCCAACAACCGCGCAAGAAAAAGAGATTGTCCAGGGTATTATCGATAACTCTTACAACATCTTCGTGGATCACATCGTAAAGGGACGAGGGCTCGACAAGGCAGCAGTTTTGAAGGTTGCCGATGGCCGTGTTTTGACAGCAGCTCAGGCGAAAGCCGCGAAGTTGATTGACGCAACGGGTTACGAAGAGGACGCTATCACCAAAGCCGCAGAGCTTGGAAAAACAGAAAGCTATGATGTTGTTGAATATTCAAGAAAAGCTGGCTTCCTTGAACGCTTGGGTGTCCCAGGGCTCGGTGCTGCAACATCTTTTGTGACAAATCTTCTGCAGGGTCACACACAAGCAACTGAGCTGTATTTCTTGTAGCTTTGGCTGTAATAAGCACTTTTGCACAGAGCGACCTTTGACAAGAAGGTCGTTTTGGTATACACTATTGCGCGTTCATGAGGGTTTCGCCAAGATCTCGATACGGCGCCTCGCGCCTACTCGATCTGATACGAAACGCTCAAAACCTCATAAAAGTCATTCGAACGAGGGCATTTCGCCCGAGTCGATCAAAAACAAAAACGTATGCCTCAGAAAATAACCGATATCAAAACCTCTCTCTGCGATGGTATCCAAAGTATCATCACTTCCGGTGAATCTGTTCGCTTCTTCGCTCCCCTCAAAGGTGGCGAACAAGTAAAAGATTTTACTGCAAGCGAAAATGCTTCATGCGCGGGACTGCACGTTGGAATTAACGAAGCTGGCCGCAAAGGCCTGATCTGCTTTTACTTCGTAGAATTTCCTGACAAAAATTCTCAAGAGTTCCGAAGTGGTATCGTACTCCTTTCCTTGATCCGCGAACCAGAACAACTCGCTACACTGTTTAACGCCGAAAAGCTTGCTTCCCTCTTGAAGTGTGATCTCAAAATTGCCGAAGGTGTAGTTGAAAGCCTCAAGAACGAGTTCCTCAGTTTCCAACGATTGAAGTTGATGTATGGAATCTATCAACTTATGAAAGTGTAATCCTTAACAACAAAATATTTTTAGCCTCAATCGCCCTGCTCGTCAGGGTGATTTTTTATCTTGCAGTACTTGCAAAAATCTCTTAATAGTTTTTTAATGATGGGTACTTATAGTAGAAACACACTAAAAACCCCAACAGAATGCGCATTCTCATCACCGAGGACGAGGAGGGAATCGTCAGTTTCATGGTAAAAGGCCTAGAAGATCAAGGTTTTGCCGTAGATATTGCCAGAACGTGTGCCGAAAGCCGCAAAATGGCGAAGCTCAACCCCTACGACCTCATCACGATGGACTTCATGCTCCCCGATGGTGATGGCATTCAAACAGCCGCAGCACTTCGAGAGCTGGGTGTCACTGCGCCTATTATAATGTTGACGGTCATAGACGATGTACAAAATGTTATCAAGGCACTCAATGCTGGCGTGGACGATTACATGTCCAAGCCCTTTTCATTTGAAGAATTTGTTGCGCGCGTTCGTGCCCTCATGCGCCGCGAGCGAACACTCAAGGGCAATGTTTTGAAGTTTGAAGATGTCATTTTGGATACCACCAAGCAAAAGGTTACTCGCCGAGATCGAGAGATTGAACTGAGTCGAAAAGAGTTCATGCTCCTCGAATACCTAATGCGAAATCCCGAGATCGTTCTCACTCGAAACATGATTCTCGAGCACGTGTGGGATTACTCCACCGACCCCTTCACCAATACGGTTGATGTACACGTGCGATATCTCCGAAAAAAGATCGATGAACCGTTTTCGCGAGAACTTATTCAAACCGTACATGGCGTTGGATACAAATTGAGCGCCCGGCAGTCTAAGTACTATGGAATCTAGTTAGGTCCCCTCACCATGCGAGAACCTGGGCAAAATCGAGAAACAGACTTGCCATGAATGCAAGTTTGTATTATACTCGTGACGCATTTGTAATTTTGCATTTCGACGAGCGCTTCTGGCACAAATCGAAATAATACGGGACGTTAGCTCAGTTGGTAGAGCAGTTGCCTCTTAAGCAAACGGTCGAAGGTTCGAATCCTTCACGTCCCACCACGAAGAACTTGGAAAATAAATGACTCGACTCTTTGCTCAACAGAGAGTAATTTTTGAGTTCGAAAAAGTGTCCGTTTTCCAGGAAAGCGTGAAGTATTTCGAACTTCTTTTTCTCTGTCGTTCGAGAGTTTGCAACGCAACGACACAATGCTATAATCTCGCTATGAAATCCCCAGAATTTAGATACATTGGCGAAGACTCTCCCGAATATGCCACAGAATACGAAAAACGCTTAGAGCCACAAGAGCCAAGAGTTTTTGGTGAGGCATCTTTGGAAATGTACAAGTGGAGACAGGGACTCTTACGCTCTATTGATGAAGGAAAAGCAACACACAGCAAATCACGAGAAGAGATCGAAGAAGAACTGCGTGATGCTTTTTCGAGTGACAAGCAAACACTCATATGGGCCCTTGAAGGCACCTCTTATGACAGAGGAATGGCGGCACTTGGTTTTTTTCGAGTAGCTTGGGATGATCCCGAAACTGGAGAGCAGCTTAGAGCTCTTATGCCAGACGAAAAATTTGTCAATTTACAAAATGGCGCTTCTCTTTTGAAAGACGCTCGATTAAGTAACGAGCTGTTTGCCAGAATCCTCGAGAATCATAAGAGACGATTTGATGCTGAGATAGCAGGATTCTCCGCAGAAGTGACTCGTTATAAGACAGAGTTTGCCGAAAGAGCCTTGGTGGCAATCTCCAATAGAGATATTCCCATTAGCCAGCAACTCCTAGAACGACGCCTTAAGGAAACACAAATTATTTTAAGCGATCCACTTGTCGATACTTCAGGTGCTGAATATAGAGATGGCGTAGCACGAGCAAGTAAGGCGCTTGAGCCCGAAAATCGTCGGCATGCCGTATTTCATGAACTTACACATGCCATCTCTGGCAGAATTATGGGCTTAAGAGATCACGAAGGATGGGAAAAGTATGAGGAGAAAAAAACAGGTCTACACATCCAAGCCCGTCGAAGAGATAGATGGCTTCCTGTAGAAAAACTTAGGTGGCTCAACGAAGCTGTCACCGAAGACCTTACCTTACAGCTCTCTGGGGAAGATGACAAAGGAGCTTACGTCCTCGAACGTGCAGAGCTTAAGAACCTTATTGATCAAGGTGTGCCACGCGGCACGATTCTTCAGGCTTACTTTGAGAGCTACGATCCTGAGGCCGATGGAGAAAAACTTCCTGGCTGGCAAGCAATGGTCAAAAATATTAGAGATGTAAAAGGCCCAGGGTGGCTTACTAAACAAGAACGGCATTTTCCTGATTAAAAAGGTTCTGGGCAGATGTATCAAGCACTTGTGTAATTAGCCCTTGGATCAACTCCTCCCACTCTTCACTTCGAAACCCATCCTCCACGTCCCACCATGGAAGACTTAGAAAATATAATCTACTACTCTTGGCTCAACCATGAGAAGTTTTTGAGTTCGAAAAAGTCTCTGTTTTCTGAGAGGCCGTGAAGTATTTCGAACTTTTGTCCTAAACAAGGATCATACTTTTATGTGGTACAATCTAAAAGTTAAATACAACACTACAACATGATAAACGAATCACACTTTAATCCAGAATCAAATATCCCTGCTGCGCAAGAAAAAGAAGGCGCTACAGAGAATCCTACACTGGAGCCACAGAGTGTTGTTGACCCAGAAACTCAGGCAGTGGAAGACGCAGGAATGGCTGCAAAAATTCAAGCAGATAAAGAGCAACTCGCAGAGATACGGAGAAGTCTGAGGGAAATGTCAGATGGAGCAGAAGCCGGAGAAACGATCGATGATGTAAAAGAGCAAATTTTCACCATGACATTGGCGGATCAATACACGAGAGAGAACTGGGAGACCGCAGGATATGATCCTGAAATAGACAAAACAAATACCGAGTTACTTCAAAAAATTATTCAGAAACATGGGTGGCCAACCATATCAAAGTTTGGCGAGCAAGCCTCGCAAGATGCCTGGCTCATTGCACAACATGCAGATCACGATGTAGCATTTCAAGAACAATGTCTTGAGATGATGAAAGCAAACAAAGAAGATATCGACCGAACTTGCATCGCCTATCTTGAAGACAGGGTTCTAAAAAATACTCACAAGCCTCAGAAATATGGCACACAATTTATGGTTGAAGATGATGGAAAACTTGTTCCCTATGCCATAGAAGATATTGAGGATATCGAAAAACGCAGATCGGAAGCAGGTTTAGAGCCTTATGCCGATTACTACAAGCGAATGACAGAGAAACAATAGCGTTTGACGAGTCTGGTTATCAGCTTCCCCCACTCCTCACTTCGAAACCCATCCTCCACGTCCCACCATGGAAGATATAGAAAATAAAAGACGTGACTCTTCGCTCAATGAAG
Source organism: uncultured Candidatus Saccharibacteria bacterium (assembly GCA_964390745.1). Classification (GTDB taxonomy): domain Bacteria; phylum Patescibacteriota; class JAUYIX01; order CAYMIK01; family CAYMIK01; genus CAYMIK01. Next base: position 33,018 of record CAYMIK010000008.1, read on the forward strand.
AGTAATTTTTGAGTTCGAAAAAATGGTTATTTTTCAAGAGAGCGTGAAGTATTTTGAACTTTACTTGATGGTATTGCTCTATATTCTATTTCAAATTAGAATGACTTTGTAAAAGAGATCAAAATGAAAACACCTGACCAATCAATCCCACAAGAAACCCCAAAGGCAGCTCGAAAAGAACAATACGACATCATACAACTCGAACACGCTATTCGAGATGATTTCGGCCTTGAAATTGCAGACTTAACACGCCTCAGTGAAGATGAACATGGCGACAATAGCCAGGTATTTTTTGGTACCCTTTCAGGTGAAAAAGTCTTTTTCAAAGTTGGAGACAATCCGACATTCTTTGAGGTTGAAGATGCGAGCTTGAGACTTTTTCAAGAACACGACATTCCGAGCGCACGTCCAATTGCATGGAAGAAGGAATCAGATGCCCTTCACAAAGCAGTAATAGTTGAAGGTGCGGTTTCGGGAAAGGCCCTAGAAAGAACGCCAAAAGAAATGATCACTCATGATGTCATAACGGATGCAGGAAGAGTTTTAAAAAGAATTCACGAAATTCCAATGGAAGGTTTTGGAAGTCTTGTTGTAAGAGATGGCAAGTTGCGCGGAAAATCTGATGATTTCAAATCAAGCATTACAGATACAAAACGTGATCTCACGCCTTTGCCACAAATTGCTGGAATAAAAGAGAGCGACGTCGAGCTCATAGAAAGAATCAGAGACGAGATTGCAAGTCAGACAATTACTCAGGGGGTTTTTCTTCATAATGACTACCACTCTGAGCATATCTTTAGTGATGGCAAGAAAATCACAGGGGTAATAGACCTTGCTGGGGCACAATCTGGTGATCCTCGGTATGACATTGCCAAGGCGCACTATCACATGCCACCAGAAACACATGAATGGCTTGATCAAGGCTATGGAGAGCTAGCTAAAGATCCGATGGTATCAAAATATGAGCTTCTTCTTGCTGCTCATAAAGTCATTTATCGACACGGAAAAGGATTCACCCATAGATTGCCAGAGGGTATTAGACTTCTGAGAAGCAATCTTGAAAGAATAAGAGACGCGTCCTAGCAAAAGTTTCAATCAACTTCTCCCACTCCCCGCTTCGAAACCCGTCCTCCACGTCCCACCAATGACACAACAATGAAATATTGTTATTATTTGCTTGTCCATCATTAATACAAACCCATGGCACAACGCAAGAAAAGAGGCTGGGCAAGCCATTTCGCAATTACAAAGGACTACCCTCCTTCGCCACTACTCATACGAGCCATGCCTTACGTGAAAAAAGGCGGCAAAGCTCTCGACATGGGTGCTGGCGCACTGAAAGATTCTAAATATCTTCTGGAAAAAGGTTTTGATGTTACGGCAGTTGACGCAGAACCATTAGTAGCGAAGATGGCTTCATCCATACTTTCAGATAAGCTCCACGTAACAATAAGCTCATTCGAAAAGTTTGCATTTCCAAAAAACACATTCGATCTCATCAGCTCGATGTTTAGCCTTCCATTTACGAGACCGAAAGAATTTGAAAAGGTTTTTGAGAGTCTGGTTGAATCACTCAAGGATGATGGAATTTTTTGCGGGCAGTTTTTTGGTGTCAAAGACTCATGGCATACAGATACAACCATGACTTTTCATGACAAAGAGCACATCGAGAAGTTATTGTCTCCTTTCAAAATTCTCACTCTTGACGAAGAAGAAAGAGAATCAAAGACAACCAATGGCGTCCTCAAGCATTGGCATATTTTTCATGTTATCGCTCAGAAAAAAACCAGAAGTCGACATCGCAAGAGTCGATGACGCCAACCAAAGAACCCTGAGGGCAGCTCATCCGACAACGGCAGAGTTTATAACCGAAGCAATCACGAACAATAAAAGAGTAAGCGGAAAGGCGAGGACAATCAAAATGACTCCCCCGACTATTTTTTTCTTTACGAGCAAAATGATTCCGATAACAATCATGATGAAAGGAAGCACGATGAGAAACCAATTCAAAACCGTAAAAAGCACACCTACTGACGAAGTGTGCGCGGAAGGTGTTGCATTCACAACATTCCCCACCACCTCATTCGCTGGAATATTCACTGGCGTGTTCGTTGAGTTTGTCGAAATTGAAAATGCGAGAAGCTTGTTCATGTGAGCTGTATTGATTATCGATTTGATTGTACACCAACTGCTCTGGATAACAAAAGATGAAATTATCCAAAGTGCCAGAATTATACTGGGCGATTCCGTTGAGACAAAAGTGAAGAGCGTCATACAAACGATGCGTATAACTCTCTTGTGTCGCGCTCATTCGCACGACGCCCTCCACTTACGAACAACCCTCGCACGTCACGGGACACACGTGAACGTGCCGTCCTCGATGTTGACGAGCCACGCCTTACCCTTGCGAAGCTCTTCTAGCCGCTTTCCCGTTCCCATGATGAGCCCAGGAAGCCGCTCCGTCATCTCGAGATGCGTGACGATGATTCCCACATCAGCGTCAGCCAACTTCTCGCGCACGAAGGTCAACGCCTTCGGCGCATTCAAGGTCCGATTGTAGTCGGACCACAAAACCTCGTGGCTCTCCCACGGGATACCACTCAGCCCGCGGCTCAGCACCGCTGCCGAGCCCTGCCCTCGCGGCGCCGTCGAGGCCACCATCTTGACGATCTCGCCAGGCCGAACGAGGGTGTTGATGCGGGTCGCCAGGACCTCCATCTCGTGGGTACCCTCACGGTCGATTTGACCCGTAGCCGAGTCGTACGTTCCGTGCCTCACGACCAGCGCAAGCCGCTTCATACGTTGCTCCCGCGCATCTTGACCCCGTGGTCTCAGCGCATTGATGGCTCTGGATAGTACTAAGAAAGCCACACCTTGTCAAACGACGCGACTCGCATAAAGAAAGCTACCATGAAAATATTCCAAAGGGTGTAAAGATTCTCAAAAGTAAGATTCAGGCATTGAGATGATAGCAGTCTGATCTTTTACCCACCCTTGACGGGGTGGGTTTTTTGATATATCATACAATGTTCCCGGTAAGGCAAAAGCTCAATGGTGAGCCAAGCCAAACCGGGCACGCACGCCGCTTAAGGAAGCGGCACAACACACGGAGGTCGCCATGAGCGACACGGACAAGACCCACACGAGTAGCATGACCCGAAGGGTAAGGGTCGCGCTCACGGAGGAGCGCCAGGGCCAGATCGCCCTCACGCTTCTCGCATACTTGATCGACGTATATGGTCTCCACATCGGGCAGAACGAGCGACGAAAGCTCGGGAAGCTCGCGCGGGACACGGGAATCCCGCAGGAGGAGATCCTGGCGCTCGCAACCCTGCTCTCGATCGACGGGATTCTGCGGCAGCTCGGGCCAAACCGGGGCGAAAGCACCAAGAAGCCCAAGCGCCCCAGCCTCGTCCATCTCGAGGAGTAAAGCAGCCCGGTCGTGAAGTGGTCTCGTGAAGTGTTGTAGAAGTTCAGTGTCAGACAGTGCCAAGGTTGGCTACATAGTAGCCTCTAAACGGGTAAGTGATGCGCCGCCTTTGAGCTGCGCTCAGGATAAGAACCGCTCCTCGCACTCATGACACTCCCTGGGTCGGCTGCGCGCAACGCGTGGCCGACCCGTTCCTTTTTTAGTGTGTGGAAATCCCAAAAGGAAGGGCGCCACGAGAACCGTTGTTCTCGTAACTTTTGCAAGGCGAACCACCCGAATCTTGTAAAGCCTTCGGGGGCTCGCACGTGTACTGTGATACTCGTGCGTGTTATTTCGTTGTCACTTCACTTGGGGACGAAGTGAATATCCCAGCGCCTGTCGGTGTCAGGCCGCGAGGAAATCGACGGCATCGACAGCAGTGTCGATCTCGAGAGTCGTCCTCTTTGCCTCTCGAGCAGCAGCCTCTGCTTGGGATTCATTCCCCTGACACTTGGCATGAATGATGCCACTGGAAGAGTTGATGACGATCGTTGCCGGCTCTGCATCGTGCGAGAGCCCGGCCGTCACCGCCTCCTCGACGTTCCCTCCCTGCGTACCGACACCAGGAATGAGGATGGGGATGCTGGGTCCGATGATCGCGCGCACCTCCCACATCTCGGCAGGGTAGGTTGCGCCCACCACCACTGCGAAGGTCCCATTATCCGCACGCGCGACTTCGCGAGCAACCACCCGGTAGAGCTTCTCGCCGATGAAAAAGGCGAGAAGCCGCGCGAGGAAGCCGGTGAAGACGCGCCCTCGGAACGGGAATACGAACGTGTTGAATCCAGCCGACTCCTTCCAGGACGTTCGGACGATCCGATCCTGGAACATCGGTGCGCCCGGATTGGACGTTCGAACCAGCACGATGTTGGTACATCGGTGCTTAATGAACGGTCCAAGCGCCTCGAAGCCCAGGTACGGCGAGACAGTGCAGGCATCGAACCCGAGCCACTCGAAGATCGAGTCGACGTAGCCCTTGTTCGTGTTGCCGATGTCGCCCCTCTTGGCATCGTCGATCACCGGGATGCTCGCATCCAGCTTGTGGATGTAGTCCATGATGCGCTTGAGGAGCTTGACGCCCTCGTCGCCGAAGCGTTCGTAGAACGCCGAATTCGGCTTGTAGCAGAGCACCATGAAGAACGTGGCCCTGATGATCGGCATCAAGAACTGCCAGACGGCCTCCGCCTGAGCAGCGAAGTCATCCTTGGGAATCTCGCTGAACCCAGGGATCTTGTCGGGATCCGGGTCCAACCCCACACAAAGCCGATGGCCCTGTGCCCATCGAGCACGCAGCAATTCGCGGAAAGACGGGCGTTTGCCCGTGTTATCGGCCATGTGGCCTCCTTGGAAGTGCGCAAACTACCGCGCCCCTCCGGTTTGGTGTTTGAGGTATCATAACACCTAGAGCTTTTTCTGCAATGTGCTACAATTCACTCGTTCGTAACTCCCCATCGACCTATATGAACATGAAGCGCTTAACTATTCGAGTGGCTGGCCGCGTGCAAGGCGTGTTTTTTCGCAGTTCAGCGAAAAGCTTCGCCCAATCTCTAGGGCTTTTTGGTTACGCAAAGAACATCAAGAACGATCAGATAGAGATAGTTGTAGAGGGCGACGAAGTTCCCCTCCAACGTTTTCTTGATTGGGCCTATCGCGGTTCTGTTTTGGCGCGAATCGATTCGCTT